>DBFBGO010000010.1:0-5491 GCA_048201895.1 Collinsella sp. | reverse complement strand
CCTTTTTCATGCCAACTTGTACGTCCTGGACGTCGCTCGCTGTCCGTCCTCTGCCTGCGGTGCTTTCCATTGTTGGTGCAGAGGGCGCTTTGCCTACTCTGGCGCCCGTTCGCTGGCTTTGGCTTTGCCTGTGACGTTTTCATTGTTGGTGCTGAGTGCCTTGTTTCCCGTCCCAAATGATCTACCCCGGGTCCCCGGTGGTTGCGGTGGGCGTGTTTGGTTGGTGCCTGTTGATGGTCTGGGTATCGGGGAGGGCGGGCTCCGTTATAATCGCCTAGAACATTAAGTGGAAACGGGACGGGAGCCATATATGCGCCAGGGTTTCGACAACGCGAAGTATATCGAGCTGCAGGCTGCTCACATTAAGGAGCGCATCTCGCAGTTTGGTGGCAAGCTCTATTTGGAGTTTGGCGGTAAGCTGTTCGATGACTATCATGCGAGCCGCGTGCTGCCGGGTTTTGAACCGGACAGCAAGTTCCGCATGCTCAAGAGCATCGCCGACGATGTCGAGGTTATCATCGCGATCAACGCGAACCACATCGAGAAAAACAAGGCTCGTGGTGACCTCGGCATTACCTATGACGAGGATGTGCTGCGCCTGGTTGACCTGTTTCGCGGCAACGGCTTTGCTGTCGCGGCTGTGGTCATCACCCAGTACGCCGGCCAGCCCGCTGCCGATGTGTTCCGCAACCGTCTGAACGCGCTCGGTATTCCCGCCAAGCTGCACTATCCCATCGAGGGGTATCCGCACGATGTCGATCTGATCGTGTCCGACGATGGCTACGGCAAGAACGAGTTTGTCGAGACCACCCGACCGCTCGTCGTGGTCACTGCCCCCGGTCCTGGCTCGGGCAAGCTCGCCACTTGCCTCTCACAGCTGTATCACGAGCATAAGCACGGTACCGCCGCCGGCTATGCCAAGTTCGAGACCTTCCCGGTCTGGAATCTTCCTCTGACGCATCCGGTCAATATTGCCTACGAGGCCGCCACGGCTGACCTCGACGACGCCAATATCATCGATTCGTTCCACCTTGAGGCCTACAACAAGACCACGGTCAACTACAACCGCGACGTCGAAGCCTTCCCGGTAGTCCGTGCCCTGATGGAAAAGATCCTGGGCAAGAGCCCCTACCAGAGCCCTACGGACATGGGCGTCAATATGGTCGGCTTTGCCATCACCGATGACGATGCCTGCCGCGACGCTTCCAAGATGGAGATCGTCCGCCGCTACTTTACCGCGGTCGAAAATGTGCGCCGTACCGGCGTGGGCGATGAGCAAGTCGACCGTCTCAAGATTATTATGAAGAAAGCCGGCATCGATAAGAACTACTCACCGGCGCGCTCGGCGGCCCTCACCAGGGAGCAGCTGACGGGTGGTCCCGTGGGTGCCATGGTCATGCCCGATGGCTCCGTGGTGACCGGCAAGACTTCCACGCGCCTGGGCGCCGCGAGCTCGCTCATCATGAATGCACTTAAGCATGTCTCGGGCGTCGACCTTGAGCTCGAGGTCATTAGCGATGAAGCGATCGAGCCCATCAGCAAGCTCAAGACGCATTTCCTGGGCAGCAAAAACCCGCGCCTCCACACCGACGAGACGCTTATGGCGCTGTCGATCACCTCGGCCACGAGTGAGGCGGCCGCTCGCGTCCTTTCGGGCCTGGAGCAGCTGCGCGGTTGCGATGCCTTCTTTAGCGTGATTATCTCGCCGACGGACGAGACGGTACTGCGCAAACTGGGTATCAACGTGTGCTGCGAGCCCAAGTTTGAGCGCCGCGGTTTCTTCCATCGCTAAGTTTGAAGCACCGCGGTAATTGCATTGCATTTTGGCCGTATCGGGTTAGCGCCCGATACGGCTTTTTGATCAATAAAGCGCCTATTTCGGCGAAAAATAGCTGTTTACCTGCCTAGAAACAATTTGAGCGGTATACAATAACCGTAACTGTTTCATCCTTAGCGGGATGCCGCATGATGGATATTACCTGCCATCGTGAGGTGTGTCGGTCGCGCACGGCGCGTTAGATGTTCGTGCTCGGTTTGAGGAGGCTGCTATGGCGGGCAAGGGTCGTGCGAGTGTCAGCGATATGAAGCGTGTCGAGGTGCTGGTGTTGATGGAGATCGACCAGCAAACCGAAGACAATGGCGGGCCGTATGGTTTCTCGCGCAAAACGCTTGCCGAGCGCGTGGGGGTTTCGCCGTATCGTGCCCGCGCCGCAATCGATCGCTTGGATTCCGAAGGCATGATTGATGTCGTCTCGCGTTACAGCGACGACGGCGGTCAGCTTGCAAATGGCATTTGCCTCACCGAACGTGGCGAGTGGTATCTTGAGGGCGTCCGTACCGGCATGCTCGTTCAAGAAATGCTTGAGGACGAGGTTTCTGATCAATAGCAGCATGTAACCCTTGCCATAGCGACGCCGCCTGGGAAACCGGGCGGCGTTTTGTTTCAAGATTGAGAAATGCAATCTCACGCGAGAAAAATTGCGAATGGTCCGCGGCGGAGTATTACAATGAAGACCCGTAAGATGTGGATAAACAACTTCTACGGGAAGCGCAGGTAACTCAATATGACCAAGCATGTGTTCGTAACCGGTGGCGTGGTTTCGTCTCTGGGCAAGGGTATCACCGCGGCCTCGCTGGGCCGTCTGCTCAAGTCGCGTGGCTACAAAGTAACGATGCAGAAGGCTGATCCGTATCTGAACGTCGACCCCGGTACCATGAGCCCCTTCCAGCATGGTGAGGTCTTCGTTACCGAGGATGGTTACGAGTCCGACCTGGACCTGGGTCATTACGAGCGCTTTATTGATGAGAACCTGACCCGCGATTCCAACTTTACGACCGGCGCCATCTATAAGAGCTTGATCGCCCGCGAGCGTCGCGGCGACTTTTTGGGCGGTACCGTGCAGGTGATTCCTCACGTCACCAATGCCATTAAGGACAAGTTCCGCCGCATCGAGGAGCAGACCGGCTCCGATGTAGTCATCACCGAGCTGGGCGGCACGATCGGCGACATCGAGTCCCAACCGTTTGTCGAGGCCATCCGTCAGTACCGCAAGGAGGCCGGCCCCGAGAACGTCTGCTACATCCACGTGTCGCTCGTTCCCTATATCGCCGCCGCCCACGAGGTCAAGACCAAGCCCACGCAGCATTCCGTCAAGGAGCTCCGCAGCTTTGGCATCCAGCCCGATATCATCGTGCTGCGCTCCGACCACCATATCGATGACGCTATCCGCGGAAAGATCGCAAGCTTCTGCGACGTCGACACCGATTGTGTCTTTACCAACGAGGACTGCGCGAGCATTTACGATGTTCCGCAGCTGCTTGCCGAGCAGGACTTTGACCTGCGCATTTGCGAGCGCCTGGGTCTGGACCCGCGTGAGCGCGACATGAGCGAGTGGAACGAGTTCCTGCGCAAACAGAATCACGCCAACCATCACGCCGACAAGGTGAAGATCGCCGTCGTGGGCAAGTACACGCAGCTGCCCGATGCGTACCTGTCGGTTATCGAGGCCCTGCACCATGCGGGCGTCTTCTACGATCGCCATGTGGACGTCCAGCTGGTCGACGGCGAGAGCCTCGACGAGCAGAATGTCTCCGAGGTTCTGGGCGACGCCTCGGGCATCCTGGTCCCCGGCGGCTTTGGCAAGCGCGCCCTGGAGGGCAAGATCCTCGCGGCCGAGTTTGCCCGTGAGCACAAGATTCCGTATCTGGGCATTTGCCTGGGTATGCAGGTGGCCGTGTGCGAGTTCGCCCGCAACGTCGTCGGCCTTGCCGGCGCCAGCTCCTCCGAGTTCGATCCGGATGGCCCGTATAGCGTCATCGATCTGATGAGCTCGCAGGAGGACGTGACCGAGAAGGGCGGCACCATGCGCCTGGGCGCCTATCCGTGCAAGCTCGCCGCCGATACCCTCGCTCGCGAGGCATATGGCGAGGAACTCGTCTACGAGCGTCACCGTCATCGCTTTGAGTTCAACAACGCCTTCCGCGACCAGCTCGAGGACGCCGGTTTGGTTATCTCGGGCCTGTCGCCCGACGAGCGCCTGGTCGAGATGGTCGAGCTGCCGCGCGACGTGCATCCGTGGTATGTGGCAACCCAGGCTCATCCCGAGTTCAAGAGCCGCCCGACCAACCCGCAGCCGCTGTTCCGCGAGTTCGTGCGCGCTTCGATCGGCCAGCACGAGGGTGTCGACCGTCTGCAGGTGACGCCCATGAACCTTGCTACGGACTAAGGGTGCCGGCGAATAAGGAACATACCGAAGCTACTCCCTCGTCGCTCGCCGTGGCGGCGGGGGAGTATCTCGATTACCTCGCGGTCGAGCGGGGTTTGGCGCGCCACACGATTGCGGCCTATCGTCGTGACCTGACGACGTACTGCGCCTATCTGGAGCGGGCGGGTATTGTGTCTTTTGAAGAGGTGACTCGTCAGGTCGTGGAGGGCTTTGTTGCCGACCGTCGCGATGGGGGCTATTCCGATGCCTCGGTGGAGCGTGCGCTTGCGGCCGTGAAGGGCCTGCATGCCTTTTTGGTGCGCGATGGGGCTGTGGCCCAAAATCCAACGGCGGCGTTGCGCCTGCCTAAAAAGGCTGAGCGTTTGCCGGAGTATCTATCGGTGGAGGATGTCTCGGCGCTGCTCGATCAAGACTTTCCCGAGGGCGAGATGGGCTTGCGCGATCATGCCATCTTGGAAGTGCTCTACGGATGCGGTTTACGTGTGAGCGAGTTGGTGGGGCTCGATGTGGGCGATATCCATATCGACGATGGCTTTGTGCTCGTTCGCGGTAAGGGCTCAAAGGAACGCCTGTCACCGCTGGTGGGAAGCGCGGCGCGAGCTCTGACGCTCTATGTAACTGAGGGGCGTTCCCGCTTGGCGGCCCATGCCCGCGGAACCGAGACCTCGGCGGTCTTTTTAAATAAGAACGGCCGCCGTCTGTCACGCCAGGGCATTCATGCCATCTGTGAGCGCTATGGGCGCCAGGTGGGGCTGGTGGGACTCCATCCCCATACGCTGCGTCACTCCTTTGCCACCCATATGCTTGCGGGCGGCGCAGACCTCCGTGTGCTACAGGAGATCTTGGGACATGCCGATATATCGACCACGCAGGTCTACACGCATGTCGATCGTACGCAACTGACCGAGGTCTATCTGGCGGCGCACCCGCTGGCGCATCGTTAACTCATCGCTGACCTGCAAATTTATAGGTATTTGGGGACGGGCCCCAGATTGCCACAGCGTGCTTTTGCGCGCGCATGGGCAATCTGGGGCCGTCCCATTTTTCGCCACTTGGCATCGCGGTGGTGGGCCGCACGTGCCTTGGGTGGGGGAGTTTGGGGGCGATGTGAACGGCATGTAAAGGGACGTAAAAATCGCCTCAAGGTCAACTTGAAGGTTGAGGTTGAAAGGCGGGGTGCTACAGGTGGCATCCCGCCTTTGCTCTAAACACAACATATTGTGTTTTCGAACATATGCTCGGGGGTGTTTTGCAACATATAGGGG
>DBFBGO010000009.1:0-29984 GCA_048201895.1 Collinsella sp. | reverse complement strand
AACACGCGGAACATCTCCTTGCGCACCACGTCGGTGGATTGCCCGATGCCGTGCACGAACACGTCAACCTGCTCGATGGCAGGCGTCTCCACGGGCTCGAAGCCGTACGGCCCGAACACCTCGGCGGCAATACGCTGCATGCGCTGCCATGCGCGCATCTCGCGCCCGATCAGGTCCTTGGTGCCCTCTGCTTTCTGTGCCTGCATGGCATGCCTTCCCATCGTCAATCGCCTTGCGCGGCGAGTCAATCTACCCGAGAAGCTCGCTCGCGCCACGGTCTCGTGCTATTCGGGCACTTATTATATGGGCGCGAGTTTTCCCTCGCAAACCGAGCCCGTCCGCAAGGGCAATCTCGACATAAGTTGGCAATGGGCCGCGATGGCGGAGTCGGAGTAAACTGTCGAGTTGACGGTGAAGGCGCGGCAATAGAACCGGAGGTTGCCCTCAATCCTGAAGCAGCCGCCGGCCCACTGCCGCACCTTCAATCCGGCCGCACAAACCGACGTGTATGAAAGAGGCACCCATGCATCAATTCCGCAACGACTACAGCGAGGGCGCCGCGCCCGCGATTCTCGACGCGCTTGTGCGAACCAACCTCGAGCAGTGCGTGGGCTACGGAGCCGACGAGCATTGCTCCCGGGCAGCCGAGCTCATCCGCGCCGAGATCGGGCAACCAGATGCCTCCGTCACCTTCGTTCCCGGGGGCACGCCGGCAAACATCCTCGCCATCACGAGCCTGACCGAGGAGTTCGAGGGCCCGCTCTGCGCCGCCGACGCACACCCCACCATTCACGAGACGGGCGCGATCGAGGCGCACGGACGGCGCCTCCTGGCCACGCGCGACCCCTTGGGCCGCCTGACCTGCTTAGGCATGGAGCCGCTTTGGGCCGCCAGCGTGGCAAACGGCGCCGCCACCACACGCCCCGGCATGCTCTACTTCTCGCAGACGAGCGAGCTCGGATATGTGTATACGCGCACCGAATTCGACGCACTCTGTGATTGGGCCGCCGAGCGCGAGCTTGCTGTTTACGTGGACGGCGCACGCATGGCAAGCGGGTGCATGGCGGCGGGCACAGACCTCACCATTCAGCACATCGCTGAGCGAGCAGACGCGTTCACCTTGGGTGGAACGAAGAACGGCATGCTCTTCGGCGAAGCTCTCGTGGTGAGCCCGCGCACCGCGCGCGGCAGACGCGCCATCGAGCGGCTCCCCTACCTCACCAAGCGCGCGGGGCAACTCACCGCAAAGGGGCGCGTGATGGGCGTGATGTACGAGGCGGCCTTTGACCCCGCAACGCGCGATGCGGCGGGCGAGGTGCTCTACTGGCAGCTCGCACGGCATGCGAACGCCTGCGCTGTCGAGCTCGTGCGCGGCCTCGCAAACGCCGGTTATGAGCCGCTCCTTTCGACAACGGGCAACCAGCAGTTCTTCTGGGCCACGCCGGGAGAAGCGGCGCGCCTTGCCGAGGGCCTCGGCTGCGAGCCCATGGCGGCCGACGACCCTTCCGGTACCGGACGCGGGCTTGTCCGTTTCGTGACCAGCTGGGCAACCCCGCAGGACGCTGTCGCCGAGGCCGTTGCCTTCGCCCGGTCGGTAAAGGAGTAGGACGGCCGCCGCGCCGATGTACTCGGCACTCGCCCGGCCCGGTGCGTGCACGCTGCCGCTCAGCTCTGCATATAAGGGGCTACGCGCCGTTCGATGTCGCAGATATGGAGTTACCCGCGCCGAGCGCTGCAAATCTGGAGTTACCGGCCCCGGCAGACGTCCTTAACTCCGTGTCTGCAGCGCTCGCCGTTAATAACTCCGTATCTGCAGCGCTGAGCGAGGGGGACGCTGCCGATAACTCCATATCTGCCGCATTCGACGCGTTGCGGCCTCATGCAACTCCAAATCGGCGACGCTCGTTCAACACCGATATGCCAGCAACGACCATCTGCGGGAAAAGGCGTCAGCAACGCACAAGGCGGAGGCCCAATTCTGGACCTCCGCCCGTACATCACAGCGATCAAATTCAGAAGGCGGCAGGGACACGGCACGCCCCGCCCCGGCACGCCTCGCGCTCGAAGACCTCTTACAGCACCTGCGCGACGTAGACCACGTTGGTGGACACCTGGCTGCCCGGCACGATCACGGGGATCGCGGGGTCACCGGCGGTCACGACCACGAGGTCGTCCTTGTTCACGATGCCAGACTCCTTAGCCTCGACCATCGCGTTGTTCACCACGTACGCAATGCTCCCCACGGTGTGGCCGGAAAGCTTGGGCTCAACGCCCCAGTACACGGTCATCTTGCGCATGGCCCACTCGTTGGGCGTAGCCGCCTGGATGGGCAGCACCGGGCGGAAATTGGACACGAGGCGCGCGGAGCGGCCAGAGTTCGTCGGCGTGAGGATGGCCTTGGCGCCCACGTTGAACGCGGTGGTCACCGCGGAAAGACCCACGGCGGCATTCACGCGGTTGCGGCCGGGATCGATAAGGTCGAAATCGAACGGCTTGTGCTCGGGAATCGTCGCCTCGGTGGTGAGCGCGTTGTTCGCCATCATCCGCACGGCCTCGAGCGGGTACTTGCCAGCGGCGGACTCGCCGGACAGCATAACCGCATCCGTGCCGTCGTTGATCGCGTTGGCAACGTCGGTAACCTCGGCGCGCGTGGGGCGCGGGTTGCGAATCATGGAATCGAGCATCTGCGTGGCCGTGATGACCGGCTTGCTCGCCGCGTTGCACTTAGCGATGATCTCTTTCTGGATGGTGGGGCACACCTCCGGCGCCACCTCTACGCCCAGGTCGCCGCGGGCGACCATGATGCCGTCGGACACCTTGAGGATCTCGTCGAAGTGATAGACCGCCAGCGCGCACTCAATCTTGGGGAAGATGTCCACGTGCTCGCCGCCGTTCTCACAGCAGAGATGGCGAATCTCGCGCACGCCATCGGCGTCGCGGATGAAGGAGGCGGCAATGAAGTCGATGCCCTCCTCCAAGCCGAAGAGGATATCCGAACGGTCCTGCTCGGTGATGCTCGGCAGCGAGAGCTTCGCGTTGGGCACGTTCACGCCCTTCTTCTCACCAAGCTCGCCACCGTTCTGAACGGTGCAAAGGATATCTTGGCCCTCGACGCTATCGACGGTGAGGCCGATGAGGCCGTCGTCGATGAGGATCGTGCTGCCCTCGTGCACCTCGCGCGGCAGCTCGAGGTGGTCGAGGTAGAAATGCTCGGCGGTGCCCTGGAGCTCCTCGGAGGTCTCGGCAGCAGTCACCGTGACCTGGCTGCCGGCAACAAGCGTGACCTTGGCATGGCCCTCAAGGAAGCCGGTGCGGATCTCGGGGCCCTTGGTGTCGAGCAGGATGCCGACGGGCAGATCGAGCTCCTTGGAAATACGACGGACGCGCTCGATGCGACCGTGGTGCTCGTCGTAGGATCCGTGCGAGAAGTTAAAACGGGCGACGTTCATGCCCGCCTTGATCATCTCGCGGATGGTCTCGTCGCTATCGCAGGCGGGACCCATGGTGCATACAATCTTGGTGCGCTTGTACATTCAGACCTCCATCTGACATCGTCTTGCGCTGATAGATAAACCATAAGAAATAAAACTGAGATGATTATAACGAAATGCCGGCCGAATACCCCAAAAAATCGACCGTATGCCGAATTAGAAGTTCATTTTTTGCGAATAAACGGTATATGCAAAAACTTTACCAACCGTTCTAACCGCTGCTATCTGGGCGATATTTCAGTTTGATGATGCACCGAAGAAAAAACGTTTTATCAATGTCGAACATCATACGGTCTGCATCGTTGCACTCGAGCCGTGTTTCCAATTGGAATGTTTTGGCTAGACGCGCCGCTTTGGGGTACCATAGCTCCACTATCAACTGCCGCTCAGCACGGCAGCCTTGATGAGCCCTTGCCCTTCTCCTGGGAATTATGATCGGGCATCAATCTGCTGAGTGGCCCGAATCCCAGGAGGGGACTCTATATGCAAAAGGAATACCTGTCCGCCGCGGCGGAGGTACTCAGCGACCAAGGTGTCGATGAGAACCTCGGCCTGAGCAACGACGAGGCGTCGTCGCGCCTCGCCAAGACAGGCCCTAACAAGCTCGAGGAAGCCGAGAAGACGCCGTTGTGGAAGCGCTTCTTTGAGCAGATGGCCGACCCCATGGTCATCATGCTGATCGTTGCCGCCGTCATCAGCGCGCTCACGGGCATGGTCAAGGGCGAGGCGGACTTTGCCGATGTCGCCATCATCATGTTCGTCGTTATCGTCAACTCGGTGCTGGGCGTGGTCCAGGAGGCTAAAAGCGAGGAGGCCCTCGAAGCCCTGCAAGAGATGAGCGCGGCGCAGTCCAAGGTGCTGCGCGACGGCAAACTCGTGCACCTGCCGAGCGCCGAGCTCGTGCCCGGCGACGTGATCATGCTCGAGGCGGGCGACTCCGTCCCGGCCGACTGCCGCGTCCTCGAGAGCGCCACGATGAAGATCGAAGAGGCTGCACTGACTGGCGAGTCCGTGCCGGTTGAAAAGCACACCAACGTGATTGAGCTCGCCGCGGGCACCGACGACGTGCCGCTCGGCGACCGCAAGAACATGTGTTATATGGGTTCCACCGTGGTGTACGGTCGCGGTCGCGCCGTCGTGGTAGGTACCGGTATGAACACCGAGATGGGCAAGATTGCCGGCGCCCTGGCCGAGGCCAAGGAAGAGCTCACGCCGTTGCAGGTGAAGCTCGCCGAGCTCAGCCGCATCCTTACCATCATGGTTATCGTCATCTGCGTCGTCATCTTTGGCGTTGACATCATCCGTCACGGCGTGGGCAACGTTCTTACTGACCCGACTGCCCTGCTCGACACCTTTATGGTTGCCGTCTCGCTCGCCGTCGCCGCCATCCCCGAGGGCCTGGTCGCCGTCGTGACCATCGTTCTTTCGCTCGGCGTGACCAAGATGGCCAAGCGCCAGGCGATTATCCGCAAGCTTTCTGCTGTCGAGACGCTCGGCTGCACGCAGACCATCTGCTCCGACAAGACCGGTACCCTTACCCAGAACAAGATGACCGTCGTCAAGCACGAGCTCGCTGCGCCCAAGGAGAAGTTCTTGGCCGGCATGGCGCTGTGCTCCGATGCCCAGTGGGACGAGGAGCTGGGCGAGGCCGTGGGCGAGCCGACCGAGTGCGCGCTCGTCAACGACGCCGGCAAGGCGGGGCTCACCGGCCTGACTGCCGAGCATCCGCGCGTGGGCGAGGCCCCGTTCGACTCGGGCCGTAAGATGATGTCTGTGGTCGTCGAGACCCTGGACGGCGAGTACGAGCAGTACACCAAGGGCGCGCCCGACGTGGTGATCGGCCTGTGCACCCATATCTACGACGGCGATAAGGTCGTCCCCCTGACCGAGGAGCGTCGCGCCGAGCTCGTGGCCGCCAACAAGGCCATGGCCGACGAGGCCCTGCGCGTACTGGCGCTGGCAAGCCGCACCTACACCGAGGTCCCGGCCGACTGCAGCCCCGCCGCGCTCGAGCACGACCTGGTCTTCTGCGGCCTGTCCGGCATGATTGACCCGGTCCGCCCCGAGGTCGCCGACGCCATCCGCGAGGCGCACGACGCCGGTATCCGCACCGTCATGATCACGGGCGACCACATCGACACCGCCGTGGCCATCGCCAAGCAGCTGGGCATCGTCACCGATCGCAACCATGCCATCACCGGTGCCGACCTCGATCGCATGAGCGACGAGGAACTCGACGCGCACATCGAGGACTACGGCGTGTACGCCCGCGTCCAACCCGAGCACAAGACACGCATCGTCGAGGCTTGGAAGTCGCGCGACCAGATCGTCGCCATGACGGGCGACGGCGTCAACGATGCCCCGTCCATCAAGCGCGCCGACATCGGTGTGGGCATGGGCATCACCGGTACCGATGTCACCAAAAACGTCGCTGACATGGTGCTTGCCGACGACAACTTCGCCACCATCATCGGTGCCTGCGAAGAGGGCCGTCGCATCTACGACAACATCCGCAAGGTCATCCAGTTCCTGCTTTCGGCCAACCTTGCCGAGGTCTTCTCGGTATTCATCGCCACGCTCATCGGCTTTACCATCTTCCAGCCGGTGCAGCTGCTGTGGGTGAACCTGGTCACCGACTGCTTCCCCGCGCTCGCGCTGGGCATGGAGGATGCCGAGGGCGACATCATGAAGCGCAAGCCGCGCAACGCCAAGGACGGTGTCTTTGCCGGACATATGGGTCTGGACTGCGTGGTCCAGGGCCTAATCATCACCGTGCTGGTGCTGGCGAGCTTCTTTGTGGGCGTGTACTTTGACATGGGCTACATCCACATCGCCGATATGATCGCCGGTAATGCCGACGAGGAAGGCGTGATGATGGCCTTCATCACGCTCAACATGGTCGAGATCTTCCACTGCTTTAATATGCGCAGCCGTCGTGCGTCGCTGTTCACCATGAAGAAGCAGAACAAGTGGCTGTGGGCTTCTGCCGCGCTGGCACTGGTGCTGACGGTGATCGTGACCGTGCAGCCGACGCTTGCCGAGATGTTCTTTGGCCCCGTGACGCTTGAGCTCAAGGGCGTTCTTGCCGCGCTGGGTCTGGCCTTTCTGATCATCCCGCTTATGGAGATCTACAAGGCGATCATGCGCGCGGTCGAGAAGGAGTAGGTCGAAAGGCCATCCTTCCCACCGGCCCGACCGCCTGCGGGGTTTCTTCTTCGCTGGTCCTCGCGCTTCGCGCTGCGGGATCGCTCAGAAGAAACCCCTCTCAGCGGTCGGGCCTTCGGACAACCTCTCGGGACCGTAAGCTGAGGGAAAGTTTGTGAGCCGATCGAGCGTATGCTCGACCGGCTCTTTTTGATTTGGGGCTTTGCCCGGCCAGCTCTTTTTGATTTAAAATACCTGCTCAGTTGTGATTTATGGTGCTGGGAGGCGCTTGTGGGCAAGGCTAAGGCTAAAGCGAAGAAAAAGACGACGGGGGCGCGGGCTAAGCGCGATCGTCGTCGGAAGCTTGCGACCGAGGCCCCCGCATCTGCCGAGGAGCTGCTGGCAAGCGTGCCGGGGCTTGACGCGCTGCAGGACGTTCCGGCGTTTGATGACCTGCCGGTCGATGAAACCCAGCAGACTGCCTTTGATGATTTCTGCGCACATGCTGAGGAGCCCGAGCAGATGCAGCTTGGCGCCGTGGTGCGCTTAGATCGCGGGTTTCCGCTGGTGGCCACTGCCGACGACACCTTTCGCGCCGAGCATGCCGTGGGGTTTGCCAGGTCGCGCGGCGAGGACGAGGTCCTGCTGCCTGCCGTGGGCGACCGTGTGGCGGTGCGCCGCGCTCCCGGGCACGATATGGGCGTGATTGAGTGCGTGCTGCCGCGCCGTACGAGCTTTGAGCGTTGGCGCGGCCGTGCCCGTGGGGAGCGCCAGGTGCTCTGCTCCAACGTGGATAGCGTGCTAATCGTGCAGGCGCTCGGTGCCGGTGAGGTGCTGCTCGACCGCGTGGCACGCTCGCTGGTGTTGGCGCTCGACTGCGATGCCGAGCCGGTGGTGGTACTCACCAAGGCCGACCGCTGCGACGCCAATGAGCTCGAGCGCGATCTGGACCGCGTGCGCCGTCTGGTGGGTTCGGACGTGCGCGTGATCGTGACGTCTTCTGCCGAGGGCCTCGGCCTGGACGAGGTGCGCGCTTGCGTGCCGGCTGGGAGCTGTGCCATGATCTTGGGCGAGTCGGGTGCCGGCAAGTCAACGCTGCTCAATGCACTGCTGGGCCACGATGCGCTGGCCACTGGCGGCGTGCGCGAGCGTGATGACCAAGGTCGCCACACCACGGTTGCGCGCGTGATGGTGGCGCTGCCGGGCGACGCCGGCGTGATCGCCGATGCCCCGGGCCTGCGCAGCCTGCCGCTCGTGGGCCACGAACGCGGGTTGGCTCGCGCGTTCCCCGAGATTGTCGAGGCGTCACGCGCGTGTCGGTTTGGCGATTGCACACATACCCATGAGCCGGGTTGCGCCGTTCGCGAGGCCGAGGACGCCGGGCAGATCGACAGCCTGCGTCTGGAAACGTTCCAAAACCTGGCGTCATCCATGCGCGTGAGTGCCCAAATGCTCGACCCCGATGTCCATCTGTAATTTAATTTTCCTATGACAGCCGTCACCCAACTGCTTGGGAGGCGGCTTTTTTGCTGCCAAAGCGTCTCGAAATATGCGTTTTGCCGACGTTCTGACCAAAACCTTGCCACGAGCTTGACGGGCTGGTCAGCTTTTGGTCAGCAATTGGTTTGACACGTAAAACCAAGATTGCGATTGCGCCGCTTTGCGCCTTGGCCGCCCAGACAATGGTGGTACGGGCATTTGCCCGGCACCGCCATGAGAGGAGCGGCCGTGAACAAGAGCAAGCGCATCGCCATCAGTCTGGTCGCGGGCGTGCTTGCCGCGGCGCTCTGCATGGTCTACGGCTCGTCGATCCGCTCGCAAGCCGAGCAGGCCCAGGCCGAGACTTTGGCAAAATACGGCGGCGACCGCGTTGAGGTGTGCGTCGCGGCGCGCGATATCGATGTGGGCGAGACCCTCGACGAGACTAATGTCATAACTCAGGAATGGCTGGCGAGTCTGTTGCCGCGTGATGCGGCGGCCGAGCTGCGTCAGGTGCGCGGCGACGTGACGACCTCGCGCATTCCCAAAAACGCCGTGATTTGCAATGTCTACACCAAGGCCGAAAGCCACAAGCTCGAGGTGCCTAAAGGCAAGGTTGCCGTTTCGGTGGCGGTCGATGCCGAGCACTCGGTCGGCGGCGCCACGGGCGTGGGCAGCTATGTGGACGTGTACGTGCAAAAAGATGGCGTGACCGATCGTTTGTGCGGCGCGTACGTGATCGATACCAGCGAAGATGCCGGCACCACGCGTGAAGGCAAGATCGAGTGGGTGACGCTGGCGGCAGACCCCGAAGATGTCAAGGAATTGCTGGGAGCCTCGGGAAAGGGAACGGTCAGCTTGACGATTCCCGCCACGGCGCGCGGCAAAAAGAGCGGAGGCGACGAGTGATGAAGGCGATCTGGCTTGCGTGCTGCGCATGCGGCGATTACGGGCTGCTACAGCAGGAAGTCGAGGGCCGCGATGTGGGCGCACAGGTGCTTCGCGTGGGGGATCTGGACGGGCTGGTATCCATGGCGCGGGCGTTTCCCTCGCGCCGCGGTGCCGCCATCATCGCGGCATCTCTGTTCGATACCGAAGACGTGCGGAAGACCGTTGCGCGCCTGACGGCCGAGGGCCGTGTGAGTCGCGTCGTCGTGTTGATCGAGACGCTCGACCCGTCGGATATCGAGGGGCTGTTTCGCGCGGGGGCGACCGAGGTCATCGCTGCGCACAGTTTGTGCGGCAACGGGCGCGCGGGTGAGGGAACGGTTGATTCCGATCGGCGCATGACGATTGAGCCCGATGCTTTTGTTGATAGGGAACCCGGGGCGCCTCGCGCTACAAGAGGCCCGCGTGTTGATGAATATGGAAAAGCGGAAGCCGAGCATGGTCGGCGCCCCCGGGACCCCCTTTCATACGATGACGCTGGAAGGCCGGTACCGTATGGCGATGACTTTCTGGCTGAAGATATGGGATACGTGCATGGCGTAAATCTGGCCGATGAGCTCGACGAGGTCGAGGGTTTTGCCGGGGCTGACGAGCCGTGTGCCGCTGCGTCTTTGGCTTCGGAACCGCAGCCCGGGCAGCCTGACATGCCGGCTTGGGCTCAGCGCGTGACCGCGGCGGGGGAGACGGGGATGTTATCGCCCGCGTCCGTGTCGTCGGTTCCTGCACCGTCAGCCCCCGCGCCGTCGGCGGACGCTTCGATTCCGTCGCGTCGGGCGCCGGTCGTCTGCGCCGTCTCGGGTTCGGGCGGTTGCGGCAAGTCGACGATCGTTGCCACCATGGCGCATACGGCGTCGCTGTTGGGTTTGCGTGCCGCTGTGCTCGACTTGGACCTCATGTTTGGAAACCTATACGATCTGTTGGGTGTCGATGCCCCACATGATATAGCGACGCTTATCGAGCCGTCGGCGGCGGGTGCACTTGCCGAGCCGGATATCGTGGCCGCATCGATGCGCGTCGCCCCGGGCGTCACGCTCTGGGGGCCTGTCGCGGCCCCCGAGAAGGCCGAGCTCATGGCACGTCCGGTGGAGCTATTGCTCGATGTTTTGCGTCGCGAATCCGACGTGGTCTTTATCGATACCTCGGTCTTTTGGGGCGATGCCGTGGCGGCTGCGGTGGCGGCGAGCGACCGTTGCCTGGTCGTTGGCGATGCTGCGGTGTCGTCCGCGACGTTGGCGTCGCGCGTCATTGAACTGGCAAGTCGAGTAGGTGTGCCGCGCACGCGCATGAGCGCTGTATTCAACCGGTTCGGTGCGCGCGGGGCAGACGAGGACGTCGCCATGCGCTTTGAGATTGCCTGTGCGTTGAGCTCCAAGATTCGTATCGCCGATGGCGGGCAGGATCTCGCCGCGCTCATGGCGTTTGGACGCGCTGACGAGGCAGTGGGGCAGACCAGCGCTTTTGCGACCAGCGTGCGCGAGGCCACGCGCGAGATGCTCGTGGAACTGGGGTGCGCCGTCGGCCCTTGGAGCGATATGGTCGCCGACCGTGCAACGCGCACCGAACGCCCGCGTATCCGCCTTCCCTGGTCGCGCGAGGGTGATCAGCGATGAGCCTGCAAACGAGGATTAAGGCTGCCGGCGCTGCAGCGGCGGCAGCGCCTGTAGATGCGGGGCGTCGCCGCGCGGTGAAACGACGCACCAAGCGCGCCGTGATGGACCGCATGGGTTACGACGAAGTGGCGCGTATCAGCGCCTATATCGACCCGGCACTTGCCCGCTCGGAATTGCGTCCCGCGGTGGAGGCGGCGCTCAATGTTGAGGAGCCGACCGATCTCGCGACGCCCGAGCGCGAGACCATCATCGACGAGATTTTGGATGATGTGGTGGGCTTGGGGCCGTTGCAGCCGCTCATCGAGGACGACACC
This sequence comes from Collinsella sp., assembly GCA_048201895.1. GTDB lineage: Bacteria > Actinomycetota > Coriobacteriia > Coriobacteriales > Coriobacteriaceae > Collinsella. Next base: position 18,998 of record DBFBGO010000009.1, on the reverse strand, counting down.
GTTACCGAAATCATGATCAACGGCTGTCGTTCTGCCTTTTTTGAGCGCAGTGGCGTTTTGTATCCCATCGAGCACACGTTTGAGGACGACGAGCAGATCCGTGTACTCATCGACCGTATCATCTCGCCGCTTGGCCGTCGTATCGACGAGCGTAGCCCCATCGTCAATGCCCGCCTCAAGACGGGTTATCGCGTCAACGCGGTGATTCCACCCGTGGCGATCGACGGGCCAATCCTCACCATCCGTAAGTTCTCGGACCGTATCTGTTCGCTGGACGAGCTTGTGGGGTTGGGGTCACTGCCGCTTTGGTATGCGCAGCTGCTGTCGTGCGCGGTGTCGTTGCGGCAGGATTTGGCGGTTGCGGGAGGCACGGGGTCGGGCAAGACCACGCTGCTCAACGCGCTGTCGTGCGAGATTTCCACCGGCGAGCGCATCGTGACGATCGAGGACTCTGCCGAACTCAAGTTTGCGCATCATCCGCACGTGGTGCGTCTAGAGGCGCGCGAGGCTTCAATTGAGGGCGAGGGCGCGGTGACGATCCGCGACCTGGTGACCAATGCCCTGCGCATGCGCCCCGACCGCATCGTGGTGGGCGAGGTGCGCGGTGCCGAGTGCTGCGACATGTTACAGGCCATGAACACGGGCCACGACGGGTCGCTCACCACACTTCATGCGGGTTCAGAACAGGAGACAGTGGTGCGTCTGACGTTGCTTGCGCGTTATGGCATCGATCTGCCGAGCGAGCTCATCGAGGAGCAGATTGCCATGGCGCTCGACGGCATCGTGATGTCCGAGCGCCACGCCGATGGCAGGCGCTTCGTCTCCTCGTATTCGGGGGTGCGTCGCGCCGCGTCGGGCGGCGTAGAGCTCGAGCGCTATGTGGCTTTCGATGCCGCCGAGCGCACCTGGACGCTTGACCGCGAGCCGCCGTTTATCGCAGAAGGCCTGCGGTCGGGGACGCTCACACAAGAGGAGGTGGACGAATGGAGGTCGCTGTGCCCCTCGTCGTAGGGGGTTTGGCAGGGTTTTCTGTCGCGACGGCGTGCGGGGTGGAACCTCGTGTGCCGCAGGTGCCGCCGGCGGAGCTGGCGCGTCAGGCGCTCGAGACGGTGGCAGAGAAGCTGCCGCGTGAGCTGGTGGAAAACGATCTGCTGAAAAAGATTGCCCGTTCGTGGGCATCGCTGGCTTCGGCGCGTCGCCTTGGCCTCGTGATCGAGGATGCTTCGGGGCGTTTGGCGTTTCTGCTGCTATCGAGCGGTGTCTGCTGCGTTTTGCTAACGATAGTGTCGTTATCGCCCCTCGGATTTGCCTTGGGATTTGTTGCTCCGATTGCCGTTGGCGCCGCCCGGGATGGCTTTGAGAGCCGGCGCGAGCAACACGATGTAGAAGAGGCCATGCCCGAGGCGTTTACCGCACTTTCCATGTCGCTTGCCTCGGGACATTCGCTGGCCCAGGGCATGCGCTTTGTGGGCGCTCATGCGCAAGAGCCGGTGCATACCGAGTTTTTGCGGGTGGCGGCGGCGATCGATTGCGGCATCTCGGCGACCGATGCGCTCGATGACTTGCTCGTGCGCATCGACGCTCCCGGTCTTTCGCTTGTGACCTTGGCGCTTAAGGTGTCACAGCGCACCGGCGCTCCGCTTGCCGACTTACTGTCCGAGGCGTCGAGCATGGTGGGGGAGCGCATTGAGCTCAAGCGCCGCTTGGATGTCAAGACGTCGCAGGCTCGCATGTCGGCGCATATGGTCGCGGCGATGCCGGCGGGCATGTGCGCGGTGTTGGCGCTGCTTTCGGCAGATTTTCGTCGCGGTCTTGCGACGCCTGCCGGCGCGGGCGCTGTGGTGCTGGGTCTAGCCCTCAACGTCGTTGCCCTGGTGGTTATCCGGCGCATTATGAGGGTGGAGCTATGAGCGCCCTGGTTGCAGTTGTGGCTTGCCTGTGTGCCCTGAGTGTATTTGTCGCGACGGGTTTGGATCGGGCGGATGCGCGCAAGATCGCAGGGGCCTGCAAGCGCGAGACGGTGCTGGTCGCTGCCGCGGGTCGCTCGGTGGTCGATGCTCTGGCCGCGCGAATGAAGGGCGCGGTTGGAGCGGGCGGCCCGGCGCGAGTATCGCTCGGCGAAGTGTCCGAGATGATCGATGTTGTGCGCTTGGGTCTTTCGGCCGGTCTTTCGTTTGATGCGGCGCTTGAGATTTTCTGCGCCAACCGCCGGTCGGTGCTGGCTCTTCGCCTTGAGCGGGCCTGCATGGCGTGGCAGGTGGGCGTGGGCACGCGTGAGGACGAGTTGTTGGCCGCCGCGCGCGACCTGGACGTACGAGCGCTCGAGACCTTTGCCATCACGGTGGGGCAGGCGCTCGCCCTGGGTGCCCCACTTGCCGAGACACTGGCCGCTCAAAGTCGCGAGATCCGTGCAGCTCACCGTGCCGCGGTCGAGCGCGAGATCGAGCGTGCACCCGTCAAGCTGCTGATTCCCACCGGCACACTCATCTTGCCGGCGTTGCTTCTGTCCATATTGGGCCCGCTGCTGGGAGCAGGCGGGATGATGTAGGGAGGAATACATGAACACGATGGTCGAAGTTGCTGACAAGGCTTGGAACTGGGCTTTTTGCCGGGCGATCCGCGCTCGCCAGCATGCCAAGGAGCTGTTGCGGGAGGAGAGCGCGCAGGGTACCACCGAGTACGCCATTTTGGTGGGCGTGCTTGTGGTGATCGCGATTATTGCCATCGTTGCATTTAAAGGCAAGGTCCAAGATCTATGGAACGCTATCAGCGAGGGCATCAACAGCCTGTAGAGGGCGAGCGCCCCATCGGGGTGCTGCTGGTGTTTGCTTGCCTGACCGTGGCGATAGCGGCGGTGCTTTGGGGGCTTAACGCCGCGCAGCAGCAGCGTCCTGGGGCCGCCTTCGATTCGGGCTCAGATTCGGCGGTGGCGTCTCAAAAAGATGAGATGCGAGATGCGGACGATTCGGATGTCGCTGTCACGGCGCAAACCTTTCTGCGGACGCTCGACAAGCGGTCTGGCACTGCGACGGATTCGCCTGAGGACAACGCGATTGCGGTCCGGCTTGCATGGTCCGAGGACCGACCGATGACCGAGGCGGCGGCGGATATGTTACGCGCCTACCGCGAGGTGCCAACGGCCCAGCTCGCCCTGAGCGGCTATCTCGATATTAAGGGCAACGTATGGGGCGCCATCGTGCGCGATGGGCGCGGCTGGGTCGATATGGTGACGGTTGCCGCGGATACTGGCGATGCTTCGTGTCGTCTGCGCGCCGTGCGCCTGGTCCCGCAAACAATAAGCACAAAGGAGGGGTCGTGAAATGCATGGCGTTCTGCGTGAAGAGGTTGCCCAAGCGACTGTGGAATACGCCATCGTTACAGTGGTGCTGTTATCGATCGTGCTGGCGATCGCGGGGCTTTGGCGTGCTGGCACCGATGGGCGCTTGGCGGCACTGGCTGAGCGGGCGGCATCCCATGGCGTTGCCTCGACGTCGGTTATCGACGCCGCCGCGGGCGCTAAGGACATCGCGTTGTATTGATATCGCGCGCGAGGACCGGGCGCAGTCTACGGTCGAGGCCGCTTTTTTGCTGCCGACGTTTCTGACGCTCATCCTTCTCGCACTGCAACCGGTGTGCCTGCTTTATACGCGCGCGGTCATGGAGTCTGCCGCCGCCGAGACCGCGCGGCTCATGACCACGACGACGGCGGAGGACGACGATCTTAAGGAGTTCACCCGCCGCCGGCTTGCCGCAGTGCCCAACGTTTCGATCTTTCATGCCGGCGGGCCGCTGTCGTGGGATATCGAGCTTGGTCGGGCCGATGCGGGTGGCGTCTCGTCCGTGTCCGTTTCCGGCGAGGTCAAGCCGTTGCCTGTGATCGGTGCGTTTGCGCAAGCTATGGGTGGTACCGCCGAGGGCGGCTACGTTGAGCTCAAGGTCGATGTTTCGTATCAATCGCGTCCTGAATGGCTGGAGGGAGATTATGATTCGTGGATTGCTGCATGGGATTAAGCGTTTCTGGTCTAGACGCGTTTTGACGCGCCGTCCGAGCTGCCATCGCAAGCGAGGCGGCTTTATGGGCCGAGCCGGTATCGACCTGTTTATCGAAGACGGTGCCTACACCACGCTTTCCTCTGCGGTGGTCATCTTGGTGGTGCTCACGCTGCTGTTTTCGTCGACGGCGGCGATATGGAGCATGTCGCGCGCGGGGGACACCCAGGTGGCGGCCGATAGCGGCGCGCTGGCGGGTGCCAACGCAGTGTCGTCCTATCACACGGCTGCCACGGTGGTTGATGCGAGCATCTTGAGTCTGGGCCTGGCGGGGTTTGCCACGATCGGGACGGGCCTGGTCGCCATCCTCATCCCGGGTGCCGAACCAGTTGCCGGCAATATGGTCGACACCGGGATTGAGATCATTAAAACGCGCAACAAGTTTGCCAAAAGCGCATCGGAAGGCTTACAGAAAATCGAGACGGCTCTGCCGTATCTGATTGCCGCGCGTGCCACGCAGGCGGTGTCGGCCCAGGATACCGATAGTGTGACCTATACCGGTACGGCGCTTGCTGTGCCCAGGACATCCGAGTCGGACTTCGCTGCGCTCAAAGGGTCAGAGATCTCGACCGATGCCATTAAAGACACATCAGATGATTTAGAGCGTGCAGCCGAGGAGCTGCGGAAGGCTTCTGAGGGCACGGCGAAGGCTAAAGAGCGCGCTTGGCTGGCGGATTGTGGTGGATCGGACAAAGACGTAGTCGGAAGCTGTTCGTGCATGTGGGAACGCGCGAAGAGCTTGGCGAAGCTTTCGGATATTGAGAATCCGCACTATGCCTCGAGTGTCACATGGGAGCCGCAAGTGGCGCTCGATCGCGCGAAAGCCTATTACCGCTTGCGCCTTGCAAACGAGGCACCTCAGGGCTCAAGCGTCGAGACGAAGGCGGAGTCGGCGGCGCGCAAGGCGTTTTACACCTATGCGAGTACAGAGGTCAATCGTGCATATGTAACCGAGGACGGAGATGCAGTCACTTTCCATATCCCGCTGTTGCCGCGCAACGCTGACGAGGTGCGAGCGACGGAACTCTATACCGATGCGGCGTGGCCGACCAGTGCCATCGATGGCAAGACGTATCTGCATTACGGAACGAGTTGCCCCAACTATAAGAAGGGGTCGCCAGGCGGGTTAGCCTCGGTTGCTGATTATGACGGGCAGGACAGATGCAACAGATGCCATTTTGGCGTTTCGTCGCTCGGTGCCGTTGCAGCGCCTTCGACTTCTATCGAAAACGGCTTCGAATACCACTTCAATGAATTCAAAGAGGCCCTGGAAGACTACGTCGAATGTCGCAACAAAGAGCTCGAGCTCGAGCGTCGGACCGAGGATGAGGCCGATCGTGTAGGCAATGCGTTTGACCAGGCCATTAAAGCGCTTTCGGGCGAGCGTCCGCGTATCGCTCCGCCCGGTCGTAACGGCGTGGTTGCCTTTGCGGTTTCAGGTGCCATCTCGAGCCCCGATGAGCTCAACTCTTCGTTTAACACGGCAGTCAGGCTTGGCGATCGCGGTGCTATCTCTGCCGCGGTGTTGGCGCCCGATGAGGCGACGGCGCAAAACAACGTGTTTTCGCGATTTTTCTCGACATTGAAGGAGCGCTCGGGCGGCGTTGCCGGCGTGCTCGACGGCGTCATGGATGTTTGGGGACGGTTACTCGTAGGATACGGTGATATCCAAGGTTCGGCCGACGAACTTATGGACGAGATGATTAAAGGCCTAGGAGGGGGCAGCGGCGCGTTGGGCTCCATCGCACCGTGGCTCGGCGATACCGTTTCGGCGTCCGTGGCGGCGCTGGGTTTGGAACCGTGCGACTTGCGCCTGCGAAAGCCGGTGCTGACCGATTCCGCCAATGTCATTAAGAGTCCGGGGTCTGACATTGCGGGTCTCTCTCAAGCGCAAGACAAACTGCGAAGTATTCCGTTGGGCGTGACCGATCCCAAGGCGCTTTGCGAGGCGTTGGAATATCAAGTCGAACGCACCATTAGCGGCACGGTGTTCACACTTGCGGAGATTCCTCTGCCCGGCGGCGGCTCCATCCCGCTCACCGTCGATGTCGCCACGTTGGTTGGCGCTCTGGGCGGTGGGTCGTAATGAGTATCCGCATGCGTCTGCGCGAGGAGCGCGCCCAAGCGACGGTTGAGATGGCAGTGGTTACGCCCGTTTTGCTGGTGCTGGCACTCATCGTGTACAACGTCATGATCTTTGCCAGCGCTGTCGCGCGCTTCGACCGCGTGGTGCCCGACATCGTGTTGGCGCACGCTGTGGCACCGGGCGGGGAGGGTGACGAGAACTCTGCCGATGCCTCGGTGACGGTCCAGACTCAAATTCTGAATGCCATGGAAGGCTATGACTTGCAGATCGAAGTGTCGAGCGAGCAAGGCGCGAAGGCATCAGATGGTGGCCTGCTCTCCCTAACCGGTACGTTTAGGACCTACACCTGCACCATGCACTATGAGCCGTGGCCGACTTCTCTCAGCATCGTTGGCGTTCCGCTGGGGGCGCCGACAACGTTGTCGCACGAGCGCGCGGTGACGGTCGATCCATGGCGTCCGGGGGTGGTCATGTGACCGCGGTCTCGTCCTACATCGCTTACGCGCGGGCACTCAACAGGCTGGGTTGGACGCCGGCCGAGTTTGTGGTGGCGGAGTCGTTTGTCGTGCGCCTGCGCGGCATGCTGGGACGGCGTCCGGTTGCCGCCAACGGCCTGCCGCTCGTCATGGCGTTTCCACGCTGCTCTGCGGTCCATACGTGTTTTATGGCCTATCCCATCGACATTGCCTTTATCGATCGCGACGGCAATATCCTCGCGCGCTACGAAAACGTTCGTCCTTGGCGCATGTGCTCCTGCCTCGGCGCCTGGGCCGTACTAGAGCGTCCTTCAATCATTGTTTCGACTCCTGCTCTCCAACGCGTGCCGGCTTAAGAATTGGCGACAGTGGACTTTCGTCATACGAAATTGGGTAAGATGGAGGAGAAGATGCATGGATGTTGAGATTCATCCCAACGCTAAAAAGCACCTGACGGAAAAGCAGGTGCTTAGCGCTTGGCTTGCGGTTACTGAGTGCATTCGTCGCGAGTCGAAGGACGAGCCGCCCAGATGGCTTGCCATTGGATGGCTTCCAGATGGTCAAAGTGTGGAACTTGTTGCGGTCGAACTAATTCGTGGATGGCTCATTATTCATGCCTTGTCTCCGGTTCAGAAGAAATTCTGGCAAGAGATCGAGCGAGCTCGGCAGAGGGGTCGATGATGGGCAAGACATATACGGCCGCTAATGGTCAGGTTGTAACGGATGAAATGATTGACGCGTGGTGCGAGTCGTACGAGCGCGGAGAGTTACCGGATGGCGAACACACCGTTGGTGGGATCGTGCATGGACGGCCCCCGCTCTCAGGTGAGGGGACGGCAACGCTGTCGGTCAAGATTCCTCTGGGAATGAAGGAGGCCATTCGTCGACGGGCGGCTGCCGAGGGGATGACGCCAAGTGAGTTTGCCCGTGCGGCTCTGAGTGAAAAACTTCTTGCTGCCGGCTGATGCCTCTGACGTGCCGATTTATAGAACCGAGGCTGTGCTCAAAAACTTTTTTAAAATTCTCGGTTGACCGGAACGCATCCTTGGTTATACTAATCAAGCCTTGAAACAAGGCACACCTCAAATGGCTGGGTAGCTCAGTTGGTAGAGCAGAGGACTGAAAATCCTCGTGTCAGGGGTTCGATTCCCTTCCCCGCCACCTTGAACTGACTAGGACCTCTGCAAAGGGGTCCTTTTCTTTTATTGAGGGCTCTGCGGAAATTGCGTCCCAGATCCCGCGCTCAGAACGGGATGCGCTTTCCGGCCGCCTACCTCCGGCGCATATGTACATCTCGGCACGCCATCTCGGGCCCGCCCGCTCAGACATTCCTCCCACTTTCGCGTCACTTTGCAGACCGTTCGGTCGCCTGTCCGCACACGCGGGTATACTCAAAACGATACTTATCCTATGCAATACGATGCGGGTTCGGCCTGCACGATCCGAAGGGGGCAGTGATGGAGAGGATACTCGGCGTTAATCTCTCTGGCTGGTTTATTCCCGAGCCTTGGGTGACCCCGTCGCTATACGCGGCGACCGGTGCATCCAACGCGGCCGAGCTGCAGGAGGCCATGGGCACCGCCGCCTATAACGAGCGCATGCGCCGTCATTACGAGACGTTTGTGAGCGAGGATGATTTCCGTCGCATGGCGCAGATCGGCCTCAACGCCGTGCGCCTGCCGGTGCCTTGGTATGCCTTTGGCTCACAGGAGTCCGATGCCTCCTACATCTCGGTTGTCGATTACATCGACCGCGCGATTGAGTGGGCTGCCAAGTACAACATCCGCGTACTGCTCGATTTGGCGACGGTGCCTGGCGGTCAGGGCGATTCCAACGATTCGCCCACCACGCCGGAGGCTGTTGCCGAGTGGCATTCGTCCGCCAACGGTCGTCATGTCGCACTCGACGTGCTCGAGCGCTTGGCCGATCGCTACGGCGAGGCCGAAAGCCTGCTGGGCATTGAGCTGCTGGATACGCCGCAGATGAGTGTTCGCAAGAGTCTCTTTACCATGACGGATGGCATTCCGGCCCACTACCTGCGTAATTTCTATCGCGATGCCTACGAGCTCGTCCGTTCGTATATGCCCGAGGATAAGATCGTCGTCTTCTCGTCGTCGGGGCATCCCAGCGAGTGGAAGCATTTTATGCGCGGCGCCAAGTACAAGAACGTCTACATGGACCTTCACCTGTACCATTACCGTGACGAGTATGCGCTCGACATCACGAGCCCCCGCGGGCTGACGACGGCGATTTCGCGTAACAAGCGCGAGCTTAAAGAAGCGATCTCGACTGGGTTCCCCGTGCTGGTGGGCGAATGGTCGGGTGCGGCGATCTTTGCCAACTCGTCGGTCACGCCCGAGGGCCGCAATGCCTACGAGCGCGTGTTTATCGCCAACCAGCTGGCTTCGTTTGCGCCGGCTGCCGGTTGGTTCTTCCAAACGTGGAAGACCGAGAAGCGCATTGCAGCATGGGACGCCCGCGCGGCACTCGGCACGCTCGAGCGCGGCATGATTGAATAGGTTGATATGACGCAAAACAGCGCCCATACGGGCAAACTCTATGTGGTCGGCACACCCATCGGCAATCTGGGCGACCTGTCCCCGCGCGTTGGCGAGGCGTTTGCCGCCGCCGATGCCATTTGCTGCGAAGACACGCGCGTGACGTCAAAGCTGCTGATGCACCTGGGCATTTCCAAGCCGCTTGTCCGTTGCGACGAGAATGTGATCGCCAGCCGCGCCGCCGGCCTAGTTGACCGTCTGCTGGCGGGGGAGACCCTCGCCTTTGCCTCGGACGCCGGCATGCCGAGCGTGTCCGATCCCGGCCAGGCGCTGGTCGAGGCGGCACGTGAGGCCGATGTGCCCGTAGAAGTTATTCCCGGGCCCTCTGCTTGCGTCACGGCGCTCGTTTCGTCCGGCATTCCCTGCGAGCATTTTTTCTTCGAGGGCTTTTTGGGCCGAAAGCACGGCGACCGTGTGCGCCGTTTGCAGCGCCTTGCCGTGGTGCCCGGCGCGCTCATCTTCTACGAGTCTCCACATCGCATCGTGGCGACGCTCGAGGCCGTGGTGGAGGTCTTTCCCCAGCGTGAGGTTGCCGTCTGCCGCGAGCTCACCAAGCTGCACGAGGAAGTCTTGCGCGGGCCCGCTGCCCAGCTTGCCGAGGAGCTGCGTGCTCGCGGCGAGGTAAAGGGCGAGATTGCGCTGGTCATCGCGCCGCCGAGCGAGGATGAGGAGGCCGGTGCCGTGCCGGTTGGCGCCGCGGCAGCGGATCCCGACGAGGCCCTGCGCGAGGATATCCGCGCCGCGCTCGAGGAGGGGGAGCCCGCGTCTGCGGTGGCCAAGTGCCTGTCTCAGAAGTATTCGCGCCGCAAGCGCGATGTCTATGCCATGGTGCTCGATATGCAATAGATGGAGGATATCCAGCCCTTGCGCTAGAATCATCCTCTGTATGCAACGTTTTTCTGGAGGACAAACCCCATGGATCAAAGCAAGCCTTCGTTCTTTATCACGACGCCCATCTACTACGTCAACGCCGATCCGCACCTGGGCACAGCTTATTCCACCATCATCGCCGACGTTCAGGCCCGTTATCGTCGCTCCGCCGGCTATAACGTCAAGTTCCTGACCGGCATGGACGAGCACGGCGAGAAGGTCGCCGAGGCCGCAGCCAAGCATGGCATGACGCCGCAGGAGTGGACCGACAGCCAGGCCCCGCACTTCAAGGAGCTTTGGAGCAAGCTCGAGATTTCCAACGACGACTTCATCCGCACCACCGAGCCGCGCCAGCATCATGCCGTGCAGTACCTGTGGGAGCGCATGAAGGAGTCCGGTTACCTGTATAAGGGCAGCTACGACGGCTGGTATTGCGTGCCTGATGAGACCTACTTCACCGATACACAGGTCCAGAAGGGCGACGAGGAGTACGGCAGCGTCGGCCAGCACCTGTGCCCCGACTGCCACCGTCCGCTTGAGCGCGTGCAGGAGGAGTCCTACTTCTTTAAGCTTTCCGCCTTCCAGGACAAGCTGCTCAAGCTCTATGACGAGCACCCCGACTTTGTCGAGCCTGCGTTCCGCATGAACGAGGTTCGCAGTTTTGTCGAGGGCGGCCTTAACGATCTATCCGTGAGCCGCACGAGCTTTGACTGGGGCATTCAGGTCCCGTTTGACGAGGGCCACGTGACGTATGTGTGGTTCGATGCACTGCTCAACTATATGACGGCCGTCGGCTACGGTGTCGACACCGACGAGGCGCGTGCCGAGCTGGCCTATCGCTGGCCCGCGCAGTTCCACATCGTGGGTAAGGACATCATCCGCTTCCACTGCGTCATTTGGCCCGCCATGCTCATGGCCATCGGCGAGGCCCTGCCCGAGCACGTCTTTGCCCACGGCTTCCTGACCGTGCGCAATGCCGAGACCGGCAAGGCCGAGAAGATGTCCAAGAGCCGTGGCAACGCCATCGCTCCGCAGGACGTTATCGACATGCTGGGCGTCGAGGGCTATCGCTACTACTTCATGACCGACGTCGTTCCCGGTGCCGACGGCGCCATCAGCTTCGATCGCATGGAGCAGGTCTACAACGCCGACCTGGCCAACAGCTGGGGCAATCTGATTTCGCGTTCGCTCAACATGAGCGCAAAGTACTTTGACGGCTGCGCCCCGGCTAAACCGGCGTCTGCCGACGCGTTCGACAACCCGCTGGCAAAGATTGCCGATGGTCTGGTCGAGCGCTACATGACCAAGATGGACGTGCTCGATTACGGCGGAGCTAAGGACGAGGTCATGGAGCTCATCCACGCCGCCAACCATTACATCGAGGACTCCGAGCCTTGGGCGCTTGCCAAGGACGAGGCCAAGGCCGACGAGCTGGCGTTTGTGATCTACAACCTGCTCGAGGCCATTCGCATTGCCGCTCACCTGCTGATGCCGCTCATGCCCCAGACTTCTGCCGAGGCCCTGCGTCGTCTGTCCTGCGAGGATGAGGCCGCGAGCGACGACCTCAAGGGCATTTGCACTTGGGGCCTGCTTGCCGGCGGTCAGCCCGTCGAGAAGGGCGATCCGCTGTTCCCGCGTCTGGCGTAGAGACCGCGCGAGCGCCATATCGGCAATTTGCTGTTTAGATGTAAGGGCATGGCCGCAACGGTCCATGCCCTTTCGTTTCAAGACGCCGCTATCATGCTAAGGAGGCAACCATGACAACTTCGCCTTTGGCAAACCCCACGGCAACTAGGGAGCTGCTGGAGGAGTTTGGCCTTGCGACCAAGCATCGCCTGGGCCAAAACTTTCTAATCGACAACCATGTGATCGAGCGTATCTGCGAGCTTGCCGAGCTTGTAGGTGACGAGCGCGTACTCGAGGTGGGTCCGGGTTGCGGTACTTTGACGCTTGCGCTGCTGCAGGAGGCGGCGTGCGTCACGTCGATCGAGGCCGACCCCGAGCTCGAGCCGGTGCTCGACGCCCATGCCGCCGATTATGCCAACTTCCGTTTTATCATGGGCGACGCGCTCAGGGTGGGCCCGGAGCAGATTGAGCAGGCTGCGGGCGGTGAGCCGACGGTGTTTGTCGCGAACCTGCCCTATAACGTGGCGGCGACGATCATCCTGCAGTTCTTCCAGACGATGCCGGCGCTCAAGCGTGCCGTCGTCATGGTGCAAAAGGAGGTTGCCGATCGCATTGCCGCAGTGCCGGGCAACAAGACCTATGGCGGCTATACGGCAAAGCTCGGCCTGTATGCGCAGGTGACGGGTCGCTTTGAGGTGCCGCCGCGTTGCTTTATGCCGGCGCCGCACGTGGACTCGGCCGTCGTGCGTATCGACCGTGTTGACGGCGTGGTGCCCGAGGGGCTCGATCGCGAGTTCGTGGCTCGTGTGATCGACGCTGCGTTTGCCCAGCGCCGCAAAACCATTCGCAACTCCATGAGCGCCAACGGCTTTGCCAAGGACGTACTCGATGCCGCCTTTGAGGCTTGCGGTATCGCGCCCACTACGCGCGCCGAGACGCTTGATGTTGCCGACTTTGTCCGCCTGGCCCAGGAGCTAATCCATGATGCCTAATGCCGCACGCGTGACGTTTACCAAGAAAAAGAAGACGGTCGCCTGCCCCGTGCCCTTGGCACCGCTTGCCGACACGCATGCGCATCTGCTTTCGTTTTGGGGCAAAGAAGTGCCCGAGACGCTCGTGCGCGCCAAAGCCGCGGGTGTCGACCTGTTGGTGACGATGTTCGACCCCATCGCTGACAAACGCAGCGTGACGGACTATGGCGACTGGCTCGTGCGCGAAATTCTGCCGATGCAGGATATCCCGCAGATCAAGTATCTTGCCGGCGTGCATCCGTATGGCGCGCCGGACTATACCGACGACGTTCACGCACAGGTCGTTGCCGCACTCTATGACCCCTTATGCGCCGGTATTGGCGAAATCGGCCTGGACTATCACATGGACTATGACGACGATATCGCGCCGGCACCCCATAACGTGCAGATTGACTGCATGGCGCGCCAGCTCGAGCTTGCCGTGTGTCGTAACGTGCCGGTGGAGCTACATCTGCGTCACGAGGACACGGACCAGGAGCGCACCTCGCACGTGGACGCCTACAACGTGCTTCGTGAGGTGGGCGTGCCCCAGGCCGGTTGTGTGCTGCACTGCTTTGGCGAGGACCGCGCCACGATGGAGCGCTTTGTGGAGCTGGGATGCTATATCGCCTATGGTGGCGCGGCCACCTTTAAGCGCAACGACGATGTGCGCGAGGCATTTGCGGCAACCCCACTCGATCGAATTTTGTTCGAGACGGATTGCCCGTATATGGCTCCGGAGCCCATCCGCGGTCTTGAATGCGAGCCCGCAATGATCTCCATTACGGCAAACGCGCTGGTTAACGACCGTGTCGATCGCACTGGTGAGGACGCCGAAACAATCGCGCAAGCTGCTTGGGAAAATGCTCGCAAACTTTTTCAAAAATAGTTCTTGCGTTCGTGGTGGCGCTCCGTTATTCTAATTCCTGCACGCGGGCGTGGCGGAATTGGCAGACGCGTACGGTTCAGGTCCGTATGGGGGCAACCCCATGAAGGTTCAAGTCCTTTCGCCCGCACCATTAAATGAAAGAGCTCCCAGCAATGGGAGCTTTTTTGTTATGGGCCCATCGCAGGGACTTGAACCTGCGAAGGAGCGAGCGTAATGAAAACGCGGAGCGTTTTTAGCGAGCTGGCGAGGACGCCGTCAGGCGGCCGAAGCCGGTGCGGATCCGCGAAGCGGATACGCTGACGTCCTTTCGCCCACACCATTAAATGAAAGAGCCCCCAGCAATGGGGGCTTTTTTGTTATGGGCCTCCTGTTGGTGTCACGTGGCGGCTTCGTGCGGGTATCCTAATGCCAACGTGTGCCTATCAGAGGAGAGACCATGCTATTTTCCGGTATCATCGCCGCCCTTACCAGCCTTTTGATTCCCATCATCATCCTGTTGCTGCTGCTTCCCAGCGCCTGCTATGTCGTTGAACAGCAGCATGCCGTGATCATCGAGCGTCTGGGCAAGTTTAACCGCATCGTCAACGCGGGCTTCCACATGAAGGTGCCCGTGATCGACCGCAAAGCCGCCACGGTGAGTCTACGCACCATGAAAAACGGTTTTGGTATCGACGTTAAGACTCAGGACAACGTGACCATCGGCCTTGAGGTCTCTGCTCAGTACCACGTGAGCTATGACATGGGTGCTGGCCCGGCGGATTCGGGCATCTACAAGAGCTACTATATGCTGCAGGAGCCCGTCGACCAGATGCGTGACTTCATCACCGACGCCCTGCGCTCTTCGATTCCCGTCTACACACTCGATGAGGTCTTTGCCAAGAAGGATGACATCGCCAAGGATGTCAACGCTACCGTTTCCGAGCAGATGGCCACCTACGGCTTCACCCTCGTGTCGACGCTCATCACCAAAATCGCACTGCCGACCGAGGTCGAGAACTCCATGAACGACATCAACGCCGCCCAGCGCAAGCGCGCTGCGGCACAGGAACTCGCCGAGGCAGACCGCATCAAGCGCGTCACCGAGGCGACCGCCGAGGCCGAGGCTATGGAAAAGGCGGGCGAGGGCATCGCCAACCAGCGCAAGGCCATCGCGCTGGGTATCAAAGATTCGCTCGAGATCATCCAGGAGACGGGTGTCGGCAATGACGAGGCCAACCAACTGTTCATGTTTACGCAGTGGTCCGAGATGATGACGGAGTTTGCTCGTACGGGTAAAACCTCGACGGTTGTGCTACCGAGCGACTTCTCGCAGTCGGCCTCTATGTTCGAGCAGATGCTGACTGCCGGTAAGGTTCAGAACGATTCGAAGGAGTAGACGCGCGTGAAATACACCGTCGTTTGCGTCGGTAAGCTCAAGGAGCGCTTTTGGAAGGACGCGTGCGCTGAGTACACCAAGCGTCTGGGCGCCTATGCCAAGGTTGATATCCGCGAGATGGCCGATATCGACCCGGCTAAGGCGGGCGGCGTGGATGCCGCGCGCGACAAGGAGGGGGCGGCGATTCTTGCTGCCCTGCCGTCTCGAGCGCATGTGATCCTGCTGGCCATTGAGGGCAAAGAGCGCTCGAGCGAGGAGTTTTCGGCGAGGCTCGACGATCTTATGCTGCGAGGCAGCAGCGACATTGCCTTTGTAATCGGCGGTTCGGACGGCGTGAGCGATGACGTGCGCGCACGAGCCGACGAGATGCTCAGCTTTGGACGCATTACCTTGCCGCATAACCTGGCGCGTGTGGTGCTGTTAGAGCAGATTTACCGTGCCTGCAAGATCAGTCGTGGCGAGCCGTATCACAAATAGGTCGGCAATACGAAACAATGGCGTGGGACAATACCTTTCGTTTTGAGGAATGTGTCTGAAAGGACTATGCGATATGAAGATTGGATTTGTCGGTTTTGGCAATATGGCGGGCGCTATGGCCGATGGCTGGATCGCTGCCGGTGTAGCTGCGAGCGACATGTGCGCCTGCGCGGGTCGCTACGACGCACTGGTTGAGCGCTGCGAGGCGCGCGGCATGGTCGCCTGCCACGATGCCGCCGAGGTTGTCGCCGCATCCGATATCGTGGTCGCTGCGGTCAAACCGTACATGATCGAGAAGGTATTCGCCCCGCTCAAGGATGCTCTTGCCAAAAAGGTCGTTCTGTCGGTTGCCTGGACCTGGGACAGTGCCAAGTGGGAGCAGGTCCTGCCGGGCGTCGCGCATATCTCGACGGTGCCCAACACACCGGTTTCGGTGGGCGAGGGCGTCATCGCCTGCGAGAAGGCTTCCACGCTTAGTGATGAGCAGAGCGCAGTGGTGCTTGATCTGCTTGGCAAGCTCGGTGCGGTGGTCGAGCTCGATACGAGCCTGCTGTTCGTGGGCGGCACGGTGGGTGGTTGCGCTCCGGCATTTGTCGCCATGGCAATCGAGGCCCTGGGCGATGCAGCGGTCAAGCACGGTATCCCGCGTGCCGATGCCTATCGCATTGTGAGCCAGATGGTGCTGGGTACGGCAAAGCTGCAGCTTGCAACTGGCCAGCATCCTGCGGCGATGAAGGATGCCGTATGCTCGCCCGGTGGTGCCACCATCAAGGGCGTCGTTGCGCTCGAGGACGCCGGCATGCGCAGCGCCCTGGTCAAGGCAATCGACGCAACTCTCCAGTAAAACCTGCCAAAAAAAGGACGGGTTTATTTTTGGCAGGTATTTTCTGCGGTTTTGTCCTTTTAGCGAAAAGCGCCCCGCAACTGGCTCAATTCCAGTTGCGGGGCGCTTGCGTTTGCCCAGATAAAACAGACCAAAATAAACCTGTCCCTTTTTGGCAGGTTAGTCCCAGAAGCTGTCTTCCTCATCCTCGGACTTGGGTCCGCGGTCGACGTACATCTTATGGGTACGCTTCTCCATTACAAAGGCAAGAATCGCAAATAACAGGATGCCGCCGGCGAAAAGGATGGCAAAACCGGTGCGGGTGCCAAACAAAAAGGAAAAAACTGCGTCCATTGGGTGCCTTCTTGCGTAGTTGAGTTGGGTCGTAAACGCTCATAAGTATATACTTGCCCATACATGTACAAGGTTGCAACCTAAATGGAATGTATATCGCCGGAGGATCTAATGCTTGATATCAAGTTTGTTCGCGAGAACCCCGATGCCATCGATGTCGCCATGGCTAACCGCCAGACGTCTTGGGATCGCGAGAAGTTCTTTGAGCTCGACGACGAGCGCCGTGCCGTCATCACCGAGGTCGAGGAGCTCCAGGCTACGCGCAATGCCGAGTCCAAGAAGATCGGCGCCCTGATGAAGGAGGGCAAGAAGGACGAGGCCGAGGCCGCCAAGGAGGCCGTGCGCGCCGTCAACGAGAAGATTGACGGTCTGGCTGAGCGCCGCACTGCTCTCGAGCAGGAGCAGTACGACTTCATGGCTCACTTGCCCAACATTCCTTGCGAGGCCACGCCGTACGGCAAGGACGAGGACGAGAACATTGAGCGTCGTCGTTGGGGCACCCCGCGCGAGTTCGACTTCGACTTTAAGCCGCACTGGGATCTGGGCACCGATCTGGACATCCTCGACTTCGAGCGTGGCAATAAGCTCTCCGGCAGCCGCTTTACCGTTCTCGGTGGCGCCGGCGCCCGCCTGGAGCGCGCCCTTATCAACTTCTTCCTCGATACGCACACCAGCCGTGGTTTTAAGGAGTGGTGGCCGCCCATCGTCGTCAAGCGTCAGACCATGTTCGGCACGGGTCAGCTGCCCAAGTTCGAGGACGACGCCTATCACGTCTCGGGCGACAACTTCCTGATCCCCACCGCCGAGGTCGTGCTTACCAACCTGCACGCCGGCGAGGTCCTCGATGCCGACACTCTGCCGCGCCGCTACACCGCCTTCACCCCCTGCTTCCGCGAGGAGGCCGGTTCCGCCGGTCGCGACACCCGCGGCATCATCCGTCAGCACGAGTTCGACAAGGTCGAGATGGTCAAGTTCGCTAAGCCGGAGGAGTCTGACGAGGAGCTCGAGAGTATGACCGCCGAGGCCGAGTACCTGCTGCAGCAGCTGGGCCTTCCGTATCGCGTGATTAGCCTGTGCACCGGTGACTTGGGCTTCTCTGCCCGTCAGACCTACGACGTCGAGGTCTGGCTGCCGAGCTACAACGCCTACAAGGAGATCAGCTCCTGCTCCAACTGCGGTGACTTCCAGGCTCGCCGCGCCAACATCAAGTATCGCGACCCCGAGAACTTCAAGGGTTCGCGCTACCTGCACACTCTCAACGGTTCCGGCCTGCCGGCTGGCCGCACCATGGCCGCCATTCTGGAGAACTACCAGAACTCCGACGGCACCATCACGATCCCCGAGGTCCTGCGTCCTTACATGGGTGGTCTCGAGAAGATCGAGCCGGTCGCGTAAGTTGGCTGCATAGGGGATATGCAAGGGCGCTCCTTCGGGGGCGCCCTATTTCGTGCGCAGGTCCATACCATGCCGTGCGGACAGCTCAATAGAAAACACACGAACAACTGTTCTGTATACAGCCATCTACCTGCTATGCTTTTGCTAAATAAGAGCGAGAGAAAGGGGACGCGATGGAGCTGTTTGATGATCGGGTGGTTTTGTTTGAGAGCGACGAGGGCGGGGAGTACCTGCTTGTAACGTGTGAGCCGTCTGGCATGGGCGGCCTGGTGGTTCGGCAGACGAGTGAGGGTCCGTTGACACAATGGTGCTTTGAGGAGTCGCCGCATGTGGTCGAGACCTTTGTGATGCACGAGGGACTTGTGGCGCTGGAGCACTTCTATGGAGTTGGGACTTCCAACCAGGTCGCGCGCATGCTGAGCATCTCGTTTGCCGATTATGATTGTGTCCAGCGGGTGAGATCGCTCCTGAGGGAACTTGATGCCAAGTTCGACGTGATCGAAAAGCCAATCGATCGTACGGGGAACAGCGGTATATGCGGAGCAGCATGACAAAACTGCGTTCCACAAAAAAGTTTGAGATTGTGCTTGACTCCAATAAGCTAAAGTGGTTTTATATGTATTGCGCTGCGGCGTTACCTCAGCTGGATAGAGGGTCTGACTACGAATCAGAACGTCATAGGTTCGAATCCTATACGCCGCACCAATTGAACTTGAAGCCTCCGGCAACGGGGGCTTTTCTTTTACGCCGGCACTGCACGGATTCGAACCTCGGTCGAGGCGCGGGCATCTTAATCATCACTTCGTAAAATTTTTCCAAATTGTCGCTTGACCCATCGAGGGGTCACGTGCATAATAATCCGTGCGTTGCGGCGTTACCTCAGCTGGATAGAGGGTCTGACTACGAATCAGAACGTCATAGGTTCGAATCCTATACGCCGCACCAATTGATTTTAAAGCTCCCGGCAACGGGAGCTTTTCTTATATCGCGATGCGTCGAGGATCGCATC
>DBFBGO010000008.1:0-21355 GCA_048201895.1 Collinsella sp. | reverse complement strand
GCCTCCTGTTCGTGCGGAACTCGCGATAAACTTCATCAGTGCCCGCCCCACGGGAAACCGGCTGGATGGACCAGTTCAGATGGGGCTTTGATGCATGGGTGGTCTGTTGGTGGGCAAATGGGTATCATACTGTGGTTACTGCGTCGACTCTATGATGCATGTTTGTACGTTCCCGGCGGTCGGTTTGCCAGAAGCGCCCCGCCGGTTGTTCCAGACCCGTTTCGAAGAAAGGAAACCACACTAACCTATGGCAGCTAAAAAATCATCTCCCTTGAAGATCATTCCGCTCGGTGGCCTTGACGGCATCGGCAAGAACATGACGGTCTTCGAGTGCGGCGACGACATGGTGCTCGTCGACGCCGGTCTCATGTTCCCGGATGACTCCCAGCCCGGTATTGACCTGGTGCTTCCTGACTACACCTATGTCCTGGAGAACGAGGAGAAGCTCCGCGGTATCGTCGTCACCCACGGCCACGAGGACCACACCGGTTCGCTTCCGTATCTGCTGCAGGACCTCAACAATAAGGTGCCTATCTTCTCGAGCAAGCTGACGCTTGGCTTTATCGAAGGCAAGCTTTCCGAGTTCCGCATCCGCGCACCCAAGTTCCGCGAGGTCAAGGGCGGCAGCCATGTCAACCTCGGCGGCATCTCACTCGACTTCTTCTCGATGACGCACTCCATCCCCGGCGCTCTGGGCGTGTTCATTCGCACCAACCAGGGCACCGTTATGCACACGGGCGACTTTAAGCTTGACCAGACGCCCATCGATGGTGTCACGCCCGACTATGCCGCTATCAGCCGCTTTGCCAAGCAGGGCATCGACCTGCTGCTTTCCGACTCTACCAACGCCACGGTTCCCGGCTTTACCAAGTCCGAGGCCGAGGTCGGTCCCAACTTGCTGCACGCCATCAAGAACGCCCCGGGTCGCGTGTTCGTCGCGTCGTTCTCGAGTCACATTCATCGTTTGCAGCAGATCTGCGATGCTGCCCGCAAGTGCGGCCGTAAGGTCGTTGTGACCGGTCGCTCCATGCTCACTAACACCCGCGTGGCGCGCGAGCTGGGCTACCTCAACATCGACGACGCCGATATTATCGATGCCTTCGATATCGATAACCTGCCCGACGACAAGATCGTCGTCATGTGCACCGGTTCGCAGGGCGAGCCGCTGTCGGCCTTGTCCCGTATGGCCAACGGCGAGCACAAGACGCTTTCCATCCACGAGGGCGATACCGTCATCCTCTCGGCAACTCCCGTTCCCGGCAACGAGAAAGCCGTTCAGCAGGTCGTCAACAGCTTGGCCAAGCTCGGCTGCGACGTGTGGGATAAGAACCGTGCTCTTGTCCACGTCTCGGGCCACGGCAGCCAGGAGGAGCTTAAGCTCCTGATGGCCATGGCCAAGCCCACGTACTTTATGCCGGTTCACGGTGAGGCCGTGCATCTGCGCGCCCATGCTCAGCTGGCCCGCAAGATGGGCATCAAGGATGATCACATCTTTATCCTCGATAACGGCGACACGCTCGAGATGCGCGGTGGTATCGTCAAGCGTGGTACGCCCGTCGAGTCCGGCGTCGTCTACGTCGACGGCCTGCGTATCGGCGATACCGACCCCATCGTCCTGCGCGATCGCCAGAAGCTCGCCAATGACGGTATGGTCACGGCCGTCGCCATCGTCTCGCTCAAGCACAAGAAGATTGAGGCCATCGAGTTCTCGGGCCGCGGCGTCTCGTTTGCCATCGACGACCAGTTCTCCGAGGATGCCTCCGCGTCTATTATGAAGACGATTGAGAAGGGCAAGTTCAGCTTTACGAGCAGCGGTTCCGATGCCATTCGCAAGGCCGTGCGCGACTCGCTCTCTAACTTTATCTGGAGTCGTACGCGCACTCGTCCGATGATCATCCCGGTCGTCATGGAGGTTTAGTTTGGCGCGCGGATCTGCACAAAACGCCAAAGGCAATAAAGCCAACAACCAACCGGCATCTGCTAAGGGTGCCGGTTCCCATCTTCGTGCCAATAAGGGCCACGAGACCGACTTCGACGATTTTGAGCCCCTGGTCGAGCCCTCGGCCAACCGCGATATCGCCGGCGTGGTCATCGCCGTTTTGGCGATTGCGTCCTTCATTGCCGTGATTTCGCCGG
The DNA here is from genome assembly GCA_048201895.1 of Collinsella sp. GTDB lineage: Bacteria > Actinomycetota > Coriobacteriia > Coriobacteriales > Coriobacteriaceae > Collinsella. Next base: position 19,219 of record DBFBGO010000008.1, on the reverse strand, counting down.
CGACTGCACCCGTTACGGCTGCGGTTGCCGGTTTCTACCACCTGGGCTTTGGTCTGGGCGCCTACGTGCTGCCGATCGTTATTTTGCTGTTTGCCGCCACGCTCTTTTTAGGCGAGGACTCGCCGCTCAACGTGCGCTCTGTTGCGGGCGGAGCCGTGGTCTTTATCGCCGTCGTCTCCATTCTTTCGCTGATGGTGCCGGGTACGAGTGTCTCGTGTGACCTTATGTTCACGCCGCAAAATTTGTCCGCCTCGGGTGGCTACATCGGTGCGTTTATTGCGAGTGCGCTGCAGAATGCCCTGGGTAAGCCTATCGCTATGGTAGTCCTGTTGGGCCTTGTCGTCGTGGGCTTGGTCATCATCGGCTTTTCGGTGGGTGGCGTGCTGCGCTCTGCTCGCGACCGTGCGGCCGATTTTGCCGAGCGCCGTCGTGCCGATGTCAACGCCAGCCCGTGGGGTGACGACGAAGCCCTGTCGGTGCCCGGCGTTGCCCGTCCGCACCTGAGCATTCTTCGTCAAAAGGGCTCCGCTGCTGCCGTGACCACGGTCATGGGCAACGATGTGGACCCGGTTTTGGACGATGACGCCGAGGACGAGAATCCGTTTGTCGACGTGTCCGAGTCGGTTGAGGTTGAGCGCGCTAAGACGACGCTGCTGCCGCGCCGCCATGCCAAGAAGGGCAAGGCTGCGCCTAAGCTCAATACGAGTGAGCCCGACCCGTCTTGGTCCGATAGCGAGATTGAGCTCACTGAGGGCGATGACGAGGACGACGAGGCGCCGATTGAGACCGCAAAGACAACTTTGCTGCCGAGTCGCCATGCCAAGCGCGAACAGGTAACCGGCCAGCTTTCGATGGAAGACGACCTCGATAAGATTGACGAGTCCGAGCCGCCGTTTGCCGTGAATCCTGTCTCGGCAGCACCTCAGATTCCCGACTTCTTGAAGCATCCCAAGGTTGCCGATGCGCCTGCCTCGAGTGCTGTCGGATCGGCTGCGGCTAGGGATGGGGGAGCGGACGGCGGTGCCGCAGATAACGAGGGCGAAGAAGAGGATGGCCTTAAGCTTCCGCCACTCGAAATCCTGCATGCCAACCCGCAGTCGGCGTCCTCCGCGTCTTCTGACAAGGAGCTGGAACAGACTGCCGAGTCGCTTCAGTCCACGTTGCTTGAGTTTGGCCGCAGTGCCCGCGTGGTCGGCTGGATCGCCGGCCCCACGGTGACGACCTTTAAGCTGCAACCTGGCGAGGGCGAGCGCGTGAGCAAGATCTCGAGCCTCGAGGACGATATCGCGCTTTCGCTCGCTGCCCAGTCGGTGCGTATCTTTGCCCCGATCCCCGGCACCTCGCTCGTGGGCATCGAGATCCCCAATCGCAAGCGCCAGAACGTCAACCTGGGCGACGTGCTGCCCTATGTGAAGGGCGGTCCGCTCGAGCTCGCAATCGGGCGCGATGCCGAGGGCACGCCGGTCGTCGCCGACCTTGCCAAGATGCCCCACCTGCTGATCGCCGGTACCACTGGTTCCGGTAAGTCGGTGATGATCAACTCCATCATCACGACCCTGCTCATGCGCGCGCTTCCCGAGGACGTTCGTTTGATCATGGTCGACCCCAAGCGCGTCGAGCTTGCGGGCTATAACGGCCTGCCGCATCTTTATGTACCGGTCGTTACCGAACCCAAGCAGGCCGCGAGCGCTCTGCAATGGGCCGTGTCCGAGATGGAGCGTCGCCTGAAGGTCTTCGAGCGCCTTAACGTGCGTAAGATCTCGACCTACAACGAAAAGCAGGCCGGCGGCGAGTTTGAGCATTACGACAACCCGCCGCAAAAGATGCCCTACCTGGTCATCATTATTGACGAGCTTTCGGACCTGATGATGGTTGCCGGCAAGGACGTCGAGGCGTCGATTGTGCGTATCGCCCAGCTGGGCCGTGCCGCCGGTATTCATCTTATCGTGGCCACGCAGCGCCCCAGCTCCAACGTGGTGACGGGCCTTATCAAGGCCAACATCACCAACCGCATCGCCTTTAACGTCGCCACGGGTATCGACTCGCGCGTCATCATCGACCAGATGGGCGCCGAAAAGCTTACCGGTTTGGGCGACATGCTGTTCTCCAAGGTCGACTGGGGCAAGCCTCGCCGTATTCAGGGATGCTTTGTTTCGGATGATGAGATCAACGAGATTGTCGAGTTCGTCAAGTCGCAGAGCGAGCCCGACTACCACGAGGAGATTCTGTCTGCCGTGGCGCCCGCTTCCATGTCCATGGCGGGTGGCGGCGGTATTGTCCGCACCGGAGTCGCCGAGCCGCAAGACGATGATCCGCTCATTTGGGAAGCCGCCCATATTGTGGTGGAATCGCAGCTTGGTTCCACATCTGGCCTGCAACGTCGTCTGAAGGTTGGCTATGCGCGTGCCGGGCGTATTATGGACATGCTGGAAGAAAAGGGTGTCGTCGGCCCGCCCGACGGTTCCAAGCCGCGCGAGGTCCTGTTGGACGAGGAGGGGCTTGCCGCGCTGGAATCTGTCGACGCCGAGATGGCACGTGAAGATCGTGAGTTTGGAGGATTCTGATGGCTGCACGCTTTGGTGACATGCTGCTCGAGCAGCGTCGCCGAATGGGCCTTTCCATTCAGCAGGTCGCCAACACCATCAAAATCAGGCCGCAGATCATCGAGTTTTTCGAGACCGGTAACTTTGCCTCGATGCCGCCGCGCGGCTATGCGCAGGGCATGATTTCGAGCTATGCTCGCTTTTTGGGCCTCAATCCGCGCGAGGTCGTCAATGCCTACTTTGACGACCTGATGGCATACGAACGCGAGACGTCCCAGCAGGGCGGTCGTTTTCAGGACGCCGCCGGCTACGTCAATTCGCGTTCCTCGGTCGATAACGGGCGCTTCCTGATGGTTCAGGGCGGTCGTTCGACCCGCTATGGACAGCGTCCTCAGCAGGCCGGTTATATTACCGAGACGGGTTCGGGCGAGGAGATTCGCTCACAGCGTGACCGGTTCCGCAGTACGCCGATGCCCGAGGACCGTGCACTTCCCGCTGCCCGCGGCGTGGCGCGTGACCCTCGTGCCGGCTACGGCGACGGCGGCTATTCCGATCGCGGTTACCGTGGTGCCTCTATGGGACGCTCTCGCGGTGGCTATGCGGATGCCGATACCACGCAGGTGACGCCGCGTCTTCGCTCTCAATCACAGCCGTATGGCCAGCGCTCTTCGGCTCCGCGTTCGGGCCAGCGTGGCTATCAAGGCCGCGGTGAACTTGCGCCCCGCTCGGGTCAGCGCAGCCTTCAGGGCCAGGGCGGCTATCGCGGCCGTTCCGATAGCAATCGTGGTCGTATGCCTCAGGGAGGCGGCCGCAGCAGTTCCAATCGTGGACGCGGCGGATCACGTACTCCTCAAAACAACGGGCTCGATCCGCGTATCGTCTACGCCGGTATCGGTGCCGTTGCGCTGCTGTTGATTGTGCTCATCGTGGTGCTTCTGCGCGGCTGCGCATCTTCGGCGCCCGAGACCACGCCCGAGACGCCCACTGCTACCAAGACGACGACCAAGAAGTCTTCTAAGAAGACCGAAACGGTCGACGAGGACGAAGACACCGATGAGGCGACGGATGAGTCGACTGACTCGGACGCTACCAAGACGACGGCCAAGAAGGAAGAGAACGAGGTCACGAAGGTCAAAGTCTCCGTTGCCAAGGGAAAGACCGCGTGGATTGAGGTCAAGGTCGACGGCAAGTCGGTCTATGGCGCCCAAGCGACTGGCCCCTTTGAGCAGGAGTACACGCCCGAGTCCTCGATCGAGATCACCACATCCAAGCCTTCCGACGTCACCGTTACCAAGAACGGCGAAAAGGTCCGCTACGACACCAAGACCTCGGGCGTGGCGCGTGTGACGATCACCGTTCCCAAGAAGGAGACCACCGACTCCGAGAATGGTGAACGTACTGATGGTACCGACACCACCGATGGTACCGACACCACCGACGGTACCGATGCCCAGTCCACGGATGGCGCCGATACCGCAACTGACGGTCAGACGCCCACCGATTCTACCGACTATTCGTACGATAGCTACTAAGCCGCTCGTACGCGAAAGGAAACATCATGGCTAAAGATTCCAGCTTCGACGTCGTGTCCGAGGTCAACATGCAAGAGGTCGACAACGCCTTTCAGCAGACCACGCGCGAGATTTCCCAGCGCTATGACCTTAAGGATTCCGGCGCTACGATCGAGCTTTCGAAGGGCGACAAGCTCTTTACGATTAACGCCCCGGCCGACTTTGTCTCCAAGCAGATTATCGACGTGCTGAGTTCCAAGCTCATCAAGCGCGGCATTGACCTCAAGGCTGTCTCGTGGGATGCTCCTCAGGCGGCATCGGGCGGCACCGTGCGCGTGCTCGGCCATATCGTCGAGGGTATCGACCAGGCGACCGCCAAGAAGATCAACAAGGACATCAAGGACCAAAAGCTCAAGGTCAAGGTGACCATCGAGGCCGACAAGCTGCGTGTTTCCTCTGCTTCGAAGGATGCGTTGCAGACCGTAATCCAGTTCCTGCGCGACCAGGACTACGGCCAGCCGCTACAGTTCACCAACTACCGCTAATATCATTCGAAAGGACCGCTCTCCAACATGGATACACCGTTGGGCTCCGTGCTCTACATCACCCTCGGGTGCGCTAAGAACGAGGTCGACACCGACCGCATGCGTTCTCTTTTGACCGCTGCGGGCTACGAGGAGGCATTCGACCCGCAGGATGCCGATATCGTCATCGTCAATACATGCTCGTTCCTCGCCTCCGCAACGTCCGAGAGCATCGAGACCACGCTCGAGCTCGCCAACGAGGTTCAGGACGGCGTTCGTTCTTGCCCCATCGTTATGTGCGGCTGTGTGCCGTCGCGCTATGGCGACGACCTGCCTGACGAGCTGCCCGAGGTCGCTGCCTTTGTGAAGGCCGACGAGGAGGACGGCATCGTGGCGGTCATCGATGGCGTGCTGGGTGTCGAGCGTGAAATCGCGGCCTATATCCCTCAGGTCAAGCGTACCGTCGAGGGCGCCGTTGCTTACGTCAAGATTTCCGATGGCTGCAACCGCTTCTGCAGCTTCTGCATGATTCCCTATATTCGCGGTCGCTATCATTCGCGCAATGCCGAGAGCATTATCTCCGAGGTACGCGACCTGGTTGCCGGCGGTGTGCGCGAGATCGTGCTGATCGGCCAGGACACGGGTATTTGGGGCACCGACTTTACTGACGAGGATGTCGCCGAGGGCTCGCCGCGCAATCTGGCGCAGCTGCTGCGTGCCGTCGCCGAGGCCGTGCGCCCGCACGACGTCTGGGTCCGCGTGCTCTATCTGCAGCCCGAGGGCATGACCGATGAGCTTATCGATACGATTCGCGATACGCCCGAGGTGCTGCCCTATATCGATATCCCCGTGCAGCACTGCGACGCGCGCATCCTCAAGGCTATGCGCCGTTCCGGTTCGCGCCAGGAGCTCGAGGACCTGTTCCGCGATCTGCGTGAGCGTATCCCCGGCATCGTGATCCGTTCCACGGCTATGGTCGGCTTCCCGACCGAGACCGACGACGAGTTCCGCGACCTTATCGACTTTATGGACACCGTCGGCTTTGACTACACGAGCGTCTTTGCCTACTCGCAGGAGGAGGGCAGCCTGGCCGCTAAGATGGAGAGTCAGGTCGACGAAGAGGTCAAGCTCGAGCGCGCCCAGGAGGCCATGGACCTGGCCGAGTCGCTCGGTTTTGCCGCCACCGCCGCACATGTGGGCGAGCGCGCCCAGGTAATCGTCGACGGTATCGAAGAGACCGAGGATGGCGCCGAGCTGATCGGCCATGCCTGGTTCCAGGCGCCCGATTCCGATGGCGCGGTGCATCTGGACGCCAGCGAGGCGTCCGTGGGCGATATTCTGACCGTCGAGTTTACCGATAGCTTCTGCTATGAGCTTATCGGTCATGTTGTGGAGTAGGAGAGCGTCGTGGCTAACGAGAGCAATAAGGAACTGACGAGTGTCTGGACGCCCGCCAACATCGTGACGTGCGTTCGCATCGTCTTTATCCCGGTGTTCATGATTGTGTCGGCGCTTTCTCACACGAGTGTTGCCGGTACGGATTGGAGCATCTTCGACGGCCCGCTCGCCGCCGCTGCCTTCATTCTGTATGTGATCCTGTCGTGCACCGATAAGGTCGACGGTTATCTGGCGCGTTCGCGCAATGAGATCACCGACTTCGGTAAATTCTTGGACCCCATCGCCGATAAGCTGCTCGTGTTCTCGGCCCTGCTGCTGTTCTTGGATTTTGGCGCGGTGACCGTGTGGTCGGTGTTCATTATCCTGTTCCGTGAGCTTCTGGTGAGCGCCCTTCGCATGGTCGCGAGTGCGGCGGGTGTGGTCGTTGCGGCCGATAAGCTCGGCAAGTACAAGACGGCAACCACGATGGTCTCCATCTGCGGTTACCTGTGCGTTTTTGCTATGGCCGGCTTGCACCTTGGCCCGGTGGCGCTGACGCTCGGCATCTACTCGGTGTCGCGCTTCTTGTACGCCGTTGCCGTTGTCCTGACCGTTATCTCGGGCGCCCAGTACTTCTGGAACTGCCGCAAGATCGTCTTTTCGGTCTAGGTCCTGGTGGGTATGACGGACTCTTTTGAGCAGATTTCCGCACATAACGAGGAGCTGGCGCGTGATATTGTCGAGCGCGCGAGCGCTCGGGGCGTGACGGTTTCGACGGCTGAGTCGCTGACGGCGGGTATGATCGCCTCGACGATTGCCGATATCCCGGGTGCGTCGGCGGTGCTGCGCGGCGGTGCGGTGACCTATTGCGATGAGATTAAGCATCGCGTTCTTGGTGTTGAGCAGGAGACGCTCGACCGCTATACCGCGGTGTCGCATCAGACTGCGCGTGAGATGGCGGTGGGTTCGCTGGAGCTGTACCAGAGCGATATTGCAGTGAGCGCAACGGGTTATGCCGGCCCCAGCGGTGGCACTGAGGACGATCCGGCTGGCACTTTCTATATTGGCTGGGCGTATCGTTCCGCCGATGGGGGCGTGCCGGTCGTGGACTCTGTGCGCTGCCACTATGAGGGCGACCGTTCGTGTGTTCGTGCCCATGCGGTCGCGGAGGCACTGGGTCGCATTGCCCTTGTGCTCGATTCTATGGAATAGACGTGTTTTAAGGGGCCTCCGGGCCCCTTAATTGTGGAGATAGGGACCTTAGGCTCATTTGGCGTTTGTGCTGGTTGTAGATGTATTTTTGCCTGCCTTGTTCATATTTGGTCCTTTGTGGTCAAGCATTTGGTCAGTGTTTGGTCGGCGTTTGGTTGGGTTTTGGAAAGACCGACTGCATATGATTGGCCTGAACGGTTGACCACGAACAGCCGTTCGTTTATTATCGATGCAGGTTGTTAAGAGGAGGGCTATTCATGGCCAAAAATTCAGGTCCCGTACGTACCGTTCATGCTCGCACGACGGGTAAAGAGCGCGATGAGATGATCGCCACCACCAAGGCCGAGATCGAGAAGAAATTCGGCCAGGGTTCCATCATGAGGTACGGCGACGGTGGTCCCGAGCTCGAGGTCGAGGCCATTCCCACGGGCGCCCTGGCCCTCGATGCCGCGCTGGGTATCGGCGGCGTGCCGCGCGGCCGTATCGTCGAGATTTACGGTCCTGAGTCCTCCGGTAAGACGACGCTTTCGCTCGAGATCCTGGCCGAGGCCCAGGCAATGGGTGGCGTTGTGGCATTTATCGATGCCGAGCACGCGCTTGATCCCACGTATGCCGCGCGCATCGGCGTGGATATCGACGAGGTGCTCATTTCCCAGCCCGACACGGGCGAGCAGGCGCTCGAGATTGTTGACATGCTCGTGCGTTCCGGCGCCATCGATGCCATCGTCGTTGACTCCGTCGCCGCGCTGACCCCGCGTGCCGAGATCGAGGGAGAAATCGGCGACACTACGGTCGGTCTTCAGGCTCGCCTGATGAGCCAGGCGCTCCGCAAGCTCGCCGGCTCGCTGTCCAAGTCCAACACGACGTGCATCTTCATTAACCAGCTGCGTGAGAAGATCGGCGTCATGTTCGGCAACCCCGAGACCACGACGGGCGGCCGCGCCCTTAAGTTCTTCTCTTCGGTGCGTATCGACATTCGCCGCATCGACAGCATTAAGCTTAAGGACGAGGTTATCGGTAACCGCGTGCGCGCCAAGGTCGTTAAGAACAAGGTGGCAGCTCCGTTCCGTTCTGCTGAGTTCGACATCATGTACGGTACGGGCATCTCTAAGGAGGGCTCGATTCTGGACATGGCTGTCGAGTGCGGCATTTGCAAGAAGATGGGCTCCTGGTTTGCCTATGGCGAGGATAAGCTCGGCAACGGTCGCGAGGCCGCCAAGGCGTTCCTGCGCGAACACCCCGATTGTGCCGACGAGATTGAGCATAAGGTCCGCCTTGCCTGTGGACTTGAGTTTGATGACGATGCTCCGTCCGAGGTCGAGCTGACCGATCAGCCTGCGCCTGAGGAGTTTGACGAGCTTTACGCCATCGATGGTTCCGCCATGCTCGATGATGACGACGAGTAGCGGTTACGCTCATGTCGTATACGGTGACCGAGGCCACGGTCGTCTTTCCCGATAAGAAGGCGGCCTCCTCGTTCTCGAGTGGGTATGCGTCAAAAAAGCCTTGCGCACATATCGATTGTGAGCTTGAGGGCGGTTTTGAGCGGTCCATTTGGATTCCCGTGCGGGTCGCGCGCCTGTATGTCAAAAATCGCCCCGATCTGCCCTGCGATTGGGATAACTTTCGTGAGGCGGTGCAGCTCATCGAGCGTAAATGTGCGCTTACCATGGTGACCGAGATGTTATCGCGCCGTGACCATGCGACGGGTGAGGTCTGTGAAAAACTGGCTCGCTACGGCTTTCACCAGCTCGCGATCGATTTCGCCGTCGAGCGCGCCACCGAGTATCACTTTTTAGACGAGAACCGCTTTTGCTCGTACTTTATCGAGGAGCGCAAGCGGCGCGGTTGGGGACAGCGCAAAATCGAGACCGAGCTCAAGCGCCGTCATGTCGTGCTCGATGACATTCCCGGTTATCCCGAGGATTATTTTGCCGTCGAAGACGATTTGGCGCGTGCGTCAGCCCTGCTCGCCAAGCGGCGTGTTCCAGAGACGCGCGGATTCGAAAAACTGGTTCGGTTTTTGATGGGCAAAGGCTTCTCGTATCAAATCGCCGCCGATGCCGTTAAGGCACGTCTCGATGCCGAACGCGAGGAATGTGCGGTTTAGGCGTATGCGTTTTGCGGCCCTGCCGTTCACCGCGTTTTAGCCGCCGTGCCGGGGCCATTTATTTGACAGTTGTTGTGGTTCAACGTACGATAAACACTGTCATTTGCTTTGTGATATGTGCTCATCTGTGATGAGTTTGTTTATATGTTTATCTGTATCCGACCCGCATAAGCTGCGCCCATATTACTCAAATGTCGCGAGCCGTTCGTAAGGACGGTTCGCTTTGTTGTGTAACGAATCCATAAAAAGGAGTGAGCATGCCTATCATCGCAGCGTTCGTTGGTATCGTTTTGGGTGCCATCGCCGCCATTGCCTACATGCGCACCGCCAAGCAGGGTAGTCTTCACGAGGCCGACGAAAAGATCCAGTCGGCACATGCACAGGCTGAGTCCCTGATCGGCGATGCAAAGCGTCAGGCCGAAACCCTCAAAAAAGAGGCTCTGCTTGAGGCTAAAGAGGAGATCATCAAGAACAAGCAGGCCGCCGAGGCCGAGGACAAGCAACGTAAGAGCGAGATTCGTACGCTCGAGAACCGCGTGATGCAGCGCGAGGAATCCCTTGATCGCCGCAACGACGCTCTCGACAAGCGCGAGCATCAGCTGTCCAGCCAGGCCGGTCAGGTCGAGAAGCGCTCCCGCGAGCTCGAGGAGCTCTGCGCAAAGCAGACCTCCGAGCTCGAGCGCATTGCCGACCTTACCCGCGAGGACGCCCACAAGGAGCTCCTCGATAAGGTTCGCGGCGAGGTCACCCACGAGGCTGCCACGATCATTCGCGAGTCTGAGCAGCAGGTTCGCGCCGAGTGCCACAAGACCGCCCAGGAGATTCTGTCCCTGGCGATTCAGCGCTGCGCTGCCGACCACACTGCCGAGGTCACCGTTACCTCCGTGCACATTCCCTCTGATGATCTCAAGGGCCGTATCATCGGTCGTGAGGGTCGCAACATCCGGACCTTCGAGCAGGTTTCCGGCGTCAACCTCGTGATCGACGACACGCCCGAGACCGTCGTTCTTTCGAGCTTCGACCCGGTCCGTCGCGAGACCGCCCGTGTCGCCCTCGAGAACCTCATCGCCGACGGCCGCATTCATCCCGCTCGTATTGAGGAGATGTATCACAAGGCTGCCGACCTGGTTCAGCAGCGCGTGCGCGAGGCTGGCGAGCAGGCTGCCTTCGATACCGGCATTCACGACCTGCATCCCGAGATCGTCAAGACCCTTGGTGCCCTGCGCTACCGTACCTCGTTTGGTCAGAACGTGCTTCAGCACTCCCTCGAAGTCTCTGACCTGTGCGGCGTGATGGCTTCCGAGCTTGGCCTGGACGTTGTGACCGCCAAGCGCGCCGGCCTACTGCACGACCTGGGCAAGGCAATCGACCATGACGTCGAGGGCCCGCATGCCGTCATCGGCGCAGAGCTTGCCCGCCGTTATGGCGAGAAGCCCGTTATCGTCCACGCTATCGAGGCTCACCATGCCGACGTCGATCCCAACACGGTGCTCGATGTCCTGGTACAGGCCGCCGATGCCGTCTCCGCCTCTCGCCCCGGTGCCCGTCGCGAGTCTGCCGAGAACTACATCAAGCGTCTTGAGAAGCTCGAGGAGATCGCCAACTCCCATGACGGCGTCGAGCGTACCTATGCCATGCAGGCTGGTCGCGAGGTCCACGTCATGGTTCAGCCGGACAAGATCTCCGATGCCCAGTCCACGGTCCTGGCTCACGATATCGCCCATCAGATCGAGGAAGAGATGGAGTATCCCGGTCAGGTGCGCGTTGTCGTGATTCGCGAGAGCCGCGCTGTCGATATCGCTAAATAACATGAGCGACGCGAACGAGCTCATCTCATTTATCGCGTCGATGTCGGGGGAGGGCAACCTTCGCGTCGAGGAGAACCTCGGCGAGGGGTATGTCCGCCTCCGCGTTTCGGAGGCCGAGCGGCGCCAGGCAAAGCACGACATTCAGCATGTCGAGGATATCGTCATCGAAATGCTCCGTAATGCTCGCGATGCTGGCGCCGACAAAGTCTATCTCGCCACGACCAAGGAAGATGGCGTCCGCACGCTTGTCTTTCTGGATAACGGTTCGGGCGTTCCGCAGGATATGCAAGAGCGAATCTTCGATGCTCGCGTTACCTCCAAGCTCGAGAGCATGAAGATGGACCGTTGGGGCGTTCACGGTCGTGGCATGGCATTGTTTTCGATCAAGCAGAACACCGACGAGGCCCGTGTGGTCACGTCCGGCGTCGATCTTGGTTCAGCCTTTAAGGTGAGCGTTGCAGCCGACCGCCTCAGCGAGCGTGCCGATCAGTCCAGCTGGCCCCAGGCCGTCAAGGATGAGGACGGACGTTATGTCTGTGCTCGCGGTCCGCATAATATTATTCGCGCTGCCTGTGAGTTTGCGCTCGAGGAGCTGCGTGGTTGCGATGTCTATCTTGGTTCTCCGTCTGAGATTGCCGCGACCCTTTATGCTCAGGCGTCAAGTAGGCTCGATACGTCTCGTCTCCTGTTTATTGATGACGAGAGCGAGCTTCCGGTTGTCGATCGTTTAGGCCTTGCCTCTGATGCCGAGGACTTTATCCGTATCTGCTCGGGTTTGGGTCTTGAGATGTCCGAGCGCACGGCACATCGCATTTTGGCAGGGCAGATTAAGCCCGTTCGCGGTGTGACCGCGCGTCTGCTGCGCGAGCGTGATTCGTCCTCGCATGCGCCGGCTCCTGTCGATCTCGCGAAGGATCGTCGCGGGCTACGTATTGCCAAGGATGACATGGCACAGTTTTCGCGTGCTGTGGAGCGGGACTTCAATGACCTTGCCGCCAGGTACTATCTCAACCTTTGCGGCGACCCAAAGATTCGTGTTTCGCGTGATCGAATCACTGTGACTTTCGATCTTGCCAAAGAGGAATAGTGCCTTTACCGAGTCCACTCGGTACGATACAGTTATTGCAGTTAAAACGTACTTTTAAACGCAGGAGTTTCTTCATGGATTGCCTGAAGGTATCAAGCAAATCATCGCCCGCGTCCGTTGCCGGCGCCATCGCCGGCATGGTCAAGGATGGTGTACCCGTCAACATCCAGTGTGTCGGCGCCGGTGCTGTCAACCAGGCCATTAAGGCCGTTGCCATCGCGCGCGGTTTTTTGATCCCAACCGGTTTTGATATTTCCTGCGCGCCCGTGTTCTCCGACATTCTCATTAACGGGGAGTCGCGCACGGCCATCCGCCTTTCTATCTACGTTCACCAGATCAATCGAGCTGCTATGGATAACGTCGTCATGGATGATGTTAAGCCTGTGGCATAGCTTCTGCTAGCCTTGTTTTGCTCCCCAACGTTAGGACTTTTGCACATGGATCAGCGTTCCGTACGCGATATTCTTGCCGGTAAAACCTACTTTATCCGCACCTTTGGCTGCCAGATGAATCAGCACGATTCCGAGCGCGTGAGCGGTCTGCTCGATTCGTATGGTTGCCTCATGGCGCTCGATCCCGAGCATGCCGATATCGTTGTCTTCATGACATGCTGTGTGCGTGAGGCCGCCGATACTCGCCTGTACGGTCAGTGCAATTCCTGCAAAAGCCTGCCGCCTTCGCCTTCGGGCAAGCGTGTGGTTGCCGTGGGCGGCTGCATTGCGCAGCGTGATGGCGAGGGCCTGCTCACCAACGTCGATAACGTCAATGTCATCTTTGGCACGCATTCTATCGCACATGTGGCCGAGCTCATTGCCGAGGCGTTCCTTGACGGCAAGCGTCATATCCGCACCAATGAGCATGAGGATACGGATGCCATGAGCATGCCGTGGCATCGCGAGACCCAGTATCACGCCTGGGTGCCCATCATGACGGGCTGCAATAATTTCTGCACCTATTGCATCGTGCCGTACGTGCGCGGTCGCGAAAAGAGCCGCCCCTTCGAGGAGATTGTCGACGAGGTGACTGGTTTGGTGCGCCAGGGCGTGCGTGAGATTACGCTGCTAGGCCAAAACGTTAACTCATATGGTCGCGATCTGTTTGGCAAGCCGCGTTTTGCCGATCTGCTGCGTGCCGTGGGCGATACGGGTGTGGAACGCATCTTCTTTACGTCTTCGCATCCCAAGGACCTGTTGCCTGAGACCATCGACGCCATGGCCGAGACGCCTGCCGTTATGCCGCAGCTGCACTTGGCCGTCCAGTCAGGTTCGACGCGGATCCTCAAAGAGATGAATCGCCGTTATACACGCGAGGACTATTTGGGCCTGGTCGATCGCATTCGCAACCGTATGCCCGACATCGCGCTCTCGACCGACATTATCGTCGGCTTCCCAGGCGAGACTGAAGAAGACTTTGAGCAGACGCTCTCGCTTGCCGAGACGGTCCGCTATGCCCAGGCCTATACCTTCATCTATTCCAAGCGTGCCGGTACCCCGGCCGCAGAGATTGACGATCCTACGCCGCATGAGGTTATTCTCGAGCGTTTCAACCGCCTGGTTAAGGTTATCGAGACCACGGCACATGAGTATAACCAGGGTGAGCTTCATACTGTGGTGCCGGCGCTCATTGAGGGCACGAGCAAGAAGAACGATGCGGTCCTGCTGGGCAAGAGTCCTAAGAATCAGACCGTGCATGCGCCTATTCCCGAGGGTTACAGTATCGATCAGCTTGTTGGCAAGATCGTTGATGTTGACGTTGACGTTGCCAAGACCTGGTATTTGTCCGGCTCCGTTGTGGGCGAGCCGCGCTAATGGTTTCTCCCGGGGCAGGTCTTTCCGCCGTTGCGATCGTCGGTCCGACGGCGGTTGGTAAGAGTGATGTTGCCGACTGTTTGGCCGCTCGTCTTTCGTCCGAAGTGCTGTCGTGCGATGCGATGCAAATCTATCGCGGCATGGACATCGGTACCGCAAAGATGGCGCCCGATGAGTGTACGGCGCCGCTGCGTCTCGTCGACATTGTAGAGCCGGGTGTGGCATATTCTGCTGCGCTTTATCAGGCTGACGCTCGCGCGCATGTTGAACGTCTCCTTGGTTCGGGTCGCCTGCCGGTTTTTTGCGGAGGTACGGGGCTGTATCTCAAGGCCGCCCTCGATGAAATGGACTTTCCTTCGGGTGAACTTGAGGACGATCGCCGTGCGGGCTATCAGGAGCTTGCCGAGCGTATTGGCGAGGAAGAGCTGCATGCCCTGCTTGCCGAGCGCGACCCAGAATCGGCTGCTGTTATTCATCCCCATAATGTGCGCCGTGTGATTCGTGCGCTCGAGATGCATGATGATGGTATTTCCTATGCACAGCAAAAAAGTCAGTTTAGTGTTCCGCGCGAGCATTATCATGCTCTATGGTTTGGTCTGACGCGTAATCGCGAGGTGCTCTACGAGCGCATTAACCTGCGTGTCGATATGATGTTTGAGCAGGGTCTTGTCGATGAGGTTCGCGGTCTTATGGACCAGGGGCTGGGAGATGCCCTGACTTCGATGCAGGCAATTGGCTATAAAGAGATCATTGATGCTTTCAATGGCGTGATTTCTATGGATGAGGCTCGCGAACTCATCAAGATGCGTTCGCGTCGCTATGCCAAACGTCAGCTTTCGTGGTTTAAGCGCGATGACCGTATCGTGTGGTTTGATATGGACGAGTTTACGATCGATGATGTCGTTGAGGACATCCTGCATCGTATTGAGGCTGCCTAATGGCCCGTTTCCCCCTTGTTCCCACGGCACCCGAGCCCGAGCGTGCCATATTGGTTGGTGTTGAGTGGCGCGACAATGCATGGCCGCTCGATCGTTCGCTTGACGAGCTTGAGCGCCTGGCCCATACGGCTGGCGCCCAGTGCGTGGCGCGTTTGTCACAGCGTTTGGTTAAGCCGTATCCAAAATCGTTTATCGGTTCCGGTAAGGTTGAAGAGCTGTGCGGCCTGGTGCATCGCATGGATGTCGATGTTGTTATCTTCGACGACGACCTGACGCCCTCGCAGCAATCCTATTTGGAGAAAGCCGTGGGCGAGCCGGTAAAGATTATCGATCGTACAGCACTGATTCTGGATATCTTTGGCCTGCATGCTCAGACGCGTGAGGGACGCCTGCAGGTACAGCTGGCGCAGCTTCAATATCTGTTGCCTCGTCTGCGCGGCATGTGGAGCCATCTTGCCAAGGAGCAGACGCGTGGCGGCATCGGTTCGCGCTTTGGCCAGGGTGAAAGCCAGCTCGAGGTTGACCGTCGCTTGATTCGCAATAAGATTGCCGCGCTTCGTCGTGAGCTTAAGCAGGTTGAACAGCGTCGCGATGTCCAGTCCAAGAGCCGCATTGAGTCACCGGCGTTTCGCGTCGCGTTAGCCGGTTATACCAATGCCGGTAAATCGACGTTGCTCAATCGCCTGACCGGTTCTACGGTACTTTCGCAGGACAAGCTGTTTGCTACGCTCGACCCGACGACGCGTTCGTATCGCCTGCCCGGCGGTCGCGGCATGACGATTACCGATACCGTTGGCTTTATTCAAAAGCTACCGCATGGTCTCGTTGACGCTTTTAAGTCCACGCTGTCTGAGGTTCTTGGTGCCGATCTGATCCTTAAAGTTGTGGATGCCTCTGACGAGGACTACGAGCGCCAGCTCGAGGCAGTCGATCGCGTTCTTGACGAGATCGGCGCTGGAGAGCGTTTAACGCTGACCGTATTCAATAAAATCGATCTGCTTGATAGCGTTGATCGATTGAGTTTCCGTCGTCGCTATCCCGAGGCCGTGCTGTTCTCGGCCCAGACGGGCGAGGGACTCGACGATCTCGTCGACCGTATTGCTCGTGAGGCGGCTGCCACCGATGTGTTGCTCTCCGCTGATATCCCGTATCGTGAGGGCGCCCTCATCACGCTGGTGCATGAGCAGGGAACCCTTCTGCATGAGGAATATCTAGAGGACGGAGTTCGCATTGTGGCGAAGTTGCCGGCTCGTATCGCGCCGCGTCTAGAGCGTTACCGCACCGAGTAGGCGAGCTCCAAAATGCCCAGAATGATGGGCTGATGCAGCAGATAAAAGGGGAGTGCATGACGTCCAAGGCTGGCGAGCGCCGGCAGGGGGTTGGCGTAGGCCCAGCTTGGGGCGGTCTTACCGATTCCCTGCGCTATGTGTGCGGCGAAGTATCCTGCAAGATACATAAAGATAAACGGGATGATGGGGTAGTAATCACCTGAGATAAATCCAGGGCTCGGAAATCCTAGCCACGCCAGGTATGGGACAGGGTAGGTCGTCTTGGGGATGCTCCAGGTGAGGGCGAACAACACAAGGCATAGGGACATGCCCCATCTCGCCGAAATCTTTTTAAGGACGGGATCGGTCAACGCGACGATGCCGGTACATGCGGCCATGCAGTAGATGATGCCAAAATTAACCGAATCGTCTACTGAGACAAGTGTTGTTGCCAACCAGACGACGAGTGCTGCTAAGGCGTATTTGGCGGCACGTTTGATATTGTTGCGCGAAAGAGTGCACATCAAACCCGCGATAAACAAGAATACCCAGCTGATGCTGGCGCGCCAGATGTCTTGAAAGACAGTCTGGGTAAACCAGGGCATATCCCAACCGTACAGGTAGGCGAGATCGTAGCAAGCGTGAAAACCTGCCATTGAAATCATCGTAAACCCGCGGACGGTATCAAAGATGGTGATGCGTTTTTGCATTACGAGAACCGGCGCATCAAGCCGACGACTTTGCCCAAGATAACGGGATTCGTTGCATAGATAGGCTCCATGGTGTCATTCTCGGGTTGCAGGCGTACGCGTCCCTGCTCCTTGTAGAACGTCTTGACGGTCGCTGAACCATCAATCATGGCCACGACAATTTCGCCGTTCATGGCACTCTTTTGTTCACGGACGATGATGTAATCGCCATTGAAGATGCCGACATTGATCATTGAGCTCCCATGCACCTCAAGGATAAAGGAACCCTGATCGGTGGCGATTTCGGTCGGGATAGTAAAAGTGTCTTCGATATTCTGCTCGGCCAGAATGGGAATCCCAGCCGCGACGCGACCAACGAGCGGTAGCGAGACCGTTCCGCGAGGTGCGGTGGGCTCGTCAGATTTAGAAATTGAGACAGAGGAACCGTCCTCGTTAAAGAGTTCCAGGGCGCGCGGTTTGGTGGCATCGCGCTTGAGTAGCCCGCGCGCCTCCAGGGCAGATAGATGGGCGTGCACGGTGCTGGGGGAGGAAAGACCCACGGCAGAAGCCATCTCGCGCACGCTGGGCGGATAACCCTTCTCCTGCTGATATTCCTTGATGAAGTCGTAAATTTGCTGCTGACGCTTGGTAATTTTGCGAGCCATCAGGGCATCCTCTCTACCCATGTCAAACAAATGTTCGAATTTTGCTTGACAGGAACAACTGTTCGAAGATAATAATAACCGAACATTCGTTCTCGCGCCAGACATTTTTGTCCGCGCGGCTTGATAAAACTGTTCTCAGCAAAACACGCGAGAGGAGAACATGATGAACGCAACGAATATGGTCCAGGGAAACCTCGCCCTTAAGCTCGAGACGCCTGCAGAATACACTTTTACGGTTGTTCAGGGTGGCCGCTCCGGCTTTCAGCCTTTGACCGTAAAGCCTGCTCGCAATCAGCAGGCTGTAGCCGCGCCGGCCCGCGTTGCCCTGAAGGTTCCGACGATTGTCGCCGTTGCCGTTGCGCTTACGCTCTTCTTTGTCCTCGCTACGTCGGTCTTTAGCGCTCGTCACGCCGCGTATGCCGAGTCCGTTTCCAACGTTACCTACGAGACCATTCGCGTTCAGTCTGGTGATTCTCTTTGGTCGCTTGCCGAGGAATATCCAATCGAAGGCCTTTCCACGCAAGAGACTTCCGACATGATCCGTAACGTCAATCATCTGGAGCATGGTTCGCTCGCCGCCGGTGCGCATCTTAAGGTTCCTGCTCGTTCGTAATCATTATCGCGCTGCGCATGGTACCCTTGTTATCGTTTAAGAGGAGGTACCATGCGCTGTCCCAAATGCGGCAAGGCACATACCCGCGTCGTTGATTCCCGTATGCAGGAGTCAAATAACACCATTAAGCGCCGTCGCGAATGTTGCTCGTGTAATTACCGCTTTACAACGTTCGAGCGATGCGAAGACCCAATCGAGGTCATTAAGTCAGACGGAACTAAGCAGCGGTTCGATCGCAATAAGCTGCTCGTCGGCTTGATGCGCGCCACCATCAAGCGTGATATCGACACTAAGAAGCTCAATGAGATTATCGATGACATCGAGGTCGAGCTTCGCTCTCGCACGCTGACGGCCGTTACGTCCCATGAGTTGGGTGACATGGTACTCAAGCGCTTGGCCAAGATCGACAAGGTGGCGTACATCCGCTTTGCCTCGGTCTACCGCGATTTCAAAGACGTCGATGAGTTTCTGCAAGAGCTCGACAAGCTAAGGTGATTCCATGTCCAACATTACCGTTAACATAAAGCGTCTCGACCCCACCGTCGAGCTTCCCAAATACGCCCATCCCACCGATGCCGGCTTGGATCTGCGCTCCAACGAGGACTGCGTCCTGAAGCCCTTCGAACGTCGTCTGGTCTCTACTGGGCTGGCTATCGCCCTGCCCGATGGCTACGCCGGCTTCGTCCAGCCCCGCAGCGGCTTGGCCATCAAGCAGGGCCTGTCTATAGTCAATACGCCGGGCCTCATCGACGCCCACTACCGAGGAGAACTCAAGGTTATCCTCATCAACCTGGATCCCTCCAACAACATCCAAATCAACAAAGGCGACCGCATAGCCCAACTCGTCATCCAAGAAGTCCCCACGGTCAACCTCATAGAAGTAGAAGAACTAGACGAAACCGACCGAGGCAACGGAGGCTTCGGCTCCAGCGGCGTCGCCTAGGGGCGCTCGTATCCCTCCCGCCCGGGGCTTACCTATATCATTCCATGCTCAAACATTCTCGCGTCGCTTCGCTCGCTGCGAAACTGCGCGTGGAACGATATGGGTAAGCCCCGGGCGGGAGGG
>DBFBGO010000007.1:0-98109 GCA_048201895.1 Collinsella sp. | reverse complement strand
CCTCACGGTACTGGTTCACTATCGGTCACTAGAGAGTATTTAGGGTTGGGAGATGGTCCTCCCAGATTCCGACGGGATTTCTCGTGTCCCGCCGTACTCAGGATACTGCTAGGTATAAAGACTATTTCGAATACGAGGCTCTTACTCTCTTTGGCTGACCTTCCCATGTCATTCTTCTATATTCTTTAAGTCCACATTGCAGTCCTACAACCCCGAAGAGTAAACTCTTCGGTTTGCCCTCCTGCCGTTTCGCTCGCCGCTACTCAGGCAATCGCTTTTGCTTTCTCTTCCTGCAGCTACTTAGATGTTTCAGTTCACTGCGTCTTCCTCTACCTATCCTTAACAGATAGGAGTACTAGCCATTAGCTAGTGGGTTCCCCCATTCGGACATCTCTGGATCGTCGCTTACTTACAGCTCCCCAAAGCATTTCGTCGTTTGTCACGTCCTTCTTCGGCTTCTAGTGCCAAGGCATCCACCGTGCGCCCTTATTAACTTAACCTTATTTTTGGTCTTGCGACCTAAACTCTTTAAATATTTACAGCGTTTCGGTTTATTTTCTTGTTACTATTTGATATAGATATTCAATTTTCAATGTTCAATCTTAACACCCTTACAGTGTTAATGGAGCCTAGCGGGATCGAACCGCTGACCTCCTGCGTGCAAAGCAGGCGCTCTCCCAGCTGAGCTAAGGCCCCACAAGACCTCTCAAAACTAAACAAGACCAACGTACAGGTTTCCTTTTCCTTAGAAAGGAGGTGATCCAGCCGCACCTTCCGATACGGCTACCTTGTTACGACTTCACCCCAATCATCTATCCCACCTTAGGCGGCTGGCTCCTAAAAGGTTACCTCACCGACTTCGGGTGTTACAAACTCTCGTGGTGTGACGGGCGGTGTGTACAAGGCCCGGGAACGTATTCACCGCGCCATGGCTGATGCGCGATTACTAGCGAATCCAACTTCATGGAGGCGGGTTTCAGCCTCCAATCCGAACTGAGATAGGCTTTCGAGATTGGCATCTCCTCACGGAGTAGCGACCCTCTGTACCTACCATTGTAACACGTGTGTAGCCCCGGACGTAAGGGCCGTGCTGATTTGACGTCATCCCCACCTTCCTCTCGGCTTACACCGGCAGTCCCGCCAGAGTGCCCAGCTTGACCTGATGGCAACTAACGGTAGGGGTTGCGCTCGTTATGGGACTTAACCCGACACCTCACGGCACGAGCTGACGACAACCATGCAGCACCTAGTTTCCTGCCCCAAAGGGAAATCCTGTTTCCAGAATCGTCAGTAACTTTCAAGCCCGGGTAAGGTTCCTCGCGTATCATCGAATTAAACCACATGTTCCTCCGCTTGTGCGGGCCCCCGTCAATTCCTTTGAGTTTTAGCCTTGCGGCCGTACTCCCCAGGCGGGACGCTTAATGCGTTGGCTGCGGCACGGGGGGATCGTCCCCCCACACCTAGCGTCCATCGTTTACGGCTGGGACTACCAGGGTATCTAATCCTGTTCGCTCCCCCAGCTTTCGCGCCTCAGCGTCGGTCTCGGCCCAGAGGGCCGCCTTCGCCACCGGTGTTCCACCCGATATCTGCGCATTCCACCGCTACACCGGGTGTTCCACCCTCCCCTACCGGACCCAAGCCGCGGAGGTTCCGGGGGCTTCGGGGGGTTGAGCCCCCCGCTTCGACCCCCGGCCTGCCGGGCCGCCTACGCGCGCTTTACGCCCAATGAATCCGGATAACGCTCGCCCCCTACGTATTACCGCGGCTGCTGGCACGTAGTTAGCCGGGGCTTCTTCTGCAGGTACAGTCTTGACTCTTCCCTGCTGAAAGCGGTTTACGACCCGAAGGCCTCCGTCCCGCACGCGGCGTCGCTGCGTCAGGGTTCCCCCCATTGCGCAAGATTCCCCACTGCTGCCTCCCGTAGGAGTCTGGGCCGTGTCTCAGTCCCAATCTGGCCGGTCGGTCTCTCAACCCGGCTACCCGTTGTCGGCACGGTGGGCCGTCACCCCGCCGTCTACCTGATGGGCCGCGGAGCCATCCCCTCCCGTCGGGGCTTTAGCCGGGGTGCCATGCGGCACCCCGGGGTATCCGGTATTACCCGTCCTTTCGGGCGGCTATCCCGGGGGAGGGGGCAGGTTCTCCACGTGTTACTCAGCCGTTCGCCACTCGCTTCTACCCGAAGATAGGTGCCGTTCGACTTGCATGTGTTAGGCGCGCCGCCAGCGTTCATCCTGAGCCAGGATCGAACTCTCCGTCCAAATATGTTGGGCTTCGAGCCCGTCCGGTCCTCTCAGTCCATCGCTGATCGGTTCCGTTCGATTCATATGGTTTTAGTATAGGAAAAGGAATTCCTCGGGGCCGCCTCTCGGCGGCCTTGCGAAAAACAAATCCAAGTTAGACCATTTCAAATGGTTCGATGTCTGCCCGGATGCGACACTGAAGTGAGTGTCCATCCTCGCAGTATCCGGTTCTCAAGGTGCACGCCCCGCGGCTGATCCGGTCCGACCGGGCCGCGCGGCAAGGAGATATATTGCCAGACCGCGAAGCTCTGTGGGATGTCAATTCCACTCTTCACAAGTCCTACACAACATATTGCTCTCTATAGGTAATAGAAAGACTGGTGCGGATCTTCCGCACGTATCAGATGATGACCCTTTGGTTCAGGAATATATAGAGATCGGTCACCTGTAAGTGTCTATCTACCCGCGCTTTTGCTATATAAACCAGCGCTCTAGATAAAAAGAGGGAGTGCCGTGCACAGTGCGACACTCCCCTAGCGATTCAACAGAATCTATTAGGCCTCGAGAGCCTTCTTGGCAATGGCAGCCAGCTCGTTGAAGGACTCGATGTCCTCGTAAGCCATCTGAGCCAGGACCTTACGGTCGAGCTCGATGCCGGCAACCTTCAGGCCGTGCATGAACTGAGAGTAAGAGATGTCGTTCAGGCGAGCAGCAGCGTTGATGCGGGTGATCCAGAGAGAGCGGATCTCGCGCTTCTTGTTGCGGCGATCACGATACTGATACTGCAGGGAGTGCTGGACCTGCTCTTTAGCATGCTTGTAAGTACGCGAAGCGGCACCGTAGTAACCCTTCGCACGGTGCATAACGGTACGGCGCTTCTTCTTGGCGGCAACAGCGCGCTTAATACGTGCCATGTTCTATCAACTCCTAGACGGTAAAGCGAAAAACGGGAACGCGAACTTAGGCGAGACGCGACTTGATGACCTTGCGGTCGGCAGCGGCGATCTCGGTCTCCTGACGGAAGCCACGCTTACGCTTGGTGGACTTCTTGCTCAGGATGTGGCTCTTGAAAGCCTTGGCGCGCATAAGCTTGCCGGTACCAGTCTTGCGGAAACGCTTCTTGGTGCCGCTGTGGGACTTCATCTTAGGCATGAAATACTCCTTAATCGGTTACAGAACACTAGTTACTTGGTATCGCTTGCCGCTTTATCCTCATCGAAAGCGCCCTTAATCGGGGCGAGCAGCATAAGCATGTTACGGCCTTCCATCTTAGGCTTGGACTCGACCGTAGCGTAAGGCTTGAGATCCTCGGCGAGACGCTCGAGAACGTTAAGACCCTGCTCCGGGTGAGCCATCTCACGGCCGCGGAACATGATGGTGATCTTAACGCGCGCGCCCTTCTTGAGGAAACGCAGAACGTGGCCCTTCTTGGTCTCGTAGTCGCCAACGTCGATCTTGGGTCGGAACTTCATTTCCTTGACCTCGACCTTGGACTGGTTCTTACGAGCGGCCTTGGCCTTCATGGCCTGCTGGTACTTGAACTTACCATAGTCCATGACCTTGCAGACCGGCGGCTCCGCGTTGGGAGCGATCTCGACCAGGTCGAGACCCTGATCGTCAGCGACGCGCTGGGCATCGCGAATGGCGAACAGGCCGAGCTGAGAGCCATCGACGCCAATCAAACGGCACGAAGATGCAGTGATCTCGTCGTTGATGCGGGTGTCATCAGACTTAGCTATTTTCCCTACCTCCATTCATAAAAAAATAACCCGGCGCTTCTTTGCAACCAGGTCGTACACATAGAGATCCTCGGTATGAGGAAGGGAATCTAGGTTGTATGACCAGTCAGCTGCTCATTTGCGCCAAAAGGTGGGAACCCTCGGGTTCCTCTTTAGGGCATTGCGGGAACAACGCCTTGTGAATAATAACACGTACCGCGCGTTATCACATTACGTACACGAAAAAGGGGGCCTTGACCCCCTTGAAGCGCAGGTGCATGTATGGTGCCCGAGGCGAGACTCGAAGGGCCTTCGCTTCGCGAAGCCCCGGGCTTCGGACGCACGGCGCCCTCGCCACGCTCCGCTACAAACAGGCCACAGGCCTGTTTGCTTAACGCTCCGCGCGCTCACGCGAGTTCGGCACGAAAAAGGGGGTCTTGACCCCCTTGAACGCTCATTTGCATGTATGGTGCCCGAGGCGAGACTCGAACTCGCACGTTGTTGCCAACGGTGGATTTTGAGTCCACTGCGTCTGCCAATTCCGCCACTCGGGCACGTAATGCTTGAGTTAGTTTATCACAGCTTTCTACCGATTAGTCCGAAAATGGAACTTCGAGCATTTCGATGAGTTCGACCGTGCGTAGCATCTCGCGCTGACGGCATCCGCGACCGTCGACCGAAGCCTCACCCATCTGGTTATCGTAAGGGTCCTCGCGCATGCCGTCGAAAGAGGGCTCAAACTCTGCCTGGAATCGATTGTTGGCCACCATACGCCATGGGTCGAGATTGCCAAAGTAGTGACGGCGGCGCCACTCCTCCCCCATCCTGCGAGCAGAAGATCCAAATGACACGTCGGCGTTGAGCCAACCGGTCTGCGGAGTATAGAACTCTGCCCAGTCGTGCGACCCCACCGAATCGGGCGCAACGTACAGGCCGCTCTGCCAACGGGCAGGCACGCCCGCGATACGGCACATGGTGATAAACGTGAGCGCCATAACGCCGCAATCGCCGCGGAGCGAATGCGCGCAGTCATCGGCAATAGATCCCAAAAGCAAGTACGGCGGCTGATAGCGATAGTCGATATGCTGCGTCAGGTAATCATAGATAGCACGGGCGCGATCGAGCGGATCCTCGAGTCCGTCAACAACACCGGCCGTCAGCTGCTGCAGATACGGCGTAAATGCAATGTGCGGACGGCCCTCGGAAATATCCTCGGGCAGAGGCGCGTCCATACGCGGATGAACCGGAAGTGTGCCACCGTAGACATCACAATAAGCAGCATCGATGTGATAACGATAAGTCACCGAGAATGAGCGCTCACTCGAAGAAGACCACGAGGCGGTACGCGCCGAAGCGTTCGCGGGAGCAACAGCACCCTCCGGCGTCATGTCGAGAATCTCGACCTGAGACTGTTGGCGGCAGGTGGCGGCAACGGGAAGCCAAGCGCGAACGGTCTCCCTCTCTAGAGCGCCGGGGACAGACAAGGACGCCTTAAGCGTAATAACGCGAGTCAATCCGTTTTGTGACTCCATCTCTTTGAGCATCTCGTTGCGCATCGCAATTCCGTCCGTAGGATCGGGCCGCATGCCGGGGGCCTCTTTGGGATATACGCGAAGCGAATCAAGAAAGCTGTCGAGAACGAACAGCTCGCCGTCGATAAAGCGCCAGTCAATACGCTTACGGTCAATCAGATCGTCAAACTGCTCCTCGGTAAACTCAGGCCACTCCTCGCGAATCATCGCAATAGCTCGATCGCGCGACACCGAAAAATGAAGCGGCGTCTCAAGCATGCGATACCGCTCGGCACGAACGCAGGCAGCAAGCGAGGGATCGGGATTCTGCCCCAAAAGACGATCACAAGCCGCAACAGCCTGCGTCAAATACCCGGCATCCTTAAGACGAAGAATCTCAGGCGGTAGTCCAATATCGAAATGCCGAAAGTCATCGCAGCAAACATCAACAGAGCAACCAACAGGACCCTCGTCAACAACCTTCCCATCCGAAGGCAGCACATTAATAACAGCCATACCAAACTCCAAGTCATTAGAACTCTTGAAGCCCATTGTAGCGAGATAAAAAAGAAAGCCCCAATAAAGGAACCCTCAACACCGATAAACGGTACCTATTAAAAATGAATTCAGCCCAGTAACCCTGTAGCGAGTTAACGAAGGAGGCCCCGTTCACTCGAAGCTTTTCCCATTGCGCGACTTCTGGCAAAGCCAGGTGAGCGCAAGGGAAAAGCGTAGGGTGAACGGGGCCTCCGGCGGGAAGTTAAACCGCTACTTACGCCTTGTTGACGGAGCCAAACTCCTCCATGAGCTCCTTGGTGCGGGCAACGATGTTGTCGCGACCAGGCTTGAGGAGCTTGCGGGGGTCAAAGCCCTTGCCCTGCTGATCCTTGCCAGCCTCGATGTACTCGCGAACGCCCTTGGCAAAGACGAGCTGCAGATCGGTGTTGACGTTGATCTTGGAGATACCCAGGGAGATGGCCTTCTTGATCTGATCCTCGGGGATGCCGGTGCCACCGTGCAGGACGAGGGGCAGGTCGCCGGTCTGAGCCTTAATCTCGCCCAGGCGCTCGAAGGAAAGGCCAGCCCAGTCGGCAGGGTACACGCCGTGGATGTTGCCGATACCGCAGGCGAGGAAGTCGACGCCCAGGTCAGCTATCTGCTTGCACTCAGCAGGATCAGCGAGCTCGCCGCTGGAGGTCACGCCGTCCTCGGTGCCGCCGATGCCGCCGACCTCGGCCTCGATGGACATACCCTTGGAGTGGGCAAGCTCAACGAGCTCCTTGGTGCGGTCGAGGTTAAGCTGGAAGGTCTCCTCGTGAGAGCCGTCATACATGATGGACGTGAAGCCGGCCTCGATGCACTTGAAGCAGTCCTCGTAAGAACCGTGATCGAGGTGAAGGGCGACGGGAACGGTAACGCCCGTGGCCTCGACGGCAGCCTTGACCATGTCGGCGCAGACCTTGAAACCGCCCATCCACTTAGCGGCACCAGCGGTGCACTGAAGGATCAGCGGAGACTTGGCCTCCTCGGCGGCCTGGAGAATAGCCAGGGTCCACTCGAGGTTGTTGGTGTTGAAGGCACCGAGACCGTACTTGCCGGCCTCGGCCTTCTTGAGCATGTCTGCTGCGTTGACGAGCATAAAAGAAACCTCCTGTAAGGTTGCTCCGATAACGCCTGAGATTTTACCACGACATACTCGAGCATAAACGTTCGTTTGTTCACGAATACCATCCGATTGGACAAATTTTGACCGTTTGCCCCACAGAATCGACCCACTGGGGAAAATAGCTTGACGATTGAGCAGTCTTCGTGGTTCGGAAGACGGCTTCGAGCCTACATCTGCATAAACGGGTTCTGCATAAGTTCGCGTGCCATCGTGGTTGAATCGCCATGGCCCGTCAAGCAAACGGTATCGGGCGGAAGCATCTTGGCAAGTTTGGAGAGCGAGCGCATAATCGCCGCCTCGTCACCGCCGGAAAGATCGGTACGACCGTGGCTGCCCGGGAAAAGCGTGTCGCCCACAAAGGCGATGTTCCCCTGCTCGGTCGCGGCGAACAGGACGATGCCGCCCGGCGTATGCCCCGGCGTCTCGATCACCTGTAGGCAGACGTCGCCCACCTCGATTGTATCGCCCTCGGCAAGCAAACGCGTCGGCTCACCCGGATCGGGCGTCTCGATACCCCACATGGCGCGCTGCTCCTCGATATTTGCACGAGGTACCGTCACGTCCTTAGCGCACAACTCATATAGTGCGCTGTCGCCAACGACAGCTCGAACCCCGGCAACCCCGCCAACATGGTCGGCATGACCGTGCGTGCAGACAGAGCCGAGTACGCGCACCTCGGGATGCGCGGTGCGGATATGCTCCACAAGACGCTCGCCCTCCCACGCCGGATCGACGATTAAGCACTCGTCATTCGAAATCACGGCGTAGCTGTTGGTCTGAATCGGGCCGTTGACGAACGCCTCAATCGAAGCCGCGCCTCGGGGTGTCAGGTCCAAAGTCATATCGCCCATGCGCATACCCTCCTTCTAAAATACGTTCGAGGCACCAAACGATGCCTCGAACGTCACCAATATCTATGATGCTGAGAGGCTCTCGCACCTACACACGGCGCTTGAGTTGCGCTCCGCCCTCGCCGGGCATAAGGCGGCGAGCGTCGTAGACCGAATCGACGCTGCTGATGGAAGCCAGCAGCGGATCCAGGCCGCTCGCATCCGAAATCTCGACCATAAAGCGCAGGGTCGCAATACCCTCGCGGTTGGTCGAGGTGGCGGCGGAAAGGATATTGCCGCCTGCATCGCCAATGGCAATGGTGACGTCCTTGAGCAGGCCCATGCGGTCCAGGCACTCGACCACGATCTCGACCTGGAAGAGAGTGTCGGCAGCACCATCCCACTCTACGTCAATCATGCGCTCGGGGTGCTCCATGAGGCCCTTGACGTTGGGGCAGTTGGCGCGATGCACTGAGACACCTCGGCCACGCGTGATGAAGCCAACGATATCGTCGCCCGTCACGGGGTTGCAGCAATGAGCCAGACGGACCAGCAGGCCACTGTTGCTCTCGCCCTTAACGATAATGCCGTTACTTGCGCTCTTGCCACGCTTTTGCGGCTTGCGGTTGGAGCCGCGGGCCGGCTGTTTCACGACCTCGGCGATAGCCTCGGCCTTGGTGAGCTGTTCCTCGGGCTTGGGGTCCAAGATTTGCTCGACCTTATTACCCACAGCGCGCGGGGCAACCTTGCCGGCGCCGACGGCGGCAAACAGGTCCTCGAGCTGCTTGAAGTTAAACTGCTCCGCCACGGCGTTGAGCGCACGCGTGGAGCGCGGCGTGGAGATGCCATACCCGCGCTTGCGCAGGTCCTTGGCCAGCATATCGCGGCCGGCGGCAGCGTCGTCGTCCTTAGTCGCGGCGGCAAAGTAGCGACGGATCTTGGACTTGGCCGAAGGCGTCTTGACGATCTTGAGCCAATCACGTGACGGTTTGGAACTCTTGTTAGTCAGGATTTCAACGCGGTCGCCCGTCTTGATCTCGTGCGTGAGCGGGGCCACCGCACCGTTGATCTTAGCGCCGACGCAGTGGTTTCCCACCTCGGTGTGAACGGCATAGGCAAAGTCGAGCGGCGTGGAGCCGGCACGAAGCGCCATGACCTCGCCCTTGGGCGTAAAGACGAAGATCTCCTGATCGAAGAGGTCGACCTTCAGCGAATGCAGGTATTCCTTGGCGTCGGTGATTTCATCAGACGCAGCCCAATCGAGCGAATGCTTGAGCCAGTTGATCTGGTCGTCCAAACGTTGAGCGTCATTGGTCTTGGAAGCAGACGATCCGCCCGACTTCTTATATAGCCAGTGGGCGGCAATGCCGTACTCGGCCTGCTCATGCATCTCATAGGTTCGAATCTGAATCTCGAGCGGGCGGGCCGTGGGGCCGATAACCGTCGTATGGAGCGACTGGTAGTTATTGACCTTGGGCATGGCGATATAGTCTTTAAAGCGACCGGGCATGGGGTGCCACAGCGTATGCACTGCGCCGAGCGTGGAGTAGCAATCGCGCACCGAATGGGTAATAACGCGCAGCGCCACCAAATCGTAGATCTCGGAGAATTCCTTGCCCTTGCGCTTCATCTTTTGGTAGATGGACCAATAGTGCTTGGAGCGGCCGTTGATCTGGAAGCCCTCCAGGCCAATGCGGTTGAGCTCGTCGGTGAGCGTCTTGATGGTCTCGGCCAGATAGCGCTCGCGAACCTCGCGCGACTCAGCCACCATGCGCGCGATGCGCTGGTAGGCGTCGGGCTCAAGGTAGAAGAAGGACAGGTCCTCGAGCTCCCATTTAATGGAGCTCATGCCCAGACGGTCGGCCAGAGGCGCATACACGTCCATGGTCTCGCGAGCCTTAAACAGGCGACGGTCCTCGCGCAGGGCTGCAAGGGTGCGCATGTTGTGCAGACGGTCGGCAAGTTTAACGATGATGACGCGAATGTCCTTGGACATGGCGAGGAACATCTTGCGCAGCGTGAGCGCCTGCTTCTCGTCCATGCTGTCGACTTCGATGTTGGTGAGCTTGGTCACGCCATCGACGAGCTCGGCCACCGTATCGCCAAACAGGCCGGAAACATCGGTGAGCGAGGTCTCGGTATCCTCGACGGTATCGTGCAGCAGCGCGGCACACACCACATCGCAGTCCATCTTGAGATCGGCCAAAATGATGGCAACCTCGACGGGATGGTTAATGTACATCTCGCCCGAGCGGCGCTTTTGGTTGCAGTGCTTCTCGGCGGCAAAGCAGTAGGCCTGCTCAACCTTAGAAAAGTCGTCCTCATTCATATATTTGAGGCACAGGCGCTCCAGCTTGTCGTAGCTGTCCGCCATAATCTCGGGCGGCAGCTCATCGGCATGCTTATAGTGCTCCATCTCCGAAAACGGCTGGAGGGTGGAATCATGGGCGGTACGGGCTGCGGCATCCATCGAGGTCCCCTTCCCCTAGGCCCGCGGTACGATCGGGCGGTTAACTTTGGCTAGCATATCAGAAGCGCACGAATCGAGCGCCCAGCTCCGGAAAGCCGAGAACTCCATGCGCGAGCGCAAGCCCTCCAAATAGCGAATTGACCTGCTCAATTGCACGCGGCCGGGGTTTTCGGCCATCGCGATACGACGAGTGTCGTCAAACCCCGAAACGCGACAGAAACCAAGCTCTTCGAAGATTCCCAGGCCGCTTTCCACCGAACGCTCGTCGACCGGCGTGCGAGCATCGATGGCAAGGCACATCTGCGCGATGTCGATATCGCTCGCGCTAAAGGAATCGTCCCCCGTCTTGCCGCGGTTGGAGCGCCACATGGTCTGCAGCGCGCGATAGAGCGTGACGAGCTCGTCGCGCTCGGGCGCATAGCAGTCGAGCAGGCGCTCGTTAATGCGGGCGTCGCGCGACGAATAGAGCAGATGGATCACGGCGGGCTGGCCATCGCGGCCGGCGCGGCCGCTCATCTGGTTAAACTCAATGCCGCCAAACGGCATGTGATAGAGCACGACATGGCGGATATCGGGCAGGTTGACGCCCTCGCCAAAGGCAGATGTCGAGACGATGCAGCTGAGGCTTCCGTCTCGGAATGCTTCCTCCACGCGATGGCGATCAGAACGCGCAAGCCCCGCGTTATAGAACGCGATATGGGTTGCGCAATCGGGCACACGCTTGCGCAACGTCTTGGCGAGCGCCACGGACTGGTCGCGCGAATTGACGTAGATGACGGTCTTTTCCCCCGTCGCCACGATTGACACCAGGCGGTTCTCGCGGCTCGCAAGATCTCGGTCATCCTCGAGCTGCAGGTTCTCGCGCACCGTCTCGTCGACCACCGTGCGAGTGATCGGCAGCATGCGGGCAAGCTCGGCCACGACCGGAGCCGTCGCGGTGGCCGTCGCAGCCATAACGACCGGGTCGCCCAGGGCTTTGAGGATATCGGGCATGTCGAGATAGGCGCTGCGGTCGCCGCCCTTGGCAAGGCCGGCGTGGT
The DNA here is from genome assembly GCA_048201895.1 of Collinsella sp. Taxonomy (GTDB): domain Bacteria; phylum Actinomycetota; class Coriobacteriia; order Coriobacteriales; family Coriobacteriaceae; genus Collinsella. The sequence goes on along the minus strand of DBFBGO010000007.1, from coordinate 86,634 downwards.
GCGCCTCGTCGATAACGACAAAGCCGATACGGCCCGAACGTGCGAAGCGGTCACGGTGGATAGATAGGAACTCGGGCGTCGTGAGCACGATACCGGTGCGGCCCGAAGCTAGGCCGGCGAACACGTCATCGCGTGCGGCCTCCACGGTCTCGCCGGTCAGCACGCCAACGCCAATACCGAGCGCTGCCATCGTCGACGAGAGGTGATAGGCCTGGTCGGCAACAAGCGCACGCAGCGGATAGACAAAGATGCTCGCACGTCCGCGAAGCACCGCCTCACGCGCGGCATGCACATGGAAGATGAGCGACTTGCCGCGGCCCGTTCCCATAACCGCCAAGACACTCTGGTGATCGGCCAAGGCGTCGAGCGCCTCAACCTGCGCGCGGTGCGGCTGGTTCGATCCGATAAAGCTATGGATAAGCGAGCGCGTGAGCTCGGTATAGGAAAGCTGGGCGAGCGTCTCGCGCTTGCGCGACTCCAGGCGCAGGCCGGAATCCGCCGGCTGCACGCCACGACGAAGCTCGCATGCCGGATCGTCGACGCTGGGCAGCGTGGTATCGCGGACCAGAACATCCTTGACCATGAGCTTGGGCTTCACACGACCCTGCCAATGCTCGGCAACGGCCTCGAACACCAAGTCGACAGCGCTATCGCAGTTGATGAGCTTATCGATTTGCGGTACACGAAACATGATGGCCGGCACACTCGCGGCGCCATCCGTCGCCACGAAGCGCATATGCTCGCCGGTTTTACCCACCACGGCGCGATCACACATCGTCACGCCCTCAGCAGCCAGCAGCGGCACCTTATTACCCTGGCCAAACGGCTCAAGGCGGGAAATCTGCTCTATAGTCTCGATATTCAGCTCGGAAAGGTCGACCGTGGCGGCAACCTCGTCGGTGTCCTCAAAGTCCTCGGCGGGAAGCTCGGACAACACGGCGGAAAGGCGACGGCGGAACTCATCGAGCTTGGATGCCTCGATGGTCACACCCACCGCACCGGCATGTCCGCCGCGACGAATCATCAGGTCGGAACAGCGTTCGATGGCGTCAAACAGGTTAACCTTGCCCACCGAGCGACCAGAGCCGCGCGCGATACCGTCTTCGATCGAGAACAGCAGCGCCGGCACGTGGTAGCGGTTGGTCAGACGGCTCGCCACGATGCCCTTGACGCCCTCGTGCCAGCCTTCGCCGCCCACGACGATCGCGCGTCCGCCGTCATAGGTCTCCTCGACCTTTGCCATGGCATCGCGCGTGAGCTCCGCCTCGATCTCACGGCGCTGGCGGTTGATTTCCTCGAGCTCAGCCGCCAGTGCGCTTGCTTCGATGGGATCGCGGGCAAGCAGCAGGTCGAGCGCCAGCTTGGGATCAGCCATGCGACCGGCAGCGTTTAAGCGGGGAATGAGCGAGAATGACAGGCCATCCGCCGTAATGCTCGAAAGGTCCGCCTTGGCGAGCGCGGCAAGCGCGATATAGCCGGGGCGAGCGGTTGCGCGCATCTGCTGGATGCCCTCGGCAACCAGCGCGCGGTTCTCGGGCGTGAGCGGCATCATGTCGGACACGGTGCCCAGCGCCGCGACCTCGATTAGCGAACGCCAATACGACGGCTTGCCCAGGCGCTCACCCAGGACTTGCACCAGCTTGAGCGCCACACCAGCACCGGCAAGCTCACGCGAGGGGCCCTCGTCTTCGAGCTTAGGGTCGGTCAGGGGCACACCCTGCGGCACCTGGTCGGAGGGCTCGTGATGGTCCGTGACCACCAAATCGATCCCCAGGCTCTCCAGATAGGAAACCTCTTCCTTGGCGGCAATGCCGTTATCGACGGTCACGATCAGCTGGGGGCGAGCGAGCTCGTTAACGCGGTCGAGTGCCGCGCGCGAAAGACCGTAACCCTCATCAAAGCGATGCGGAATAAACGGCGTGACATCAGCGCCAAACGTGCGCAGCGCCTCGGTCAACAGGCAGGTCGACGTAATACCGTCAACGTCAAAATCGCCAAAGACTGCAATGTGCTCGTGGTTGCGAATAGCACACTCGACGCGGTCGGCAACGACCGACATGCCCGGGATAATGAGTGGATCGGCCCAGTCGCGATCGAGCGAAGGCGTCAAAAACAATTGGCCCTCTTTGATGGAGCCAATGCCGTGCGCGACCATAATGCGCGCCACCAGCCCGGGAATGCCCAGACCAGCCGAAAGCTCCTTTTCGAGCTCGGGGTTTTGCTGAGCGACCGCCCAGCGATGCGTCGTCTTAAGCGATGACATAGGCACCCACCCCCGATAGGGGCAGGTCGCCGCGATACCTCTCACGGTTCATAGCGATGAGTCCTCTGTGTATGCCCGCTTCGGCAGGCAGATCTGTTGAACGGATTTATTATACCGTGCGGCGCGGACGCAAATCGCCGCAGCACGCCGCGGTTTCGGTAAACGATGCCGGTAATAGCCTCGAAATAATCGAGCGTTTCAGCCGCACGGACGCATACGAGCGTCTAGCATATCCATACAAACGAGTTCGCGGATAAAGGGAGTCACGGGACATATGAAGCAATGGACTGGACTGGGAAAGTTCCTCGCGGGGCATATGCAGGTCATCGTTCCGATTTGCGTGGCGCTCGGCGTGCTCTTTCCCCAGCAGATTGGCGTGCTCAAGCCCATTGTTCCCGCCCTCTTCGCCTTTATGACGTTCCAAGGTGCGCTCAGCAACACCTTTCACCAGGTAGCCGAGATGTTTCATCGTCCGCTGCGCCTGATTGTGGCATTGTTGGTCTCGGCGGCGCTTATTCCCATCGCAGCCTATGCCATGGGATCGTTGTTCTTTGGTTCCAATCCCAACCTTGTCTGCGGCATCGTGCTCGAGTACAGCGTACCCGTGGCGGTCACTGCCTTTATGTGGATCAGCATGTTCGGCGGCAACGGCCCGCTCGCGCTCACCATCATCCTGACGTCCTCGGTTATCTCCCCTGTGACGATTCCGCTCACGCTTAAGCTCTTGCTGGGTGCCACCGTCTCGATCGATGTGCCGAGCATGATGCAGGACATGGCCTTTATGATCGCCATCCCCGCCGTGCTCGGCATCGTGATCAACGAGCTCACGCGTGGATGGGGACACGAGAAGCTCTCCCCCGCGCTCTCGCCCGCCTGCAAATTCATGATGATGGGCGTTATCGCCTCCAATTCCACCGCCATGAGCGAGTACGCGCTGCACATGAACGCGGTGCGCCTGGAAGTCGCCCTCTTTATTTTGACCTTCGCCATCAGCGGCTTTGTCATCGGTTTTCTGGTCGCCCGTGCGCTGCATCTGCCATATAGCGAGACGACTACCATGTGCTTTACCTGCGGCATGCGTAACATCTCTTCGGGCGCCGTCATCGCCACGCAATACTTTCCGGGCGAAGTTGTGTTTCCCGTCATGTGCGGCACGCTGTTTCAGCAGGTACTCGCCTCGTTTATCGGGCACTTCTTTGAGCGTCTGACCGGCGAGGAGCGCGCCGCCCAGCGCAAGCGGGTCGAGGCCGGCCGCGACGCCATGGGGCGCTAGACTGTCCGCATTACGCGGGTGTTAGTCTTACTATACGAGCGTTTCCAGATGCGCACGCAGGCGCTCAGCATCGACATCGAGCGTGGTCTCAGCATTGACCTGGGCCAAACGATAGCCGACAAAGTAGGGCGAAACCACCCAACGCGGCAGCGCCTTGGCAATGGTCCGACCGCCCAGGTGATAGAAGAACAGGTTGTACGACTCTGCGCGACCACCGTGGTGCTCGTTCAGGATATAGCGCAGAGCTACCTGGATCGCATCGGCGAAGAGATCCGCCTCGGCTTGGTCTCGCATGCCATCGCTGGCGGCGATTCCCTGCGGGGCTGAAACGTTGACCTCAAAGAACCCCATAATCGGTTCGATTGAGATGTTGACCGAGATTCTCCCCTGTTGCCAGACATTGATGCCTTCGAAATTGGCGGAAGTCAGCGAAACATAGCCGTCTTCCTGCTCCAAACCCACAATCTGCATGTGCGGATGAACGAGGCTGCCGCCCGAGAGCGGACCCTTGTTCTTGTACATGAGCACGCTTCGATACTGCTGTGAATCGATCATCTGCTGCCAGCAACCCAGGGCAAACCGCATCACATGGTGGAGTTCATCCGGCTCATAGGTCACCAGGTCGGCATCGTGATCGGCAGACTCGATTAGCACGGTTTGATGGGTGGCGCGCAGGGTTTTGAACTTATTCTCGAGCCAGATGCAGTCACCGTCGCGCCGGATGATGTTGGTGAGCCCCTCCGTGTTGCAAAAGGGACACGCGGTACCGGGGCGACGGTTGTCGTCGGGCTTGCCACTCGCCTGCTGAACATCGAATACAAGCGCCACGGGCTACACCTCCAGCGGTACGATCCTTGTGCCATGGAGCTCGGAGACGCCCAGTGCCGCCGCCACGGTATCGCGGTTGGCCGTGGAAATGCCGCCGCCGGGAAGGATGGTCAAGCGGTCGCCCGCATACTCGATCAAGCGGGCCAGGTTTTCGAAGTTGTCCTCGATCGGCGTACCGGCAGCGCCGCCATGCGTCAAGATGCGTGTGATGCCGCAGTCGACGAGTATGTCAATCGCGTCGAGCTGAGCCTCGGACGAGAGCTGATCAAACGCCATGTGGAAGGTGATGTCGATGGGCCCACGCTTGCACTCCTCGGTCGCGCAGCCCGCAGCCATCACGAGGGCACCGAGCGTGAGTTCGTCGAGCGCCCAGCCGCCGGCGCAGGGCTTGCAGCAGCCAAAGACCAAGCCGTCAACGCCGGCGCTCACGGCAAGGCCCAGGTCCATCTCCATCATACGCAGCTCGTCTTGGTTGTAATGAAAGTCGCCGCCACGCGGGCGAATCATGCACACCACTCGCGCGTCATGCTCGTGAGCATAGCTGACTGTAGCGCTGATAACACCGGCCGAGGGTGTAGTGCCACCAACGGCAAGGTTGTCGCACAGTTCAATACGCCTTGCACCGGCATCGATAGCCGCCGGCACCCGCTCAAAGTTCTCGGCACAAAACTCGTACAGCATAGATAGACCCCCAAAGACAGCAGATGTTTTCCGACGGGCATTGTCACACATCCCCATGAAGTTGCGGTGGAATAGGGACTGTTTTGGCCTCTTAGACTCCCATTTAGTCCCTATTCCGCCGCAACTTAAAAAGGGGGCGCTGACCGGGTTGGTCAGCGCCCCCTTTGTTGAATGGATTAACCACCCAGGTAAGCTTTGCGGACGTTGTCGTCATGCAGGAGCTCTTGGCCGGTGCCGGTCATGGTGATCTTGCCGGTCTCGAGCACGTAACCGCGTGTGGCGATGGAAAGAGCCATCTGCGCGTTTTGCTCGACCAGAAGCACCGTGGTGCCGGCCTTGTGCAGGTCCTCGACAATCTGGAAGATCTGTTCGATCAGAATCGGTGCCAGACCCATGGAAGGTTCGTCGAGCATAAGCAGTTTGGGGTTACTCATAAGGGCGCGCCCCATAACGAGCATCTGCTGCTCGCCGCCTGAAAGGGTGCCGGCGACCTGGCGATGACGTTCCTTCAGGCGCGGGAACTGCTCGTAGACGCGCTCCAGGCCCGGAGCCACCGTGGACTTGGGCTGCGTATAGGCGCCCATCTCCAGGTTCTCCTCAACCGTCATCTGCAAAAAGGCGCGACGACCCTCGGGAACCTGGGCCAGGCCCTTGCCCACCAGCTTGTCGGCAGGCGTATGGGTAATGTCCTCGCCCATAAACTTAATGGAGCCGGTCTTGGAACGCAGCAGGCCCGAGACGGTTTTAAGCGTCGTGGACTTACCGGCGCCGTTGGCACCAATCAAGGCCACGATCTCACCCTCGTTGACGTTAAAGGAGATGTCCTTGATGGCGTGGATAGCGCCGTACCAGACGTTGATGTTGTAGACGGAAAGCATCGGCTCTGCCATTTAGTTCTCCCCCTTATCCTGCTTGCCCAGATATGCCTCGATAACGGCGTCGTTGTTCTGGATTTCCTCTGCCGTGCCCTTGGCAATGACCTTACCAAAGTTGAGCACGCAGATGCCCTCGCAGATGTTCATAACGAGTGACATATCATGCTCGATAAGCATGATGGCAATGCCAAAGGTGTCGCGGATCTTGACGATATTCTCCATGAGCTCTGCGGTCTCGGACGGATTCATGCCGGCGGCAGGCTCGTCGAGCAGCAGCAGCTTGGGATTGGTGGCAAGTGCACGGACGATCTCCAGGCGGCGCTGAGCGCCGTAAGGCAGCGAGCCGGCCTGTTCGTTTGCCAGATGTTCCATATCAAAGATGGACAGCAGCTCCATGGCGCGCTCGTGAGCAGCCTTCTCGTGCTTCCAGTACGTCGGCAGGCGCAGCACGCCCTCAAAACCGGAATAGCGCTCCTGATTGTGCAGACCGACCTTAACGTTATCCTCCACCGTCATGGTGTTGAACAGGCGAATGTTCTGGAACGTACGGGCAATACCCATACGGTTGACCTGATAGACCGACTTGCCTGAAGTGTCCTCACCGTCGAGCAGGATGGTGCCGTGCGTGGGCTGGTACACCTTGGTGAGCAGGTTGAAGACCGTGGTCTTACCGGCGCCGTTGGGACCGATCAGACCGGCGATCTCGGTCTTGCCGATAGTCAGGCTAAAGTCGTCGACTGCCTTAAGGCCACCGAACTCAATGCCCAGGTGGATGCACTCGAGTGCCGGGCGCTCGCCCAGGTCACGGTCGGGAACGATGGCGCCAGAAGGATACGGGACCATCTTGCCCTTGTTGAACTCAAATTTACTGGGCATCGGCTGCCACCTCCTTCTTGGAAGCAAAGCGGTCCTTGACGCGACCGAAGAACGCCTTGAGCTGCGGGTTGTTGGTAAAAATCATGACCAGGATCAGCACGATGGCGTAGATGAGCATGCGGTAGTCCGAGAACTGACGAAGCAGCTCGGGAAGCACCGTGAGCAGCGCCGCCGCGATGACGGAGCCGCGCATATTGCCCAGACCGCCCAGGACCACGAACACCAGGATGAGAATGGACGTGTTGAAGTCGAACTTGGTGGCGGAGAGCTGCGAGAAGTTACCGCCGAAGAGGGCTCCGGCAGCACCGGCGAGGGCAGCGGAAACCACGAAGGCGATCATGCGGTACTGGGTGACGGAGATGCCCACAGACTCGGCAGCGATCTTGTTGTCGCGCACGGCAATAATGGCACGACCGGTACGGCTGCGAACCAGGTTGAGCACAATCACGAGCGTGACCATAACCAGGATTGCGCCGGCAAGGAAGGTCGAATAGGTCGACACGCCCGATGCGCCCTGCGCGCCCTTGATGATGGCGGTGCCGTCCTCGAGCAGGTGCAGGTCGTCGATCGTGGAGTTACCCGTGATGTTAAAGATCACATGCAGGCCGCGGGAATCGACGCCCACGATAAGGCAGGTGACGATCTCTTTGATGATCTCGCCAAAGGCCAGCGTCACGATAGCCAGGTAATCGCCGCTCAGGCGAAGGACCGGGATGCCGATCAAGAAGCCCAGGATGGCAGCGGCGATGGCACCGACCACGATGCTGATGATAAGGCGCACCGGATCGGAGGGAACGGCGCTCTCCAGCGCGACGGCAGTGACGATGCCCGTATAGGCGCCGACGCTCATAAAGCCCGCGTGGCCTAGCGACAAGTCGCCCGCGATGCCGACGACGAGGTTAAGGGAGATGGCCATGACGATATAGGCCGTGATGGGAACCAGCTGACCGGCGATCATGCGTGGAATCATGTGGTTAGACTGCATAAAGAACACGATGGCGAACGCCACAAGGCACATGGCGTACGTAACAAAATCGTGACGCGTCTGCCTGTCTTTAAGAAACTTCATAGCGCTCACCTACACCTTCTCGGGGACGTACTTGCCCAAGAGGCCGGCAGGCTTGACGAGCAGGACGATGATCAAAACACCAAAGACGATGGAGTTGGCAAGGCTCGTGGAAATGTAAGCCTGCGCCATCGCCTCGATGATGCCGATGAGAATGCCACCGACAAAGGCGCCGGGGATGGAGCCGATGCCACCGAAAACGGCAGCGTCGAAGGCCTTGATGCCAGGCATGGCACCCGTGGTGGGCTGCAGCACCGGCGAGTAGGAGCACAGTAGCACGCCGGCGATGGCGGCAAGGGCGGAGCCGATGGCGAACGTCATCGAGATGGTGCGGTTGACGTTGATGCCCATGAGCTGAGCGGCGGCCTTGTCCTCGGACACGGCGCGCATGGCCTTGCCCATCTTGGTCTTGCCCGTAAAGAACATCAGGCCGGCCATGATAACCAGGCAGGCGACGATGGTGACGAGCGAGACGGCGCTTACGTTAAACTTGGCCAAGAACTCCGGCACCGGGAAGGTGACGAGCGAAGTGAAGTTCTTGGGCGTGGCGCCCCACAGAAGCTGCGCGGCATTCTGCAGGAAGTAGGACACGCCGATAGCCGTGATCAGAACGGCCAGCGGGCCCGCCTGACGCAGCGGCTTGTATGCCAGACCCTCGATGAGAACACCGAGAACGGTACAGACCACACAAGAAAGAATTACAGATGCCCAGCCCGGAAGGCCGAGATATGACGTGGCACAGAACGAGACATAGGCACCGACCATGATGACGTCGCCGTGAGCGAAGTTGAGCATCTTGGCGATACCGTAGACCATGGTGTAGCCCAACGCGATGATGGCGTAGACGCTGCCCATGGACAGGCCGTTGACCAGGTATTGGATAAAGACCGTCATGTTCCACATCCCCCTTTCGAATAGGTTTCCAGTTGATGTATGAAACAGGGACGTTACACTGTCCCTAGATACCAAGCAAGCAGGGAAGGCCAAAACCTCCCCTGCTTGGGATCAAAACCGCTCTATGTAAGGCGGCCTATTAGGCCTGTACGTACTTGCCGTCAGTGATGACGTACGCCGTGGGCTCCTTCTGGACCTGACCCTTATCGTTCCAGGAGAGCTTGCCAGTCAGGCCGTCAACAGTAATGTTGCGCATAGCCTTGGACAGCTTCTCGGCGGCCTCGGTCGGATCGGCGTCGACACCAAGACCGGCCTCCTTGACGGCCTCGGCCACCGCGTGCACGCCGTCGTAGGCGTCGGCGGCAAACTGGTCGGGGGTATCGCCGTACTTATCCTTGTAAGCGTTGACGAAGTCGGCGTTCTTCTCGTCGTCGGCGGAGAACGGGGTCATGAGCAGCAGGCCCTCGGCAAGAGAGGTATCGAAGCCCTCAACGCCCAGGATGCCGTCCATGCCGTCGCAGCCCATCATCTTGACGTCGTAGCCCATGTCCTTGGCGTTCTTGAGCAGGACGGACGCCGGCGTGTAGTAGATCGGCGCAAAGATCATGGTGGCGCCGGCTTGCTTGGCCTTGGTCAGCTGGTTGGTAAAGCTCGTGGCGGAGTCGTCCTTAAAGGTCTCCTCGTCAACAATCTCGAGCTTGGACTCAGCGGCCTGGGCCTTAAAGGAATCTGCGATGCCCGAAGAATAGGCGTCGCCGGAGTTATAGAACAGCACGAACTTCTCGTCCGCATACTTCTGCGCCAGGAACTTGGCAGCGTTGACACCCTGGTTGGGGTCGGTGAAGCAAACCTGGAAGACGCAATCCTTGCCGTCGGTGACGTCCTCGGAGGACGCGGACGGGGTGATCATGAACGTCTTGGGGTCGTTACCGCACTCTGCGGCGACGGCAACCGACGCACCCGTGGTGGTCGGACCGACGAGGGCCTGCATGCCCCAGTCGAGCAGGGTGTTGAAGGCGTTGACGGCCTTCTCGCCATCGGCCTGGTCATCCTCGGCCTTGCTGGCAAGCGGCAGCTCCTTGGTCGAAAAATCCTTGCAGCCAAGCTCGACACCCTGGGTAACGGACTTGCCGTAGGACGCGTTGGCGCCGGTCAGCGGGCCGATGGTGCCGATCTTAAACGAAGCGTCGCCCGACGCGGAACCGCTGTCGCCGCCGTTGGAGGAGCAACCAGCTAGAATGGACATCGCCCCCAGACCTGCTGCGCTCGCGATAACGCTCCTGCGATTCATAACAGGGTTCAATGACTTACCGGTGAGGCTCGACATGCGGCTCTCCTCTCAAATCTCGTCGGGTTTCGGTTACCCGACAGGCCATCCTTCGCCGTGTTCGGCGTTCGCAAAATACTAGACGCTTTAGTTAAGGAAAGTGATGATTATTTCAACTTTTCTTTGGATTTGTTCATTTATCCATAATTATGCGTATTTTCATTACTTTATGCAGTAATGCCACTTTATTGTGTGAAAGTAATATTTCCGTTCTGTTACAGGCGTCCCTGCCCTGAATAAAACGACCTCACCGGTCGCGCTTTATGCGCACTTAGGCGGCGATGTACTTGCCGTCCTGGATCACATAGGCTGTGGCGGGCTTTTCGACCTGGCCCTCGTCATTCCACGTCAGCTCGCCGGTCAGGCCCTCGATCTTGATCTTGCGCATGGCCTTGGCAAGGTCGCCGGCAATGTCGGCACCGTCGGCCGAAATGTCAATCCCCGCCCTATCGATAGCCTCGGCGATGGCGTGGACGCAATCGTAGGCGTCGACGGCAAACTGGTTGGGCGTCTCGTCGTAGGCATCCTTATAGGCCTTGACGAAGTCGGCATTCTTCTCATCGTCAGCCGAAAACGGGGTCATGAGCAGTACGCCCTCGGCAAGAGAGGTATCGAAGCCCTCCACAGAGAGCAGGCCGTCCATGCCGTCGGTACCCATGAGCGTCATGTCGTAGCCCATGTCCTTGGCGTTCTTGAGCAAAACGGACGCCGGCGTGTAGTAGATCGGCGCAAAGATGAGCGTGGCGCCGGCCTCCTTGGCCTTGGTGAGCTGGTTGGTAAAGCTCGTGGAGGAATCGTCCTTAAAGGTCTCGGTATCGACGATGTCGAGCTTGAACTCCTTGGCCTGCTCGGCAAAGGCATCGGCAACACCCGAGCTGTACGTATCGCCGGAGTTGTAGAACAGGGCGATCTTGGCGTCTGCATACTTCTCAGCCAAGAACTTCGCGGCGCTGGCGCCCATGGTGGGATCGGTGAAGCAAACCTGGAAAACCGTGGTCTTACCCTTGGTGACGTCGAGAGACGAGGCCGAGGGCGTAACCATGAGCATATCGTCGGCGATCTCGCCCGAGACGGCGACGGCAGCACCGGTGGTGACGGGGCCGACGAGCGCCTGCATGCCCCAGTCACACAGGGTATTGAAGGCGTTGATAGCCTTCTCGCCGTCAGCGACGTCATCCTCGGACTTAAGCGAGAGTTTGAGGTCCTTGGTCGAGAAATCCTTGGCGGCGAGCTTGGCACCCTTCTCGGCCGAAACGCCATAGGTTGCCGCGGCGCCGGTCAAAGGGCCGATGACACCGATCTTGAAGGTCTTGCCGTCATCGGCGGAGCCGCTGTCCGAGCCGCCCGACGAGCAACCAGCGAGCGCGACGGTGCTGCCGAGCGCCGCGGCGCCGGCGAGAAAGTTCCTACGGCTGAGCGTGCTGTTGATGTTGAACATGGTGTCTTTTTTTCGCTGGCCGCAGTGCGGCCGTCTTGCGGTATGGGGCAAACCTTATGGCGCAAACGTTGACAGTTTGTTACGGAGTTCCGTTTGTAGCGAGCATGTTTCCAATGTTTCCGCAGCGTTTCGGGGGTGCCGTTTTGTGCGACTCCTGTTGCCTAGCGAGCACGCGCTCTCGGTTCACGCTAGAATGCACTCAACCTTTAAGCGGTTAATCCATCCATAAGATGCACGAAGGAGCTATCTATGAGCGAACCCCTGCGCACCGTGAACGTCGGTCTGATCGGTCTGGGAACCGTCGGCGGCGGCGTGGCCCGTCTGATCAAGAGCCACCACGATGAGTACTTGGCAGCCTACGGCATCGACCTTAAGCTGACCCGCGCCTGCGCGCTTGCTTGGGAGCAGGCCGAGGCGGCAGGCATTGAGCGCGAGGCCTTTACGAGTGACTGGCACGATATCGTCAGCGACCCCGCCGTCGACATCGTCGTCGAGCTGATCGGCGGCGAGCATCCCGCAACCGAGATCTTCACCACTGCCTTTGAGCACGGCAAGCACGTCGTCTCTGCCAACAAGGCCCTGCTGGGCCGTCACGTCGAGACGCTTGCCGAGAAGGCACGCGCGTGCGGCGTGCAGATTAAGTGCGAGGCCAGCTGCGGCGGTGGCATCCCCATTGTCAGCACGCTCGAGCACGACCTGGTGGGCAACAAGATCCTGACCATCGCCGGCATTCTCAACGGCACCACCAACTACATCCTGTCGCGCATGGACGCCGAGGGCGCCGATTACGCCGACGTGCTTGCCGACGCGCAGGCCAAGGGCTACGCCGAGGCCGACCCGTCCGCCGACGTCGACGGCTTCGACGCCGCCAGCAAGACGGCAATCCTCGCCTCCATCGGTTTTGGCACCCGCGTTACCACCGACGATGTGTACCAGCAGGGTATCCGTACCATCGGCGCCGAGGACATCGCCCAGGCCCGCGAGCTCGGCTACACCATTAAGCTGCTCGGCATCGCTCGCAATACCGACGCCGGCGTCGACGTCCGCGTGCATCCCACGCTGATTCCCGCCGACCACATGCTTGCCAAGGTCAACGGCGCCATGAACGCTGTCTACGTGGTAGGCGACGCCGTGGGCGAGACTATGTTCTACGGTGCCGGCGCAGGCTCCTTCCCCACCGCAAGCGCCGTCGTGGGCGATATCCTGTCGCTCTCCGAGCAGATCAGCCGCGGCGTGGCTCCGCTGCCCGAGATTGAGCCCTATGGCCACAACCTCGCCTTTAAGCCCATGGACGAGCTCCAGACCAAGTACTATGTGCGCCTGAAGGTCGCCGACCGCGTGGGCGCCCTGTCCGAGACGGTCGATATCTTTGCCAAGCACAACATCTCGATCTCGCTCATCAACCAGGTCGAGGACGGCAAGTCGGGCGTTAGCGATGCCTGCTCGGTCATCTTCCTGACGCACCGCGCGCTCGAGAAGGACGTCCAGGCTGCCGCCGCCGAGCTTGCCAGCGTCGACTGCGTGGCCGAGGTCGCCAACGTCCTGCGCATCGAGGACGTCGAGGCCTGGACCGAAGGCGTTATGGCCAACTAGCTCAACGCTCGCCTAGCAATACACGCTTTGAGGGCTCCCGTCCGATGCGGGACGGGAGCCCTTTTGTCTCCTGCCCTAAGCACAACGGCAGAGCACATTTGCGCGAGCCGCTCATCGGTAACGCGGGCTACCGTTCACCGATATGCAAACACGGCCGATTCCAGTTACGGCTACGCTGTGCTGCGAATGTCCGCCCGCGATGAGAGGAAATACCATGTTGCTCGAGGGCAAGAAAGCAATCATCACCGGAGGCACGCGCGGTATCGGCTATGCCATCGCCTGCCGTTTTATCGAGGAAGGCGCCGCCGTCACCGTCTTTGGCTCGCGTCAGGAGACCGCCGATGCGGCCGTTGAGAAGCTGACAGCCGCCTATCCCGACGCCAAGGTCTGGGGCCGCTCCTGCGACCTCACCTCACTCGAAGCCGTGACCGAGGCCTTTACCCAGGCTGCAGCCGACATGGGCGGCTTGGACACGGTCGTCAACAATGCCGGTATCTCCCAGCGTTCACCCCTCTTGGACTACACGGCCGAGGAGTTCGCAAAGGTCATGGACCTTAACGTCGTCGCCGTCTTTAATGGCCACCAAGCTGCCGCCAAGATCATGACCGAGGCCGGCCACGGCGGCACCATCACCACCACGAGCTCGATGGTTGCCAAGTACGGCCAGCCCTCTGGCGTCGGCTATCCAACGTCCAAGTTTGCCGTCAACGGCATGGTCCAGTCGCTCTCGCGCGAGCTCGCCCCCATGGGCATTCGCGTCAATGCCGTAGCACCCGGTGTAACCAAAACCGACATGGTCGCCAACCTGCCTGAAGAGGTTATTAAGCCCATCGTCGCCACCATTCCGCTGGGTCGCATGGGCGAGCCCGAGGATGTCGCCAACGCCTTTGTTTTCCTGGCGAGCGACATGTCCTCCTACGTCACGGGCGCCGTGCTCCCCGTCGACGGAGCCGCCCGCTCTTAAGGGACCACAAGCCTCAGCTCCCAGCCTCAACATAGTCCAACAAAGAAGGCGCGCCGTCTGCATCAACTGCAGGCAGCGCGCCTTCTTCTGTTTGAAAGGGAAGCTGTGTCCCGGAATTCGACTCAGACCGGGACGCAGCTTCCCTCAGGGCCATGTTTCGGAAAGAGCGCCCCGTTTTGAACGCCGATTCTGGGATACCGTTTCCGCAACGGGTCTCTCGCGGAAACTGCATCCCACTCTGAGCGCCCATTCCGGGACACAGTTTCCCAACGGCCCCCGTTTCGGAAACCACATCCCGTTCCGAGCCTTCAAAGCGGAACGCGGCTTCCCCGAGAGAGTATCGACTACCTGCCGTCGTCGTCCTCGGCTTCTTCTCTTGCATAGAGCTCCAGCATGCGACGGCGGTATTCGCGCACGGCGAGCTTGGCGCGCTCCAGGCGGCGACGCTCGCGCGGGGTCAGCTCGGACGGGTCGACCTCATCACCATAGGTCTTATCGGCAAGAAGATGCGCCGCGTCCACGATGCGGGCATCGATGTGGCCGCTCGCCGCCTCGGCGGAAAGACGCTCGGCAATCGTGTCGAGCGTAGGCAAGCCCTCGAATACGCGACCATGGCCATGCGAGGTCAACAGCTCGTGCTCTCGTGCGAGCAGGCTCGCCAAATCGTGATGCGCGCGCAGGATGTCGAGCGCATCGGATGGATGCTCGGCAACCTCTGCCACGGCGGCGACCGGCGCGGCGTCGACCACGCGGTAGAAGAGCTGCGCGAGCAGCGGCATCAAGAACACCGTGATGGCGCCGGCGGCAACCATGACCGACGCAATATCTTGCGACAGCGCGCCCGCGTTGACGGCAACGCTCGTCACGGCAACGATGATCGGCAGGGCCGTGGTGCAGTACAGGGCCACGGTAATGCGCCCATACGCCGACACATCGCGCGTCGCAGGACAAATGCCCATAGAGATGAGAATGGGCACGGCACGAATAATCAGCAACGCCACGATAAAACCCGCAAGCAAGCCCGGGCGCGACACCACGGCCGTCAGGTCGATCTTTGCGCCCGATACGGTAAAGAACACCGGAATCAAAAAGCCGTAGGCCAGGCCGTCGAGCTTGGTCTCGAGCGTATGGTTACCCTCGGGGATGATATAGCGCAGGACAAAGCCGGCGGCAAAAGAACCCAACACGATGTCGAGATCAAAGACAGCCGAGAACGCCACGAGCGTGACCAGGATAAGCACCGTCAGGCGCACGAAGGTCTGCGACGTGGTATCGGCGCGCTCCTCAACAAACGCAAAGAAGCGGCTGCCGACGCGCTTGGAGCGGCTCGGGACCACGGCCAGCAACACGCAAACCACCGCAAACAGGCCAAGGATAACGAGCGTTTGGATGCCAGTGCGGGCAGACAACAGCACCGACATGGCGAGCACGGGACCGAGCTCGCCCCAAGTGCCATACGCGAGAATCGAGTCGCCCACGCGCGTGCCGGTGAGCGAGCGCTCACGCATGATGGGCACGAGCGTACCGAGCGCCGTCGAAGTGAGGGCAAGCGTCACGGCGATACCGTCGAAATGACTGACTGAGAACCACGGGGTAAAGCGCACGGCAAGCCAGGCGATACCAAACGTGACGACCCACGTCGCCAAGCCGTAGCGCCCCTCGACGCCCGTGATGCTCTTGGGGTCGATCTCGAAGCCGGCAAGCAGGAACAAGAAGGCCAGGCCCAGCTCGGACACAAGCGAGACCTCAGCATCTACATGGATGACGCCGAGCATATGGGGTCCCAGCACCGCGCCGAGCACGAGCAAAAAGACCGTCTCGGGAACGGGTTTTCCGGGAATCGCCGAGGCGATGAAGGGGCTTGCAAAGGCCACGAGTGCGATGATGGCGAGCGAAACGAATGCCATGTGATGCCTTTCTCTTGTTTGCGCTTCACTGTAGCACCCTCGCCGTCCTCAACGCGCCGCGAGCTGTCGTATCATAGTGACGTTTACAAACATGTGGCTCAAGGCGACCCGAGGCTTGCCCCGTAAACCGACCGCTGCCGCATACCGTACCGTACGCCCAACCGATCAGGAAGGCAGGAACCAATGGTCTCTCGTATCTACGTGGAGAAGAAACCCGGGTTCGACGTCGAGGCTCAGCAGCTCAAGGGCGAGCTGACCGAAATTCTCGGCATCAAGGGCATCGAGGCCCTGAGGATCATCAATCGCTACGACGTCGAGGGCATCGACGAGGAGCTTTTCCGCTCCTGCGTGCCGACCGTCTTTAGCGAGCCCCAGGTCGATGTGACCTACGACGAACTCCCCGCAAGCGATGGTGCCGTCTTTGCCGTCGAATTCCTGCCTGGCCAGTTTGACCAGCGCGCCGACTCCGCCAGCGAGTGCGTACAGCTCATCAGCCAGGGCGAGCGCCCCGCCGTGCGCTCCGCCAAGGTCTATATGATCTCGGGCACTCTGGACGAAGCCGCCATCGAGGCCATCAAGCACTACGTGGTGAATCCCGTCGAGGCGCGCATCGCCTCGCTCGACCTGCCCGAGACGTTGCACATTGAGACACCCGAGCCGCAGCCTGTCGAAGTGCTCGACGGTTTCCGCGAGCTCGACGAGGCCGGTCTTACCGCCTTTATCGCCGATCGCGGCCTTGCCATGGACGAGGCGGACATCGCCTTCTGTCAGCAGTACTTCCGCGATGAGGATCGCGACCCCACCATCACCGAGATCCGCGTGATCGACACCTACTGGTCCGACCACTGCCGCCACACCACCTTCGGCACCGTCCTGGATGACGTGACGATCGATGACGCCGTGGTGCAGCAGGCCTTCGACCGCTACATGGAGATGCGCCACGAGCTCGGTCGCGACGCCAAGCCCGTCTGCCTCATGGACATGGGCACCATCGGCGCCAAGTACCTCAAGAAGACCGGAGTCATGACCGATGTCGACGAATCCGAGGAGATCAACGCCTGCACCGTCAAGGTGAAGGTCGATGTCGATGGCGAGGACCAAGACTGGCTGTTCCTGTTTAAGAACGAGACCCACAACCACCCGACCGAGATCGAGCCCTTCGGCGGTGCCGCCACCTGCGTGGGCGGTGCCATCCGCGACCCGCTGTCGGGCCGCAGCTACGTGTACCAGGCCATGCGCGTCACCGGCGCCGGCGACCCCACCGTCCCCGTGTCCGAGACGCTCGAGGGCAAGCTGCCGCAGCGCAAGCTCGTAACCACCGCCGCCGCCGGCTACTCCAGCTACGGCAACCAGATCGGCCTTGCCACCGGCCAGGTCAACGAGCTCTATCACCCCGGCTACGTGGCCAAGCGCATGGAGGTCGGCGCCGTCGTGGGCGCTACCCCGGCAAACCACGTGCGTCGCGAGTGCCCCGCCCCCACCGACAAGATCATCCTGCTGGGCGGCCGCACCGGCCGTGACGGCATCGGTGGTGCCACTGGCTCCTCCAAGACCCAGAACACCGAGTCCATCGAAACCTCGGGTGCCGAGGTCCAGAAGGGCAACGCCCCGGTCGAGCGCAAGCTGCAGCGTCTGTTCCGCCGCGGCGATGCCTGCCGTCTGATCAAGCGCTGCAACGACTTTGGCGCAGGCGGCGTCTCGGTCGCCGTAGGCGAGCTTGCCGACGGCCTGTATGTCGACCTTGATACCGTGACCAAGAAGTACGACGGTCTTGACGGCACCGAGCTCGCCATTTCCGAGTCCCAGGAGCGCATGGCCTGCGCCGTCGCCGACGGTGACGTCGAGGAGTTCATGGGCTACGCCGCCGAGGAGAACCTGGAGGCAACCGTTATCGCCGAGGTTACCGCCGAGCCGCGCATGCGCATGGCCTGGAACGGCGTCGCCATCGTCGATCTGTCCCGCGAGTTCCTCAACTCCAACGGTGCGCCCAAGCACCAGGTCGCCCACGTCTGTGCCCGCAGCGTGTGGCAGCCCAGCTGGGCCGGCACCACGCTTGCCGAGCGCATGACATCGCTTGTCGCCGACCTCAACGTCGCCTCCAACAAGGGCCTTTCCGAGCGCTTTGACTCCACCATCGGTGCCGCGACCGTGCTCATGCCCTTTGGCGGCAAGACGCAGCTCACCCCGAGCTCTGCCATGGTCGCCAAGTTCCCCGTGGACGGCGAGACCACCACGGCGAGCGCCATGGCATGGGGCTTCAACCCCTATCTGATGGAGGCCGACCAGTTTGCGGGCGCCTACCTGTCCGTGGTCGAGTCCATCGCCAAGCTCGTGGCTGCCGGCTTTGAGCACAAGCGTGCCTATCTCTCCTTCCAGGAGTACTTCGAGCGTCTGCGCACCGAGGCCGAGCGCTGGGGCAAGCCCACGGCAGCCGTCCTGGGCGCCCTCATGGCCCAAGTCGACCTGGGTGCCGGCGCCATCGGCGGCAAGGACTCCATGAGCGGTTCGTTTGAGGACGAGACCGGCGAGCTCAACGTTCCGCCGACCCTGATCAGCTTCGCCGTCGCCGTGGGCAAGGCCGCCCGCGCCGTCTCGCCCGAGTTCAAGGGCCTCACGCACCGCGTCGTCCGCATCGCCCCCGCCACCTATGGCGAGGACTACCGTCCCGACGCCCAGCAGTTGCTCGCCGCGTTTGACGCCGTCGAGGCGCTCACTGCTACCGGCAACGCCCTGGCCATATCCACGCCCGGCTACGGCTGCGGCGCCGAGAGCCTCTTTAAGATGTGCGTCGGCAACCGGATCGGTATCGAGCTTGCCGAGGATGTAGACGTGGAGAGCCTCTTCACCCCGCTCTACGGCAGCTTTATCGTCGAGCTCGCCGAGGACGCCGAGCTGCCCGAGGTCGCCGACGGCGTTGTCGTCGAGCCCCTGGGCACCACCGTCGAGGGCTATGTCATCGACACCGGCTCCGAGGTCATCGAGCTCGCCGAGCTCCAGGAGGCCTGGGAGAGCGGCATCGAGGGCGTCTTCGCCTACCGCAGCGCCGGCGAGACCCCCGAGGTCGAGACCATCGACTTCCGCGCCAAGGATATCCACGTGTACGGCGGCGCCAAGATCGCCCGCCCGCGCGTGATCATCCCCGTGTTCCCCGGCAACAACTGCGAGTACGACAGCGCCCACGCCTTCCGTGCCGCCGGTGCCGAGGCCGACACCTTCGTGATCAACAACCTCACGCCCGAGGCCGTCGCCGAGAGCACCCACGAGCTTGCCCGCCGCATCCGTGCAAGCCAGATCGTTATGATCCCCGGCGGCTTCTCGGGCGGCGACGAGCCCGACGGCTCTGCCAAGTTCATCACGGCGTTCTTCCGCGCTCCCGAGGTCACCGAGGCAGTCCGCGACCTGCTCAAGGCCCGCGATGGCCTGATGCTGGGCATCTGCAACGGCTTCCAGGCCCTGATCAAGCTCGGCCTGGTGCCCTACGGCGACATCGTCGACGCCACGCCCAATGCGCCCACGTTGACGTTCAACACCATCGGTCGCCACCAGAGCCGTCTGGTGCGCACCCGCATCTCGTCCAACTTGTCCCCGTGGCTGTCGCAGTGCAGCCTGGACGACCCCTATACCGTCGCCATCAGCCACGGCGAGGGCCGCTTTGTCGCCAATGACGAAGTGCTCGCCCAGCTGATCGCCAACGGCCAGGTCGCCACGCAGTACGTGGGCGAGAACGGCAAGCCCAGCATGGACCTTTCCGTCAATCCCAACGGCTCCGCACTCGCCATCGAGGGCATCACGAGCCCCGACGGCCGTGTCCTGGGCAAGATGGGCCATGCCGAGCGTCGCGGCGACAACCTGTACTGCAACGTGCCCGAGCATGTCCCCGGCGACAAATTCATGCCGATCTTTGAGAGCGGCGTAGCCTACTTCGCTTAATACGTTTCCATCGGGTACAATCCCCTCGGGTAACAACACCCGCCACCGGCACCCCCGGTGGCGGGTTCTTTTTTGCTTTGCGCGTATAGGAGAAGGACATCATGGAAAGCCGCAAGCCGTATCTCGCCACCCTGCCCGGACTTATCCTGGGCTGTCTTGTTTGCTGTGCACTCTGGGGATCGGCCTTTCCCTGCATCAAAATCGGCTACGCACTCTTTGGTATCCCGGCGCACGATAGCGCCTCGCAACTGCTCTTTGCAGGTTTGCGCTTCACGCTTGCCGGTATCCTGGTTATCGCCGGTATGAGTGCGGCCCAGCGCCGCCCGCTCGTCCCACAGGCACGCGATATCAAGCCCATCTTTATCTTGTCGCTCTTTCAGACCATCGGTCAGTACTTCTTTTTCTATCTGGGCCTCTCGCGCGCCAGCGCCATGTCGAGCTCCATCATCGAGGCCAGCGCCAACTTCCTAGCCATCCTCTTTGCCGCCCTGGCGTTTCGCACCGAAAAGCTCGATGCGGCCAAAGTGCTCGGCTGCGTACTGGGCTTTGCCGGTGTCGCGCTCGTCAACCTTTCGGGCGCGGACGGCACCTTTGGCTTTACGCTCGACGGCGAGGGCTTTATCCTGGCCTCCACCGTCGCGGGTGCCCTTTCGACCTGTCTGATCGGCATCTTCTCGCGCGAGCACGACGGCGTCTTGCTTGCCGGGTGGCAGTTCTTGGTCGGCGGTCTGGTCCTCACCGCCATCGGCTTTTTGATAGGTGGCGCGCTCTCCCCCACGGCGATTGCCCCCGCCATCGCGCTCATCATCTACATGGCGCTTATCTCCGCGGTCGCCTACTCGCTGTGGTCGCGCCTGCTTGCCGCCAACCCCGTCAGCCGCGTCTCGGTCTTTGGGTTTATGAACCCCGTCTTTGGTGTGCTGCTGAGCGCGCTGCTGCTCGGCGAAGGCGCGGGCACGAGCCCCGTTACCGTCATCGTTGCCCTGCTGTTGGTCTGCGGCGGCATCATCATCGTCAACAAACCCAAAAAAGCCTAGCGAGCTCACCTTTTTAGGGAGGGCATTCGCATACTTTAGCCTAATGGAGCACACTGGTTCTCGTTGATTTCGTACCGAGTCGCGGCGGCAGACGCCCGTCTTGCCGCACCGCGCCTGGGCATTATGGCCGGTGGCCCCCACAGACGCAAAAGGGGCGCACGACCATCGCAACGGTCGTGTGCCCCTTTTTCTAGCGTATCTGAACGCCGGCTTTCTTTTTCTCGGCCTTGACGCGGTAGAGCTCCGCATCGGCAGCGCGAAGTAAGTCTTGCCAGGTATCAACACTGTCGCCGACCCGCGCGTAACCGATGGACATCCGCAATGCATACGGCACCTCGTCATACGCGAGCTCGTCGTTGATTGTCGCGCACAGATACATGATATCCTGTTCCGTCACTGCCTTTTGGAGCACCACGAACTCATCGCCACCGTAGCGTGCGATAAAGCCACCAGACGCCGAGCAGACCTCTTTGAGCGCAGCGGATATAACCTGAAGAGCATGGTCGCCCTCCACATGTCCATAGCGATCGTTAATCTGCTTAAAGCCGTCGGCGTCCATCATGAGAAGATACACATCTTCGGCCTGATCCACATTTGAGAAGAGTGACAGGATATAGGTCTCAAAACGGTTGCGATTGTTGAGGCCAGTCAACGGGTCGGTCGAGATAAGCTGCTCCTGGCAGATGATGTAGAGCAGCAACATGCTAATCATTATGCCGACACAAAGGCCGGGCACCGAGTATACGAGCTGAAAGGTACCGCCCACCAGGGCCGGAATGGCGAAAAATGCCAAGGTTCGATAGATAGCCTTCGTCTGCAGGCTCTCGACCCTGCAAGATTGCACAAACGCATGCAGGGACGCATGTATAACGTAACAGTAGCTGACAATGGGCTGGATCATATAAGCAAAGCCGCGACGATACACGCCCTGCGTATCGATATAGAACAGGGCGTGCGTCCAGTAACTGGTAAACGCCAGCACGACCACCAGAGCCGTAGGCAACGTTACAAGCACCACCCTATAGCGCGAGGTCACAAGGCGAGAGCCCTGCATCGTCTCGGAATAGATAAACCAAATGAGACATGCGATGGCAAAGAGCGGAAACGAAACCGCGTTGGAAATCCAGTTGGCAGCAATGCCCAACGTGCCGTCCGCACCATCCGAAAGCGTCCAGATCATATCGAATAATACGTACGCGGCAGAGGTGTAGCCAAGCATGCTAAACAATAGTTGCAGGGTGCTCGAGAACAAGGAGCGACGACTTCGCACGGCAAGCCCGATAAGAACAATCATGCATAGCAGGAATATCTCAATCTTGAGTGCCTTAACCACTAGACGCCATCCCTTCAATATCCGAATGGCCAGAATCGCCCAATTCGAATCAGGGCAATAAACACCCCTTTACTCCGCAGGGGTAAAGGGAATCATAGCAGAGCGCTCGAACATCACTGCAAAACAGTTTCTGTTCGGGCGCTCGGACGGCACGAATTGCACGCCGGCATTATTGATTGATAGCGATTGCTACTCGCCATCGATGTCGGTCGCGACGGCCTCCTCGATGGCCTCGACACCGGCAGGCGACAGGTCCTCCTTGCCCTGGCAGAACTTCTTGTCGACCCAGCCGGTCAGAATCGGAGCCATGATTGCCGTGATGATAACGGCAGTGGCGATCTGGGCGTACGCGGTGGGCGCAAGCTCGGCGTAGCGCGGCGCGACCTCGGCGAGAGCAACCGGCGTGGTCATAGCCGTGCCGGCGATGGTGGAACAAGCCACGGCAGCCTTGCCGTTACCACCGCACAGGCGCTCGAACGCAAAGGTGATGGGACCGACGACAAACAGCGTGACAAGGCCCAGCAAGATGCCGAAAATACCGCCGGTGATAAAGCTCGACAGGCTCATGGACGCGCCAAGCTGAAATCCAATGACGGCAATCGCAGGGTTGGCACCGGAAACTAGCAGGTTCTTGATAAACGGGAACAGGTTGCCCAGAACCATGCCGATAACGAGCGGCAAAATGGAGCCGATGATAGTACCGACAGGGATGTTGGCAAGACCCGAAACACCAAGGATGATCATCGTGACGGCGGGGCCGGCCGTAAAGAACAGGATACCGACGGCGCCCTGCTCGGACTCATCGCCGAACTCGCCCATGATGCCCGCATAGAGCGCCATGTTGCAAAACGTAATGCCGCCGATGATAGACACGGAGCTCAGACCCAGGAAGTTGTCGTTAAAGAAATATGCCACGCCTAGGCCGAGAGCCGCTGCGACGACCAGCTTGGGAATCAGCACGACGATACCGGTCTTGATGGCGCCCGGCGTGGACTTAAAGCTGATGCCGGCGCCCACAAACAGCAGGATCGCGGCGACGATGGTATTGGAGCCACCGCGGCAGGCAGCCGCAAAGAAGCCGCCGATCTCAAAAACCTGCGGGCAGAAGGTGTTGAGCAAAAGACCGACGATCATCGGATAGATCATGATGTCGCCCGGGATGCGCGGGACCTTGAATTTCTTTTGCTCGTTGGCGGTCGCTTCCTGTGCCATGAAACCCCCATTTCCGCTGACGCAGAACAAAAGCCCACGTCACGCTTTACTACAGTAAAGTTTGACCATGGTACCAGAAGAAGCAGACCGCCTCGGTGAGAAATTCGATTCGTTAGGCCGGGACGATAACGCGTCCTGCTCCTATACGAGGCTCAAAACGATATAGAACACGATGCCCGAAACGCAGCACCACAACATCGACTTTGTCTTGATTGCCACCGCCACGACGCCGGCGGTCGCAATCCAGGGAACCAAGGCAGGCCAGAGTCCCGCGTCGAACGCGCCGGGGTTCACCAAGTCGTTGGCGACCAGCGCGGCAAAGGCAGCGGGCGGGATAAAGCCCAGGGCCTCGGTAATGCGGGGCGACAGGGTCCGCCCGCGCAAGGCGAACGCCGGCGCGATTCGAAAGAACGCGATAGCAGCCCACGACGACAGCCACAGAACCAAGAACTCGTTAACGGGCATCGCGGGCACCTCTTCCGTCAAATACAGCATCGCACGCCAGCGCAATGGCAATGCCGACCACGACGCTTGCCGGCACGGCAATATTCGTGAGGCCCAAGAACTTGCATACGGCGACGGACACCGCGCCCGAAACCGCCGCGACAACGTTGCCGCGCGACAGCCGCTGCGAAAAGAGCAGGCAGATAAAGAGCGAGGTGCAGACAAAGGCTGCAATGGCGGTGGGAACATCGACAACGGTGCCGACGATGGCGCCCATCGTACACGAAACGCCCCATGTTGCGATGAGGATCACGTTGAGCACAAAGGACTCGCGCGGGCCCCAATCCTCCCCTTCAACCAACTTGGCAAGCGAGATGCCATATGCCTCCTCGGTAAGTGTCGCGGCAACAGCCAGCGTCTGACGCTTCGAGGCACCCGTCAGATGCGGCGCGATCGATGCCGAGTAAAGCGCAAAACGCGAGGAGATGGCGGCAACGCTCGCGATAATCGAAGGTGCCGGTACGCCCGCCAGCCATAGATTGCAGATCATAAACTGCCCGCTGCCCGTCACAAACGTGCTGCTCAGGGCAAAGACCATCCAGGGCTCCATTCCCGTCTGCCCCATGATCATTCCGCACGGCGCGCCTATTGCAACATAGGTAAGCATCACTGGCCAGACGGTTCTAACGATTTTGAGCACCATACGCTTCTCATCCTGACAAGGCCTCCGAGCCGCATGTAGCGACACGGCAGAATCATCATCCGACAGCAACCGAGTTCACCTACAATTGCCACCGGATCGAAAGACACAACTTTTTAGGAAGTCATTATGACAGCTATCGATCGAGACCGGGCGCGCGCGGCCTTCAAAAGCTACACCGATGCCTACGACGCCACCAACCCACGCATCGCACTCAAAATCGAGCATACATACCACGTGGCCGAGGCATGCGATGCCGTAGCGCGCGAGCAGGGCTGGTCGTCAGAAGATATTGACCTGGCATGGCTTTGCGGCCTGCTACACGATATGGGCCGCTTCGAGCAGCTACGACGCTGGGACACCTTTAAGGACGCCGAGAGCATGAGCCATGCGGCGCTGGGCATCGAGGTCCTCTTTGGCGAGAATCCCGCCGATGCACCCGCCGTAACGAGCATCCGCGACTTTATCGATGACCCGGCAGAAGATGAGCTCATCCGAGCGAGCATTGCCTATCACAGCGATTTCCGTCTACCCGCGCAGCTCGACGTGCGCACGCGAAGCTTCTGCGATATCGTGCGCGATGGTGACAAGATCGACATTATGCGCACCATCGCCGACAGCACCGTCGACACCATCCTCAAGGTGGACGAGAAGACGTTTCTCGGCAGCCGTTTCTCGTCGCCGACACTTGCCGCCTTTGACGAGCACCGCTGCGTCGCACGCGATGAACGCAACGAGCCCGCAGACTACCTGGTGGGACTCATCTGCTTTATGTTTGAGCTCGTCTATCCAGCAAGCCGCGCGCTGGCGCGCGAACAGGGCGATATCCACCGCCTGCTCGACGCGCCCTTTGGCATTACGCGGCCCTTTACCGACCCCGCCACGCAGGCAACCTGGAGCCGCCTAAAGGACGAGATGCGCGACTGGCTGGCGCGCGCCTAGCGCTCAAGCTGGGCCAGCAGCTCCTCGACGACCTCGACGGCGTCCCCAACAACCTTGTACTGGGCAGCACCAAAAATGGGGGCATCCGGGTCCTCGTTGATGGCGATAATGCACTCCGCCCCACCGATGCCGGCAAGATGCTGGATGGCGCCCGAAACACCGATACTCACGAGAAGCTTGGGCGAAACCGATACGCCGGTCTGGCCAATCTGATGGCGATACTCCAACCAGCCGGCCTCCACGACAGGTCGCGTGCAACCAAGCTCGGCTCCCAGAGCCTCGGCGAGCCTTCGCATCAGCGGCAGATTCTTCTTGGAGCCAATGCCGCGGCCCACCACGACCAAGCGCTCGGCATCGGCGATCGAGGCCTGCTGCCCCCACTCCTCGGCGGGAATCGAGATCTCGACACGAGCCTTAGCATCATCCGCAAGCGATATCTGGGTGATCGTGCCGGAGCGGCCGTAGTCAAAGTCGGGCGCCTTAAAGATGCCGGGACGAACCGTTGCCATCTGGGGACGATGATTGGGGCAGACGATGGTGGCCATCAGGTTGCCGCCAAACGCCGGACGCGTCTGCTGCAGCAGTCCCGTCTCCGCATCCATCGAAAGCACGGTGCAGTCAGCCGTAAGGCCCGTCTGCAAACGCACGGCAACGCCGGGTGCAAGTTCTCGACCAAAAGCGGTCGCGCCGTATAGAATGGCCTCGGGTTTGCGTTCGGCTACCAAATCGCAGATCAAGTGGGCGTAGACCTCCGCATCGTTTTGGCGCAGGCGCTCGTCGCGACAGGCCAGGACTTCGTCGGCGCCCGCGCAAACCAGATGCTCCAGGTCACCGAGAGAACCCTCGGGGGCCCATACCGACCAGTGCCACCAAACGGCAGCCGCGAGCATCGGCAAGCTCGCGGCCCTTGCCCATAAGCTCATAGGCAACGGGAGCCACCGCATCGCGCTCGTCGGTCTGCGCGAATACCCAAATGTCTCGATATGCATCGAGGTCCACCGCACCAGCAGCCTCGTCACGCTCGATCGAGATAGCGTTGACAGGGCAGGCGTCGACGCACCCACCGCATAGGATGCAGCCGTCAGTTACGCGGGCGCATCGGTTGGGTCGCTCGCCTTCCACTACGATGCCGCCCGAGACACAGGCGCGAACGCAGCGACCGCAGCCGATACAGGCTTCGCTATCGATAATCAGTCCGCTCATCTATGCCATCCCCTCGATAATCTTGGCAAGTTTTACCGCCTGCTCGGACGCCGTTCCCTCAACGGCCTCGCACGTTTGATCACGGTCGGGCACAAACGAGCGCACGACCTGCGTCGGTGATCCGGCAAGGCCACAACGCGAGGGATCGGCGTTCGCGTCGGCGGCACTGACCACGCGCACGTCCGCCTCCTCTGCCGCGCGAATACCGGCAATACTCGGCATACGCAACTGGCCAATCTCCTTGGCAGTCGTCATCGCGCACGGCATCTCCAGGTACACCGTCTCCTCGCCGGCATCGCATCCATGAACGAGCGCCAGCGAGCCACACGTCGTAAAGCCCGCGCTTTGCACGCAGCTCACGTCGGTCACGCAGGGAATCTCAAAGGCACCGGCAAGCTCGGGACCAATCTGGGCCGTATCGCCATCCACCGCCATCTTGCCGCAGATTAGCAGGTCGAAGTCCTCGTCGAGCGCCTCGATGCCGCATTTGAGAGCATAGGTGGTCGCCAGGGTATCGGCACCTGCAAAGGCGCGATCGGTCAGCAGCAGCGCGTCGTCGGCGCCTCGGGCGATGCAGTCGCGCAGCAGCGACTCGGTCGCGGGGATGCCCATCGACACCACCGTCACGCGCACATCCATGCCAAAGCCGATAAAGTCGTCCTTCAGCGCCAGCGCGCATTCCAAAGCGCTCGCATCAAAGGGATTAATGACTGCCTGCTTGCCATCGCGCACGATGGTATTGGTCTTGGGGTCCATCTTGACCTCGGTGCTGCCCGGCACGGCCTTGACGCACACCACCATATGGAAATCGCTCATCTTCACGCGCCCCCTTTCTGGACAAGCTCATCCAAGAGCTTCTCCGAAAACAGGTTGCCGCGACCCAGCTGCCCGTCGGGATCGAGCTGGAGCTTGAGCCGCGCCGACTCGACCATGGCCTCGTGACCGTACATCGTCTCTAAGAAGCCCGCCTTGATCTTGCCGACGCCGTGCTCGGCAGAAACGGCACCGCCCATAGCCGTTAGCTCCGCAGCCCACTGGGCAAACAGCTCGCCACCGCGACGGTAGTCCTGTGCATCGCGCGGCAGGATGTTCACGTGCAGATGGTTGTTACCGATGTGCCCCCAGGCAGCAGATTCAAGCCCGCTTTCGGCCAGTGTGCGGCGATAGAGGGCCACGACATCGGCAAGGCGCGCATTGGGCACCGACATGTCCGAACCCAGTTTGGTGATGGTGGGGTCCGTGCGGCGGCGCTCGTCGATAAGCATATTGACGCTCTCGGGGACCGCATGGCGGAAGAGCCGCTGGCACTCGCGATCAACCTCGGTGCGCGCGACCCATGTCGCATCGTCGCGGCCACCCGTAAACTTGAGCACCCATCCCAGGTGGTACAGTTCCTCGGTCGCCTGGGGCTCGTCATCGCAGTCGAGCTCCACGTAGACACAGACCTTGGCCTCTTTCTCGAGCGCCGGCAGCGAGGCAAACGCCGTCGACTGCTCGCGCTGGCGACGTAGAATATCCAGGGCGCCAGCGTCGAAGTACTCGATGGCAGCCGCATGGGACAGGACGGGACGCACGGAATCGGTGAAGGACACGGCCTTGTCTTCGCTGTCAAAGAAACAGCTCACGCCCCAAACGACCGCAGGTGCCGCCTGCAGGGCAATCTCGAGCTCGGTGATGACGCCGATTGTGCCACACGCACCGATAAACAATTCGATGGCATCCATATCGTCAGCAACGAAATAGCCCGAAGCATTTTTGGTCTTGGGCATGGTGTAGTCGGGAAGGTCGAGCTCGAGTGCACGGCCCGCTGCCGTCACGAGCGACAGGTGGCGGCCCTGGGCAAAAGCCTCGCCGCGCTGAAGCTCAAGCAAATCGCCATCAGCCAGCGCGACGTGGAGTCCCGTGATATGCGGGCGCATGGGGCCGTAGGCGTAGCTGCGGGCACCGGAGGCGTTACATGCCGCCATGCCGCCCAGACAGGCAGACGTCTCGGTGGGATCGGTGGGAAAGAACTGCTCGGGGGCTTCTTGAAACTCATAGTAGGCCTCAAGCGATGCCTGGTCCCAACCAGCGGTCGGCAGCACCTTCTTGCTCAGCTGCTTGCGCAGCTCCGAGAGCACAACGCCCGGCTCCACGCGCAGCAGAAATTGGCCTTGTTCATCGCGGCGAAGGCCCAAGTAGCGATTCATACGGGAAGTATTGAGGATATGCCCGCCGTGGGGCACGGCACCGGCGGCAAGGCCGGTTCGGGCGCCCTGAACCGTTACCGGGACACGCTCGGCATGGAGCTTTTCCAAAATGGCACGGACCTCGTTTTCCGTTGTCGGAAACGAGATGCTCGATGCTTCGCCCGATGCGCGAGATTCATCGCGGCCATACTCTTCGGACTCGTCGGTGAAGGGTTTGATGGTTGCAGACACGCGAACTCCCCTTTAGCTAACTACAGTGTTTGCAGGGAGATGTTACTGCATCGTTTCATCGACGTGTTCGAGACCGTCTCCATAATTGGCGATTTTTACGTTCGTGCAATTCGACGAGCGGCTGGATTTCCTCGGCAGACGATGCTTTTGACACATATGGCCCCGCCGTCACCGACCGCGCGATTGTCGCTCGAAAAAAGTTGGAGTATTTTTTGCCGCCTTTTACCTGCGGAGACGCCAATCCGTCAAGCATTTGGTCAGAAATTGGTCAAGTAGCGGCTGATACGGTCGGCGTCGACAGCCAAACCGATAGTAGTTTTGGCCCAGAAGCAGGGAGGTTCCCATGGCATATTACTGGCCCCAGTACGGCATCGCCATCGAAGTCGACGACGATCCCCATCTCCTACCTTTCGACGAAAAGGCATTCCCCGATACGACGGTCTACCACGTTACCACCGATGTGATCTGCGACCCCGAGTCGTTCTCGGCGCTCGCCCACCACATCGCGCATATCCACGACATCGAGCTCCCTCCCGACTTCGAAGAACTCGTCTACTCGCGCCGTCTGATGCTTCACATGCTCTTTGGAGCGGACCCGTTCACTTTTGCGCGCATCTATACCGCCAAGGATGCCGCATGAGCGCGAAGAAGCCACCCCACTTTGCAGACCTGGGGCATCGCAAGAAGCTCATCGTTGCCTGCCTGGCCATCGTCTGCGCCCTTGTCGCCGTAGGACTATACGCTTGGCAGTCGCAGCCCGTACCCGAGGCGGGCGCTTCGGTTACGACGACCGAGGGCAAAACGCGTCAGGAAATCCAAGATGAGCTCGACGCCATCGTCCGCGACAACATGATAACGATTTCGGTCGCGCCGGTCGCTCAGCTGCAGGAGGACGGCAAGCTGCGCGTCAACGTGCAAAACGTCCAAAACAATAAATTTCCCCAGCGATTCCGCGTCATCCAAAACGACGAGACCATGTACGAATCCGGTGTGGTCGAGACCGGCAAGACAATCGAGACGTGCCCCGCCGGCGACATCAAAGAAGGCGAGGCGTACATCGAGATCCAGGCACTCGATGTCAAGACCCTCGACAGCCACGGCAATCCGACACGTGTCAAGGTACGGGTTGAGCAAGCCGAGAACTAGCCTTCCGGCCGACGCGGCACCGCATGCAATTCACCAGCATTCGTCCAATCATCGCGGGGACGGCCCGCGGCGAATAGAAAGGAACGGCCATGAACATCACCAGGAACATGAACGGAGCCAGAGCGCTCGTCGTGGGCGCAGGGCTCGCGCTCGCACTCGCAATGGGCGCCGCCCCGACGCCAGCTATGGCAGCCGGGCGCGTTGGAACCACGAAGGTAATGGTCAGGACCGAGATCGACAACGTTGAGTTCAAAGTTCCGACGGTTATTCCCTTCGTCGCCAAGGCCGACGGCACGCTTCAGGGCCCCTCAGAAGACGCGACCACCATCGACAATCATTCGGCCTACGGCATCCATATCACCAACATGAAGATCGACGCCATGAGCACCTGGACCATTGCCGCCGACGCCAAGGCCGGAACCGCACAGAACTCCATCGACTTTAAGGTCGGCCCCGACGGCGCACTCCAGAACGCCAGCGCCGCCGCGCAAGGGACGGGCCTCGATCTTTCCAAGAATGCAGCCTTCGACATGGGCTACCAGGGCATTGCCGGCGGCACGGACAAAATTAAGCTCAAGACAAGCGGAAACGTCGCCCGCGTCACGCGCGACATCTTCCACGTAACCGGCGAAGGCGATCAGGTCGCAACGATTACCTGGACGGTCGAGCCCGGTGCGCACACGGCATAAGGCCGTCGCCCTGGCCGCCGCCGTCAGCATCCTAGCGTTTGGGCCAGCCATGGCCTTTGCCCAGCAAGAACAGGCGCAGGCCGCCACGCAAGTGACGGTCGACCTCTCGGAGCTCGACCGCGGCGACCGCGAGGAACCGTTGGCGCAAACAGGCGACAGACGATGGCTCTTGGCAGCAGGCGCCACAGCAGCAGGCGCGGGAACCGCCGGCCTCGGTCTGCACATCAAACGCAGCCAGAAACAAAACACGGACAGGCCGCACTAAATTAGCTAAGGAGACCCCATGGCATCGAAGAACCTTTTGCCCGTCGTCGCACTCTGCGGCGCGCTCGCAACCGGAACGCCTGTCGCCGCTTGGGCGACTCCCGTCATGGCAGACTCCTTACCAGCAGCCCTAAGTTCCGCACCAAATCCGTCGAGCGCCATTGCGCGCAAGCGTTTTTCGATCGCACAGGCCGCAATCTCGACCTCGGGATGCCTTCGTCGTAATACGGACGGCTCGATAGTCGTGGATATCAATCGTTCGAACAAGGCAAACGGCTCCCAGGCGGGGTGCGCCGTCTGCACGTGGCGCTCGGTTGTGCTCGATGCAGATGGCGATCCATGCAATTTAGAGCTGCGCATCGACATCGCTTCGGTCGATGACTCGGTGAACGGAGCGAAGGTCGCCTTCGACGGTGCGTTTTTCGAGAAAGGAAGCGGTATATGTCTGGGCTGCGCCGCCGCGAATGCAGACGATGCGCAGCCCATCCTCTCATTCACGGCATCGTTGCGGCTGACCAAAGCCGGCACCGATGCCATCGCGGCGGGAGAAGCGTCCCTGCTGTTCTACGCCGTCAGCGCCAAAGACACAGACGCTCATTTCGAGAAGCCAGCCGGATCACTCAGTCTTACACGAGGGATAGAGGCAGGCCCTATTGAAATCGATGCCCACGCGCAAAGCAGGCAACGCATTCTTGCCGACCCGGCGCTTCTCGAAATGGAGTGGAACGGATCCGGAGCCATCGGAATTCTCCCCTCCGCGCTTGACGCCAAGACGCTCCCCTCAAACGACGAACCCATCAACGCAACCATACAAGAAGAGAGCGCGGATAAAGAAGCAGGTGCGGGCGACACGCCGTCGCCGACAAACAGCGTCCCAGCTTCTTTCGAAGCACCGAATGAGCCCGCTGCCGATCCAAACGATCCCGAGCTCGCGGACAGCCTGGGGCTTGCTGATCCTCAAGAGATCGATGAAGGTAACTGCTGCGTGCTTGCCGCGCTCGACCACACAGAGGTCATCGACGCTGCGAACATCGAAGTTGCCGCCGCCAATCAGCCCGTCCGCAAGTCGGCTATCATCGCATTTCCTGAATCCATCGAAGTCGTCTTTTTGCCATCGGGCGAGGTCGTGGCCCCAACACTGCTCACCTTGTTGGGCGCCAAGAATACTCGAAACGAAATTAAAAAGGTCACAGTTGTCGACCCTGCAACCACCGCCAAGCTGCGTCTATACGCCGTTGCCGCAAACGGAAGCAAGACCCTGGAATTCGATGGCGACACACTTCTAGCCTGGCGACGTCTGGACATTATGCAAGACGTCTCGTATCAGATCGAACTCGAAGGGTTTGATCGTGCCCGCGATGCCAATATCATCGCCGCGGCTATTGAATCCCCGCAGCGGCTTATGACACTGCGCTTTGAATACTATCCCTATGTCCCGACAACCACCTGAGGCTTAAATGCTGCGCATCATTCCTAATACCACTTATATAACGTATTAGATGGGTTGCGATGTGCCTCGCATTTCGTTCTGCTACGATTGCCACGTTGGCATCAATACAGGAGGGCTCATGCCGGGCTTGGGAACAATCATCAACGTTGTGCTTTTAGTTGCGGGTGGTCTTTTAGGATTAGCGGGCGGCCGCTTCATTACACCGCGCATCCAAGACACGCTCATGAAAGCATCGGGGCTGTGCGTCCTGTTTATCGGCCTGGGCGGCACCATGCAAAAGATGCTCATCATCGATGGAAAGGCGCTAGCGACCACCGGTACCACCATGCTCATCGTCTCATTTGCGCTCGGTTCGCTCATCGGCGAGGCCGTCAACTTGGAAGCCGCCATTGAGAACCTTGGCGAATGGCTCAAGCGCAAAACCGGCAGCGAGGGCGATAACGAGTTCACCAACGCTTTTGTCTCGACATCGCTGACCGTCTGCATCGGTGCCATGGCTATCGTGGGATCGATCCAGGACGGCCTGCTCGGCGACTGGTCCACGCTCGCCCTCAAGGGAGCGCTGGACTGCATCATCGTCTGCACCATGACGGCGTCGCTTGGCCGCGGCTGCATTTTCTCCGCCCTGCCCGTCGCCGTGTTCCAGGGGACGATCACGTTGTTTGCCGGCGCGCTCTCCCCCATCATGACCACAGCAGCCCTCAACAGCCTTTCGCTCGTAGGCTCCATGCTCATCTTCTGCGTCGGCGTCAACCTCATCCGTCCTCAGACCTTCCGCACGGCCAATATGCTTCCCTCCGTCGTCATCGCCGTCATCTACGCCCTCCTGTTCTAAATCTATCAACGCAGCAGTATCTCGAACACCTGTTTGATGCTGTGCTATGATATGAGGTCACCGTAGCTGCGTTCGAGAGGAGGAGCGGTGGCCGACCAGGACATCAAGATGCTCATCGAGCGCATTATGGCCGAGGCCCGGACCCATCAGTCTGCCCGCTTCTCACATGAAGTCTACGCAGACGAGCCGATTCTCAAAACCGGCCGACAGATGCAGAATTTCCTCCCCGACCAGTACCGTAAAATGCGCGAGATATCGCGCTGGCAGGATGACCCCAAAGGCGGCGCAGGTCGCTGGCTTTCGGAAGCCGAGCTTTTCTACCGCCAAGGCTTGCTGATGGCCGATTTTGAGGACGACTGTCCCTACAACGGCACCTTTAAATCGTACTTTCCCACCTACAACGCCATGAGCGACCGGCAGTTGCGCGGCTACTTTACCTGGCGTGCCCAAGTGCGCCGCGGAACCGTCGAGGAAACGTCTACGTCCTTTGCCTTTCTGTATCTCTATGAGCTGATTTGCGGCATTGGCGTAGATGATCCGCTCGATGGTTTTAACAAGATCAAGGCTTTTTGGAATGTCTATCGCGCCTTCGAGCCCGGCATCGATCGGTTTGCACGCGTGTGGTTGCAGGATTACGCCGTATTCCATGGGCTCGACCCCAAGCTGCTTCGCGGCTCTAAAACCGTCATGCTCGATAACGCCCTTATCGAGCTGCGAAGCGCGGCACGAGACCTTGTACCGGCACAGGCACCGTCCGGCCAGACCCCCAAGCGTCGCAAAACCTCCGAGCCCACGCTCCCCCTTCCGCCCGATGAGGTGCGCGAGGAGCGACTCATAGCCGCCATCGACGCCCTCTCCACGTACAACCTAAGTAACTCGCGGCTCGACCGCAGCCACCACCGCGATCTGCGCCACGTGGCATGCGCCGTGTATGTCCGCATGGCGCGCTACTATGACACGCACCGAAAGACCGGCATCGTAGCGAGCTTGTTTGGGGAGGAGACGGCCATACCCTACACCATGTTTGCCTCGGCCGTATTCTTTGCGCCCGAGCGCCACGAGGAC
The DNA here is from genome assembly GCA_048201895.1 of Collinsella sp. Lineage (GTDB taxonomy): Bacteria > Actinomycetota > Coriobacteriia > Coriobacteriales > Coriobacteriaceae > Collinsella. The sequence goes on along the minus strand of DBFBGO010000007.1, from coordinate 51,979 downwards.
TGCGAATACCGCCTGGATCCCATCCATATCTACCGTTGCCAAAACGGCTTTTGGGAATGTATGCGTATCCATGGTAGTAGGCAAAAGAGCAGCAAGCTCGGTGAAATGATGCGCGCCTGCGACCAACGCCTGCGCCTGGCGCTGGACCCCGCCCATCCCCTTAAGGAAGAAAAGGTCCCCAAATATCTGGCCAAGATTATCGATGACGAGATTGTGGCATGGCTCTCGTGGGACGCCGCACACCAGCCCGTCAAGATCGATATCGATCTGAGTCAGCTGGGGCACATTCGGAGCGCCGCTGCGCAAACGCGCGAAGCGCTTTTGATCGACGAAGAGCGCGAGGACGACGCATCCGCAGAAGCCGAGGCAGCGGACTCAGGGCAACCGGAAGCCGAGCCCGTAACCGACGCGATTGTCGAACCGGTCGTGGCACCCATTCGGCAGGACTTGACCGACGAGCCGACCATATCCACCGAACAGTTTGGTGTCGTGGCACCGCTTCTCGCGCCGACGCCCGCGTTCGCAGCTGCTGCGCCCGCTGACGCCACAAACGAACTCGCGCCCGCCGCAGATGCCTTCCTTCGCGCCCTGCTCGAGCAAAACGCAGCGCAAGCGACATCGGCAGTGGAGAGGTCGGGACAGAGCGAGGACATGCTCGTCGATACCATCAACGAGGCGCTCTTTGACCTGGTGGGCGACACCGTAATTGAATTTAGCGCGGCAGGGCCGCAGATTATTGAGGACTACGAAGCAGACGTGAGAGGATACCTAGACCATGAGTGATACCGCATCCACAGCACCCCGCGTGCCCAAGCGCGTCGCTGCCGTCATTCTCAACTCGCTCAAGGGCGGCGTGGTCCCGCGCATCGGCCTTCCCTACATTACCGTAGGGCGCGAGGTCGAGATCCGCGCCCTGCTCACCGATCTGAGTCTCATCGCCGACGGTGGTGCGAGCTTCCGCTTTCTGGTCGGTCATTACGGCGCCGGCAAGAGCTTTTTGCTCCAGACCATCCGCACGCACGCCATGGGCGAGGGATTCGTCGTCGCCGATGCAGACTTATCCCCCGAGCGCCGTCTGCAGGGCGGGCAGGGGCAGGGCCTTGCCACCTACCGCGAGCTCATACGCAATATATCGACCAAGACGCGCCCCGAGGGCGGTGCGCTCAACCTTATTCTTGATCGCTGGGTCGCCTCGTACGCCGACGTCGACGAGTCGGTCGTCAATGCCCAACTGGCCCCGCTCGAGGAAATGGTCCACGGCTTCGACTTCACCCGCATGCTCCGCCGCTATCGCACGGCCGTATCCGAGGGCGACGAAGAAGCCATGAGCCGCGTGACCAAATGGATCCGCGGCGAATACCGTACCAAGAGCGAGGCTCGCGCCGAGCTGGGCTCCTCGACCATCATCAGCGATGACGACTGGTACGACTACGTTAAGCTCATCGCGCGTTTTTTGGTCTGCAGCGGCTACAAGGGTATGTTGGTGCTCATCGACGAGCTCGTGAATCTGTATAAGATTCCCAACGCGATCACGCGCCAGTACAACTACGAGAAGATCCTGACCATGTACAACGACACACTCCAGGGCAAGGCGCAGTACCTGGGCATGATCATGGGCGGCACGCCAACCTCCATCGAAGACCGCCGCCGCGGCGTGTTCTCCTACGAGGCCCTGCGCAGCCGACTCGCTCAAGGCCGCTTTGCACGCGAGGACCTTAAGGACATGCTCGCGCCCATCATCCGTCTGCAGCCACTCACCTACGAGGAGCTGCTGGTGCTGATCGAAAAACTCATGCAAATTCACGCCGGCTACTTTGGCTGGACGCCCACGCTTACCGAGAACGACTTGGTGGACTTCCTCAAGATCGAGTTCGGTCGTGTGGGAGCCGACACACATCTGACGCCGCGTGAAGTCATTCGCGACTTTATCGAGCTGCTCGACATCCTATGCCAGAACCCCGACGCCAACGTAGCCGAGCTGCTGCAAAGCGTCGGCGGCGACGCGCTGGTGCCGGCAGCAGCAACAGGCGACACCGGCACCGCAGGCGGCGACCGTAACTTCGCCGAATTCACCATCTAACCTGCCAAAAAGGGACAGGTTTATTTTGGCAGGTTTTATCTGGGCGAACGTTGAGACTGTAATGCAGCAAGCCGTTGCCAGCCGCGTTGAGAGATTCGTTTTTGAGAGGAGGCCCCGTGAACGCCTTTGACCGCTACGCCCCGTTTATCCAAGACTTCATCTACTCCCACGATTGGGAGAGCTTGCGCTCTATCCAGGTTGCGGCGGCAGATGCCATCTTTAACACGCAAGACAATGTGCTTCTGACGGCATCCACGGCTTCCGGCAAAACCGAGGCAGCCTTTTTTCCCATCCTGACCGAGTTTTGGGAGAGGCCGCCCGCAAGCGTGGGCGCCCTCTACATTGGCCCCCTCAAGGCGCTCATCAACGACCAATTCGTCCGCCTCAACGACCTGTGCGAAGAAGCCGATATCCCTGTCTGGCACTGGCATGGCGATATCTCGCAGTCGCACAAGGCTAAGCTCATCAAAAAACCGAGCGGCATCTTGCAGATTACGCCCGAGTCACTCGAGGCGCTCCTGATCCATAAGCACATGGCGATCCCTCGTATATTCTGCGACCTGCGCTATGTGGTTATCGACGAAGTCCATTCGCTCATGCGCGGCGACCGTGGCGGGCAGACGCTCTGCCTTATCGAGCGACTCTCACGCATGGCCGGCGTACAGCCTCGCCGCATTGGCCTTTCCGCTACCATCGGCGACCCCGAGCGCACGGGCGCCTTTCTCTCACAGGGAACGGGACGCGGCTGCGTTATCCCCCGTTTTGAGGAACCGCGCCGCGTGTGGCGCATCTCCATGGAGCACTTCTACAACTCGGGTCCCCAGGCACAGCAGCGGGAATTCGAGAGCATGGGTCCTCAAGAGGCCGAAGTGCTTGCGTGCGAGCGCATCGAGGCGGCGGCACCCGCGGCACTGCCCGCCGGCGCCCAAGACATGCGTCACAGCGGACAGCTCACACAAGAGGAACGCCGTCAATGTCGTGAGCGGGCACGGGGCGAGGCCACACCCAAGGACCGCCGAACTTCCTCGGGCCCCGAGGGCGAAGTTGACATCCCCCGAGCACCCGAACAGGCATTACTCAACCCCACCGACACCGCGCCCGAAAACGCCGATCCCGGCATGGGCTATATCTTTGAACACACCCGCGGGCGCAAGTGCCTGGTCTTTGCCAACTCGCGCGAGGAGGCAGAGGCCGTGTGCTCCATGCTGCGCAGCTACTGCGAGAGCCGGCACGAGCCCGACCGTTTTCTCATCCACCATGGCAATCTTTCGGCATCGCTGCGCGAGACGGCCGAGGAACTCATGCGCGACGAGGAGCAGGCACAGACAACCGTCACCACCTCCACGCTGGAACTCGGTATCGATATCGGCCGTCTGGAGCGTGCGTTTCAGATCGACGCGCCGTTTACCGTCAGCTCCTTTTTGCAGCGAATGGGCCGCACGGGGCGCCGCGATCTTCCGCCCGAGATGTGGTTTGTCATGCGCGAGGAGGAACCCGAGCCGCGCACGATGATGCCCGAGACCATTCCGTGGAAGCTCCTGCAGGGCATCGCGCTCGTACAACTCTATCGCGAGGAAAAGTGGGTCGAGCCGCCCGAGCTCGATCGACTCCCCTACAGTCTGCTCTATCACCAGACTATGTCGACCCTCGCCAGCACCGGCGAGCTCACGCCGGCCGAACTTGCCCAGCGCGTGCTCACGCTCAGCTATTTCCACCGTGTCTCGGCAGACGATTACCGTGTGCTGCTACGTCACCTCATTAAGATCGACCATATCCAGGTCACCGAAGGTGGCGGGCTCATCGTGGGTCTCGCGGGCGAGCGCGTCATCAACAACTTTAAGTTCTACGCCGTGTTCCAGGAAAACGAGGAGTTTACCGTCCGGAGCGAATCGGCCGAGCTGGGCACGATTGTTAATCCGCCCCCGCCCGGTGAGCGCATCGCCATCGCCGGACACTGCTGGATTGTCGAGGAAGTGGACTGGAAGTGCCACACTGTCTTTGCCACGCAGGTCAAGGGCCGGGTGCCGGCCTACTTTGGCGACTGCCCCGGCGACATCAATACACACGTACTCGAGCGTATGCGCAAGGCGCTCAACGAGCACGCGGCATATCCGTACCTTATGGGTAACGCGCGGGCCCGCTTGGCGCAGGCTCGCCATACGGCCAAGCTTTCGGGTGCGGGAACCAAGCCGCTCATTAACCTGGGAGGCGACACCTGGGCGCTCTTCCCCTGGTTGGGAAGCTACGCCTTTTTGGCGCTCGAGCGCATGCTCAAGATTAAATGTGCCGCGGAGCTGGGCCTTCGCGGACTCGACCCGTCACGCCCGTACTTTATGCAGTTTAAAATGAAGGCCGACGAGGAGACGTTCTTTGAGGTGCTCGCCGCCGAGGCCGAGAAGGACTTCGATCCTATCGAGCTCGTCTATCCCGGCGAGGTGCCTTACTTTGATCGCTACGACGAGTACGTTCCCGAAGAGCTCGTGCGCAAGGGCTTTGCCGAAGGCGTGCTCGACATAGAGGGCATGAAGCAGCGCGTTCTCGGCTGGCGCGACCACGCCTAAGACCAGTCTTTTTTGGGACGGGGAGACTTACTTGTCGTGAAGGACGGTACCGAGGAAGTCGGTGTCGAAGGGCACAGCTTCGGCAAAGGCGTAGTCGCCGTCGCTGGCGATGAGCAGATAATTCTCCTCGCCGCCGAACTCTGCATCGCCACATGGGACCACCCAAGCATGGTCGAACACCTCAAGCGCCGTGGCGGCACAGTCGCGCAGGAACGTCACATCGCTCCCCTCGTTTGCACTCACGATATTGGCAACGTAGACGCCACCGACATTTAGGCTGCCCCGCACCAAACGCAATGCCTCAACCGTCGCCAGCTCGCGTACGGGCTCGGCACCGCCAAAGCAATCGCTCACGACCACGTCGTAGCGACGATGGCCCACGCTCGTCACACCCAAATACGAGCGAGCCTCAGCGGTTATCACCCGCAGGCGATCGCCCGCCGCGCGCTCCAGCTCGTCTAGGTAGAACCAGCGGCGCGCCAGGCGCGTAATCTCTCCGTCATACTCGATAACGTCCATGCGCATGCCCTCGTGCGACAACAGTGCAAACTTGGGATAGGCAAACCCGCCGCCGCCCAGCATGAGCATACGGTCGATACCATGCCCGTAAGCATCACGCATTGCGTCCTCGGCCTCAAACACATCGTCAAACGCACGATAGTACGCAAAGACGGGCTCTGCCCAACGCTCGCCAACGTAGCTTGCGCTTTGGTAGACGCCGCCTTGCACCAATACACGGACTTCGTCGCCGCCCTCGTCGTGCACGCGCTTCACACGCGCCAACCCATTGCGGGTTCGCGCAACCTGTAGACAGGCAGCACGAACAGCGACAGCGGCCGCACCAAGCGCCGCGGCTCCCAGAGCAACGCCGGCAACGACGCCGGCAGAAACACTCGGCTTGTTCATCTAGAGCTCCTTTTGCAGATAGAGTCCATGATCGTAAAAACCCAAATGGCGATAGTACTCGCGCGTACCAATCGCGCTGATCACGTTGATGCGCGTATAACCCGCATCCCGGGCAATCTCGCACGCACGCTCTACGAGCAAACGCCCCAACCCGTGATGCTGCGCCGCCTGGCCTTGATCACCCACGCGCGCAGCCATGCCGTACACGTGCACCTCGCGAATCATCGCCTCGTCCGGCATCGTCGGCAACTCGTCCGCATGCGCGGCAACAAACGAACGGTCGGGCAGCGACAACCGCAAAAAGCCCGCGATCTTGCCCTGCGGCGTCACCCACTGCAAAAAGCGCTCGTGCGTCACCGGCGTCTCGTACGCCACTTCCTCATCAAGAGATAGCTCATCCAAGTCGGCACCCGCCGTGCTGATCTCGCGATAGCGAATCTCGCGCACCGTCGCACCGTCACCCCGAGCAGCTAGGCGGTTCTCAACGAGCTGACGCAGGTTAGGCTTCTTGTTGCCCACCATGATGTCATCGGAGCTAAAATCGCGGATCATGCGGCTGATACGGCAGAACGCCGGCGTCACCACGATGTCGTCGGCCAGCACGTCGAGAAGCTCTTCCTCGGTATAGGGGCGCCACTCGCCGCGCTCATAGCAACCCACAAGACGCGAGTCCTCGATGAGCGCACACGGGTAGACCTTGACCTCGTCGGGCATAAAGGCCCCTTCGGTCATAAAGCGTTCGTAGTCGCGCTTGTCCCCCTCGGGCGTGGCGTCCAGCAAGTTAAGCATAAAATGCGCGTGGATCTTAAAGCCAAACAGGCGCGCAAGCGAAAACGCCCGCTCGATCTGCGCCACCGAAATACGACGCTCGTTGATATCGAGCAAATGTTGGTCGAGACTCTGAATACCCATCTGGATCTTGGTGCAGCCCAGGCGGCGGATAAGCGTGAGGGCCTTCGGCGTTACGGCATCGGGGCGCGTCTCGATAACGAGTCCCACCACGCGATGCTTCGCCGTCTCATTGATGCGCTGCTGACGCTCAAGCTCCTCCATCGTTGCTGTCTGCCACTCGGCAACCTCACCCCACGGCGTACCAGGGCCGTACAGACGACGCACTGCACGGTTATAGCCGCCCACGGCAGCATCCACACGCCCCTGCTCGTCGGCAACGCTGGCAGCAAGCTCGACCTCGTCTGTCGCAATGCCGGCGGCCCGATAGCGCTCGCGTTGCTCTGCTACCACAGGCGGCAGGGCATCGGCGGGAGCGTCATCGAGCAGACGCCCCGCCTCGGTACGGCTGATGCCCGGACGCGCCAACATGGGGTTGGCCGCCACGCCGGCGACGGCATCGTCATTGAGCGCACGGAAAAGCTCCGACATAAACCATGTCTGATAGCCTTCCGGATAGTCGCTCCAGGTGCCACCGAGCACAATGAGCTCTATCTTGTCGGTCGCATGACCCATCTGCGAAAGCGCGGTCAGGCGAGCGCTCACCTGCAGATACGGGTCGAAGCTGTTTTGCTCCGCACGGGCGCACGCCGGCTCGGCATGCAGATAGCTTTTGGGCATGCGCAGATCGTTGGGGCAAAACAGGCAATCGCCCGAGCATGGCCAGGGCTTGGTGATGACGGTAATGGTCGCCACGCCCGAGGCCGTTCGGCGCGGCTTCATACGCAGCACCTGCAGCAGTTGACGTTCCAGATCGGAATCGACATTCCACGCAGCCCACCGAGCCGGCTCCTCACGTTTAACCCGCTGGTAAAACGGCAGCAGGCGGCGCTTGGCCAAATCGCGTTTGTCGGCACCCTCGCGGCGCGCCTCGGCATGTATCAGTTTGACGAGCGCTTTGTCGTCCACAGTCTCGCCGCGACGCAGAGCCTCGAGTATGTTCAAGATAATCTGTTCCATGCCCCCATTGTAAAGGCAAAGGCGCCGAAGCCGACCACGGCCCCGGTGCCTCCATCAAAGAGCATGCCTATATGTACCGATCTCCGAAAACCGCATGTCACTCCGGATCAAACGACATGTCGCCCGAACCGACCTTAAAACGATACGTGGCAGACTTATCGCCATTATCGAATTCAAGATTCAATATGGTCTCGCCATCGTAGCCAAGCGGAAGGAAATCGCTCTCGAAGTCACCGCTGCCCACGGTGAGGCTCGCCTTAAAGCCCGTAGAGTTCGGAACCGTCATCTCCACATCGCCCGAGTCCACGCTTACGTCCATCGACTTCGCGGGGGCCTGGTAGAGCCCGAACGTCACATCGCCCGAACCGACCTCAGCACTGAGCGCATCAGTCACGCTGCCCGTAAACTCTACATCTCCCGCACCCAGGAAAAGGTCAAAACCATCACAGATGACACCGGCAATCTTCAGATCACCCGAGCCCACGTGCGCGTTGATCCCCTTCAGATGTTCGGCAACACGGCGTGGCAGCTCAACCGTAACCGAGCGGTCAATTGCCTTACCGTCATCACTTCCAGATCGGGAAACCTTGAGCGTCGAGTCCTCGACGGATGCGATGTTTTGCGTCACGGCCTTGGAGGCATCCACGCCCTTGGCAACGCGTCCCCACTCGATAACACGAACCTTGTTGCCATCAACAACCTTGACGTCCACCGTAGCCGCGGCGATATCGAAATCGAGGTAGCGAAATTGATCGACATCAAAGGTCGCACTCGAAAGCTGCTGAGGCTGAGCGGAATATTTACCGCCATCGTTCATATAATCGTCGTCGTCAACCACATCGTCCATACCGGACAAGCCGGATACAACATCGTCGAGATCCCACGGGCCATCAAAATGAATCAAAGTCCGCGAAATGCCAAAGACAAGCCCGATGATGAGCACAAACGCTCCGATGCTAACGCCCAAGCGTACCTTGGATTCATGCGAAAGCCTCATCATTCGTCACCTTCTTTGGCACACGGCTCAGCGGTGGCCGCGGTAGCCACGTCAGCATCAACCGAAGCGGAAACATTCTGAGCCCTAGCTGTCACCGGTGCCGGGCCAACCTGGATATCCCCACGCGCCCAATCACCATCGAGCGCACGTGCCACCCAGTGATAGATGGGAATCGTAAAGAAGATCAGCGCGGCAAAGGGGCCGGCACCAAACAGGAACATCAGCAAAAAGAACAGCAGCCAACACACAGCCCAATACGGGAACGACTGGAACGGGCCCTTCACCGGAGTCGAGCCAACCGCACCGCCACTCGTCGCCTGCGCCGTAGCGGCATTGGCGGCCTGCGCACTCCAGCTTGCCGCTTGCGCCGCCTTGTCGGCGGCATCACTCGCCTGTGTTGCCGCCTCGGTGGCACGTGCCGCCGCCTCATGGGTGCGGGCGCACTCCGCCGCCTCGGCCTCGCGTTGGCGAGCGCGGTCCTCGTTCTCAAACTCGATATCGTCCTCGATCTCATCGCTCGGATTGAGCAGCTCGTCCAGGCTCACGCCATAGAGCTTGGCGAGCGAGATCAGGTTCTCGGTATCGGGCGAGCTCTCCGCGCGCTCCCATTTACTGACCGCCTGGCGCGACAGCCCCAGCTTTCGTGCCAGCCCTTCTTGGCTAAAGCCTTTGCTGCGGCGAAGGTCGGCGAGCCGCTGCGCAGTTTCTACATTCATGGTTCCTCCTATGTGATGCCAGCCGTGCCGCCGGACCGTTTTTGTTCTTAAGGCGCCTTGCACAATTAAAAATCTATCCGCCACTGCCAAAAGCATGCCACCTATTCTAGTGAGATTTTTGACAACCGGCGGTTGCGGGTGCATATGAGCTGCGGAAATGTGTCCAAACAAAGCAATGACCCACGGCTCGGTTGTCCCCGTTGCGGCGTTAACGGTAGTATGGTCGTACTGTTAATTCCGCACCGCCAACGGAGGGAGTTCCGCGCCGTGAACCGCGATTTCGCCTCATCGCTCATCCAGCTCAACAATACGTTCTATCGCGAGCACTCCGCCTCCTTCTCCGATACGCGCCAGGCCCCGTGGCCCGGCTGGGTGCGCACCATGGATATCGCGCTCGAACAGCTCGACGTCGCCACAATCGAGCATCCCGTCCGCGTCTTCGATCTTGCCTGCGGCAATATGCGATTCGAGAACTTTGCCGCCGGCGGCGCACTTGCCGCCAAGGGCGTCGACGGCGCAAACCCCTCGGCAGATGCCAGCCGCCCGTTTGAGTTCTATGGCGTCGACTCGTGCCAAGACCTGGCCATCGATGCACGTGGCCACGCCCTGCGCATTCCCAACCTGCACTTCCAGGAACTCGACGTGCTCGATGCCCTTATGAAGCTCAACCCTGCCGAGACGCCCGATGCGCTTTTCGACGCACCGCTCGCCGACATCTCGGTCTGCTTTGGCTTTATGCACCACGTGCCGTCGTGCGAGTACCGCGTACGCGTGCTCGACGCCCTGGTGCGGCAGACGCGCCCAGGCGGCATCATCGCCATCAGCTTTTGGGAGTTCATGAACGATGAGCGCATGGCGCGCAAGGCCGTTCGAGCCGAAGCCCGCGCCGAGCTCACCCCGCCGTTTGAGGGTTACGATTCAGCGCAGTTTGAAGCCGGCGACCACCTCATTGGCTGGCAAAACGACCGCCACGCCTACCGCTATTGCCATCACTTTGACGATCAGCAGATTACCGACCTGGTGCGCGGCGTCCGTACGTTCTACAAGAGCGGCGAGGTCCCCGTGCGCGAGCTTGAGCGTTTCCATGCCGACGGTCGCAGCGGCGAGCTCAACCGCTATGTGATTCTCAAGCGTCTGTAGGCACCGACGACTCTCCGCCGAGCCGCACCGCATCTTTCGGGCAAACTATGCCCACCCTTTTTCAAACCATTGACGGAACGCGCAGCTATGCGTTCCATTCTTATGACCAAGGAGCCTCATGGGAGCCGTCCACGTTCGCACGCCTAAGAACTTTGTGCTCGAGGAGCGCTTGGAGCGCTACGCCGATGCGATTGAGACGAACCCCGAGGCATATGCCGGGGATTGGCGCGAGGCCTGCGCGCCAGTTGGCAGCAAGCCCTTCGAACACCTTCACCTGGATCTTGGCTGTGGCAAGGGAACGTACTTGGTAGAGCGCGCCACCCGCGAGCCGAACACGCTCTTTGTCGGTATGGACCAGGAGCCCATCTGCATCGCCTATGCCGCACAGAAAATCTGCGAGCAGGAACTGACCAACACACTCGTCCTGCCCCGAGGCGCCGCATCGCTGTCGCAGCTGTTTGCCGCAGGCGAGCTCGATGCCATCACCATCAACTTTCCCACGCCGCAGCCCAAGGCCAAGTACGCCAAAAAGCGCCTCGTCCATGTCGAGCATTTGATGCTCTACCGCCCGCTCTTTGCAGCCGGCGCCACCGTCACACTGCGAACCGACAGCAAGCCATTGCGCGACTACGCCCTGGGGCAGTTTGCCGCGGCAGGCTACGACACACTTTGGACAAGTGACGACGTTCGCCGCGACCATCCCGAGCATCCCGAGACCGAGTATGAGTGCCGCACGCGCGAGATGGGCGCCGCCGTCTATGGCATTTGCGCCACACCCGGCGAGAAGCCTACCGAAGAGCAACTCGTAGCAGGCCGAGCGCAGGAGCAAAGCCTTGCCTGCTACCTGCCCGATAACCTCGATGAGCTTACCTATGTGCCCCTCGGCATGGAAGAGGCCGTCGAGAACTTTAAAAACCGCGCCCGCAAGGGCAAGAAGCGTCTGCCGCAAGAGCACTAACTTCACGCGCCCATTTCCTGCATTTTCTCGCGCGCTGGCACCCCGCGCCGCCGCTACGCCATAATAGTTGGCGGACAATCGCGAGAGAAAGCAACCACATGGCACAGACCACGACAGATACCGCCGCCAGCACCGTCTCCGGCGCCGGGGCCGCCAGCTCATTCTCGGGCGGCACGGGAACCGAGGCAGAGTTCGGCTCGCTCGGCGCGCTCTCCCCCACCTGGTGGGAGCCCGAGGACGGCAGTGAGCCCGAACCATGGCTCACGCCCGATCAAGCCTTCGAACGCTTCTTTGAATGGACAGGCGATCGCGGCATTGAGCTGTGGGATCACCAAGAAGAGGCCCTCATGGACCTGGCCGCCGGCGATCACGTCATTTTAGGCACACCGACCGGATCGGGTAAATCACTCGTCGCGCTGGGCATGCTCTTTATGGGCATGGCGCAGGGCAAACGTTGCTATTACACAGCCCCTATCAAAGCCTTGGTCAGCGAAAAGTTCTTCGATCTGGTACAGGTGCTCGGCCGCGATAACGTCGGCATGATCACCGGCGACACGCATATCAACACCAAGGCACCCGTCATCTGCTGCACGGCCGAAATCCTTGCCAACGATGCGCTCCGCGAGGGCGAGGACGCCGACGTGGGCTGCGTGGCCATGGACGAGTTCCACTACTTTGCCGACCCCGACCGCGGCTGGGCCTGGCAGGTACCACTGCTCACCCTGCCCCACACGCAATTTATGCTCATGAGCGCCACGCTCGGCGATGTCACCGCCATCGCCGCCTCGCTCGAGGAGCACACCGGCGCTACCTGTGACTTGGTCGTCGATGCCCCACGCCCTGTGTCGCTGAGCTACGACTATGTCACGACCTCCCTCGAGGGCACGGTCGAGCTCGCCATGCGCCGTGGAGAGGCCCCGCTCTATATCGTGCACTTTAGCCAGGACGCCGCCCTTGCGACGGCGCAGTCGCTTGCCAATTTCGGCATCGCCAGCAAAGAGCAGCGCGAAGCCATCAAGGAAGCCGCCAAAGGCACGAGCTTCTCCACGGCTTTCGGCAAGATCCTCAAGCGCTTGCTCGGCTGTGGCGTCGGCGTGCACCACGCCGGTATGCTGCCGCGCTATCGTCTGCTGGTCGAGCGCTTGGCGCAGCAGGGCCTACTGCCCGTCATTTGCGGCACCGACACGCTCGGCGTTGGCATCAACGTACCCATCCATACCGTGGTGCTCACCGCGCTCACCAAGTTCGATGGCTACAAGATGCGTCGCCTGCGCGCCCGTGAGTTCCATCAGATCGCTGGTCGCGCCGGGCGCTCGGGATTTGACACCGAGGGCATGGTGATCGCCGAGGCCCCGGAGCACGAGATCGAGAACGCAAAGCTCATGGCCAAGGCGGGCGACGACCCCAAGAAGCTCCGTAAAATTAAAAAGAAAAAGGCCCCCGAGGGCTTTGTCACATGGAACAAGCAGACCTTTGAGCGCCTGATCGAGACGCAGCCCGAGACACTCAAGCCACGCCTGCGCATCACGCACTCCATGGTGATTAGCGTGGTCGAGCAGGGCGGCGATGCCCGAGTCCGCGTACACGACCTCATCGAGACGAGTCTGCAGACTCCCGAGGAAAAGGCAAATCTCGAGGTTCGTGCCGACGAAATCTTCGCCACGCTCATCGATTCCGGCGTCGTCGTTCGCACCGAGGTGCCGCCCGCGCCTGACGCTCCGGCTGACGCCGCACCAGACATCGACTATGCGCTGACGGTCGATCTGCCCGAGGACTTTGCGCTCGACCAGCCGCTCTCGCCGTTTTTGCTTGCCGCGCTGGAGTTGCTCGACCCCGAGAGTGAGACCTATACCATGGATCTGATCTCGATGGTCGAGGCAACGCTCGAGGACCCCAAGCAGGTATTGCGCGCACAGGAGCGCGCCGCGCGCGACCGCGCGATGGCCGAAATGAAGGCTGACGGCGTCGATTATGAGGAACGCCTGGAGCGCATCCAGGATGTCACCTACGAAAAGCCGCTCGAGGACTTGCTCGATGCCGCCTTCGACAAGTACTGCCAAGAAGTACCCTGGGCCAACGACTACCAGCTCTCACCCAAGAGTGTCCTGCGCGACATGTTGGAGAGCGCGAGCGACTTTAAGGGCTATATCCAAAAGCTCGGCATCGCCCTCTCCGAGGGCATTTTGCTTCGCTACCTGGCAGAGGCCTACCGTTCGCTCGACCGTACCGTGCCCATCGAGAAGCGCGACGAGCGCCTGCGCGACATTATCTCGTGGCTGGGCTTTGTGGTGCGCTCGGTGGACTCGAGCCTGGTGGACGAGTGGGAGAACGCCGGCAACCCGGCAGCCCTCGACGCCGCGCCGCCACAGGGCATCGACGAGGTCGTGGCGGACCGCCGCGGCTGCACGTTGTTGGTGCGCAACGCGCTCTTCCGCCGCGTGACCCTTGCCGCCCGCGAGCACGTTCGCGACCTGGGCGAACTCGACGAGGACTGGGGCATGAGCGAGATCCGCTGGCAAAAAGCACTCGACGCTTACCACGAGCGGCACGAGGAAATCCTCACCGACGGAGATGCCCGCAGCGCCGCGATGTTTTCCATTGACGAGTCCGACGAGAAGACCGCGCACGTATGGCACGTGCACCAGATCTTTGCCGACGAGGATGGCGACCACGATTTTGGCATCATGGGCGATGTCGATCTGGACGCCACGCAAGACGGCGGCGAGGTCATCTTCAAAAACTACCGCGTCGGCTTTATCGAGGACCTGCTCGAGGACTAGCCGAACATACTGGAACGAAACGAAGCGGGGCCGCCGGCAATATAGCCAGCGGCCCCGCTTTTGCGCTATACGCTATGCCTTACTCGGCACCCTCGACCTCATACGAATCCGCCTCGGCTGGCTCATCGTTTGTCTCTGTCGCAGCCCCGCGCGCCTCGTCAAACGCGGCCTTCATGGTCTTGTTGCCCCACGTGAGCTTGCGAATGGTAAGATCGTCCGCCTTCTTGTTGGCTAGGCGCAGATTGTTCTCGGAGGACAGCAACGCCTCCTTGGTTTTTTGCAGATGGCTAATCGTCTTGTCGATCTCATCGATCGCCGTTTGGAACTTGTGGCTCGCGATCTCGTAGTTGCGACCGAAATCATTCTTGAACTTCTCCATCTTGGCTTCGAAGTTCGTGACGTCGATATTCTGCTGTTTGTACTCCGCCAGTTCCTGCTTATAGCGCAGCGAACCCATGGCGGCGTTGCGAAGAAGCGTGATCATGGGAATAAAGAACTGTGGGCGAATCACGTACATCTTCTCGTAGCGATAGCTCACGTCCACGATGCCGGCGTTGTAAAGCTCGCTCTCGGGTTCGAGCAACGTGCAGAGCACCGCGTACTCACAGCCTTTCTGGCGACGATCGTGATCGAGTTTCTTAAAGAAGTCCTCGTTTTTATGCTTGGTCGCAGTCTCGTCGTTCTCGTTTTTCATCTCGAACATAATCGAAATGACCTCGTTGCCGCTCGCGTCGCACTCGCGGAAAATGAAGTCGCCCTTGGTGCCCTCGGACGCATCGTTGTCCTTCTCGAAGTACGCGTTGGGAAACGCCGTCATGCGCAGGCGGTTAAACTCGGTCTCGCAGTGCTGCTCGAGCGACTCGCCCACCATCTTGGTGGACAGGCGGACCTTCATGTCCTTAAGGCGCTCGATCTCTTCGTCCTTGTAGCGAATCAGGTCATCGCTCGCGCGCTTGGCCTGCGCAAGCTCGAGCTCGTGTGCCGCCTTGGCCTGTTCCTCGCGAGAATCGCGCACCGCCAGCTCGCTCGTCAGTTTGGCACGCGCCTCATCGCGCTCTCGCTCCGCCGCGGCGACCGCCTCCGACAGGTTCATTTTTGCCATCAGCTCCTGCTCGCGCAGCTGGGCGCGCAGACCCTCAGCCTCTTGCTCGGACTGAGCCTTTGCGGCGGAAAACTTCTCTTGCACCTTCGCGCGATAGTCAGTAAGCGCGCGCTCGGCCTCGCTGCGAGCGGCATCGAGCTCGCGCTGCGACTCAGCCGCAGCGGCGGCAAGCGCCATCTCCTGGGCCTTGTCCGCCGCGGCAAGCTTGGCCTGCAGCTCGGCAATCCGAGCATCACGTGCAGCTAAATCGTTTTGGGCAGCGTTGCGCGCCGCCGACTCGGCAAGCTTTGCTTCGTCATCTTTGCGCCCAAGCTGCGCACGCAGGCTATCAATCTCACGCTGGAGTTCGGCATTTTCCTTTTGAGCATTGGCTCGCGCCTCTACCGCCGCGCGCTGGCTTGCACTCTCGCGCTCTACGGCAGCGCCCTCGAGCTTAGCGCGCAGCTCGGCAAGCTCAGCATCGCGCTTGGCGACTTCTTGTGCCAGCTGCTGAGCTGCAGCGTTCTTCTGCTCGACAAGCTGAGCATTGCGCTGAGACTCCGCCTTTTGCAAGGCAGCCGTCGAACGCGAGCGCTCAAGCTCCAGCGCCTGCTCGCCCTCGCGCTGGACAGCCTTCACACGCTCATCCAGGTCGCGCGAGAACTCGGCATCGCGCACTTGCTTGACGATGTCCGCATAGCCGGACGCATCGACCTTAAATACTTCGCCGCAATGCGGGCACTTAATCTCGTTCATAGCAGCTCCTTGCTGGACGCACATTTCAATTGCCTACACTCTACCGCGGCACGCGGACAAAAAGGCGCCGCCGCCATAATGGCAGCGGCGCCAGAACCACCACAAAGGTGCCTGTCCCCTTTGTGGTGGTTCGAGAATTACAGTCCAAAATAGCCGAGGATTTGATCACGACTTACGGGCTTGTAGTCATTGGCGTCGAGGCCCACATCGTAGCGGTAAATGGGGCGCTCGCGATCGCGGTTGCGTGCGTTGGTGCGGTCACCCCTGCTGTGGATATGCCCATGCAGCATAATGGCGCCACGTGCCTTGCCGTTCCAGCTGAGCATGGGGTAGTGGCTCATAACCAGACGATGGCCCTTGGCATAGCCGGGAGCAATCTCCAGGTAATCGCGCACGTCTTCCCAAATTTGCGGGGCGTCGGAATCTTCCCAGTCGCCGTCATGGTTACCGCGGATGAGCGTCGCATTCTTGCATTCGATACGCTCGCGCAGGCGCACCGCCTCCGCCATGGGCAAGCGATACGTAAAGTCTCCCAGGATATAGAGGCGGTCGTCCGCAGCCACGCACTCATTGATGGCATCGATGACCTTGCGGTTCATCTCCTCGACCGAATCAAACGGTCGATCCATGTCGTGCAAGATATTCGTATCGCCCAGGTGCAGGTCGGCGGTAAACCACATCATCGTCTATGCCCTCATTTCGCAATGCATCCAACTCGTGCTAAGTATACAGACACAGCGATGCGGCGGTTAGCCAAAGAGCCCGCCGAACAGTCCGCGGCGGCGCTTGTCTTGCTTTTTCGAAGCGTCACCCTGGGCGTTCTTGCCCTGCCGCTTCTTACGATCCTGCTCCAACTCATCGTCATCGAGTAGCGTATCCCACTCAAACGGATCGTCTGTCAGATCGAACAGGTCATCGTCATCAAACATGGCAGTCTCCCATACCGATTAGCGAGCATCCACCACATAGAGCCCAACGCGCACCTGATGCCACGGACTGCGCTCGGGGGGCAACCTGTTGCACGCGGGCCTCAAATACGTCCTCGTGGCCGTAATACATCATCAAGGACAGTGGGCCAACCTCGTTTCCCGGAACATAGCCAAGTTTGGTCTTGCCATAGCAGATCGCAACTGCCTCGGGGTCATGGGGATTATCGCGCTCGGCACACAGCGTCAGTTTATCGCCCGCTTTAAGATCGCCTAGGACCAAAGCGCCGTCGGCATATTGACATCCTGCGATGTGAAACGACAGAAGAACACGTGAAGGCTCGTACATAGCAACTCCCCTAACGGCCAGATAAACCGGCGCTTAACCTTATTGAGAAGTCTACGAACTCGTGCGGACACAAATTCGCCCCACCCGCGCCTTTTCGACCGTTTGTCGCTACACCATCTGATTCTAATGCACAAACATGCGCACGAACTTGTGCTTCCAGCTTGCGTAGGGCGCATACCGAAACGGCACGTCCAGCCAAGTTGCCTTGTTCACGATACTCTTCTTGTGGCTAAACGTATCGAAGCTCTCGCGTCCATGGTACTGCCCCATACCGCTCGCGCCCATGCCGCCAAAGCCCATATGGCTCGTAGCCAAGTGCATGATCGTGTCGTTGACACAGCCACCGCCAAAGGGCACGTAACGCACGAAGCGCTGCTGAACTGCGCGATCCTGACTAAAGATATACAGGGCCAGCGGCGTCGGACGATCCGTAATAAACGCTTCGGCCTCGTCTAGGCTCTCAAACGTCAGCACCGGCAAGATGGGACCGAAGACCTCCTCCTGCATCACGGCGTCATCGGGGGTCACGCCGTCTAGGATCGTCGGCTCAATCTTGAGCAACGACTCGCGCGCCGTGCCTCCCAGCACGACCTTGTCGGGATCGATCAGCCCGCGCGCACGCGCAAAATGCTTGGCGTTGACGATATGCCCGTAGTCCTCGTTATCGAGCGGATGCTCGCCAAACATACGGCGGGCCTCCTCCTTGATAAGGTCCAGCAGCTCGTCGTGCACGCGCGCATCGACCAACAGGTAGTCGGGCGCCACGCAGGTCTGCCCCACGTTGAGCCACTTACCAAAGGCGATACGGCGTGCTGCCACCTTCAAGTTTGCGGAGGCATCCACGATACAGGGGCTCTTGCCACCCAGTTCAAGCGTCACAGGCGTGAGGTTTTTACTCGCGCGCTCCATGACGAGCTTGCCGACCGGGACGCTACCGGTAAAGAAGATCTTGTCCCAGCACTCATCGAGCAGCGCCTCGTTCTCGGCACGTCCGCCCTCGACCACCGTCACCATGCACGGATCAAATGCCTCTTCACAGATTTGCTTGAGCACCGCGCTCGATGCCGGAGCATAGGCGCTCGGCTTGATGACCGCGGTATTGCCCGCGGCAAGGGCGCCGGCGAGCGGCTCGAGCGTCAGCAAAAACGGATAGTTCCAGGGCGCCATGATAAGCGTGACGCCATAGGGCACGGCTTGCGTTTTGCACACGCTCACGGCGTTAGCGAGGTCGCACGGACGCAGGCGCGGACGACTCCACCGAGCCACGTGAGCGATCTGATGACGAATCTCGGAAAGCGACGTGCCGATCTCGCACATATATGCCTCGTCATGCGACTTTCCCAAATCGGTCTTGAGTGCATGGGCAATATCGGCCTCGTGCGCCCGTACCGCATCGCGTAAACTCACGAGCGCGCGACGTCGGGCATCGACATCAAACGTAGCGTGCGTTTTAAAGTAAGTGCGCTGATCGCCGACGATGCGCGCAATTTCCTCGGTGTTCATGGCACCCTCCTAGTTCTCGTCCTCAAACATACCACCCGCGACGACCTCGTACATACGCTCGAGCTCCAAGCGGTCCATCAAAAGCGGAACGGGGTACAGCGGATTGGCCTCGGTATCGGCATGCGCCGCCATCTCGGGAATGTCGGAGCGGCGAATGCCCGAGACATATTTGGGGATTCCCAGGATCTCGTTCATGCAATCGGTCCAATCGATAAAGGCCTCGGCCGCCAGGCTGTCCTGCGCATTAGCCGGCGCGATACCGGCCATGCGGGCGAGATCGGCGAGCTTGGGAGTAGCAGTTTCGCCATAGGCGCGAAGCATGTGCGGCAGGATGATGGCGTTGGCCAAGCCGTGCGGAATCCCGTAACGCCCGCCCAGGCTGTGTGCGATGGCATGCACATATCCGACATAGGAGCGGGTAAACGCAACGCCCGCCTTATACGCCGCCGAAAGCATATTGCGACGCGCACGCATGTCGTCGCCATGCTCATAGGCCTCGAGCAAATTGTCGTGGATGAGTTGAACCGCTTGTCGCGCCATCTTGCGCGTATAGGGTGTGGTGCTTCGTCCGATAAAGGCCTCGACGGCATGCGTCAGGGCGTCCATGCCCGTCTGCCCCGTAATGGAGGCGGGCAGGCCGCGCGTAAATTCAGGGTCGTGCACCGCAAAGCGTGGGATAAGCACAAAGTCGTTAATGGGGTACTTGTAGTGCGTCTCGTCATCGGTAATTACCGCCGCAAGCGTGACCTCGCTTCCCGTGCCTGCCGTGGTGGGGACGGCGATGAGCAGCGGCAGGCGACGATGAATTCGCAGCAGGCCGCGCATCTTGTTGATGGGCTTGTTTGGCTGCGCAATGCACGCCCCCACGCCCTTGGCACAGTCCAGGACCGAACCGCCACCAAAGCCGATAATGGCCTGGCAGGCGCTCTCTCGATACAGCGTCGCCGCTTCCTCCACGTTTGAGACCGTGGGGTTCACACGCGTTTCGGCATAGACCGTAGCGGCAATCCCCTGAGCCGTAAGCGCGCGCTCGAGTGATGCCGTGAGCCCCAAACGTGCAATACCAGGGTCTGTCACGATAAGGACCTTCTGGATCGAGCGCTTTTGAAGCACCGCGGGCACATCCTCGGCATGCTCCAAAATGCGTGGCTCGGTATAGGGCAGTACCGGCAATGCGATGCGAAAAACCGTCTGATATGTTCGGCACCAGGCGCGACGGGCTAGATGCATAAAGGAAACTCCTTTATTTGTTGATAGGTCAACATTTGCTCGACCGATTGTACTCAGCAGAGATCGCAGAGGGCCTCCCAATCGTTAATCAATCAACATCTTCATATCTAAAATTGTTTTATTAAAAATTATTCCTAATAGGCTTCACATTTGGTTGCATTTATGGATAATAGAATTCGTCAAGACGCACGTCCGGAGAGGGCCCTTACGGGACCGGACGAGCGCACAATCGCCATCGATCGAAAGGATCGAATCATGAAGTTTGTTTGCCCCGTTTGCGGTTATGTGGAAGAGTTCGACGGCGACCAGCTGCCCGAGGATTTTAAGTGCCCCCAGTGCGGCGTTCCCGGTTCTCGTTTCCTGAAGCAGGAGGAGGGCCAGCTCGAGTGGGCTGCCGAGCACGTCGTGGGCGTCGCCAAGATGGAGGGCGTCTCCGAGGACATCGTTGCCGACCTGCGCGCCAACTTTGAGGGCGAGTGCTCCGAGGTCGGTATGTACCTGGCCATGGCTCGCGTCGCTCATCGCGAGGGCTACCCCGAGATCGGCCTGTACTGGGAGAAGGCTGCCCACGAGGAGGCCGAGCACGCTGCCAAGTTCGCTGAGCTCCTGGGCGAGGTCGTGACCGACTCCACCAAGAAGAACCTCGAGATGCGCGTTGAGGCCGAGAACGGCGCCACCGCCGGCAAGACTGATCTTGCCAAGCGCGCCAAGGCCGCTGGTCTCGATGCCATCCACGACACCGTCCACGAGATGGCTCGCGACGAGGCTCGTCACGGCAAGGCTTTCGCCGGCCTGCTCAAGCGCTACTTTGGCTAAGCCAACCGCTTGAGACATAACCTCTAGCTCGATGAGGCTCGGACCGTATTGGTCCGGGCCTTTTTCGTGCCTCACGAACTTGTTAACGCCCTGAAATAGGACCGTCTTCGGCATCGGCTTCTCGTCAAAAACTAAGTGAGTAGACTTTTTGGAACTTGCCGAGCAGACCATCCATATCACTTTATAAAGCCGCAGGTAAATGCCTTGTTGCAAAACGACCTAGTCGCCAAAGTGCCAAAAGTCTACTCACTTAGATTCGCAGCCGTCCACGATCGAGCCATTTTGTGTCTAGCGGGCATCTTCCCGTCGATTACTCCCAATTTTGTCCAGTCAACGAATAGTTCAGACCGGAGTAATGTCTCAGCCCTTTGCTCATCTGAGCTTTTATCACGATATTCAGCATCGAGCATCCTGCATATGGCCTTAACGATCGCGCGGAATCTATCCTCATCCGATATCTGTCTGTGTGTCAGGAGAAGCACATCGTAGCCCATGGTCTGAAGGGCCGTCATGCGGTCAGCGTCACGCAAGCCATCCCCTGCGCGTCCGTGCGAGGCCTTTCCCTGACATTCAATGGCCACCTGTCGCCTACCGTCCGGTGAAGAAAGAAGTAGGTCGATATATACACGGGTCTTTCCCACAATCGCTCGAGCACTTGTGCCTAGCATTACTTCAACATTAAGCTCTATGTCGCAAAAACCTTCGCCTCCCAGGGATCGCGGCAGTGCAAGTAGCAAATACGCCTCGACCTCAAATGGCGACGCGGCACCCAATGGAACGAGTTGCGATACCGCCATAAATCTATTGCCGTAACGCATCCCGCAAACATCTGAACAAAAACGGTCAAGGTCTCCACCCAAAACCAAAGCGTCTCGACGCCATAAATTTGAAGCGGTGCCGTCCTCGGACGGGCAGCGCACCCAACCGAACGTTGTCGAAATCGCGCCTGAATCAATTGCACGCGAAAGCTCCGCCTCAAGTGCCGCCGGCAGAGCGCACACCGCAAACAAGCCACACATCTCCGCCAATACCAAAAGAAGCTGGAGATCCGTCAGGTGCCGCGACATGATGAATGCCGTCAGTAGAGGAGACGTAATCAAAAACCCATGCTCCGTTTCCAGCACGGATTCCCTGGGAAGCTCACCAAGAAACAGCCGCTGCCTAATGTTGGCTGGACAAGTCCGTTTGTTTCTCGTCCGAACCAATGTATACAACGGAAAACCGAGCGCGACCGCAGCCGTCGGGTTGCGGGCGAGATCATATCGCTGCCGGTCTTCTTCCGGTCGTGGAAGCGGCGGACACAAAGCGCGGACTTGAGGAGGCAAACGCCAGTACCTAAAAGCCGATATGTCACAAAGTAGATCCTTCATAGGCACAGGAGAGCACGAATTTCAACCCAGTCAGTCACGCATTGGCGCGAACGCACCAAAAATGGTGCCAAACGGACTGCCAAGTTTTCAACAGCCCTCCCCAACTGGCCAAAAGCTTGTCGAGAGCTGGACGAAGCCCTGTTGAAAACCCCATTTTTTCTCATGCAGAAGCTTTACGCGGCAAGTGAGTAGACTTTTTTGAACATTCCGAGCAGGCCGGTCTTCCTGCTTTTTAAAACCGCAGGTAGATAGCTTGTTACAAAACTGCCTGGTCGCCAAAGTGCTAAAAGTCTACTCACTTAGATTGCAGAGTGCCCCCCCCCATTAGCTGCAATTCCAAGGTAGTTAGTACTTTTGGACTCAGATCGTCATACTGGACAAGAATATGAGTTGAGTTTTCAGGGGCAGATGCGCCATCGGCACACCAAAAACAGTCACCGATATCGATAAAAGGGATGCTCGAGCGCGTGAGGGCCCGTGCAAAAGTGCTTCCGCCCGTTCCACGCTCCGCAACCACGGTGCAGTAAAGGCCCGCGTCCGCATGCTCGATCGAGACCTCCCCTGCCGGAAATGCCTTCCGTACAAGCGACGTCAGGCCATCACGCGCCTCACGAGCACGAACGCGCACGCGGTTCACATGTCGCTCGTAATCACCCGATTCCAGCAAACGCGCCAAAGCGACCTGGTCAACAGAGCTCACCGACGAGGCGTAGAAACCAAGGTTGCGCCTAAACCGCTCCATTAACTCATCGGGCAACACCATGTACGCCAAACGCAACGCCGATGAAAGGCTCTTCGAAAACGTGTTGGTGTAGATAACCGACTGGGCGGCATCGATCGACGCGAGCGCGGGAATCGGCTTCCCGGCAAGGCGAAACTCACAATCAAAGTCATCTTCGATGAGATACCGACCTGGTCGCTCGGCGGCCCAGCTCAGGAGCGCATAGCGACGCGCAATGCTCGTCACAAGGCCGGTTGGATATTGGTGAGACGGCATCAGGTGAAGTACATCGGTCCCGGTTTTCTGCAGAGCGCTCAAGTCCACCCCCTCATCATCCAACGGGATATGTCGAACTTTGCAGCCCATAGCCTGATAAATGCGCGTCAGACGTAAATAGCCCGGGTCCTCAACGGCATACACCTTGTCAGCGCCAAGCAGCTGAACCAACATGGTATCGAGCAGCTGAGCGCCCGCGCCGATAACAATGTTATTGGGGTCGACATTCATACCCCTCGTCCCGCGCAGATGATGAGCAATTGCGCATCGTAGCCGAACGGTGCCCTGTGCCGGTGCGGGCGAAAAGATCTCGCGCTCGTCTTCGGATGTCAGCGTCGCCCGCAGTGCGCTTTGCCAAAGCCGCGACGCCTCCAAAGCGGAAGGAGAAAGTGCATCGAACAGCTCAACCTGTCCGTTGACATCATGCGCGCTGGGACCCGCAGAGGCGGCATCTCGGTCGATGCTCTCCGCAGCCGAAGCCAAAACCGGTGCATCCGGAAGCTCGCAAGCGTAGTAGCCACGACGCGGCATTGAGCAAATATAGCCCTCGGCAAGTAACTGGCTATATGCATTCTCGATAGTAATGACACTGATTCCCAGATGACTGGCAAAGGCGCGCTTAGACGGAAGATGCTCCCCCGCCACAATACGTCCAGCAACAATATCATCTCGAATTTGCTGGTAAACATACTCATAGAGCGATGCCTCACCACGTTTTTCCAAATTGTAGTCAAGCATGAGTTTGCCACCTGACCTTATCGAGCTGTTCAATCTGATATTAATCTGACCTTATTATTATCTCGAAAACTGAGTATTTTGCCATACCCAGCTCCCCGATAGGATGTTCCGTCAAGCAATGCACATGCCAACCAAGGGAGCAACCATGGCAGAACAGACCAGCAAGGCCGATCGCGTCAAACTCAATCGCGAACTCGCGCAGATGCTCAAGGGCGGCGTCATCATGGACGTCACCACACCCGAGCAGGCGCGCATCGCCGAGGAGGCAGGCGCCTGCGCCGTCATGGCACTCGAGCGCATTCCGGCCGATATCCGTGCCGCGGGCGGCGTCTCGCGCATGAGCGACCCCAAGATGATCAAGGGCATCCAGGAGGCCGTCTCCATCCCTGTTATGGCCAAGTGCCGCATCGGCCACATTGTCGAGGCGCAGGTCCTGCAGGCCATCGAGATCGATTACATCGACGAGTCCGAGGTTCTCTCCCCTGCCGACGACGTTTATCATATCGACAAGACCCAGTTTGACGTGCCGTTTGTCTGCGGCGCCCGTGATCTGGGCGAGGCGCTGCGCCGTGTTGCCGAGGGCGCCACGATGATCCGCACCAAGGGCGAGCCGGGCACGGGCGACGTCGTCCAGGCTGTGCGTCACATGCGCAAGATCCAAAAGCAGATCCGCGACGTTGTTGCCCTTCGCGATGACGAGCTCTTTGAGGCAGCCAAGCAACTGCAGGTTCCGGTCGAGCTGGTGCGCGAGGTCCATGCCACGGGTAAGCTTCCCGTCGTGAACTTTGCCGCCGGCGGCGTAGCGACCCCCGCCGACGCCGCGCTGATGATGCAGCTGGGTGCCGAGGGCGTCTTTGTCGGCTCGGGCATCTTTAAGAGCGGCGACCCCGCCAAGCGCGCCGCCGCCATCGTCAGGGCCGTGGCAAACTTCACCGATGCCAAGCTCATCGCTGAGCTTTCGGAGGACCTGGGCGAGGCCATGGTGGGCATCAACGCCGACGAGATCGGGATCATCATGGAGGAGCGCGGGCGCTAGTCCAGCAGAAAGGATCGCACATGAGCGATTACGCAGACCAGACGGTCGCCGTGCTGGCGGTCCAAGGTGCTTTTGCCGAGCACGAGGCAAGACTATCCGAGCTTGGCGCACGTTGTATTGAGCTGAGACAGGTGGCTGATTTGAAGCAGGACTTTGACCGTCTGGTACTTCCCGGCGGCGAGTCAACCGTTCAAGGGAAGCTGCTTGATGAGTTGGGCATGCTCGAGGAGCTTCGCGCCCGTATCGCTGAAGGCATGCCCGTCCTGGGCACCTGCGCCGGCTTGATTCTGCTGGCGCGCGACCTTGCCGCCCACGACGATAAGGGAACGCCTCGCCTGGCAACCATGGATGTACTTGTCGAGCGCAATGCCTACGGCAGGCAGCTCGGCAGCTTTCGAACCAAGGGGCAGGTAGCCGGCATCGACGGTGAAGTGCCGCTGACGTTTATCCGCGCGCCCCGCATCGTTGAGGTGCACGGCGATGCCGAGGCCCTGGCCGAAGTCGATGGCCGCATCGTCGCCGCCCGCCAAGGCAACCAGCTCGGCGTAACCTTCCACCCCGAGCTCGACGACGACACCCGCCTCCACGAGCTCTTCCTCCAAATGTAGGCAGAGTAGAAACGAGCGTGGATTTTCGGACACGCAACAAATGAGAGTGGATAATCTCCCACTTTGAGCTTGAATGCAGGCTCAAACCGGGAGATTATCCACTCTCGTGCCATGTAGTCGTTGGGGACGTTCTTAAACGACTAGTCAACCAAGAACGTCCCCAACGACTACCCAAGGAGTGTCCCAAACTGCCGGCAGAAAAGGAACGTCCCTAACTGCCGGCCTTGGCAACACCGATGTTTTGGTACCGACAGCGAAAGCCCGCCAGAGCGAGCAAGGTGCCTTGAAACGAGGCGGCATTGACCTTCTGGTCATGCCGCCGAAGTTGAAAGGCAGATTGCCGCTCTGGCGGGTTTGCAGCGTCAACTAGTTACGCGGTTTGGTAAAACCGCGTAACCCAACTAGAAGCGGTTGCCGCGGAAGCCGCCGCCGTTGCGGCCGCCACGGTCGCCACCGCGACCGCCACGGTCGTTACCACGGTTGCCGCCAAAGCCGCCACGGTTGCCACCGCGATCGCCATAGCCACCACGGTTGCCGCCAAAGCCGCCACGACCGCCACGGTCACCAAAGCCGCCACGGCCACCGCGATCGCCACGGTCGCCGCCACGGCCGCCGCGGTCGTCACGGGGACCGCGGGGACCACGGGGACCACGGTCGTCACGGCCGCCGCGAGGACCGCGGTCCTCGTCCAGGCCCATGGCGACGAGCGGGGCGATAACCTTATCGAGAGCGGCCATCAGCTCGGTGGCCTCCTCATAAGAAAGCTCGGGCAGGAGCTTCTCCTTCTTGTTGGCAAGCTCGACCAGGCCCTCAGCGGCATCCTCGGCAGCAAAGACGACGATCTTGCGCATATCGCCCTCGGCGTCGTCGATGCGGCCGACCAGATCGGCAGCCTCGGCCTCGGCCATCAGGCCATCGAGCTCACGAAGGCGCATGCCCAGCAGGTCGGACATTTCCTTCTGCTCCATCTTGGGCTTGAGGTCAAGAAGCTTGATGGCGCGCTCGATGTTCGCCATGCGCTCGGCCTTGGCCTCCTCCTCCTTGGAAATAGCAAAGCGACGGCTACGCAGCAGGCGGGCGGCCTTCTGCATCTTGTCCATCAGCTCTTCGTCATCGTAATCAACGGCGGCCTCGACAACCTCGGCCTCCTCCTCGGCGGAAACCTCGTCAGCAGCCTCAACCTCGGCAGCTTCGGTCTCCACGGTCTCGACTGCCTCGACCTCGGCAGCCATGGTCTCGTTCTCGGTCTCGTTCATGATCTCTTCGTTCTCGGACATGAGACTCCTTCTTGGCCCTCTCGGGCATCATCGCCCCATTCGCGGGGCCCGTCGCGCACTCTTTGCGCTTTAAACATTCATGCCTCTCGGCAAAACGTCCATTAGTTTATGGTGTCGCCATCCAATCTAGCTGCAAAATCTATGTGCACACATTAATGCGACATGTGCGACTCGCGACGAGCGTACACCAGCGACGCCACGAACCCGACCACGGCAATTACAGCCGCCACACGCACGGCAGCTGCAAATCCAATCGCCTGGGCAACGTCGGTCGCAGCGCCAGCTGCGCCGGCGGTCGCAGCAGAACTCGAGAGCAGACCGATAAACAGCGATGGGCCAAACGATGCGGCAATCATGTTCCACGTGTTAAGCAATGCCGTTCCGTGGGGATGCTCAGCGGCAGGCAGCGTCTCCAAGCCGGCCGTTTGCGAGGGGCTCAGCACCAAACCGACTCCGGCATACACCACAACGGTCAGCGCCACGACGACGCCGATGTTCATACTTGCCGCCGTCATCGAGATGGCAGTCTGCCCCACGGCAATCAGGGCAAAACCGACCGGCAGCAGCGACCATGCGCCACGGGCGTCCATCACGCGTCCGCCCACAATCGAGGTCACGGCGTTGCAGGCAATCGCCGGCAAAATGAGCAAGCCCGCAATAAGTGCGGTCATGCCGTATGCGCCCTCAAAATAGAGCGGCAACAAAACGCTCATCGAGAACGTCGTCATCATCGACACCACCACAAGCAGGCACGCGGGCCAAAAACGAACGCTCGCCATGGGACGCACGTTAAGCACCGGATGCTCGAGCTTGAGCTGACGGGCCGCAAACAGGCCGAGCAGCACAATGGCGGCGAAAAGAGCCACGATGCCGGCAATCAGATTGGTCGAGAACTCGCCTACGGAATACACAAATGCCGTAATGCCGGCGGCAAGCAAAACAACCGACAGAATATCAAGCGTGATATTCGAGCGCTCTCCGACATTCTGAACAAGCTTAACGCCCGTCGCAGCGACCACAATACCGCCCACCAGCGGCACTACGAACACCGCCCTCCAGCCGAACAACGTGCACATAAGACCGCTGATTACGGGTCCAAACGCCGGCCCTAGCGTAATGCAGGCACCGCCCAGGCTAAGATACAGACCGAGCTTCTCGCGCGGGGCGCAAGACAGCACCACGTTCATCATGAGCGGGAACAAGATGCCCGATCCCGCAGCCTGCAAAATACGACTTGGCAGCAAAACGCTAAACGACGGAGCGACCAGGCACAGGACTTCGCCGGCGACCATACATCCGCATGCGAAAAATAACAGCTTGCGCGTCGAGAAACGGCCGGACAGGAAGGCCATGATGGCCGTAAAGATCGACGTCACGATCATGTAGCCCGAAACGAGCCACTGCGCCGTGGTGGCACTCACCGAAAAGGCCGCCATAATGTCGTGCAACGCCACGTTAATGATGTTCTCGTTAAACGCGGCAACAAAGGCTGCAATATACATTACGACGAGAATCGCCGCAGTGGCCGATGGCGTTGCTTGAACTTGTTGCTGAGATTTGCTCCCCATGCATTTCCTTCCTCTTGGAACGACAGTCGCATCGCCCCAGAGGAACAGTCCAGGGCGAAAAATGAGCCCTAGACTTACGCCAGACGCCGTACACGACGAATCTGGCAACATGGTCCAACGTCAAAAGATTGTAACGCGGACGCGCAGCTTTCCTTCCGCGCTATTATTAAAAGTCCACGAAAGCATAAGACATGAGGAGCCCGCCATGATTAAGCCCATCATGAAATCCGAGTTCTTTTTGCGCCTGCCTTCCGAAGACGCGGGACCCGACGATGCCGTGACCGGGCAGGATCTCCTGGATACACTCCACGAGCATGAGCACGAGTGC
This sequence comes from Collinsella sp., assembly GCA_048201895.1. Lineage (GTDB taxonomy): Bacteria > Actinomycetota > Coriobacteriia > Coriobacteriales > Coriobacteriaceae > Collinsella. The sequence goes on along the minus strand of DBFBGO010000007.1, from coordinate 23,350 downwards.
GTGGGCCTCGCCGCCAACATGATCGGCGTGCGCAAACGCATCATCTGCGTAAAGGACGGCAACAGGACACTCCTGATGTACAACCCTCAAATTCTTGAGCAGGTCAATGCCTATCAGACGAGCGAAGGATGCCTCTCGCTGATCGGTGAGCGTCCCTGTACCCGCTATCGCCGCATTAAGGTGGAGTATTTGGACGAGAACTTCGTCAACCGCATCAAAAACTTCTCGGGCTACACCGCCGAAATCATCCAGCACGAAATCGACCACTGCAACGGGATTGTTATTTAGTTCCGCCGTTCTACCGAACGGCGGACCACTTGACGCTGCGCGAGCCGCATTCACGCCAATCTGACGTTCAATTTCGAGGGCGCGACCAGAAGGTCAGCGCCCTCTCATTTCACGTCACCTTGGCGCAAATGCGGCTCGCTCGCTGTCGTATGTCTATCCTGCGACGCCTCGATTCTTGCGGCGGCAGGTACCTAATCCCCTACGATTGGCGGTAATGGTCAAAGAAGTCGGCGAGGTCTTCGAGGGACTCTTTGAGTACTTCCATGCGCGGCAGGTACACGATGCGGAAGTGATCGGGCTCGGCCCAGTTAAAGCCGCCGCCGCGCGTGATCAGAATCTTCTTCTCGTGCAGCAGGTCGAGGGCAAACTGCTCGTCATCGGTGATGTTGAACTTTTTAACATCCATCTTGGGGAAGATGTAGAACGCCGCACGTGGCTTAACCACCGAGATGCCGTCGATCTTGTTGAGCGCCTCATACACAAAGTTGCGCTGCTCGTAGACACGGCCACCGGGACGGATGTAGTCGTTGACGGACTGATGGCCACCGAGTGCCGTCTGGACGATCGACTGGGCCGGCACGTTGGAGCACAGGCGCATGTTAGAGAGCATGTTGACGCCCATGATGAAGTCGCTCATGCAGCGCTGGTTGCCCGAAAGCACCATCCAGCCAATACGATAGCCCGCGATCATGTGCGACTTGGAAAGGCCGCTAAAGGTGACGCAGGGCAGATCGGGAGCGAGCGAGGCAATCGAGACGTGCTCGTAGCCGTCCATGCACAGGCGGTCGTAGATCTCATCGGCAAAGATCATCAGCTGATGCCTGCGTGCAATCTCGACGATGCCCTCGAGCACCTCGCGCGGATAGACAGAACCCGTGGGGTTGTTGGGGTTGATGATGACGAGGGCTTTGGTCGCGCTCGTGATCTTGGACTCCATATCCTCCAGGTCGGGATACCAATCCGCCTGCTCATCACACAGATAATGTACGGGATGACCGCCGGCAAGAGTTGCGCACGCCGTCCAGAGCGGATAGTCGGGGCTGGGGATCAGGATTTCGTCGCCATTGTCGAGCAACGCGTTCATCGAAAGCTGAATGAGCTCGGACACGCCGTTGCCCGTGTAGATGTGCTCCATCTGAACATTGGGCAGGCCCTTGATCTGCGAATACTGCATGATCGCCTTGCGCGCGGAGAACAGGCCACGCGAGTTGGAATAGCCTTCGCAGTCGGGCAGCTGCTGGCGCATGTCCTTGATGACCTCATCGGGTGTGCGGAAACCGAAGGGCGCCGGGTTGCCGATATTGAGCTTGAGGATGCGCTCGCCCTCGTCCTCCATACGGGCGGCCTCGTCGACGACGGGACCGCGCACGTCATACAGGACGTTGTCGAGTTTGGTGGATTTAGAAAAAGTACGCATGGTGGTGCTCCTTGCAATTTGAGCTGAGGGATGGGGTTCGGGCTTGGAATCGTTGCGGGGTGATGATGCCTCGCCTTGATCGGCGTCGCCGGCGAGCAGCCAGGTAACATCGACCTCCAAAATACGGGCGAGCAGCTCAGCCACATCGCGCCGCGGGATCGTCTTGCCGCTCACATATTGGCTCATCTGACTCTTGCCGAGTTTTTTGCCGAGCATCTCCGATGCGCGGATTACGTCCGACTGGCGAACGTCGCGATTGGACATAGTCTGTCGCAGGCGATCGCTAAACGTCTCTTGGGCCACTAGAACCTCCTTGCTGGCAAAGTTCAATTTATAGAACACGAATTGAACCAAGGTTCAATTTAGGCAGCAGTATAACGCGGTACCTCATTCGAAAGTTCAATTTCATAAGAAAATGCACCGGACTCTGAGATTTGCCCAAAGCGGACAATGACACGCACGCGTTTAGAGGTATTCGAGGAAACGAGCGGCAGCAAGCGAAACATCGGCCGTTCGATATATGGCGTTGATCTGCCGATGGGGATGTCCCTCGAGCGGTCGCACGGCAACATCGAACTGACAGCGGCGCAAGATGAGCGCGGGAAGAATGCTCACGCCCAGGCCGTCCTCGACCATGGCCATAATCGCATAGTCATCCCAGGTCGACAGCTTGGAGCACACCGTCAGTCCCGCCCGACGGAACAGCGGCGTAATCTCGTCATCGGTGCCGCGTTCTAGCAGAATAAACTGCTCGTTGGCTAAATCGGCAAGAGAAACGACCTCCGCCGTGGCAAGCAAAGAGTCTGCCGGCACTACTGCCATCAACTCGTCGCGCACCAAAGACCGCGATGCCATGCCGTTTTCTCGGGGTTCACGCGGGATAAAGCCCAGGTCACAACGACCCTCAGCCACCCATTGCTCAATCTCGGAGTAATCACCCATCAGCAGCTCGTAATCGACATCCGGATGATCGGCGCGAAAGCGCGCAATCACCGGTGGCAGTACATGGGTCGCCACACTCGAAAACGTACCGATACAGATCTTGCCACGCATGAGCCCTCGCATCTCGTCCACGCGTCGCTGCAGGCGGCCAAACTCTTCGCATAACGCCTCGACTGCCGGCATGACCTGCCGCCCGTCGGCAGAAAGCACCACGCCCTCGCGACTTCTATCGAGCACTTTAAAGCCCCAGTCGGCCTCGAGATCGGCCACCATACGGCTCACGCCCGACTGCGAATAGCTCAGGCGCTCGGCAGCACGCGTAAAGCTTCCGGCGCGCACCGTCTCCAGCAGCACCTGCATCTTTTGAATATTCGTTTCCACGGCATCCCTCCACCTTTGCATGAGTTTTTGTCATGTTATCTATGCATTATATTCGCTTTTCTTCTAAAGCCAGTTCACCCATAGTGAAGATGCTCGGATATAGAGGGGATGTCAGCGCATGAACAACGGGCTGCTTACGTACTTAGCAGCATTGCTATTGTTTGGCTCCAACGGCATCATCGCCGCTGCCATCGCGCTGCCGAGCTCGGATATCGTGCTACTACGTACGTTTTTGGGCGCACTCTCGCTTGTCACCATTCTCGCCATCACCCAACGCCATAAGTTGCAGGCGCCATCTCGCCCCCGCGAAGCCGCAGCCCTCCTCCTCTCGGGAGCCGCGCTGGGCGCCAGCTGGATTTTTCTGTTCCGCGCCTACCAGACGATCGGCGTCGGCGTATCCTCGCTGCTGTACTACTGCGGCCCCATCATTGTCATGGCACTCTCCCCGCTCATCTTTGGCGAAAAGCTGACCGGCGGCAAAATCGCCGGCTTTATCGCCGTTGCTTGCGGTGCTTTTCTCATTGCAGCGCAAGGTCTAGGCGGCAATATGCCCATTGCGGGTATCGCCTGCGGCATCGCCTCGGCATTTTGCTATGCGCTGATGGTCATTGCCAGCAAGGGTGCGCCACACATCGAAGGCCTCGAGAACTCCACGCTCCAGGTGAGCGCCGCCTTTGTGACCGCGCTGGTCCTCACGCTCATCACGCAGAGCGCTCCCTCATTCCTGTCCACCGGTGTCGCCGCCAGTATTGATTGGCGCGCCGTTGCCATGCTCGGCATTGTCAACACCGGCATCGGTTGCCTGCTCTACTTTAGCGCCGTCGCCAAACTGCCCGTGCAGACCGTCGCCGTCGTCGGCTACCTCGAACCGCTTTCGGCGGTCGCGTTCTCGGCCGTCCTTTTGGGCGAAGCCATAACACCGGTCCGCCTGATGGGTGCCGCGCTTATCATCGGCGGCGCGATTTTTTGCGAACTCGCCGGCAAACGCGCAAACGTCAAGGCTGGCATCGCCCAGACAGTACGTGCTTAAAAGCCCCTGCTTTGAAATGCTACCTGCGTATATGAATAATCCCCAGATGGGGATTATTGTCTAAAACACCCCGATGTGCCAAACTGCTCTTATATGTATAAAGATGGCATAAAGGTCTACTGCTCTTGGCAGAGACCGGATGTCTAAGGGAGTCCACGTGGCACACAACAAGCTGGAGGCAAGCCTCCAAGACCAGCATAGTCAGGGCGGGCATGGCGCCATCCCCTCTCCGCTGGCATGTTGCTCGTAACGCTCGGCGTCGTCCATGGTGACATCGGCACGAGCCCCATGTACACCATGAAATCAATCGTCGCCAACAACGGCGGCATCGGTACCGTCAGCGAGGACATGATCCTGGGCGCGCTTTCGCTCGTCATCTGGACCATGACGCTCGTGACCACGGTCAAGTACGTTGTAATCGCCATGAAGGCCGACAACCATAACGAGGGCGGCATCTTCGCCCTGTTTAGCTTGGTGCGCAAAGTGGCGCCTTGGCTGATTCTTCCCGCCATGATCGGCGGCGCGGCGCTGCTCGCCGACGGCATCCTCACCCCCGCCGTCACGGTTACCACGGCCATTGAGGGCCTGCGCACTATCGAGTGGGGCCACGCGCTATTGGGTGACGGGCAAACCAACGTCATCATTATTACCATCATCATTATCTGCGGCCTATTTGCCGTGCAGCGCGCCGGTACCTCGTCGATCGGCAAGCTGTTCGGCCCGCTCATGACACTGTGGTTCCTGTTCCTGGCAGGCGCCGGCCTGTTCAACATGCTCGGCAACCTATCCATCTTGCGCGCGCTCAACCCCATCCGCGGCATCATGTTCCTGTTCTCGCCCATCAACCACTCGGGCATCATGGTGCTCGGCTTCGTCTTCCTGTCGACGACCGGTGCCGAGGCGCTCTACTCGGACATGGGCCACGTTGGCAAGGCAAACATCTATGCATCCTGGCCGTTTGTTAAGGCGGCCCTCATCCTCAACTATCTGGGTCAAGGCGCTTGGCCGCTCGCCAATAACTCCAACCCCCCAGATGCTCGCGATGGATATCGTCAACCCGTTCTATATGATGCTCCCCGAGCCCCTGCGCCCCTTTGCCATCGTGCTTTCGGCCGTAGCGGCCATCATCGCCTCGCAGGCGCTCATCACCGGCTCTTTCTCGCTGGTATCCGAGGCAACCCGTCTCAACCTTATGCCGCATCTGCGCATCCACTACCCCAGCGACACCAAGGGCCAGCTCTATATTCCGCTCGTCAACAACATCATGTGGGTCGGCTGCATCTTCATCGTGCTGCTGTTCCAAAACTCCGAGCGCATGGAGAGCGCCTATGGCCTCGCCATTACCATGACCATGCTCATGACCACGACGCTTTTGACGAGCTATATCGCCGGCATTCTCAAGCACAAGCTGGGTGCCTGCGTCTTCGCCCTGCTCTTTGGTGCCATTGAGTTGTGCCTCTTCGCCTCGTGCCTCACCATGTTCTTTGACGGCGGTTACGTCATGATCTTCCTGGCCGCACTGCTGTTTGGCCTTATGTACGTGTGGCGTCGCGGCACCGCCATCGAGCGCACGCAGACGATCCTGCTGCCCGTCTCCAAGTACATCGACCAGCTCAACCGCCTGCGCAACGACGAGACCCACCCCGTGCTCGCCGACAATCTGGTGTTCCTTACCAACAGCCCCGACCCGCTCACGCTCGACCGCGACGTGCTCTATTCCATCCTGGACAAGCACCCCAAGCGCGCCAAGGCATATTGGTTCATCAACGTACACGTTACCGACGAGCCCTATACTCACGAGTATTCCGTTGAGACCTTTGGCACAGACTTCCTGTTCCGCGTGCGCTTGGACCTGGGCTTTAAGGTCAATCAGCGCATCAACGCCTACCTGCGCCAGATCGTTGGCGACCTGATGGCATCGGGTGAGTTGCCGCCGCAACATCACACCTACTCCATCTACGAGACACGCGGCAACGTGGGCGACTTCCGTTTTTGCATGCTGCGCAAGATGCTTGCCCCCGAAACGGACATCAACCGCAACGACCATCGCGTCATGGCCATCAAGTACGCCGTCCGCCGCGCCTGCGGAAGCCCGGCGCGTTGGTACGGTCTTGAGAACTCGGCCATCATCATCGAGTACGTGCCGCTGTTTGCCCGCATGCGTCCGGCAGTCAAACTCATTCGCACCCAGGTGCCGCTCGAGGTTCAGATCGAAGAGGCCGAGGAAATGGAAGTCGATATCTTCTCGGACGACCTGGTCAACGGCAACGAGGCCGGCAAGAGCATGAACGTCGATCCCACCGAGCTGCTCGAGAGCGTCGCCGATACACCCGAACAGCAACAGCTCGACGGCCTCGAGAACGAACAACTCAACGACGCCAACTTCTAGCGACGTCACAAATCAACGACAGCGGCCCTGCACCTCACGAGAGACGCAGGGCCGCTTTGCATTGCAGTAAAGCTAACGGCTACGAACGACGCGGCTCGGGAACCACGAGCCTATCGGGGCTCGCGCCCTCGGCATCCATCAGGCTCACGTAGCGAATCGACGGATTCCCATACATCGCGTAGTAATAATTGCCCGTGCGCGCGCTAAAGCATCCGGTGTAGATAGTCTTCTCGAACTTGCCATCGCCCATCCTGGACGCTCCCTCGATCATCACCACGCCCTCGAGCGATCGGAACATGCGGACGACGTTTTCGGTCTCGCTCTCCTTTTGCGGGTAATTGGCATTGAGGTACGCCGCCTTTACAAAACGGCTCAGCGAATAGCAATCGCCCGGAATGCCGCGCATGCCGGCACCCGCGCCATAGGGCTTGAGCTCGGCGCCACGCCATGTCGCCGTCTGCGGAAAATCGCTTGTGGCGGTGATATAGGTGCGGAGGTTTTCCATGTGCCACGGGAAGGTCGGCTGGTTGGCAAGGGTGTCGACAGATCGTCGTATACATGCAGGCCGTCAGCCATCATCTCGACCACGATACTGCGCTGGCTGTCGCCGATAATCCAATGGAGCAGCGACACGCCCAGCCCCTCTCCGGCAGATTTGGCAACAATCACCGTGTCGCGCAGCGCGGCCTCGACCTCATCGACCGTCGAGAACGTCGCTGCCACCCACAGGGGAAACTCATAAGCCGCGATATTGGTCTTTCCATCAACCGGCCCCTCGGCATACTCGGCATAACCCGGGAAATTGAGGCCCGCCACGGCGAGGCCCGCATCGTTGCCGCAGTCGAAGAACATAGGGTAATTCTTGTAATCGATGCACATACCAATCACCGCGTGTGCCGCTGTCGCGTCGTCGATAAACGAATACGGAATGTGGAACCCGCGCGGCATCACGCGAACCTGTTGGCCGCAGTCAAAGCTCCAGTCGAGATTGCGGCCCAGATACATGTGACCAGAATTATCGGTAAATCGAATACTCGTACACATAGCGCCTCCTAGCTTTACGTTCCTGCTAAGTTCATCGTCTCCAAACAAAAAGACGCTAAACACAAAAGCCCGGACATGACAACAATGTCACGCCCGGACTATTCAAGCTGGATAAACCCAACCAAGTTAACCCCGCAGGTCGTCTAAGGGGTCAAAGTGCCGCAGATTGCCACGAAAGAGGAGCGAAGCGTACTTAAGGTACGCGAGATACGATTGAGCGGCAAGGTGCGATACTTTGGTCCCCTTAGACCAACTTTCCTAGACAGTGGTCAATCATATGTTGAACCATCTGCGCCTCGAAGCCCACAAAGTCCTGCTTGCGCTCGCGCATCTTGCCGTCGACGATCACGTCATAAGCGACCTTGCACTTGATATAGCGCGTGGACTTGGTGATCTCCTCGTGCGTCAGGCAGCTCTCCTCCATCTTGCTGGCACCCAGGCCAAACACCAGACGGGGGTTGTAGAGCACGTGGGGCTCGCCGGCGTCGTCCAGATAGACGCAGACCTTCTTGGTAACGCCAATCTGGTTGGCGGCAAGGCAGCCGGCATCGTCGAGCGACTTGATGGTATCGATCAGGTCCCGTGCCACCGACTCGTCCTCGACGGTCGCAACCTCGCAACGATGGGACAGGATAGCCTCGTCGTGGCAAAGCTCTTTAATCATACGTTCCTCCATAGGGGTCGTTGTAACCGCTTAAGTATACGGTACCCACACATTTTCATGCGAAAAATACCGTCCGTCTGCTACAAAGCGCCGAACATCAACATGCGAGAAACAACAGCGTCGTAAATGGGCTATAGTGGGTGAGTTCGTGTCAATCGGCCTAAACTCGGGGCCGAACAAGAAAAGGGTATGCATGGACGAACTATTTCACGTCAGCGAGCGCAAGTCCACAATCGGGACCGAACTCCGCGCTGGACTGACAACATTCCTGGCGATGGCCTACATCATCGCCGTCAACCCCGCGGTGCTCTCGGGCGCCGGCATCGATGCGGGAGCGCTCGCCTGCGCCACCTGCCTGGGCGCCGGCATCATGACCATCTGCATGGGCATCTTCGCCAACCGCCCGCTCGCCTGCGCGTCGGGCCTAGGCGTCAACGCGATGATCGCCGGAATCACCACCACCGTCTGCGGCGGTGACTGGCACGTGGCCATGAGCGTCATCTTCCTTGAGGGCGTCGTCATCATGCTGCTCGTGCTTTGTGGCCTGCGCGAGGCCATCATGGACGCCATCCCGGTTGTCCTGCGTCACGCCATCTCGGTGGGTCTGGGCCTGTTTATCGCCATGATCGGCCTGTGCGACGCTGGCATCATCACCGCTGGCGCCGGTACGCTCGTCGGCCTGGGCGACATCGCCTCCCCCACCTTCATCGTCGGCATCATCTCCATCGTCGTGACGGTTGCCCTGGCTTCCCGCAACGTGCCGGGCTCGCTGCTCATCGGCATCATCGTCGCCGTTATCGCCGGTATCCCCCTAGGTGTGACCCAGGCTCCGACCGGTATCATCGCCCCGCTCGACTTCTCGAGCATCGGCGGCCCCATCGCCGACGCCGGCGGCGTGCCCGCCATCGTCAAGGTCCTTACCGACCCCACGCTCCTCGTCATCTCGTTCTCGCTGCTCATGAGTGACTTCTTCGACACCATGGGCACCGCGATGGCCGTGGCCAAGCAGGGCGAGTTCCTCACCGACGACGGCAACGTCGAGAATATCAAGGAGATCCTGATCGTCGACTCCGCCGCCGCCGCTGTGGGCGGTTTCATGGGCGTCTCCTCCATCACCACCTTCGTCGAGTCCACTTCCGGTGCCGCCGACGGTGGCCGCACGGGCCTCACCTCCGTCACCACCGGCGTGCTGTTCATTCTCGCCGCGTTCTTCTCCCCCATCGTCACCATCGTTTCCAGCGCCGCCACCTGCGGTGCTCTGGTCTACGTCGGCTACCTCATGATGAGCGAGGCCTCCGAGATCGACTGGTCCGACGTGTCGCAGGGTTTCCCGGCGTTCATGATTGTCGCCGGCGTGCCCTTCACCTACTCCATCTCTGCCGGCATTGGCCTGGGCTTTATCGCCTACGTGATCGTCGCGCTCTTTAAGGGCGAGGCCTCCAAGATCAAGCCGCTCATGTGGATCGCAGCCCTTGCCTTCCTCGTCTACTTCTTCGTGGCGTAACGGCATAGTCTGCTAAAGCAAAACAACAAGGCGCGAAATCGCATCGAGCGGCTCCGCGCCTTTCTTTTAGCGTCTGCCCCCGTGCCAGCGTGCGACAATTGAGACTGTCGATATCACAACACCGAGAGAAGCCTGCCTTGGAAGCGCATCAGAAGCAGATAACCGTTTATTCAGAGTGTGCGGAAGGCGCGCCCGTCATCTACCTCCCCGTGGTTATGGGCGACGGTAGTGAAGTCTACGAGCGCTGCCGAGAGCTCGACTGCCCGCCGTTCACCCTTGTCGCCATTGGAGGGCTCGATTGGAATCGCGAGCTGAGCCCCTGGGAATGCGATGGAACTATACGAGATGCCGAGCCCTTTGGCGGACAGGCTGCTGGTTTTCTTGACGAGTTGTTGAAGCAGATAATCCCCCAGGCCGAATCATCGCTCCCGCAACCGCCCGCCTGGCGCTGCGTTGCCGGCTACTCGTTGGCGGGTCTTTTTGCACTGTGGGCACTTTGGCAAACAGATGTCTTTGAGCGCGCGGCGAGTGCATCGGGGTCGCTGTGGTTCCCCGGCTTTATCGACTACGCGCGCGAGCGCACGATGACAGCTACGCCCGACGCCGCCTATCTTTCGCTCGGTAAAAAGGAAACCAAGACGCCCAACCGCATGATGCGGCACATACTCGACGATACGCGCGCGATGGAAGAGCTGTTTATCGAGCGCGACATCCCAACAACGCTGGAGCTCAACCCCGGCAATCATTTTGCCCAAACTGACCTGCGCATGGCGCGCGGCATCCACTGGATACTGACGCATTAAAAATGGCGTCCACGCGTACATACGCATGGATGCCATTTTTAATTTGGCTGAACGCAGCTACTATTCAGCAGTCTCCTCAAGCTCGGAAGTATCGAACTCAAAGTCATTACCGGGCAGGATGGCGTTGAGCACAATGCCCACCAGCGAGCCCACGGAAAGGCCCGAAAGCGAAATCGTCACGCCGCCCAGCTCCAGCACGATGGCACCGGCGGTACTGTAGGCAATGCCGAGCGAAAGCACGAGCACCAAAGCCGCAACCAGCACATTGCGGTTGTTCTGGAAATCAACCTGGTTTTCGATAAGGTTGCGAACGCCCACGGCGCTGATCATGCCGTAGAGCACGAGCGACACGCCGCCGATTACACACGCCGGCATAGCAGCGATCACAGCAGCAAACTTGGGGCAGAACGAAAGCACGATGGCGCAGCAGGCGGCAATGCGAATCACGCGCGGGTCGAACACGCGCGTCAGGGCAAGCACGCCGGTGTTCTCGCCATACGTCGTATTGGCGGGGGCGCCAAAAAGCGATGCCAAGATGGTCGCCAGGCCATCGCCGAGCAAGGTACGGTGCAGACCGGGATCGGCAATGTAATTGCGTTCGCAGGTAGAGCCAATGGCGGAGATATCGCCGATATGCTCGATCATAGTTGCAAAGGCCAGCGGCATGATGGTGATGATGGCCGTCGTGGCAAGACCGCTATCGAACTGCGGCCCAAAGAGCGCAAACACGGTGTTGTCCCACACGACGGGCAAGCCAACCCAGGGGGCAGCTGCGACGCCAGAGAAGTCGACCTCACCCAACGCAGCCGCAACGGCATAGCTCACCACCACGCCCAGCAGAATCGGCACGATCTTGACCATGCCGCGGCCCCAGATGTTGCAGATGATGATCACGGCCACAGCGATAACGGCGACAAGCCAGTTGGTCTGACAGTTGGCAATGGCAGAGCTCGCTAGGATCAGGCCGATGGAAATGACGATGGGGCCGGTCACCACCGGCGGAAAGAAGCGCATGACACGTTTGGCGCCAAATGCGCGGAACAGCGCCGCCAGCAGCGGATAGAGCAGGCCGGCGCAGGCAACGCCCAGGCAAGCGTAGGGCAAAAGCTCGGCCTCGCCGTTGGGTGCAATGGCGGCATAACCCGCGATAAAGGCAAACGACGAGCTCAGAAACGCGGGCACCTTACCACGCGATAGAAAATGAAACAGCAGCGTGCCGATGCCGGCGAACAGAAGCGTCGCCGAAACGGAAAGGCCGGTGAGCACGGGCACGAGCACCGTGGCTCCGAACATCGCAAACATGTGTTGCAAACCCAACACGAACATGCGCGGGCGGCCGAGCGATGATGCATCGTAGATGGCATCGGTGACGGCGGGCGTCGAGGATTGGGACATGGAAGTCCTTTCATGATGGAAGGGCGATCAGGCATATCGGATAACCTGCCCGAACGATACGATCCGGACCATTGTACGTGATACGTCATGTCTCGCGCGCGCCGTCACCTGCAAGCGGTAGCGTTACTTCCAAACGCGCTCGGCAATGCACTTGACCAGCGCGATCTTTGCCCACTGTTCGTCCTCGGTCAGCTTGTTGCCAATCTCGCAGCTGGCAAAGCCGCACTGGGGCGACAGGTACAGGTTCTCGAGCGGCGCATACTTTGCTGCCTCGTGGATACGTTCGACGATAATGTCCTCGTCCTCAAGCTCAGCCGCCTTGGTGGTCACCAGGCCCAGCACGACCTTCTTGCCGGGAGCAACGTACTTGAGCGGCTCAAAGCCACCGGCGCGTGGCGTATCGAACTCAAGGTAGAACGCGTCGACGTTCTCATGTGCGAACAGGTACGGCGCAATGGGATCGTAACCGCCCTCGAAGGCATACGTAGAGTGATAGTTGCCGCGGCACACGTGCGTGTTGATAACCAGATCGTCGGGCTTGCCCGCGATGGCGGCATTGTTGAGCGCCACGCCCAGCTCGCCCACCTTTTGCAGGTCAACCGGGCTCATGCCGGTCTTGGACACAAAGTCGGTATCGCAATAGATGCCCCAGGTGCAGTCATCAAATTGGATGTTGCGGCAGCCTGCTGCGTACAGGTCGGCGATCACCGTGCGATAAGCGGCCGCAATGGCGTCGGCAAGTTCCTCATCGGTCTTATAGACAGCGCGCAGGCTCTCCTGCTGGCCGTCGCAGCGATCGAGCGTGACCTCAGAGAACGTCTGGATCGGCGCCGGAATGGTCTGGCGTGCGACCTGGCCCTCCCCCTCAAGCGCCTTGACGAACTTAAAATGCTCGACGAACGGGTGGTTCTCGCCGCTAATGGGACCAGTAACCACGGCGGTGTCGGCCGTCGTCTCCTCATCATGGAACATATAACCCGTGCGTGAGGTGCGGCGCTCAATGCCGTTAAGGCCCCACATAAAATCGAGGTGCCAGTAGCTGCGGCGGAACTCGCCATCGGTGATCACCTGCAGGCCGGCGGCCTTCTGCTTGGCCACCAAATCGCGAATGGCATCGTCCTCGACGGCCTTAAGGCCGGAAGCGTCGAGTTTACCCGCGACATAGGCGGCACGGGCGTCCTTTACAGCCTGCGGACGAAGAAAGCTGCCGACGATATCGGCGCGAAACGGCGCGTTCGGGTGAATCGAAGTGCTCATAGATATCTCCCTTTGCATTGGTTGCTTTACTGGGACAGAGTATGAGCGCTCATATGACCATCGTAAAATATACGTTTATAACAGTTTAATATAGATGTTTCCTATATCAGTCTGGACTGTCATAAAGAGACTTGAACCGTGCGGAGCACAGCAGCCTAGATATGCTGACGAATCGCGTCGATATAGGCCCGACCGTAGCGCGTAAGCGTCGTGTTCTTGCGCGTGATGATGCCAATCTCCATGTACTCGTCCACGTCGAGCGGAATCGAGATAATGCCGGGGCCGTTGAGCTCGTGGCTGATCACGCCCGAGCATACCGTGTAGCCGTTGAGGCCCATGGCCAAATTGAACAACGTCGCACGGTCGCGCACGCGGATATTTTTGCGACGCTCGAACGTCGAGGTCAGCTCCTCGGAATAGTAAAACGAGTTGTAGCTGCCCTGCTCGTAGGACAGGAACGGGTAGTCTTCCAGATCCTCGAGCGTCACGCTGGAGCGGTCCGCCAGCGGATGGTCGGCGCAGACGAAGACATGCGGCGTGGCGCAGAAGAGTCCTTCGAACACGAGCTCGTTGGCCACCAGCATGCGCTCGATGACCTCGCGGTTGTGCTCGGACAGATATAGGATGCCCAGCTCGCTTTTCATGTGCGCGACATCCTCGATAATCTCGTGGGTCTGTTCCTCGCGCAGGGTAAAGTCGTAGCGCGCGGCATCGAACTCGCGGATCACGTCGACAAACGCGTTGACGGCAAAGGAATAATGCTGGCAGCTCACACTAAAGTGCGGCACCTGCTCGGATGCGCCCTTGTACTTGCCCTCGAGCAGGTCGGCCTGGTCGAGTACCTGGCGCGCATAGCCCAAGAAGGTCTCGCCTTCCTCGGACACAATGACGCCCTTGTTGGTGCGCTCAAAGATGTGCACACCCATCTCGTTTTCGAGATCGCGAATCGACGCGGTAATCGAAGGCTGCGACACAAAGAGCCGGCGCGAGGCCTCGGTAATGCTGCCGCATTCGGCAACTTTGACGACATATCTGAGCTGCTGGAGCTTCATGGCTGTCTCCTTAGCTGTTAGTGAGATTCGCGTCGGCAGTACCCGGCAGGCGCATAAACGGCGGCATCTCCCCCGTCGCGGCGCAGGCGGCAATCTGATGCAGGACTCCGGCGACCGCATCATCCACCGCGGCGCCGATATGCCAGCGCGCGGCAGCCGTGACGGCCTCGTTGGCATTGGCGACTGCAACGGAGTTGGGAACGGCATCGATCATGGGCAGATCGTTATCGGAATCGCCAAATACGGCCACCTCGTCGGGCGTCAGGCTCAAGGCGCGCGCCAGCTCCAGCGCAGCGCAGCCCTTGTCCCAACCATCCGGAAGGATGTCGAACAGGCGCACTCGGTTGTTGGGAAACACAAGCGAGAGTTCCGGCACCTCAACGGCAACGCGCTCGCGTAGCTCCGCGAGCTCCTCACGCGAACGGGCACTCCAGATATTCGCCTTAAACACCGGCGCGCCATCGACGACGGGACGACACGGGGCCTCTTCGCCTTTGAGCCACGCATTGCCGCCCGACTCCATAGCGCGACGCACACGCTCGGGATTGCTCGTCACGCAATAGGCATCGTTGCCCCAAAAGTCATCGCCCAGGCTGTAGACTTTTAGAAATGTATCGTCGGTCTCTTGCTCCAGATAGTCAGCCAAACGCATCAGAGCATCGTTGTCGATTGCGCGCGAAGCGACTACTTCGCCGTCGACAAACATCACCTGGCCGTTACAGAACGCACCGGTCGAAAAACACTCGGAACGGTTTTTGAACATCCAGCCCATCGCGGACGGCTGACGACCCGAAACCGGCCCAAAGTGCAGACCCGCCGCCTGCATGGCATGAATACCCTCAATGGCGTAGTCGCTGGCGCCGTCATGCCCGGCTGGAATCAGCGTATCGTCCATATCGGTCAGCACAAGTTTAATCATAAGGCCCCCATTCGTATCGGTCCTACCTATTGTAACGACCTGCCAAAATAAACCTGTCCCTTTTTGGCAGGTGCGCTAGTATAGGGAACAACAGATTCGATGCGGGAGTGCCGGCGGTGCAAACCACAAGGCTGAGAGGGCATGGGGCCCAATCCTTTGAACCTGTCAGTTAATGCTGGCGTAGGGAGCATGCCGCCTTTACAGGGGCGCTGTCTATGCACAGCGCCCCTTTTCTATGCCAAGGAGGCATGTGCAGTGATTGATTCGGAACAGCTTAAGCAACATATGGTCAAGGCCGTAGAGGAAATTCGCGCCACCAATCCGATGGCCGGCTCCATCACCAACACGGTGACGATCGACTTTGTCGCCAACGCACAGCTCGCCGTGGGCGGATCGGCCGCCATGGTCTATCTGCCCGACGAGGGCGAAGCGCTCGTTGCCGGCGGCGGCGCCATCTATCTCAACATGGGCACGCTCTTCCCCATCTACGAGCAGACAATTCCCCGCGCGGCCAAGGCGGCACACGACGCCGGCAAGCCCTGGGTGCTCGATCCGGTGGGCCTGGGCATCGGTAGCCTGCGCACCCAGTTGGTAAACGAACTCAAACAGTACAAGCCCGCCATCGTGCGCGGCAACGCCTCCGAGATCATCGCGCTCGCCGGCCTGTGGGGTCTTGAGGGCGAGGCGGCCGATCTGAGCCGCGTGCGCGGTGTCGATACCACCGACACGGTAGACGCTGCCCGCGATGCCGCCGTGGCGCTCGCCCGCTACACCGGCGGCGCCGTTGTGGTCTCGGGCGAAGTCGACCTGATTACCGATGGCACAACCGTGGCCAAGTCCCACGGCGGCAGCCCGCTCATGTCCAAGATCACCGGTTGCGGCTGCTCGCAGGGCGGCGTGCTGGCCGTGTATGCCTGCGCCGCCGACCCGTTTACGGCAGCCATCTGCGGCACCGCGGTCTACAACGTTGCCGGCACGCGTGCCGCCGCTGTCGCCGACGCCCCGGCAAGCTTTAAGGTCGCCTTTATCGACGAGCTCTACCGCGCGAGCGCCCAGGACATCGCCAACAACCAGCTCGAGCTCGAGGAGGCGTAAGCCATGTCCGAGCCCGCAACCAATGCCGGAATGAACACGCTCATCGCCGTGGCCATCGCCCCGTGCGGCACCGGCGACGAGCTGTCCGCCGAGGTCGCCGAGGTCGTGCGCGTCATACGCGAGAGCGGCCTTCCCAACCGCACCACCTCGATGTTCACCGAGATCGAGGGCGACTGGGACGAGGTCATGCAGGTCGTGCGCGACGCAACCTTTGTGTTGGCGAGCAAGGGAATCCGCACCGAAGTCGTGCTCAAAGCCGATATTCGGCCCGGATTTACCGACACCATGACCGGCAAGCTCGAGCGCATGGAAGCACAGATCAAGAAGCAGGAGGAAGCACGATGAGCATCCGCGACAACCTTGATATCTCGGCCTATCTGGTACTCGGCCCCGAAAACACCCTCGGGCGCCCCGTGGGCGATGTGGTGGCCCAGGCGCTCGACGCAGGCTTTACCTGCATCCAGGTGCGCTCCAAGGTGGCAAGCGCCCGCGAGATCATTGCACTGACCGGCGACGCCGCGCAGGCAATCGCACAGGCTGGCAAGACCGGTCAGGTCGCCCTGTTAATCGACGACCGTCTGGACTGTGTACTCGCCGCGCGCGAGCAGGGCATTGCCGTCGACGGCGTGCACGTAGGCCAGAGCGACATTCCCGTCGAGGTCTGCCGCAAGCTGCTGGGCCCCGATGCCATTGTGGGCCTTTCGGCCCGTTGCGAGGAGATGCTCGAGTACGTCAAGACCGCCGACATGAACCTGGTCGACTACCTGGGCATCGGCCCGCTCCACGAGACCGAGACCAAGCGCGACTGCGGACGCGCGGCCGACGGCTCTATCATCACCAAGAGCTTTGAGGACCTGGCCGCACTCCACGCGGCAAGCCCCGTGCCCATCGTGGTGGGCGGCGGCGTCAAGACGGCCGACCTGCCGCAGCTCAAGGCCACCGGCGTCGACGGCTTCTTTGTGGTGAGTGCCGTCTGCAGCGCCGATGACCCCTACGCCGCGGCCAAGGAGCTCGTCGACACTTGGCAGCAGGCATAGGCATAAGCCGAGCAGCTGATCCGCAGCCTCACATCTTCAGCAATGGAAAGCGCATCCCAGTTTGGACCTCCATTCCGGGATGCGCTTTCCGCCGAGATGGCGGCAGCGGCCTCTACCCTGCCAGATATGTCTCCAGTGCCGGCAAGGTCGCCTCAGCATCGCGACGACCAATCTGATAGATGCGCTCGAGCTCATCGGGCTCGCGGCACAGCGACGGCACTTTCACCGATTCGCTCGGACGCACCACAAAGATATCGCCGGCGGCCTCACGACGTGCCAAATCATCGAGCGTGGCATTGTAGACCTCATGCCGATGCTCAAGCGCTGCGACAAACTCCGGATAGTGACGGAACACGCGACGCAGCATAGGCATCACGCTGTTGGGCCGCTTCACAAAGCCCGCCGGCTGCGTGAGCACCACGATATTGCGGTCATACCCCTGAGCAAACAGCCATGCACTGGGAATAGAATCAGCCACGCCGCCATCCAGGTACTTGCGGCCCTCAATGGCGACAGGACGCGTCGCCACGGGAATTGCCGACGACGCCCGGATCCACTCGATATCGCGCTCGTCGCCATACGGCAGGTCGTGGTAGACGGCCTTGCCCGTCTCGATATCGGTACACACGCACGTAAATCGCATGGGGCAGGCGCGATACGCCTCCAAGTCGATGGGATCGCGCTCGATAGGCACCTCGTGATAAGCAAAGTCGGCATTGAACATATCGCCGGTTCGCAGCCAGCTGGTCACGCTCGCATAGCGCTTGTCGGCGCAATAGGCCTTGTTATAGCGAATGGCGCGGCCGATCTGGCGCGATTTAAAGTTGTAGCCAAATGCCGCGCCCGCCGAGACGCCCACCATATGGTCGCAGGTCAAACCGTGCTCCATCCAAACGTCGAGCACGCCCGCCGTATACATACCGCGGTAGCCGCCTCCCTCGAGCGCCAGCCCCACCGTGCGCGTCATATTTGACTGTGCCATGCGACCATCTCCGTTCCTGCGTTTTAAACCGGGACAAGTATACCCGTCAACATATATCGTCCCAGTCGCATTTTTATCGAACATCGCATCGTCGCGCTACCGCCTGTCGAATAATAGCCGCCCACAGCATGTGCACCCATATCCCCGCACTCGAGGAAAGCGGCTTTATGGTGACGCTCGACAAGCACATTTGGCAGATTGTGCCCACCGACCGCGATCAAGGCCGCAGCACGCAAATCATTTCATCGATGCTCGAAATGGCGCAGTCGCTCCATCTGCCCGTCGTGGTCGAAGGCGTCGAGACAAATGAGCAGGCGAACATGCTACGACAAATGGGCGCCCGCTACGCTCAGGGCTTCCTCTGCTACCGCCCCATGCCGGCGAAGGATTTTGAGGCATTGCTCGATGGTGGCAATAACAACTGATACGCTCGCGCGCAAAACGCCACCGTCGAAGGGGATATTTGTCTCCATTAGCTAACTTATATCCCCAATTCAAACCGAATTGGGGATATGATACAAACCGTTGTTCCGCCCAAGGAGGTTATCCATCATGAACGAGTCATATCGCCTGGGCGAGCAATCGATTATTGCCTATCTTCAGCGACTTGCGAACGGCGTCTCGACCGCCGAACTCGATGTTGCCGCGCTGCCTGCTGAGCTACGCGCCGTTGGCGAGCAACTGCAAAAGACGCATGCCATCCTGCAACAAGAGCACCAGCTGCTTGAGCGCAACGCCTATATCGATCCGCTCACCAACTTGGGCAACCGCAACGGATTCGACCGTCACGTCGAGCAACTCTGGCGCAAAGGCGACCCCTTCACCTGCGCCTATATTGACATCGACCATCTCAAGCATTGCAATGATAGGTTTGGCCACGCCGAAGGCAATCGCTATATTCTGAGCATCTGCCGCACGCTCTCCGAAACCATGGAGCACGATGAAATGCTGTTCCGTATCGGTGGAGACGAGTTTGTGCTTATCTCGCTCTCCGCAAACGAGATTGAACTCGAGCAGCGCTTGGAGCAGGTACGTACCAGGCTGATCGAGGCGAGCTCAGGTGGCAAGGCGCCCATGATCGGCAGCTTTAGCTTTGGCTGCTCGCGCGTCGATCCACTTGCTGGCGACACGCGTCGCCAGATGACGATGGATGCCGATCGCAAGATGTATCGCTATAAGCTTATGCATCGTGTGCAGCAACCGAAAGACGATGACGCGCCGCAACGCCCAATCGTCGATCAGCTTCCCTGCAACGACCGGGTGTTCCAAGCGATCTCCATGAGCTCCGAGACGCGCTATCCGTTTATCCTCAATCTCGATACGGGAGAATCGCAATGGTCGGTTAACGCCGTGCGCGATTTTGACCTGCCCTCCCAGCACCCTTTTAACTCACTCGACATGTGGCTTGCCCGCGTTCACCCCGAGGACCGCGACAACGTACGCGCCGAGCTCGACATGGTGATAAACGGCACGTGGCACTTCCACTACATGCAGTATCGCGTAATGGACGCCACCGGAAAATACGTGCTTTGCGACTGCACGGGCTACCGCTTGGACGGCACCGATACCGAGCCCGGCATGTATGTGGGCATTATCATCAACCGAAGCTTGGCAGATACGACCGATTCCGTGACCGGCTTGGGCGATATTCACGCCCTGGTCAACGCCATTGGCGAAATGCGTCGCGTGGCGCGCAAGGCTGGTTTGATCGCCATCAAAATCGACGATATCGCTCAGGTCAATGCCCGCTTTGGCTTTGATGCGGGCGACCGCGTTTTGGCAGAATGTGCCGCCTGTCTGGTGGAATGCTCGCGCGGTAAGGGTCGTATGTTCCGCTCGACGGGGCCGATGTTCGTGGCGCTTTTCGACGACTTTGATCCCGAAGGAACCGATGCGATTGCAGAGGAAATCGAGCGGTTCCTGGGTTCGCCCGTGCTCTTTGGCCCATTTGAATATCAGCCGCCCATTCGCGTGGTCACGCTCCATCTGGACGGCGTCGACCGTCAGCCCGTTTCGATTTTGAACGAGCTCAAAGCGTTGCTCGGGAAAGCCGTGCAGGTGCCAGGTACCAAACTGGATTAGCACCGCGCCCGCACCGCCTCCCCCATCGTGCGATAATCCTCCGCAGAAGTCACCGACAGCAGAGGGAGTTTGTGATGAAGGTTCTTTTGGTCAATGGCAGCCCCAAGGCAAACGGCAACACCGCCCGCGCACTCGCCGAGGTCGCCGAGCAACTCAATGCCGAAGGCATTGATACCGAGGTGTTTCAGCTGGGCACCAAGCCCATTCGCGACTGCATTGGCTGTGGTCAGTGCGGCAAGCTCGATTGCCGCTGCACCTTTGACGATGACGCGGTGAACGAGCTGATCGCTGCCGCCGAGCAGGCAGATGGTTTTGTCTTTGGCTCGCCCGTCTACTATGCGCACCCCAGCGGACGCATCCTTTCGGCCCTCGATCGCGCATTCTATGCCGGCAGCAAAGCCTTTGCACACAAGCCGGGCGCTGCCGTCGCCGTTGCCCGTCGCGGCGGCACGTCGACCACCTTCGACGTGCTCAATAAGTACTTCACCATCAACCAGATGCCCGTGGTTGCTTCCACGTACTGGAACAACATGTTTGGCGCCATGCCGGGCGAGGCCGCCCAGGACGCCGAGGGCCTGGCCACCATGCGCAACATCGGCAAGAACATGGCCTGGCTCCTGCGCTGCATCGAGGCAGGACAGGCCGCCGGCATCGAAGCCCCCGAAGCCGATCGCGAGCGCACCAACTTCATCAGGTAGAACGGCGGAACAAATACATGAACGTGCAAATTTTTGGCACCAAAAAGTCTTTCGATACCAAGAAGGCTCAGCGTTATTTTAAGGAGCGCCGCATTAAGGTGCAGTTTATCGACCTTAAGGAAAAGGAGATGAGCAAAGGCGAGCTTACGAGCGTGATGCAGGCGGTCGGCGGCATCGACAAGTTGCTCAACCCCAAGGCTAAGGACGAGGAGACGCTCGCGCTCATTCAACACCTCGCCCCTAGCCAGCGCTTCGATAAGTTGCTCGAAAACCAGCAGGTTCTAGCCGAGCCCATCGTGCGCAACGGCAAAAAGGCCACCGTCGGTTATTGCCCCGATGTATGGGGAGCCTGGGAGTAGCTTGTGTTATTTGCCGGCGCGTGGGTATAAGAGCAGGCGTTTGGCATAAGATTCAACTGTAAGCCATGTCTAACAAAGGAGGGCACATGCCCAACAAACCCGTGAAGATCATCATGCTTACCGGATACCTCGGTGCCGGCAAGACCACGCTGCTCAACCACATCCTCGCTAACGACGGCGGCATCCGCGCCGCCGTGATCGTCAACGATATCGGCGAGATCAATGTCGACGCCAGCCTTATCGCCGACGGCGGCCTGTCCGAGACCGACGACCTCATCCCGCTCACCAACGGCTGCATCTGCTGCACGCTTTCGGACGACCTTGCCAACCAGCTGCAGGGCATCGCCGATTCGGGCAACTTCGACTATATCATCATCGAGGCATCGGGTATTTGCGAGCCCATCCCCATCGCCTACACCATCTCGAGCTTCTGCGACGCGGCCAAGGTGGGCGGCGAGCCCAAGCTCGCGCTCGACAACATCGTGGCCGTGGTCGACTGCGCCCGCATGTACGACGAGTTCAACGGCGGCCGCGACCTGCTGGCTGAGGATATCGACGAGGACGACATCGAGAGCCTGCTCATCCAGCAGATCGAGTTTTGCTCCACGCTGATCCTCAACAAGACCGATACCGTGAGCCCTGAGCAGATCGCCGAGCTCAAGGCCATCGTGCGCAGCCTGCAGAAAGACGCCGTGATCGTCGAGGCCCAAAACGGCGAGGTCCCCATGGAGGAGCTGCTCGATACCGACCGCTTCGACTTTATGCGCGCCTACAACTCCGCCGCCTGGATCGAGGCCATGGAGCATCCCGAAGAGCACGACGACCCCGAGGTGCTCGAGTACGACATCGAGACCTTTGTGTACTCGCGCCGCAAGCCGTTTGACCTGCAGAAGTTCACCGATTTTGTTGAGCAGGAGTGGCCCGACGAGGTCATCCGCGTCAAGGGTCCGCTGTGGCAGACCGGCGATCCGGACATGTGCTACATGTTCGAGCAGGCCGGCCACCAGATGCGCCTGATGGAGAACGGCCTGTTTGTCGACTCGGCGCCCGAGGGCGAGAAGCAGAAGATCATCGATGAGAACCCCGAAATCATGCAGATTTGGGACGACGAGACGGGCGACCGCATGACGAGTCTGTGCATCATCGGCCGTCACATGGACAAGGATACGCTCATCGCCTCCCTCGATGCCTGCCTGACCGACTGGCACCGCGCCTAGGTTTATCCAAGCGGGTATTTTTCCGCCTACACAACCGCCAAACCACCACGAAGGTGCCCTTCGTGGTGGTTTTTCGTTCTGAGCCAAGGAGATTCATGTTCAATATCGTGCTGTATGCACCCGAAATTCCGGCCAATACAGGCAATATCGGCCGTACCTGCGTGGTCACCGGCGCCCGTCTGCATCTGGTGGAGCCGCTGGGGTTTTCACTCGACGACAAGACGGTGCGTCGTGCCGGACTGGGCTACTGGCAAAACTTGGACGTGACGACCTATGCCGGCTGGGAGGATTTCCTTGCGCGCAACGGCCTCTCCCCTGCCGACGAGCGCCTGCATCTGCTGACCAAAAAGGCGCGCAGAACCTATGCGCAGAGTACCTACCGCGATGGCGACTACTTGGTCTTTGGCAGCGAGAGCTCGGGCATTCCCGAGCCACTGCTTGCCGCGGCGCCCGAGCGCTGCGAGCGCATCCCGATGCTGCGCGATTGCGACTCGCTCGATAACGCCGAGGCATGGGAAGCTCACGAGGAATCGCTGGGGCATACCGAGGACAGCCACGAGGCCATCCTTCGGCAGGATATCTGCGGCAACTTCGTCAATCCCGACGACTACCGCATCAGCGCCCTCAACCTTTCCAACAGCGCCGCCATCGTCCTCTACGAGGCCCTACGCCAAACAGGCTTTCCGGGAATGTGACAAAGGAACTGTCCCTTTGTCACATTCAAGCGCCGCGCCGATGGCACACACGCCTAATTGATGCTCTAGATAAAGAGCCCTCACTTTTCATCAGAATTAA
>DBFBGO010000006.1:0-96198 GCA_048201895.1 Collinsella sp. | reverse complement strand
GATCCGCGCAAAGGGGGTCAACGTCGCGACGGTGACGCTGCACGTTGGCCTTGGCACCTTCCGACCGGTCAAGGAGGACGAGATCACCGAACACAAGATGCACTCCGAGCACTACTATCTGCCGCAGGAGACAGCCGATTTGATTAACCAAACCAAGGCAAACGGCAAGCGGGTCATCGCGGTGGGCACCACCAGCTGCCGCACCCTCGAGACGCTGGGCACCAAACAGGGCCTGCCGCTGCACGAGGAGGAGGGCTACACCGACATCTTCATCTATCCGGGCTACCAGTTTAAGGTGTTGGACGGACTGATCACCAACTTCCATCTGCCGGAGAGCACCCTGATTATGCTGGTCAGCGCCTTCGCCGGCTACGAGCACACCATGGCCGCCTACGACCTGGCAGTCAGGGAGAAGTATCGGTTCTTCTCGTTTGGCGACGCGATGCTGATTGCCGACGGTGTGGATGAGCAGAAAGGTGGAAAGTAAATGTATACATTGCTAAAACAGGAGGGCCGCGCCCGACGCGGTCAGTTTCAGACGGTGCACGGCACGGTGCAGACGCCGGCCTTTATGAATGTCGGCACCTCGGCGGCCATCAAGGGCGGCATTTCGTCCTATGACCTGAAGGATTTAAAGTGCCAGGTCGAGCTGTGCAACACCTACCACCTGCACCTGCGTCCGGGCGACGAGAAGATCAAGGCGCTGGGCGGCCTGCACAAATTCATGGGCTGGGACGGTCCGATTCTCACCGACTCGGGCGGCTTCCAGGTCTTTAGCCATAACGACGCCGTCAAGCTCACCGACGAGGGCGTGCGCTTTATCGTCAATGACTACGACGGCCGTCACGTGTTCTGGACGCCCGAGGACAACATGGAAATCGCCATGAAGCTCGGCTCCGACATCTGTATGCAGCTGGACCAGTGCCCGGGCTATCCCGCCACGCGCGCCTACGTTGAGCGCGCGGTGGAGCTGTCGAGTATGTGGGCTGAGCGCTGCTATAAGGCCCACACCCGCGATGACCAGGCGCTCTTTGGTATCGTTCAGGGCGGCATGCATCTGGACCTGCGTCTGCGCTCGCTGCGCCATCTGGAGGAGTGCGGCGACTTCCCGGGCTACGGCATTGGTGGCTACTCGGTGGGCGAGGACCACGAGACCATGTTCGAGACCCTGGCACCGCTTGTGAGCGAGTACATGCCCAAGCACAAGCCGCGCTACCTGATGGGCGTCGGCAACCCGACGACGCTCGTGCGCGGCGTGGGCGTGGGCATCGACATGTTCGACTGCGTGCTGCCGACGCGCACCGGCCGCATGGGCACGGCATTCTCCAGCGAGGGTCGCCTTAACTTCCGCAACGCGCGCTTTGCGCACGACGACGGTCCCATCGATCCCACCTGCACCTGCCCGGTGTGCACGGGCGGTTACAGCCGTGCGCTCATCCGTCACATGGTCACGCAGAAGGAGATGCTCGGCGGCATTCTGCTTTCGATGCACAATATCTACTACCTGCTCAACCTTATGCAGCGTGCCCGCCAGGCCATTCTCGAGGGCCGCTACGGTGCGTTCGTGAGCGACTGGATGAACAGCCCCGCGGCGGTGGATTACTAAGAGCGGCGCGGGCGCTTGCAGGCACTCGCGCGATGTCGAGACCGCGTGCCAATCGACCGCGCGCAGCCGTCGCCGGGCATCGCATTCGCCGGCGTCGGTTGCGCGACCGCTAACCGATAGCTTGCAAGCACTTGATGCATCGTGGGTACCATACCGAATAGTTGATGTTCGGGCGGGTGTTTGGCGCATGGCGTCGACCCCGCCCGTTTTTCTTTTTCTCGATAGGAGCACCCATGATTAAGAACGAGAATGTCGAGGGCGAGCCTGCCTACGACGAGACGTACCGCCGCGGCCCCGTGGTCATGCGCGGCCCCATGATTCCTAAGGACAACACCTACGCCAACCTGCTGGCGCCCGAGGAGTCGACCGACTGGTTGCATGCCGATCCGTGGCGTGTGCTGCGCATTCAGGCAGAGTTTGTCGATGGCTTTGGCGCGCTTGCAGAGCTTGGTCCTGCAGTGACCATCTTCGGCAGCGCCCGCACGCCTAAGACCGATCCGCTCTACAAGGCGGCGCGTACCGTCGGGCGCAAGATTGCGCAACGTGGCGTGGCGGTCATCACCGGTGGCGGCCCCGGCATCATGGAAGCGGCCAACAGGGGAGCGGCGAGTGTCAACGGCAAGTCAGTTGGCTTGGGCATTGAATTGCCGCACGAGCAGGGGCTCAACAAATACGTAAACCTCGGTATGGACTTCCGCTACTTCTTTGTGCGCAAGACCATGTTCGTCAAATACAGCTCGGGCGCTATTGTGTTTCCCGGTGGTTTTGGTACGCTCGACGAGATGTTCGAGGTGCTCACGCTGGTGCAAACGCACAAGGTCAAGCGCATGCCGCTTGTGCTGGTAGGCAGCGAGTACTGGCAGGGCCTATTTGACTGGCTTAACGGTCCGGTGATGGACGCCGGTATGATCAGCCCGCTCGATCCGGATCTGGTACACATCACCGACGACCTCAACGAAGCCGTCGACATTGCGCTCAGCGGGTTGATGTAGATCAATCGTGCTCGCGCGACATGAATACGCATGGCAATCTGATGTTATCTAACATCAGATTGCCATTTATATTGGGTATACTGGTGTAAAAGACGAGGGCGAGGAGGTCGCAAATGTCTACAGCAACAGTTAAGCCTACGACGCTTCGAATCGAAGAGGGGCTCAAGGAGCAGGCGACTGAGTTCTTGGATTCGGTCGGCCTCAGCCTCAATTCCTATCTCAATCTTGCCGTTCGGCAGCTGGTAAATCAGCGAAAGATTCCTTTTGAGATTGTAGGAAGGGCGGAGGTGCCCAACGAGGCGACGAGGCGTGCCATGGTGGTCGCAGAGGCTCATGAGTTGGGGATTTTGCCGGACGATAGCCTGTCATTCAATAACGCTGATGAGCTTATGTCATTCCTCGATGAGGAATAGCGATGTTCGAGATTAAAGTCGAGGCTCAGTTTAAGGTGGACTACAAACGAACGATGCGCATCCATCCGCAGCTAAAAAGTGAGTTTAAAGCGGCGGTTGCAGAGCTTGTGGCTCATGGGTCACTTCCGGCGGAGTATGGCGCCCACGAGCTCTCAAACCCGGGCGGAAACTACAACGGCCACATCGATTTCCACCTATCCGATGGTTTGGTCGATGTGGTCGTTCTGTACTTGCCGCATAAGACTAATCCTGTGATCCGACTGGTCAGAATGGGCTCGTATGAGGAACTGTTCCAGGGTCCGCTGGGCTGATCGCCGATTTCCAAGTTGCGGTGGAATAGGGATTGATTTGCGGCTGATAAGCCAAAAAAGTCCCTATTCCACCGCAAGCGGTAAAGGTGCCCCTAGTGGATGGGCTGGTAGCGGGGGCAGTAGCTGATGGCGATGGCGTCGACGCCCACATGGGTGGCGATGGTGCAGCCGATGGGGCCGGTGCCGGCGTCTACGTAGTCCTGGCCCGCGAGCGCCTCGTTGACAAGTTCCTGCTCCTCGGCAGCACCGGTCGTGAGCACGCGAACGCTTGAGCCCGGGTGCTCGGTCAAAAACTCGAGGCAGTCAGCCATGGTGTTCGCAACGATGCGCTTGGCTCCGCGGCCCTTCTTGATGGCCTTGATCTCGCCCGACTGCCACTCCGGCGAAACGGCCAGGCGAATGTTGAGCATCTGCGTGAGCTGGCCGGCGAGCTTGGGCGCGCGGCCGTTCTTAACGAGGTTCTCGAGCGTGCGGGGAATCAGCAGCAGGTGGGCGTCGGGCAGCGTCGCGCGGATCTGCGCCTCGGTCTCGTCCAGGCTGCGGCCGTCCTCGCGCATGGCCAGCGCGTACTCCACCAGCAGGCCCTCGGCGCCCGAGCCGGTGCGCGAGTCGATGCAGCGCACGTCGAGCTCGTGCGTTTCGGCCGTCAGGCTGGCGTTGGCATAGCAGGCGGACCACTCGCTGCACAGCGAGATAAAGATGGCGCTATCGTGACCGTCGGCGCGCACGCGGTCAAAGAGTTCCTTGAACTCGCCGGCACTCGGCTGCGAGGTGTGCGGCAGCTGCTCGGAGCCGACCATGCGGGCGACGTACTCTTGGGCGGTAATCTGCACCTGGTCGAGCAGGTCCTCGCCCTCGATAATCACATGCAGCGGAATCACGTAAATGCCGAGCTCTTGGGCGCGGGCGGGGGAGATGTCCGACGTGGAGTCGGTTATGATGGCAAAAGACATAATTGCACCTTTCGTTGGGGCGCGACGGCGCGGCCTTCTGAGAGCAAAGTGCGACAAGTATAGTGGAGTTGCTCTACATTGCTAGGTTAAATTGTTGAATAGTCAACAGTTTGAAGTGTCGGTGTGGAAATCGTCAACTGGGGAAGAGGGATGCCGATGGAGGCGCTGGAGATATGCAAGCGGCCGGTCGTGCTGTTTGATTTTGATGGCACGGTGGCCGATACGGGTCGGGCGGTGATGACCTCGACGCGCAAGACGCTGGCTGCACGCGGGTTTTCGGAGGCGCAGATGGGTGACCTGCGTCGCATGATCGGGCCGCCCCTGTGGAAGAGTTTTCACGACTTTTATGGCTTCTCCCGCGAGGAGTCGCTTGTGGTGGCTGACGAGTACCGCGCCTTTTTTGACGAGCTGGGACCGGAGGAGTATCCCGTGTTTGACGGGATCCCCGAGCTGCTGGATGGGTTGGTCGCCCAGGGCAAGCGCTTGGCCGTGGCGACGTCGCGCATGGAGGCAAAGTGCGTTGACATGGTGGGCGAGCTGGGGCTTTCGCAGTTTGAGGCGGTGGTTGGCATGAATCCGCCGCAGGGGCGCGAGACCAAGGCCGATTCGGTTCGCGACGCGTTGGCGGCCTTGGGTGCGGCCGCGGACGATGCCGTGATGATCGGCGATCGCTTTAACGACGTCGAGGGCGCGCACGCGATGAGCGTGCCGTGCATTGGTATCTATTCGGGCGCGGCGGCGCCGGGCGAGCACGAGGCGGCGGGTGCCGATGCAGTGGTGCACTCGTTGGCCGAGCTTGCTAAACTTTTCGCTATCTAATAGACGCAATGTGAGGGGCGGGCGTACCCGTCGCTCATTGGTAAGGAGGTCGTCCATGAATCAGGTGGAGCAGAGCGTTGCCGAGTATGTCGACGAGGTCTGGGAGGACGTCGTCGCCGATATCGAGCAGCTGGTGAGTTATCCGTCCGTAGCCGTTGCTGCCGATGCGGAGCCTAGCGCGCCGTTTGGCCGCCCGGTTCGTGATGCGCTCGATTGCGCGCTCGGCATCGCGCAGAAGCTCGGCTACCAGACGAGCGACGACGAGGGCTATGTGGGCATTGCCGATATCCCGGGTCGCGGCGACAAGCAGCTCGCGACCATCTGCCACGTGGACGTGGTGCCCGCCGGCCCCGGCTGGAACACCGACCCGTTTGCGATGGGGCGTCGCGAGGGCTGGCTGCTCGGCCGTGGCGTGATTGATGACAAGGGTCCGGCGGTGTTGTCGCTTTACGCCGGTGCCTACCTGCTCAAGCACGGCATTGTGCCGCGCTATACCTTCCGCGCGCTGCTGGGCTGCGATGAGGAAGTGGGCATGTCCGACGTTCACCATTATCTGGAGAACTACCCCAACCCAGACTTTCTGTTTACGCCTGATGCCGAGTTCCCGGTCTGCAATGCCGAGAAGGGCCAGTTTGGGGCGACGTTCGTGAGCCCCAAGATCGACGGCGGGCGCATCGTGTCCTGGAGCGGCTCCGAGGCGAGCAATGCCATTCCGTCGCAGTCCATCTGCGAGCTTGCGATTGCCGCCGATGAGCTGCCGGCGCCCGTTGAGAACGTCGACCGCCTGGAGATCACGGCGCTTGATAACGGGCATGCGCAGATTTTCGCCCACGGTATTGGCGGCCACGCTTCGATGCCTGAGGGCACCATCAACGCCGTCGGCCTGATCGTGGCGTATCTGCGCGAGGCCGAGGACGCGTTTGGTGCACGCGATGAGCGCCTGCTGACGCCTGCCGAGCACGAGTTCGTCAAGTTCCTGGCCTTTGTGCATGCGGATGCCTATGGCCGCGGCCTGGGTATCGATGCGACGAGTCCGGCGTTTGGCCCGCTTACCTGCAACGCTGGCGTCATCCGCGTGGCGGATGGCCATATTGAGCAGGTCATCGACGTGCGCTTCCCCGATAGCACCAATGCCGATACCATCCGCGAGCAGCTCGACCCGCTCGTGGGCCGTTTTGGCGTGACGTGCCAGCTGGGTCGCGCTAAGGTGCCGTTCTCGGTGTCTGCCGACGATCTGGCCGTGAAGGCGCTTATTGATACCTATAACGAGTTTACGGGCAAGCATGCTGAGCCCTTTGCCATGGGCGGCGGCACGTATGCGCGCAACTTTGCCCGCGCCGTGTCGTTTGGCCCCGAGGAGACCGGCCTGGAGCTGCCCGCATGGGGCGGCCAGATGCACGGCCCCAACGAGTGCGCCAACGAGGAACAGCTTAAACAGGCGCTCAAGATCTATATTGTTGCGATCCTCCGTTTGAATGAATTAGAGCTTTAAGGTCTCGCGGTTTCCCAATCTAAGTTGCGGTGGAATAGTTCCTAGAATGGGCCATTTGATGGCCAAGCAGGAACTATTTCACCGCAACTTTGTTTTTATTGGTGTAAAAGGCGGGTCATGCTTGGTGGCGGGTTTGTTATTCGTTTGTAAAGGCTGGGCCGCGCTTGCGGTAAGGGTCTATCAAATGCCCGTAAGAAACCGCAGCTGGCGCGGGCGCTGCCCGGTCGGGGCTGTATCTTTCCAAACAGCAAAGCGGGCAGGGTGCCCGCGAGTCGCATGTATGAAAGGAAGATCATGCTCGATCAGGCTTATTCTCGTCGTCAGTTCCTCGGCCTCGCTGGTGGTCTTGCCAGCATCGTCGGTCTCGGTCTCGTTGGGTGCGGCGGCTCCGGCGCATCCGATGCCGCCGACAAGGGTAGCGCCGCTGCTGCCGAGTCCGTCTCCGGCGAGGTGACCTACGACGGTGCCTCTTCGTTCCAGGCTCTCGTCGAGGCCGCTGCCGAGAAGTTCATGGACGCCAACCCCGATGTCTCCGTCTCCGGCTCGGGTAACGGTTCGGGCAAGGGCCTGACCGCTGTCGCCGCCGGCACCGTCACCATCGGCAACTCCGACGTCTTCGCCGAGACCAAGCTTGAGGCCGATCAGGTCAAGAACCTCGTCGACCACGAGGTCGCCGTCGTGGGCATGGGCCCCGTCGTCTCCAAGAACGTCAAGGTCGACGACCTGTCCCTCGAGCAGCTCAAGGGCATCTTCTCTGGCCAGATCACCAACTGGAAGGAGGTCGGCGGCGACGACGCCACCATCGTCGTCCTCAACCGCAAGGCCGGCTCCGGTACCCGCGCCGCCTTCGAGGCCGCCGTCTTTGGCGACGAGACCGTCGACTTTAAGGGCGACGCCGAGCTCGACAAGTCCGGCGACGTCCAGACTCAGATGGGCAGCACCGACAACGCCATCTCCTACCTCGATTTCTCGCACTTTGATGACTCCAAGTTCAACGCCATCAAGGTCGAGGGCGTCGAGCCCAAGAGCAAGAATGTCACCGACGACTCCTTCAAGATCTGGGCTACCGAGCACATGTACTGCGCTAAGGATGCCGACGAGGCCACCAAGGCCTTCCTGGAGTTCATGCTTTCCGATGACGTCCAGGGCAAGCTCGTCGAGGAGCAGGGCTTTATCCCCGTCTCTGCCATGAAGGTCGTCAAGGACGCCAGCGGCAAGGTCTCTGCTAAATAAGTAATCGCCCCGGAAAGGTTTGCAATGGCAAAACAGCTGCCAAAGCGCGACCTTGAGAACGTGGGCCTGGGCGTCACGGGCGCGTGCGTAGCGCTCGTGACGCTTGTCGTTGCCGCGCTCATCTTTATGGTCGCCCAAAAGGGTCTCTCGGCTTTTGTCAAGGACGGCGTCTCGGTCGTCGAGTTTTTCGCCGGCACCAAGTGGGACCTGGCTAACACAGCCGAAAACGGCCTGCCCTATACCGGCGCCCTGCCCCTGATCGTCACCTCGTTTGCGGTCATGGTTCTCTCCACGCTTATCGCGCTGCCCATCGCCATCGGCTCTGCCATCTTTGCGGTCGAGATTAGCCCTAAGTTTGGCTCTAAGATCTTTCAGCCGCTCATTGAGCTTTTGACCGGCATCCCCTCGGTCGTCTTTGGCCTGATCGGTTTTCACGTGGTCGTCGGTCTTATGAAGAGCGTTTTCCACGTGAGCACGGGCCTGGGCATCTTGCCCGGCGCCATCGTGCTGGCCGTCATGATCCTGCCGACCATGACCACCCTTTCGGTCGATGGCCTGCGCGCCGTGCCCGATAACTATCGTCAGGGCTCGCTCGCGCTGGGCTACACCCGCTGGCAGACTATCTGGCACGTGGTGCTCAAGTCCGCCATGCCGTCGCTCATGACCGCGGTCATCCTTGGCATGACGCGCGCCTTTGGCGAGACGCTCGCCGTGCGCATGGTCATCGGCGGCATCGAGGCCATGCCGACGTCGCTGCTGTCGCCGGCTTCGACCATCACCACCACGCTCACCACGTCCATGGCAGTCTATGCCGAGGGCTCGGCCCAAGACGATGTTCTGTGGGCGCTCGGCCTGCTGCTGATGGGCATGAGTCTCATCTTCATCCTGATCATCCATCTCATTGGCCGCAAGGGGGCGAAGGCTCGTGGCTAGCACGCGTATCCACATCGACGAGGCGAGGCTCGGGCGTGTCCAAAAGCAGGACCGCTTCGCCACGGGCGTGTTGACGGCGATCGTCGCCATCGTCATGCTCATCGTCGTCTCCATGGTGGCCTATATCCTGTTCGAGGGCATCTCGACGCTGTTCCAGCCGGGCTTTCTCACGGAGCCGTCGCGCGCCAACGGAACGCAGGGCGGCGTGCTCTACCAGCTGTTCGACTCGTTCTACCTGCTGCTGATCACCCTGATCATCTCGGTGCCCATCAGCCTGGGTGGCGCGGTCTTTTTGGTTGAGTACGCGCCGGACGGACCCATCCGCGACATCGCCTCCACCGCCATCGAGACGTTGTCCTCGCTGCCTTCCATCGTCGTCGGCATGTTCGGCTTTCTGGTGTTCTCGGTGCAGCTGGGCTGGAAGTACTCCATCATCTCCGGCGCCGTCGCGCTCACCATGTTCAACATCCCCATCCTGGTGCGCGTGATCCAGCAGGCGCTCGAGGACGTGCCGCAGGCCCAGCGCGATGCGTGCCTGGCCATGGGTCTCACTCGCTGGGAGGCCACGCTGCACATCCTGATCCCCGAGGCCATGCCTGCCATCGTGACGGGCATCGTGCTTTCGGCCGGTCGCGTGTTTGGCGAGGCCGCAGCACTGCTTTTTACCTCGGGTATGAGCTCGCCGGTTCGCCTGAACTTCTTGAGCTTTAACCTGTCGAGCCCCACCTGCGCTTGGAACGTGTTCCGTCCCGGCGAGTCGCTCGCCGTGCACATCTACAAGATCTATGGCGAGGGCAGCCCCGAGGCCCAGCAGATCGTCTGGGGCACCGCTGCACTGCTGATGATTTGCGTGCTGCTGTTTAACGTAATCGCCCGCATTGTGGGCAAGCAACTGGCAAGGAAGATGACGGCCGAATGAGCGAGATGAATGTAACGCCCGCAACCGAAGCGGCATCGTCCGACACCCGGGACTTCCTGTCGAGCGTGGGGGAGAGCGAGAAGCGCGTGCGCGTGAGCGGCAAGGCCGTGAGCGACGAGGTCGTGCTCTACACCAAGGACGTCAACGTGTACTATGGCGACCACCATGCCCTGCACAATACGTCGCTCGACTTTCACAAGGGCGAGATCACGGCGCTCATCGGGCCTTCGGGCTGCGGTAAGTCGACCTTCTTGCGTAGCCTCAACCTTATGAATCGCGAGATTCGCGGCTGCCGCGTGGAGGGCGAGATCAACTACCGCGGGCGCAACGTGAATACCAAGACCGAGAACACCTACGAGCTGCGCCGCTCCATTGGCATGGTGTTCCAGCAGCCCAACCCGTTCCGCAAGTCCATTCGCGACAACATCACGTTTGCGCCTAGGCGTCACGGCATCACCGACCGCGACGAGCTTGATCATATGGTCGAGGAGAGTCTGCGCGGCGCGGCACTGTGGGACGAGGTCAAGGACAAGCTCGACAAGAGTGCCTACGCGCTTTCGGGCGGCCAGCAGCAGCGTCTGTGCATCGCGCGCACGCTGGCGCTCAATCCCGACGTGATCCTGTTTGACGAGCCCTGCTCGGCGCTCGACCCCATCTCGACGTTGGCGATCGAGGACCTTATGTCGTCGATCGTGGCCGACCGCGCCATCGTCATCGTGACGCACAACATGGAGCAGGCGTCGCGCGTGTCCAACCGCACGGCGTTCTTCTACATGGGCGATATGGTCGAGTACGACGAGACTGACGAGATTTTCCAACGGCCCAAGGATAAGCGGCTGAATGATTACCTCACCGGCATGTTCTCCTAGTCCGGGACATGCTTGAGGCCCGCGGCGGCCACGGTTGCCGCGGGACTGATTGGAGAGGCGGGTCATCTCTTGCGGGAGATGGCCCGCCTTTTTGTGTCGTGTGCGGCCTGCCTTTTCGCTGCTATCATGGACAACGTTGAATTTCTACGAAGGAGCAGGGCATATGGCGATTCTTTTGGGATGCGATTCCGTCAGCCTAGAGTTTCCCACCAAGCATATTTTCGATAACGTGACGCTCGGCGTGGACGAGGGCGACCGTATTGGTATCGTCGGTAAAAACGGCGACGGCAAGTCGACGCTGCTGAGCGTGCTCGCCGGCACGCTGGAGCCCGACGACGGCCGCGTGACGCACCGCCGCGACACCACGATCGGATTGCTCGGCCAAAAGGACAACCTGGTCGATACCGACACCGTGCATCATGCCGTCGTGGGCGACACGCCCGAGTATGAGTGGGCCTCGAGCCCGCGCACGCGTCAGATCCTGGCCGGCCTTATTAGCGATGTGCCCTGGGAGGGCACGGTGGGCGAGCTTTCGGGCGGCCAGCGCCGTCGCGTGGACCTCGCGCGCCTGCTGATCGGCGACTATGACGTGCTCATGCTCGACGAGCCCACCAACCACCTGGACATGCGCACCATCAACTGGCTCGCGCGTCACTTAAAGGCCCGCTGGCAGCGCGGCCAGGGCGCGATGCTCGTGGTCACGCACGACCGCTGGTTCTTGGACGAGGTCTGCACCAGTATGTGGGAGGTCCACGACGGCCAGGTCGATCCCTTCGAGGGCGGTTACTCCGCATATATCCTGCAGCGCGTGGAGCGCGACCGCATGGCCGCGGTTACCGAGGAGCGCCGTCGCAACATGGCGCGCAAGGAGCTCGCGTGGCTGAGCCGCGGCGCCCAGGCGCGTTCCACCAAGCCCAAGTTTCGCGTTGATGCCGCTCGCGAGCTGATCGCCGACGTGCCGCCCGTGCGTGACGAGCTGGAGCTCAAGCGCCTCGCCGTGAGCCGCCTAGGCAAGCAGGTTATCGACGTGGTCGACGTGGACGCCGGCTATGCGGATGCCGGCGGCGCGCCCAAGCAGGTGCTCTCCGATGTGACCTGGCTCATTGGTGCGGGCGACCGCTATGGTCTTTTGGGTGAGAATGGCGCTGGCAAGTCGACGCTGCTTGACGTGATCCAGGGCAAGATTGAACCCACGCGCGGCCGCGTGAAGATTGGCCAGACAGTGCGCTTTGGCGTGCTGTCGCAGCAGCTCGAGGAGCTCGAACCCTACATGGGCGACACGATCCGCGAGGTGCTCGGCAACTATAAGAAGTACTACGTCATCGACGGCAAGGAGACTTCGCCCGAGAAGCTCTGCGAGCGCCTGGGCTTTACGACGCAGCAGCTCTGGAGCCGCATCGGCGATCTTTCGGGCGGCCAGCGCCGTCGCCTGTCGCTGCTGCTGACAATCCTGGACGAACCCAACGTGCTCATCCTGGACGAGCCCGGCAACGACCTGGATACCGACATGCTGGCGATTGTCGAAGATCTGCTCGACGGCTGGCCCGGCACGCTGATCCTGGTGACGCACGACCGCTTCTTGATGGAGCGCGTGACCGACCAGCAGTGGGCGCTGCTCGACGGCCACCTGACGCATATGCCCGGTGGCGTGGACCAGTACCTTCGCCTGTGCAACGCTACCGCCGAGGGCGAGCCCGTGGGCGCGCCGAGCGCCAAGACCGGCACGTTTGACACCGGTGCCGCGGCAGCTGTGGCCGAAAAGCCCAAGTCGAGCGGTCAGCCCAACGGCCTGTCCAACGCCGAGCGTCAGAAGCTCCGCCGCGAGGTGAGCTCGCTCGAGCGCAAGATGGAGACGCAGCGCGCCCGCGTTGAGGAGGCCGAGGCAGCAATGGCCCAAGTCGATCCCACCAACTACACGGCGCTCGGCGAGCAGCAGACAAAGATCGACGAGGCTCACGCTGCCATGGACGAGCTGGAGATGGCGTGGCTCGAGGCGAGCGAAAAGCTCG
This sequence comes from Collinsella sp., assembly GCA_048201895.1. GTDB lineage: Bacteria > Actinomycetota > Coriobacteriia > Coriobacteriales > Coriobacteriaceae > Collinsella. The sequence continues at coordinate 83,649 of DBFBGO010000006.1, read as the reverse complement.
AGGGCGAGGAGTAGGCGAGAATGATCAAAGCCGCGTTTTTCGATATCGACGGCACGCTACTGAGCTTTAAGACCCACCGGATTCCGGCGTCGGCGCAGCAGGTGCTCGACAGCTTTCACGAGCAGGGGATCGCGTGCGTGATCGCCACGGGCCGTCCGACCTACCAGATGCCCGATTGGCTGTTCGACCTGGGCTGGGATGCGTACATTACGCTCTCGGGCCAGCACTGCTTTGATGCCGAGGGGGTTTACCGCAGCTGCCCGATCGATCCGGACGACGTCGCGGTGATTGTGGACCAGGTGGCGCAGGGGCGCTACGACTCGCTGTGCATGCAGGGCGAGAACTCGTTTGTGAACCGCCTGTCCGAGCGCGTGGTGACGGCTGGCAGCAACGCGGGAATCGTCTACCACGAGGAACCGTTTGAGCACGCCTTTGACGCACCGGTCTACCAGTTCTGCGCCTTTGTGGACCCGGCCGACGAACATATCGTGACCGACGCCGTGTCGCATTCGCTCACCACGCGCTGGTGCGACCTGTTCTGCGACATTATTCCCGCTAACGGCGGCAAGGACCTGGGCGTGGCGGCGACGCTCGAGCGGCTTGGTATCGACGCGAGCGAGGCGATTGCCTTTGGTGACGGCGAGAACGACCTGTCGATGTTTGCCGCCGTGGGCACAAGCGTGGCCATGGGCAACGCACAGAACGCGGTGAAAGCTGCGGCGACCTATGTGACGACTGCCGTGGACGACGACGGCATCTACAACGCTGCGAAGCACTTTGGATTGATGTAACTGCGGGGCGGCACCCGGCGCCTGGGGACACTCCTTGCGGGGCGTCCCAATTTTGTTTTCGTCCCGCACGTTTTGTGAAACACGGCTAACTTTTAGACAAAGTAGTAAGACATGGGCAACTTTTGCGGTAAAGTTAGCCGTGGAAAGTATCCAAAGGCTAACTAGCAATCATCGCGAAAGGCGGCCCATGGCCCTACGTGAATCCGGAGAAGACTATCTCGAATCGATCTACGTTGCGGAGTACCTCGGCGTAACCAAGGCGAGCGTCTCCAAGGCCATGGCGACGCTGGAAAGCAACGGCTATGTCGAAATGGGCAAGCGCGACGTTCATTTGACGGAGCGTGGTCTGGAGGTCGCTCGCCAAATGTGGGAGCGTCACTGCTTTTTCGTGGGGCTGCTGGAGAATGCGGGTGTTTCGGCTGAGGTCGCGTCGCAAGAGGGCTGCCACATGGAGCACTGCCTGAGCGAGGAAAGCTTTGAGAAGCTGAAATCGCTGCTGGGGCGGGGCGGCGACCGGGACCAGTAGCTCATTCAACTAAGTCCAACTCAGACAAGGAACTCCGCCAGCAAGCGATGCCCAAGAACCGCCAGCGATGTTACCGCAGGTCCCGGCAGCGATGTCCCCTCCAAAACATTCCGCAGGCAAGTGGCCCCGTTGTCCAGAGCTCCGTAGGAGCAGGACAACGGGGCCACATTTGCCGAGGACGTTTTGGAGGGGACATCGCTGCTGGGACCGTCCGAGTATAAGCTACAAGTTCTTGACACCCATCGCGCGCATGGCGTTCAGGATGGCGATGATCGCCACGCCTACGTCGCCGAACACGGCAAGCCACATGTTGGCGATGCCCAGTGCCGCAAGCACCAGAATCAGCAACTTAATACCCAGCGCAAAGATGATGTTCTGCCAGACAATCGCCATGGTCTTGCGTGCCACGCGGATCGCGCGGGAAATGTTGGACGGCTTGTCATCCATGAGCACGACGTCCGCCGCCTCAATTGCGGCGTCCGAGCCCATGGCGCCCATGGCGATGCCCACATCGGCACGGGTAAGCACGGGTGCGTCGTTGATACCGTCGCCGACAAAAGCGAGCTTGCCCTTGCCGTTCTCGCTCGCAAGCAACGCCTCAACACGCTCGACCTTATCGCCCGGCAGCAGCTGCGCGTGGAACTCGTCGAGGCAGAGCTGCTTAGCCACCGCAGCCGCTACTTCCTCGCGGTCGCCCGTGAGCATGACGGTGCGCTTGACGCCGGCGGCGTGCAGGTCGCGGATCGTCTGCTCGGCATCGGCCTTGACGGTGTCGGCAATTACAATGTGGCCGGCATAGATGCCATCGACCAGCACGTGAAGGATCGTACCGACGACCTCGCAATTGGGCGCTTCGACGCCGGTCGCTGCGAGCATCTTAGCGTTGCCGACGACGACGTGCCTGCCGTCGATGGTCGCCGTCACGCCGTGACCCGCGTCGTTGGCGGAGTCGCTTATGCGCTTGGGGTCGAGTTCGCCCTGGAAGGCAGCACGCACGGACTGTGCGATGGGGTGGTCGGAGAACGACTCGGCAAGGGCCGCGACCTCGAGCAATGACTGCTCGGTATAGCCAGCCTCGGGGTGCACCGCGACCACCGAGAACGTGCCGTTGGTGAGGGTGCCTGTCTTGTCAAAGACGACGGTGTCCACATCGGCGAGCGTCTCGAGGTAGTTGGAGCCCTTGATGAGAACGCCCAGCTTGGAGGCGCCGCCAATGCCGCCAAAGAAGCTGAGCGGGACGCTGATCACCAACGCGCACGGGCAGCTGACGACCAAGAAGGTCAGGCCGCGCAGAATCCAGTCGGACCAGGCACCGGTGACCAGGCCACCGCCGAGCGCGAGCACCGCGGCAGCGCCGGTGACGGCGGGCGTGTAGATGCGGGCAAAGCGCGTGATGAAGTTCTCGGTGCGTGCCTTCTTTTCGCTGGCATTCTCCACGAGCTCCAGGACGCGTGCGACGGTGGACTCGCCAAAGGGCTTGGTGGTGCGCACGTGGATGAGCCCCGTCATGTTGATGCAGCCGCTGATGATATCGTCTCCGGTTTTGGCCGGGCGGGGGACCGACTCACCGGTAAGGGCGGCGGTGTCGAGCTGGGTTTCGCCCTCGACGATGACGCCGTCGATAGGCACGCGCTCGCCGGGCTTGACCACGATCACGGTGCCGACCGCGATGTCATCGGGGAAGACCTGTTCGAGTGAGCCGTCGGGTTGCTCGACGTTGGCGTAGTCGGGTGCGATGTCCATCATGGCGCTGATCGATTTACGGCTCTTGCCCACGGCGTATGCCTGGAACAGCTCGCCGACCTGGTAGAACAGCATGACGGCGGCGCCTTCGGCCATGTGCGGGTCGGTATCGGGGAAGAGCACCATGGCAAACGCGCCGATGGTCGCGACGGCCATGAGGAAGCTCTCGTCGAACGCCTTGCCGCGGCGGATGTTGTTGTATGCCTTTTGGAGCACGTCGTAGCCGGCAATCAAAAACGGCACGAGGAACAGTGCGAAGCTGGCGTAGATGTCGCCCGGGGTATCGAATGCGGCGGTGAGGGTGCCGAGCTCATCGAGGGCGTACACCACGGCAAAAATGCCCAGCGCTACCAGGATGCGGTTGCGCTTATGCTCGAGTGACTCTTTCTTCTTGCGCTTCTTCCTTTTCTTCTTGGGGTCGGCGGTGGCCATGACTCGTATCCTCCCATTTGAATGAATGAACACTCGCTCATATAATTTCGCGAGCAAAGGCCGCGGCAAGCGCGGCCTTGCAGGTTGGCGTAAACCCGGGCTAGAGAATGATCTCGCAGTCCGGCTCGGCGTCGGCCGTGAACTCCACGACGCGGTCAAGGACCTTGTCGAACTCGGCGTCGTCGGCCTCGAGCGTCAACTTCTGGGTCATAAAGTTGACCGAAACGGACTTGACGCCCTCGAGCTTGGCCAGCTCGTCCTGAAGCTCACGCGCGCAGTTGGCGCAGTCGATTTCGTCGAGCTTGAACTGCTTTTTCATGGTGGGTTCCTTTCTCTGTATTTGCGGCTTGGGTGCAGGCCGCGCTGGTACCGTGGTTGGTTGCTATTCGCAGATGTGGCTCATGCCTTGGTTGAGCATGGTGTAGACGTGGTCGTCGGCGAGCGAGTAGAGGATATTGCGCCCGTCGCGCCGGAATTTAACCAGGTGCGACTGCTTGAGTGTGCGCAGCTGGTGCGATACTGCCGACTGCGAGGTTTCGGTCGCTTCGGCAATGTCTGCCACGCAGAGCTCGCGGCCCATGAGGGCATAGAGGATCTTGATACGCGTGGTGTCGCTGAAGACCTTGAACAGGTCGGCGAGGTCGTAGAGAAGCTCCTCGTCGGGAAGGTCCTCGGGCGAGCAGGTGGTGGGGATCGCGGGTTCGGTGGCCTCGATGTCGGGTTTCGTTTCATCAACGCGAATGCTCATTGCAATATCCTTTCATATGAACATGCGCTCATATAACTTGCTTTCGATTATATGAGTGTATGTTCATATGTCAATGACGTTCAGGTAATTCGTTGCACAAAATGATGGGGAATAGTGGACGAGATCCCGGAGTGAGCGGTTTTGATAGCCGATGCCGGGGTGGGTGTCCCTGAGCCGTGCAAAAATTGGAGTATTCTGCAATGATAAGGGGTCCGTTAATTTATTGCAGGCCATATAATGCAGTTCAAGAGTTATCTTAGGGGGTTAATCCGATGAGTTCTTCCTCAAATGTTGCCAAACGTTGCCGCTCTATAGCGATTTTGCTTCTTACTTGACTTACTTGAATTAACTTGTGGGTGCTGGAGGACCGACCCTGCTGAATACTCGCAATTTTGCACATCGCTAGGGTACCCACCTTGTTAGCCGGTCTAGCTTCCGGCCCCGAAGATCCTGCCCTCGGGCGCGAGGCTGCTTGTTTGAGCAAATGATGGGTTGTCGGATTCGACAGTCTGCATGTCATCGATTGTCGGAACTTCATTAATTGTCGGGTCATCCAGCGTGATGCCTTCGAGCGTTGCTTTTTCGAGGTCGATTCGTTGACGCTCTTTGGAATCCTGGCGAAGCTGCTTCTGAATTCGCTTTTTCTCTTCTATAAACCTTCTGAGCACAAACTGTCTCAGGTCCTCTTGCATGATTTGAAAGTCTTTTGGCAGACGCGAGGGGCGTACGCCCTCTTTCCGCTGGATTGCTTCCATGACCCTAACGAAAGAGCTGGTATGCATAAAGGAATAACGACTGACGGTGATGATTCCGTACCCCATGGACGCAAGTGCATTCTTGCGCTCCTCATCGATGGCGCGGTCTTCTTCCGCGTCATGATAAAAACCGTTGTATTCAATGTCTGTGCGAGATTTCTTTAGATACGCATCCATAAAGAACTTTTTGCGTCTCGTGAGATTCTTTGCGGCAGCGGTGACCTGCACCTCGTAATCGGTCTCAATTCCCTTAATACCAAGCCCTCCTTCGCTTTTGGGCAGCGTTAGCATCATGACAAATGCCGTTTCCATGGGAGACCGGCATCCGTCGCGCACACATTGGATCGCCTTTCGGGCAAGGGCCAAACCGTCGCATCTGGTAATGGAATTAAAGAACTGCTTTAACCTCTCGGTCGAGGTGAGCGCGAAACGCTCGGTATAGGAGGTGGAAGAGTCGGTTCCAAGGGAATAAGCGCCGTACAGTTCAAAGTAGTACTCCACTAGTTCGCGAAAAGAAAGATAGGTGGCGGCCTGAAGCGCGCAAAGCTCAACGCCAACAATGAAGATGCCATCTTTGAGCTCTATAAAGCGTGAGTTCGAGAATCGTTTTGAAGAAACGTGGCACTGACAGTTCATTGCATAGCGCGCATTCCTGCGATCAAACACCATCACCTCGAGGGAATCATTTGCGTCGAGGGAAACATCATTTTTGGTGAGCCATTCTGTGGCTGCGTCAAGGAGCGTTCCGGTGGGACATGATCCGTAAATCGCGGCAGGACTACAGGATTCGATGCCTTTCGCAGACACCGAATGCGCGGCCTGGTAGACCGCTTTTGCAGTGGTATGTGACAATACGATACTCATGGTATATATCGTGTCAGCTAATGCCGTGTTGATGGCACTGAGTGGAAAAGCCGTTTTAGAGGTCTAACCAAATGCTGTCCAAAAGCTTGACGCAATTATGGGTTGGTATGCCCCAAATAAATGTTTTCACAGCTTATCTATAGCATATAAATACTCAATTGCTGCGCATTTGATATCGATGCATCGCCATCCGACAACGAATTACATGTCGGGAATTGGTCGAAATCGTTCAAAATGAGGGTTCAGAATTTGTGATGGCAGATCTATCTGTGGAACGTAGAGCGGTCCCGCTGCGGGGTTTCCCGCTGCGAGACCGCCCGTGATCTACGCCGGAGTTTGTCGTAGACGTTTCTACTTGGCAAACAGGTTCTTGAGGTTGAACTCGGCTTGGACGGTGCGGAGCATGAGGTCGGTGTCGTCCAGGCCCAGATGCTGCTCGTTGGCGTCGGCGGCGAGGGTTCCACGGCGGCGCGCCCAGTTTTCGAGCGCGGCGGGGGCGGACTCGCGGGGGAGCGAGCGGACGTCGGCATCCAGGCTGCGGCAGATCTGGCGTGAATCGATGACGATGATCTTGCCGGCGCGGCGTGCCTCGGCGTAGCCGTCCAGATGGATCTTGAACCAGCTGTCCTCAAAGGCGGCATTGTGCGCCATGTACGGGTATTTCTTCATGAGCTTGAGCAGCTGCTTTTGCAGTTCCTTGTTCTCGCGGAACGGCTTTTTGCCGTCGATGTCGTCCCAGGTGATGTGATGGATATTCGACAACGGCACATGCTCGCCGCGGTAGATGTCGGGCAGACCGCAGTAGTGTGCCTCGGCGTCGTGCGGGACGGCGTCGCTGGTGAGCTCCATGATCTCCCAGCCCACGTTGATGATGTAGCCGCGCTCGGGTGCACGGCCGGTGGTCTCGATGTCGATGCCGAGCACCGTGCCCTGGATGGGCTTGCGGGCGTACGCCACGCCGAGCGCGTCGCGGTCGCCGCGGATCTCGCGCATGACGGACGCGGCGGTGCGCTTTTGCATCTTGCCGATGGCGGCGCAGGTATCGGCGTCGGACAGGCCGCGCGAAAGCGTCGCGGGCGTCACGTTGCGCAGGCGCGCCTCGCCAATCTGGTCGCATAGGTCGCGGTTGCGGTCGGCCAGGTCGCGCACGGTGGCAAAGTCGAAGCCAGGGTCGCCCTCGGCGGTAAAGTACTCGGTCTCGAGCACCTTGAGGGCCTCTTCGCCTTTTTGACGCTCGGATTCCATGGCGGCGTGATCGCCATAGATGAACATGGGGATAAACGGCTGGCGCTCGTATTCGAGTGCTTGCGAAACGTTCATATACTGCTCCTCGGACGGGCCGCGTCGTGCGGCTCGGGGTCATTGAGATGTGGCGAGATGATAGTTTACCATAGTCAACTATTGGCATCACGCCTAGGACAACTACAATACCCTAGTTGACCGCTAGGACTTTTACAATGCTGCCGAAAGACACGAAAGGTTCCATCCGTCATGGATTTGCTGATTGATATTTTGCTCGACGCCGGCAAGGACACGCTCTCGCTGGTGCCGTTCTTGTTGGTGACATATCTGGCCCTCGAGACGTTAGAGCATGTGGCGGGCGATCGCGTCAACGGCGCTATCAAGCGCGCCGGCGCCGCGGGCCCCGTGGTTGGCTCGTTGCTGGGCATGGTGCCGCAGTGTGGCTTTTCGGCGATGGCGGCAACGCTGTACGCCGGTCGCGTCGTGACGTTGGGCACCTTGGTGGCGGTGTTTCTCTCGACCTCCGACGAGATGCTGCCGCTGCTACTTGCCGAGCAGGTTCCCGTGCAGACTATGGCGATGCTTTTGGCTTCGAAGGCGCTGATCGCGCTGGTCACGGGCTTTATCGTAGATGCCGCCATTCGCGGCCTGCGTCGCAACGCCCGTGCTCATGCGGCGATCCGCCGTACCGTGTTGGGAACCGCTGCCAATCCGGCGCACGTTAACTGCGCGCACGACGACCATACCGGCGGTGACATCATCGACGAGGTGGCCGAGGCGGGCGTGAGCGCCGACCACATCCATGAGCTGTGCGAGCGCGACCATTGCGGTTGTGATGAAGACGAGGACGAGCGTGACCACGGACATGGCCACGACCACGGACACGAGGGCGAGCACGAACACCACCACGGTCACTCCCACTCACACAAAGGCGCGCCTGTCCTGTCGATTATCCGCAGCGCGATTTCGCACACCGTACAGGTTTCGGTATTCATTTTTCTGGTGACGCTGATTCTGGTTGCCGTACTTGAGGCCTTTGGCGAGTCCGCGATCGAGCAGTTCCTGCGTGGCAACGAGACGCTCGCCGTCCTGGGTTCGGCGCTTGTCGGCCTCATTCCCAACTGCTCGGCGAGCGTGGTCATTACGCAGCTGTATCTGGAAGGCGCGCTGCAGCTGGCACCGATGCTCGCCGGCACGCTCATTTCTGCCGGCGTGGGTTATCTGGTGCTGTTCCGCACCAACCGCAGCGCCCGCGAAAACGTCGTGTTCCTGGTCATGATGTACGTCATCGGCGCCGGCTGGGGCCTTATCCTTTCCGCCTTTGGCCTCTAAGTAGATGTTTGAGGTATCCCGTAAAAACTGGGGTATGCCTCAAACATCTACCGCCATGACCGGCGTTGGATGCGCGCCAATCGCCAAAACAAAAAGGTAGATTTTTAGGCATGTCCCAAAAGTCTACCTTGGTTAGCGGAGCAGGTCGGTGAGGTTGCGCTTAAAGCGGGCGCGGTCTTCGCTGGTGAAGGCTGCCGGTCCACAGGTGCGACCGCCGGCGCGGCGCACTTTCTTTTCTTCGTGACGAATAAACAGCTGCATATCGATGGTGGCTTTGTCGTACACGCGCCCGCGCACGCCGATGGCGGCGGCATCGCGACCGAGCACCATGCTCGCCAGGCCAATGTCCTGTGTCACGACCACATCGCCTGCCTGCAGACGCTCGATAATGGCAAAGTCGGCGCTATCGGCGCCTATGCTCACGTCGAGCGTTGTGACCCAAAAGCCACGTCGCGCGTGCTCGGCATTGCGCGGGTCGTCACGGCGAATGTGCCGCTCCAGGTTTTGCGTGCTGTTGCCGGCAACAACCACGGCAACACCCGCCCGTCGCGCGCAGTCGATCGACTCACGCGTGACCGGGCAGGCGTCGGCATCAATAAACAGCGTTCGCGGCATCTAGTGCACCAGCTTGCCAAAGCGGATAGCGCGAATAACCAGCGTCACGCCAAACACCAGGAGTGCAGCGCCGGTAAAGATGACGAGCATCTTTGCCGACCACAGCGGATAGATGAACACGAACACGCCGGCGATGATGGAGAGCGCGCCGCTCAGGATGGCGAGGGCGCGGTTGGACGAAAGCTCGGACTCCAGAATCGACATGATGCCCTCGACAATCCACCCAAAGCCGGCCACGACCACCACAAGCGTGCTGAGCGTCGCGGTCGAAAGCGCCTGGTTGCGCAGGATCACCACGCCGCCCAAGATGATGAGCAGGTTGGCGAGGATGCTCGTGACGCGCCAGCCGGCGGGCAGCAGCGGCTCAAAAATGGCGGTGAACAGCCTGACGCCAGCCGTGATCACAAAGTAGAAGCCCAGTACGGTCGTCAAAAAGACGAGGGTCTTAGCGGGTGCAAACAGCAGCGCGATGCCGGCGATGAGCGCGATGACACCCGTGGCGGCGTAGACCCAGCGCACGGCTTTAATCGCCTTGCCTGCCATGCTTTTCTCGTCAAATCCAAACAGACTCGATTGCCGGTCGTCATTCTTAAAGATGCCCATGAGGCCTCCTTTCCGTGCGGCGTAAGCCGCGGTCGTTACAACCAGTATCGCCTAAAGGCGCTGGCGTATGGGCCGGGGAGGGCGAAACGCAACTCAAAGGCCCCGATTTGTTTCCGTTGTTCCCCACGTCGCGATTTTCTATTCAACAGGTGTAGAACATTGCAGCTCTGTTCGTTATTGCCTGTGTTTTAGGTTAGATTTTCCTAAGAACAATTGGCTTTTGGGGGGTCCCTATGAACGAAGCAGTTCCCGTGGTGCCGTTGAGCGCCGAGTCGATGGCAAAGCAGGGTTGCGAAAAGCTTGGTCTGGATGCGTTTGATGCGCTGGTCCGTCGCGCCCGCACATGCCGCCGTTTTGACGAGTCCATGCGCGTGCCGCGCGAGTTTTTGCTCGAGCTGGCAGAGTTAGCGCACCTGGCTCCCTGTGGCGCCAATGCTCAGCGCTTGCGTTTTCACGTGGTGAGCGGTGCCGAGGACTGCGCTCGCGTGTTTGACGAGCTCGCATGGGCCGGGGCGCTCAAGGACTGGCCGGGTCCTGCCGAGGGCGAGCGTCCGACCGGCTACATTGCAATTCTTGCCGAGCGCACCGTTCCCGGCAAACCCGACGTGCCTATCACCGAGGTCGACACGGGCATTGCGGCTCAGACGATGATGCTCGCCGCGCGTAGCGCAACGCCCGAGGTGGCGGCTTGCATGTTCAAGGCCTTTACGCCCCACGCGATCGATGCGATGGGGCTCGACGGCGACAAGTACGAGCTCAAGCTGATCATGGCTTTTGGCGTGCCGGCCGAGACCCAGGTGATCGACGCGATCGATTCCAACCCCGACGGTTCTATTAATTACTGGCGCGACGAGGCGCAGGTGCATCACGTGCCCAAGCGTCCGCTTGCCGACGTGCTGGTGTAGTTGCGTCGTTGCGGCGCGATCCGGCGGCAAAACCACCACAAAGGTGCCTGTCCCCTTTGCGGTGGTGCGAGGGGAGGGCTTGTGGCCGATCTGTATTTGGTGCGGCATGGGCAGACTGAGCTCAATGTGCAGAACATTTTGCAGGGCTGGCAAGACTCGCCGCTCACGGAGCGCGGGCGCGAGCAGGCACTGGCGACGCGCGCGGCGTTTGAGGCGCGCGGCATCTCCTTTGACCACGCGTATACGTCTCCGTTGGGTCGGGCGCGCCACACGGCCGAGCTGATCGTTGGCGAGGATCTTCCCATAGAGCCGGTCGATGATTTGCGCGAGTGGCACCTGGGCACGCTGGAGGGCACATCAAATCGCGATATGCCGCCGCAGCCCTGGGGCGATTATCCGGTGGCCTTTGGTGGCGAGTCGGAAGGCGAGCTTCGGGCGCGCATGGTCGCGGCGCTGTCCCGTATTATGGCCCGACCGCAGCACGATCGTGTGCTTGCGGTCTCTCATGGCTCTGCCTGCCAGGAGTTTCTTAGATGCGTGACCGGCGGGGGAGAGCAGCCCGACAACGGTGCCGTGCTTCATTTTGGCTATTGCGACGGGGCGTTTTCGTTCCTTGATTGGTAACGAACGAAAGGACCCCTATGAACAAAGATTTGTATCTGGTCCGTCATGGACAGACGATATTCAACCTTAAACGCATTATTCAGGGGTGGAGCGATTCGCCGCTCACGCAGTTGGGCTGCGAGCAGGCGGCGCGTGCCGGTATGTTCTTGCGTGCGCGTGGCGTTGAGCCCGATCACGCCTACACCTCGACGCTGTACCGCACCGAGCAGACTATCGCCAGCCTGTGGCCGGGCCTTGCCTACGAGCGTCTGGATGGCCTGCGCGAGTGGTTCTTTGGCGACTTTGAGGCCGAGCGCGTCATGCTGATGCCCGAGCGTCCGTGGCGTGACTTTTATCGTCAGTTTGGCGGTGAGGGCCAGATGCAGGTACGTGAGCGCATGGTGACGACGTTGACCGATCTTATGCGACGTCCGGACCATTCGTGCGTGCTCGCGGTGAGCCATGCCTCGGCCATCAAGGAGTTTTTGGACCACTCTAGGGGAGCGGCGGCCGACGAGCGCGAGCGCGTGCCGGGCAACTGCTCGGTGCTACATTTCGTGTTTGGCGATGCGACCGATACATTTGACTTGGTCGAAGTCTTTACGCAGGAAGATTATGCGCGCGAGCTGGGTCTTGAGCCGTTGGTGGCTGCAGTGGGTCCGCAGCGCGGGTAGCTTGGGCGTGGCGACGCGGATCGCCGACATCATTGCTCGATGTGAAAGGGGCGGGGATGCATGCGCATGTATCCCCGCCCCTTGTTTGCTGAGCTGCTGAGTCTTTGTACTGGGCGTTTAGGTCCTGTTAGAACCGTGCGATCTGGTGGGTGAGCAGACCCGTTGGAACCTGCGGTGCGCCGCCGGTGACCTGCGCGGCGGGAAATAACGCGGCAACGGTAAAGTTGAACGGCTCTTTGCCCGTGTAGGTGCCGGCTGTGCGGGCCTCGTCTGCCAGAAGCTGCGCCGCCCCTGTCAGCGCGGCGGCATAGGTGGGGTCGTCAGCCGGCTCCGGCTCCGGCGCCTGGTCGAGCATGGCACGGATGGCGCCGACGGCGTCCTCGCGCTTGACCTCCCACACGCGGTGCGTAATGCCCGCGGGGTCGGTGACGGCGTAGAGCGAGGCGCCCTCTTTGGCAGCGCCCAGGATGATGTCCATGACGGGCGACGCCTCGTAGGCGAGCGACACGGGACGCGGCTGCACCTTGAGCTCGGCGATCGCGCGCGCGGCGGCGAGTGCGTCGACGCTCTCGGCGGCAGCCTCGTCGCTACCCGTCAGCACGTTAACCGGGCAAATCGCCACGACACCCGTCACGCATCCCGGCTCGCCCGAGCATTCGTACACGTAATACGCCGCACCCGGGTCCTTGAGCATCAGACCATCGGCAATGGCTCCGCGCAGAGCATCGTTGCCGCTCAGGATGCTGCCCATTGCAGGCAGCGCTTCGAGTATGCGGTCCTGAGCCGGGCGGATGCAGGGAAACGGAAGAGCTTTCATGGGCGGTCCTAACGCGCGAGTCGGTTTGTTCGCGGCTTATTATGCCCCAACTTGGCTATCCGCGCCCCAGAGCATGTTGTCGGCGAGCGCGATGAGCACGCTCTGACAACGGACGATATCGGCGTGGGGCACATATTCGTTGGGCTTGTGCGCGAGCGCGAGCGACCCGGGACCGTAGCTCATGCAATTGCGGTTGCCCGTCTTGCCCGCGATGACGGCGGTGTCGGTGTAGCCGGTAAAGAAGCCGACGGTCGTGTCCGCGTCCGCCACGTCATCGGCGGCACGCTTGAGCGCTGCTAGAAGGGGAGAGTTCGGGTCGCGCTCGATGGCGGGGCGGTCGCCCGTCACGATGTAGCTACCATGGCAACCGGGAACGGCGGCTTCGGCGACGGCGATGTCCTGCTCTACCATGCGCGTCGCGGCGGCCGTATCGGTCGGCGGGGTCAGGCGCATGTCGACCCAGACTTTGGCGCGGTCGGGTACGACGTAGGGGCGATATCCGCCCTCGATTTGGCCAAACGTGATGGTCGAAGGCCCCAGCTCATCGTGCGCGGGCAGCGCCATAAACGCGCGACGGAGCGAACACACGACCTCGGCCATGGCGGCGACGGCATCCGCGCCCTTCCAGGGCTGGCTCGCATGCGCCGTCACGCCGGCCATCTCGATCTCGAACCACGTGCGTCCCTTGTGCGCCACCTGAATCTGTCCGTCGGTGGGCTCGGTGTCCAGCACCCATTCGCGCGAGCCGACCCAGCCGGCGTCGATGGCCGCCTCGGAGCCGCGCATAAAGTCCTCCTCGTCGACCGAGCAGATGAGCGAGAAGCCGCGTCGGGGCAGCTCGCCATCCGCCGCCACGAGATCGAGCGTATGGACCAGCGCGGCAATGGCGCAAGCTAGGCCGCCCTTCATGTCGCAGGAGCCACGGCCATAGAGTTTGTCGTAGCGCACAATCGCTCCGAGCGGCGGAGTGTCCGCGTCCCAGCCATCGCCCAAGGTAACGGTATCCATATGGCAGATATAGACCAGCCGCGGCTCGTCGCTCAGTCCCGGCACGGTAACCATAAGGTTGCGGCGCCCGGGGAGCACTTCAAGCTCCTCAATCTGCACGGCATCAAGCGCAGGACAATCAAACTGTGCCAGCCGCTGCTCAATGAGCCTCTTAATGAAGTGTTCAATCTCGCCCTCATATGCACCCGGGTTCGAGCTGTCAATCTTCACAAGCTCCTGCGCAAGCCGCCAGGCAAAGTCCTCATCAACCATATGCAACTTCACAATCAGCCTGCTTTCCAAACCGATTGTAAGCCACCTGGAAGATTCGCGACGTGCATGTTGTAGCAGTATTTACCGTTCGCAGGCCGAGCCATCGCGTTTGCCGTCCGGGCGGGCTCACAAACGACGTAGCGGGTACGTACCCTTCATGGACGACATGCTGTGCGACATATCTGCCTTTCGGTATCACCGGATACCCCCACAGGTCTTGGCGATAATGCCGGACCTGCCCGATTCTGCGGACGATCCGCGCAGGGAGCATCTTTGTGAGCACCCGCTCGTCAAGCATTTCCTGGGTGCCCCGTTACACGTGTTGGCGCAGGGTGACTGCGGACGTAAGGGCGATCGCATTGTCAGGCATGTTTGGAACGGGGAGAGGCCGTTTGATTCCGTGCGGCAGACAAAGTTTGGCCTCGATGTCGCATCCCCACTCTTTACCCTGCTGACCCTGGCTTCCTCGGTCTCGAACGAGCGTCTGATCATGTGCATGTTTGAGATGTGCGGCACCTTTGCCGTGTGCAAGATTGCGCCTCAGGTAAAGTCGGCACTTGAGCAGGCATATGGGGACCGGTGGGGTGACGCGCGGTCGGGCTGGGAAAACGTAAAGGATACCTCGGGGAATCCAACAGACTTGTGGAAACGACCTCCCTTGATTGAGCTCTCTGAACTTACCGAGTACGTCGATAAGATCCCGGGGCTCCGCGGCGCTAAATCGTTCACGCGTGCTGCGAAGTGCATTACGGGGGTGGCGGCATCGCCGCTCGAGGTCCAGGCTTCGATGCTGTTTGGCCTTACGAGGTTGCGCGGAGGCGAAGGGCTGCGCCTTACCAATAACGTTGAGATTCGCATGACGCGCAGTGCCCGCCTGATTTCGGGGCTTGATAGGCGCTATGCCGATATTCTGCTGGCAAATAAGGACGGCAGCCGAGAGTGCCTGGTTGAATGCCAAGGTAAAGCCATTCACGGATCCATTGAATCCAAGATCTCGGACTCTGATCGAACGACGGCCTTGCAAGCGATGGGATATCCCGTCGTTCTGATGACCTATGGTCAGCTGGCCGACCCCGATGCCTTCCGCGTGGTGATGGAGCTCATCATGTCCTATCTCGATGTGCCGCTGAAAGGCAAGACGCCGCGGCAGCAGGAGCTCGAACGGCGGCTTCGTGAGGAGATTTTTATCGATTGGGCGGGAATATAGTCACGCGGGTGGAAAACGGTCGCGCGAACTAGAGTTTTGGCCGCAAAAAAGGCTTCAATTTTGCCTTGGAGGGGTCTTAAAAATGCTATCTAGAATAAGTTGTTTCGGAAAATAGACAGTCAACTTACATTCGGCACATAGAGATCGATTTTTACCTACTAAAGTCCCTGATAAAGCTGTTTATCAAAGCGGGTGCGCTGAGTGATTTGGGTCTTACCGTCGATTATCAGAAAAAACTTGTTCTGGGTATCATTTTAAAGTCGTCCGGAGCAACGAAGCCCATTCGGCCCCCGTTTGATGAAAACGGGGGCCGAATGGGCTTCGTTGCTTGCCTGGCAGGCTTGGCGCCGGCGCTACTTGATCACGCGCACGCGATACATCGACGGAATCTGCTTAAGCGCCTCGATCGTGCTGCTGTTCAGGTGCTCATCGGTGTCGAACATGGTGTAGGCGTTCTCGCCGGCGGACTCGTTGGTCATGCGCTGCACGTTGGCGTTGTCCTTGGCCAGGATGGCCGTGATCTGGCCGATCATGTTGGGCACGTTGGCGTGCAGGCAGGCGATGCGGCTTGCGGCGCGCGCCTTGCCCATGCTGCAAGCGGGGTAGTTGACGCTGTGTGCGATGTTGCCGTTTTCCAGGTAATCCTTGAGCTCGCTGATGGCCATGTCGGCGCAGTTGGCCTCGGCCTCGCCGGTGCCGGCGCCCGAATGCGTGGTGATAAACGTATTGGGCATCTTGACCGTCTTGGGCGTGGCAAAGTCGCAGCTAAACCAGCTGAGCTTGCCCTCGCGCAGGGCGGCGTCGACGGCGTCTTCGTCAATGATGGTCTCGCGCGCGTAGTTGATGAGCACGGCGCCCGGGGCCAGCAGGTCGATCTGCTCGGTGCTGATCATGCCGATGGTGTCGGCCTTGCTGGGCACGTGCACGGTGAGGTAGTCGCAACCGCGGCACAGGTCCTCGAGCGTGCCCACACGCTGCACCTCGCGGCTCAGCACCCACGCGTGCTCGACGGAAATGAACGGGTCGTAGCCGTAAACGTCCATGCTCAGGTCGACGCAGGCGTTGGCGACCTTGGAGCCCACGTTGCCCAGGCCGATGACGCCGATGCGCTTGCCCTTGAGCTCGCGGCCCACAAAGGCCTTCTTGGCCTTCTCGGCATCGACCTGAATCTCGGGGTCGTCGGCGTTGTCGCGCACCCAGTTCATCGATTGCACCACGCCGCGGCTCGAGAGCACCAGCATGCCTAGGACGAGCTCCTTAACGGCGTTGCTGTTAGCGCCGGGGGAGTTAAAGACGACGACGCCCTTCTTGGCGTACTCCTCGACGGGGATGTTGTTGACGCCGGCGCCGCAGCGGGCGATGGCGCGGATGCCCTCGGGCAGCTCGTGGCCGTGCAGGTCGGTCGAGCGCATCAGGATGGCGTCGGCCTCTTCGGCGGTGCTCACAAATTCGTAGCCTTCGCCAAACTCGACTTTGCCGTCCTTGGTGATGTCGTCGATGGTCTTAATCTTACGCATGGAAAAACTCCTTAGCAGGTTTGGTTTAAACAGGTGGTTTGAAGTGGCTGGTCGGCCCGCGCGTTGCGGGCTAGTTAGATCGCGGACTCAAACTATGCTGCGCTTCGAAGTCCTTCATGTACGAGGCCAGTGCCTGCACGTCTTCCATGGTTACGGCGTTGTACACGCTGGCGCGCATGCCGCCCACCAGGCGATGGCCCTTGACGTTTTGGATCTGGTGCTCTGCCGCGCCCGCAACAAAGGCGGCGTCGAGGTCGGCGTCGCCGGTACGGAACGTGACGTTGGCGATGGAGCGACTGTCTGTCTGCGCGGTGCCGTGGAATAGTTTGCTGTTCTCGAGCAGGTCGTAGAGTAGGTTGGCCTTGGCCCAGTTGCGCTCGGCCATGGCGGCTAGTCCGCCGGTTTGCTCCACCCAGCGGAATACCTTGCCGCATACGTAGACGCCAAAGGTGTTGGGCGTGTTGAGCATGGAGCCCTTGGCGGCCTGGGTCTTAAGGTCCATGTACTGCGGCGTCTGCGCAAAGGCGGGGCCATCTGCGATGAGGTCGTCGCGCACGATAACCACGGTCACGCCCGCGGCACCGGCGTTTTTCTGCGCGCCGGCGTAAATGAGCCCGTAGCGCTCAACGTCGAGCGGCTGCGACAGAAAGCAGCTCGAGACATCGGCGACCAGCGGCACATCGCCGCAGTTGGGCAGCTCGTGGTACATGGTGCCAAAGATGGTGTTGTTCTGGCAGATGTAGACGTAGTCGAGCCCGTCGCCCGCGGCCTCGGCGGCAATGCGCGCGTTGATATTGGCCATGGTGGGAATGCGGTCGAAATTGGTGTCCTCGGAGCTTGCGAGCAGCACGGCCTCGCCGTACTTGGCGGCCTCTTTGTACGCCTTGTTGGCGAAGTTGCCGGTCACGACGTAGCCGGCGCGGCCGCGGCGCATGAGGTTCATGGGGATGCCCGCAAACTGCAGCGTGGCGCCGCCCTGTAAAAACAGGACACGGTAGTTGTCGGGGATGCTCAACAGGCGGCGCAGGGTTGCCTCGGCGTCGTCGATAATCTGCTGGTACATGCTAGATCGATGGCTCATCTCGAGCACGGACATGCCGCAACCGCGGTAGTCCATCATCTCGTCGGCGATCTCGGCGAGCACGCTTGTAGGCAGTGCGGCCGGGCCAGCTGAGAAGTTGTGCACACGTGCCATCTTCTAGTTCCCCTCGTAGTCGTTTGAACGTTCGGGATACTTTAGCACAGTGGAGCGCCAGGTGCGACCGCATCACGTTAAAACTCTACTGCGCCGCTATGATTTACAGGATGGTTACATGGGGGAGCGCGGTCGCTAGGTCTATACCACCGGGATATACCGTGAAAGGTGCTCTTTGAGCGCGGGGTCGCACACATAGAGATACGTTCCTAGCATGCCGCGCGTCATGAGGACGTAGTAGGCGTTGACGATAATCTTTTGCAGATCATCGTCGCTTGCCTTTTTCTTGGCAACGGCATCTTTGAAGTTCGCTCTGTTAACGTAGACTGCATCTTTGTTCGAATCGTAGTAAATGTCGGGACCCAGAATTACGAATCCGTAGTTGAGATCGTAGCCTTGTACCGTATGAATGCATCCGACTTCGTTGACGGCGTTGGCGGAGTTAACCCAATCCTTCTGGGTCGAGTTCCAGCGTTTGGGAATGCCCTCGATGACGATATCGAACGCATCTTTATTGCTCTTGCTTTCCCATTTCCAAGCAAAACCGGCTGTCATACGGGACAGCCCAACTTCTTTTTCTTTGGCCTGCTGTAGGGAGCAGAAATCTTCAAACCGGTCGACTATGCCAAACTGGTACCTGGGGATATCACTGTCAGGATCGCCGGCTTGCGAGTCGTAAGGCTGAGAGGCAAAGAGCTCATCAAACTTCATGCCGGCATGCATGTACGCTTTGTTATCAAGCAGGTCGTAGACGAAATCGAGGTACTCATCGCCGCCACGCACACGCATTTGGGTACTCAAGTTGAATTCTTCGGTCTCGATGCCAGCTTCTTCGAGTTGGTTGAGTCGCTGCTCAAGGCCATCTCGGTTGAGTCCCGATGCGCGGACTTGCTGTTTGGGGTCATAGAACAGGTACGCCTTGTCGCAGCATTTGAAAATCCAATCCACCTGGTTACTCGTGCGCGGCAAGTTGAGTCGTTCGCATGTGTTGTAGAAAGCTCCGATGCCGGCGCCGGCGGTCAAGTAGTTTCCCAGTCGGTGCGCCTCGTCGACAAGCAAGATGTCATACCGATCGTTTTTTGTGACATCGCTGGGGCTCAGGATGTCGCCGGGCTTTAGCCCGGGGAGGAAGTGCGTGAGTTTTTTGAGCGTCTTGCTCAGAGACTCCATGGGCGTCACGAAGCCGACCCGCAGACCGGAAAGGTTCGGCTCATTTTTGATTTTGAACATGAGACTGATGGCGAGGATTGTTTTGCCTGTTCCCGGCGCGCCGTTCACGACGGTTACGCGCTCTTTCTTGGGACCGCCGTGTTTAATGTCTTCATGCTCTTGCTCGAGCCGCCTGTAAATCGCCTCAATCGTTTCGTATTGATCGGGCGTGAGCGTTTTAAAGGGCGAGAATTTGAACAGGTCAGTGTTCTCGAGCTCTTCGATGGGGTGGATCGCATAGTTCTCTTCGCGAAGCTTCGTCCAGAGGTCTCTGAACTTCTGGCGATACTGAGGTCGCTCAAAATAATCGAACTGGGCATAGCCATTGTTGGCGTTGGTTACTTGGTATTTTTCGTCAGCGCAGAACAGCTCGATAAGTCGATTCTCAAACTCAAATGTTGCTGATTGATTGAAGGTTGGGTTGTCAATCAGAAGGGTCCGGTCGAAGTCTTTGTCCACGTTTGCGGCGTGTTGCTTCATGCGGCGTCGATAATTGGTCGTTTGACCGATGTACGCCGTTTTGTTTTTGCTGTTGGTCAGGATGTAGAGAACAGGCCAGCTTTCGTCGTGGTGCGACCCTGGCTTTGGCGTGCCAAAGTCTTGCAGCGATTTGCTTGTCTCGAAGGGCTGGGGCAGGGGAAGCGTGTATTGCCGAAGGGCGAACTCGTTACTCATGGTGGTCCGCCTTTCTATATTCGCTGGAGCTGGTGTCGACGGGATAGCGCTCGCCATTGCGTTTGAGTTTGGACGAGAGCGCCTTTGGGAGGTCGATTCCGTTTAGGTCGGCGAAACGCAGGAGAAAGAGGAGCGTGTCAGCGACTTCGTCTTCGATGGCTTGGCGCTGATCAGGGTTATCGAACATTTCTGCAATGCGCTCGTCGCTCATAAAGCGGAAAAGCTGCAGCAGTTCGGAGGCTTCGGTTGCCATGCCGATGGCGAGCTCTTTTGGCGTGTGATATTTGCGCCAATCGCGCGCATCACAAAAATCTCTGACTTGTTCCGTCATGGCACTGAGCTTGTCCATTGTCCGCAACCCCCCTGATGGTCAATGTTTAATTATGGCGTTGTCTGAGATTTAGTGCATCTCATTTATGGTGTTCGATTAATCAACAGCGGTTACCCGGTGGGAAGCTGCAGCATTAAAATCAATGTCGATGTAGGTCAGCTGCACGAGAGCCTGCTCGATCGCGCGGGGAGTGCGGCCGGCGTGGACTTTCCCGCCGCCCTGCTCGACGTGGTGGATATCGAGGACGAGTCGCCCCAAGAGCTCCTGGCCCGAGCCGAACGCGAGGGCCTCGACCTCCGCGACTTTGCCGTGGGTGACAGCTAGTAGCTGAAGAGGGATGGGGGCAGCTAATTTGGGACGGGCTGCTACGACGCTAGCGTGGCGATGACGACTTCGTCGCCGGCGTATATTAGGGTGTTGCCGTCGGGGATGATCGTTTGGCCGTCGCGCTTGAGCATCACCACAATAAACGGATGCTTGCCTTGCGGCACGTCGCGCAGGCGCTGGCCGGCCAGGCGACCGTGGGGCGTCACGGTGACCTCGCGCAGCGTAACCTCGGCACGCTCTTCAAACGTCGGGGCAGCCATCACCAATAGGTCGCCTTCCTCAATCACGGTATCGCCATTGGGCAGCACCGGGTGCGCGCCATCGCGCAGCACCAGGACGACGAGCATGTCCGTGGCGCTGCCAATGTCCGCGAGCGAGCGTCCGGAAAACGGATGGCCCGCGCCCACCTTGAACTTGACAAACGACATGCCGTCCTCGTCGCGGTAATCGTTAAACGTACGGCGCACGTCGCCTTCCGCGTCGATCATATTAAGCTTTTTCGCCACCGCCGGTAGCAGCGAGCCCTGCACCACAATGCTCGACACGGCAATCACAAACACCAGGTCAAATAGGTCGCGTCCGCCGGGAACGCCGGCCACCACGGCAAAGAGACTAAAGACGACCGAAGCTGCTCCGCGCAGGCCCGCCCAACTTACGAGCGCGACCTGGCGGGGGTTCGTCCTAAACGGCGCCAGCAGCATGCCTACGGCGATGGGGCGGCTCACGAAGAGCATGAACGCCATGAGCGCCAGGCCCGGCAGCAGCATTTGCGGCAGGCGTGCGGGTGTAACGAGCAGGCCCAGCAAAAAGAAGATGGTCATCTCTGCCATCTCGGTGAGGGTGTCAAAGAAGTGCGCCATCTCGACTTTGCTGGTGATGTCGCTGGCACCCAGCACAATGCCGGCCAGGTATACAGCCAAAAAGCCGTTGCCGCCCAGGTAGCTCGGCAGCGCGTAGGCGACGATGGCCGCGGCGAACAAAAAGATGGTCTGCGCGTCCTTGGCCGTTGCGTGCGCGCGTTCAATCAGGCGGCCCGCCGCCCAGCCGATGGCAAGGCCCAGGCCCACGCCCAGGATAATCTGCTTGGCCAGCAGTGCGGGAATGTTGATGTCGCCGCCGGCCGCGAGGGTCGCGAGCACAGCGGTGAGCATGTAGGCGACGGGGTCGTTGGAGCCCGATTCGACCTCGAGCAGCGAGTCGGTGCCGTCCCTCAGAGACAGGTTGTGCTCGCGCAGCACGCTAAAGACGCTGGCCGCGTCGGTCGACGCCACGACCGAGCCCAGCAGCAGGCCGCCGATCCAGTCGAACCCCAGCGCGAAGTGGGCGAACATGCCGGTGATGCCTGCGGTGATGACGACGCCGAGCGTGCTCAGCAACACCGCGGGCACGGAGACGGGTTTGGCACGGTCGATATTGGTGTTAAAGCCGCCGTAGAACATGATGAACAGCAGCGCCGTGCTGCAGACGGTTTCGGTAAGCGCGTAGTCGCTAAAATCGATGTGCGCCGGGCCGTTGACGCCCAACAGCATGCCGAGTGCGATAAAGATGAGCAGGGTGGGGAAGGGGAGTTTTTTGCCGACGGGTTTGATGGTCAGGCACAAAATGATGACGAGGCCGATAAAGAGAAGGATCTGGTTCATGGATGGTGTCCGCTCCTGGGTGGTTGGCGTGGCACGGTCAATTGTCTGCGGTTATTTGTACCCAAAGATGGTGGGTTTATGGGGTTGGATTGCGGGCGTGCGCGATATCGTCATAGACGGCTGCCGTCTTTGCCTCTGCTCGGAAACCCTTTCCAGCTTTATTGCAACGGAGTACAATGGGTAACGTTTAAGTTCAACTTGAAGTTTTAGTTGCGGCACCGGGCTTTGGCCGCAATACAAGGAGAGGCGTACCATGGCGATCTATGTGACATCTGATGCTCACGGGCACGTGCGTGCGCTTGACGAGGCCCTGTCTAAGATCTCGTTGACGTCCGACGACACGCTGTACGTGTTGGGCGACATGATCGATCGCGGGCCCGATCCGGTCGGCGTTATTAAGCTCGTGCGCTCGCTGCCCAACGCCCGCGTGCTCAAGGGCAATCACGAGCAGATCATGCTCGATGCCATCATTGGCCAGGATCCGCTCGATGCCGAGACTTGGGATATCAACGGTGGCTGGACGACGCGTGAGCAGCTCGACGACATGGAATTTGAGGCATACGAGGAGCTCGTGCGATGGATGGCCGCGCTGCCGCTCTACGCGGTGGTCGAGACCGAGGAGCGCCCGTATCTGCTGGTACATGCCGGAATCGAGATGAAGGCGGCGCGCGCGTTTTTGCTTGAGCATGGCGTCGATTGTGCCGATGGCGTTGGAGCGGTGGGTGCCGATCGCGAGCTGCTGCAGCAGATGCTCGCGGTGCAGTCGTCCGATGACCTGCTGTGGATTCGTCACGGCTATTGGGATGTGCCGACCGGGCTGCTTTCTTCCGAGGGCAAGGGCCCGGTCGTTGTGAGCGGTCACACGCCCACGGTATCGCTTGGGCGCTATTGCGAGGTCGGTGGTCTGGCGGGGCTCGATGAGGAATCGGGACGCGGGCAGATCGTGCGCTTGGGCGGCGAGGGCACTGCCGGCGTGCCCGATCGCATCGACATCGACTGCGCTGCCGCCACCGGCTCCGAGTTCGGTCGCGTGGGCATCCTGCGGCTCGATGATGGGGCGGAGCTCTACGCGAACATCAACCCGGGCGAATAATCGTTGCAAGTGGTAGCTAATTTGGGACGGGGCTTTTTTGACTACTTTTGCCCTTCTGCCCGCTAATTGATTTCTCTGGGACGGGGATTAAATAATCATTTGGCTGCCCGCTGGCTAAGTGAGTAGACTTTTTTGGAAATGCCGAGCACCCAACATATTTGCCTCAATAAAACCGCAGGTCAAAGACTTGTGCTCTGTCGGTGTGGTCCGGGATTCGGTATAAGTCTACTCACTTAGTTTTGTGTGTCCGCAACGAGACCCCAGCCGGGGCGATTCCATCGCAAATTCCGGTGACCGGGGCAGCTAATTAGGCGCCGTATGGGTTGCGGTCGCGTTCGATGCGTTGGCGGATGTGGGCGTACTCGATTATCAGCAGCGCCAACGTACGGTAGCGTTCAAAGCTGAGGCCGTACATAAAGCTCATGAGGGGAATACCGGGACCTGCCATAAATGCGGCGCACACGCCGGTGATGACCACGATCAGCGCCATAACGGCAACAATAATCAGGTCAAAGCGACGACGCTTGCGAGGATTAGCCCAAATGCTCGACAAGCGTAGGAGCTGCGGTTTATAAATAAATCCAATGCTCAGCAAAATAGCCTGCGCCGGAAAGAACAGGGCATTAAAGTACAGCTGATATTTGTATGCCAGCGTGCCTTCCATCACGAGCTTGGGCATGCTTTCGATAAGGTTGAACAGGAATAGTGCACCAAAGAGCGGAGCGCACTGGACAAACAGGTGGCCGACTTCGCGCAGGCTCACGCGGCGCGATTTTTCGGTCTCGAGCAGGGCGAGCGGCGCGGTGACCAGCATGAGCGAGGCGATGGCGGCGACACCCATGGCCATGGCCGCGATGGGCATGCTGCGCGTAAGGAACAGCGCCACGCTGAAGATCACGATGACACCGACGGAGCGTAGCGTTTGGCTCATGCCGGCCAGATAGAGTTTATCGGCCTGCTGCAGGCGGCCCTCGTACACGTCGGCGACGCCGTCGATCACCTTATACAGGTAGACGCCCAGGCCGATCGTCGCCATATGCGCGTCGTAGCCGCGGGCGCTGCTGTACATGAGGCCGCAGCCCAGGGCGAGCGCTCCGCAAAGCCAGCGGTTGAGCTGGTAGGAGGCAAAGGACGTCGTTTCGTCGATGTCCGAGACTTGGAAATTGCGCACGCCGTAGTTGCATGCGATCATGATGAGCGTGCCGGTGACAAAGGCGATGGAGAACTTACCAGCTTCCTCGGCGCCCACAAGCTGCGTGGAAACAATGGTGAGCAGGGGAAACGCGAAGCCCCACACGGCGGTGCCCAGGGTATTCCAGAGATAGTCGCGGCGGGTGGCGTGCTCCTCGTATTCGGCTTCCTGCATGGAGAAGCCGCCGCCGTAGACAGCGCCGAGCAGGCGGTTCCACCAGGCGTTGACCATGCGGTGGATGGGGCCGGGCTCGCGTTCGCGCCGGCGACGGCGCGTGGCCTGGCTGCTGTTGGGGCCGCCGGCGTTGCGCTGGCTCAGCTCTTGGATGCGCGCGAGCTCTTCGGCCGTGTGGGAGGCGGGGAACAGGCCGTTCTCGATGCGTCCGCCCTGGGCCCTTGCGGTGCCGCTGCCCGCTACGGCGGGGTCGGCGACGCCATTGCGGCGGACGATGGCGCGGCGAATGCTATCGAGGGGCGTGATGCTCAAAGCGGAGTCCTTTCTTTTGCTGCGCTTTAGTATAGACGCGACGGTGCTCGCTCGTGTTTTTGAACAGGTTGTTCGATAATTTCGGCGGCGCCATTCGGTAGTCGGCACTTAGGGACGTTCCTTATGTGCCGGCACTTTGGGAACGTCCCTAAGTGCCGGCATCCGAGGACACTCCTTGAATGTTGCCTGTCCAAGAGTGTCCCCAACGACTAGTCGTTTAAGAACGTCCCCAATGACTGGGCCGCTTGCCTGCGATTTTTGACCGTTGGGCGGGCTTGCCGCCCTTGCCGCAAAAACGTTTTTGCACATAGGGTACAACGGGCTTTACGTGAGTAAAGTGCGCGCTGCGTCCGCGTGTTGCGTTTTTAAAGGAGGCCCCATGCCTGGTGTTACCCCTGCAGAAGTTTTGTCCAACTTTGGTATTACGCTGGTCGAAGATCCCGCCGATAATCAGCCCCGTCTGCTGGTCGATCTACCCGCCGCGGAGCTCGTCGAGCACGCCATCCGCCGCGAAGAAGGCCGCATGGCATCCAACGGCGCGTTGGTGATCGAGACGGGGGAGCGTACCGGCCGTTCCCCCAATGACCGCTTTATCGTTGACACCCCCGATGTTCACGACAAGATCGCCTGGGGCGCGGTCAACCGCCCATTGTCCGTCGAGAGCTATGAGGCCATCAAGGCCGGCATCGTCGACTATCTCAACGAGCGCGACGTGTTCGTCACCCGCGGCATGGCAGGCGCCGACCGCAACCACACGCGTCGACTGCTCGTTGCCTGCGAGCGTGCCAGCCAGGCACTCTTTATCAAGCAGATGCTCGCCCGCCCGCTTGCCCGCGAAATCGCGCGCACCGGCGAGCCCGATTTCTGCGTGCTCGCAGCGCCCGGTTACCAGTGCGACCCCGCCATCAAGGGCCTCAACTCCAGCGCCGCGGTGGTCATCAACTTCCAGGAGCGCGTGATTTTGGTCGCGGGTACCGGCTACTCCGGCGAAATCAAAAAGTCCATCTTCAGTGTCATGAACTACCTGCTGCCTGTCGAGGACGACGTGCTGCCCATGCATTGCTCGGCCAGCATGGATCCCGTCACGCACGAGACCGCCGTGTTCTTTGGCCTGTCCGGCACCGGCAAGACCACGCTTTCGGCCAATCCCACGCGCCTGCTGATCGGCGACGACGAGCACGGTTGGTCCGACATGGGCATCTTCAACATCGAGGGTGGCTGCTACGCCAAATGCGAGGGCCTGGACGCCTTCCACGAGCCCGAGATCTTCAACGCTGTCCGCTTTGGCGCGATCTGCGAAAACGTGGTGCTCGACGAGAACCGCAAGCCCAACTACGATGACATCTCGATCACGCACAACACGCGCGTGGCCTATCCCGTGGAGCACATTCCTAACGCGTGGACTAAGGGCATGGGCACCACTCCGAGTGTCGTGCTGTTCCTGACTTGCGACGCTTTTGGTGTGCTGCCGCCCATCTCGCGCCTGACGGCCGACGCCGCCATGTACCACTTTGTGACGGGCTTTACGGCTAAGATTCCCGGCACCGAAGTCGGCGTCATCGAGCCCACGCCCACGTTCTCTTCGCTGTTCGGCGAGCCGTTTATGCCGCTCGACCCCATGGTCTACGCTAAGATGCTCGGCGAGCGCATCGCCGACGGCCGCACGCGCGTCTACCTGGTCAACACCGGTTGGATTGGCGGCGGTTATGGCGTGGGCCATCGCATCGAGCTGGCCTACACGCGCGCCCTGGTCGCTCGCGCCCTCGACGGTACCATCGAGGACAGCGAGTTTGTGCACGACGATATCTTTAATGTCGACATTCCCACTACGTGCCACGGTGTGCCCGACGGCATCCTGGTGCCGCGCCAGTACTGGCAGAGCACCGCGCGCTACGACGAGGCAGCGCACAACCTGGCGGTGATGTTCGAGGAGAACTTCGAGAAGAAGTACTCGCACCTTCCCGAGTCCGTCAAGGCCGCCGGCCCGCACGCACAGGTGTCCGCCGAGGCCCGTCATCGCGGCCGCGGCTTGCTGGGACTCCGCCACTAGCGTCGCCGCAAGTCCATAACCACCACAAAGGGGACAGTTACCTTTGTGGTGGTTTTGCTTGGGCGGATGAATCAGGTTACAATACGCCTGACATATCGCCCCCTTCTCCGGATGGGGGCAGCGCAAGCGCTCTTGTGGCGGCACCGTAGGACTTTGAAGGTGGCCGCTGTGAGGGCGCTTTTTGTTTAGGCACCCTCGCTCGGGCGCGCACAATGAAGGGAGAGCGTATGAAGAGCTTTATTGCCGAGGATTCATTCTGGGAGCTGTTTCCGCGGGCAGCGGTCGGCGTTGTGGTTGTGAAGGGCATGAAGCCCGCGGCTCAGATTCCTCAAGAGGACGTGGACGCGATTGCGGCGCTGCTCGATCGCGCCAACATCGATGCGGAACGCCACCTGACGAGTGATACCATCAGCGAGAATGCGCCGGTTAAGGCTTGGCGTGACGCGTACCGGCTGTTCAAGACCAAGAAGGGCGCGCGTTGCTCAGTTGAGAACCTGCTCAAACGCGTGCTCAAAGGGAAGCCGGTGGGCCACATCACGCCGGCGGTGGACATCTATAACACGGTGTCGCTGTCCTACGCGCTGCCCGTTGGCGGCGAGGACCTGCATGCGATTGAGGGAGATCTTCGCTTGAAGGTGACCGACGGTGGCGATGCGTTCTTGCCACTTGGCGAGGAAGCGGATGACCCGACGCTGCCCGGCGAGCTCGCCTACATTGACGATGCGGGCGCCGTGTGCCGCTGCTGGAACTGGCGCGATGGCGTTCGAACGGCTCTATCCGACGATTCGGCCGACGCATTCCTGGCGATTGAGTGCGTAGAGCCCGAGCGAATGGGGGACTGCCAGGCTGCCATCGATCGCTTGGCCGAGCTGCTTGAGCGCTATCTGGGAGCGACGGTTGTCGTTAAGACGCTTGTGACCCGCGACAATCCCTGTGTGGAGCTGTAGCGGCGCCAAGAACCTATTGATGCCCAAAACCACCACAAAGGCGCCTGTCCTTTGTGGTGGTTTTTATGTTGATGGGTCAACAAATGAGGCACGCAGGGCTGGCGTCCGCTGGGTACGGTTAAGATGTTAACCCGTTAGCATCATGCAAGCGAAAGGCGGTCGTCTCCCATGCAGCAGAACGACGAGACACGTTTTGAGGATTTTGTCGGACTGATCAGCGGGCTCTACAAGGAGATTCAGCGCATCAAGACGTCCGAAGGCGCAAGGCTCGGCCTTAAGGGCTCCGACGTCATGTGCCTGTACTATCTTGAGCGCAGCAAGGACGGCCTGACCGGCGCCGACCTCGCCCGCATGGCAGGCGTGACCCGCGCCGCCGTCTCGCGTACGCTGGCGCATCTGGAGGAGGGTGGCTACGTCGAGGTCGATGATTCGGGCGATGCCGCCGTTAAGTATCGTGCTCCGGTGCGCCTGACCGCTCTGGGCGGCGAGAGCATGAGCGAGGCGGACCGCATCATTCGCGAGGTGCTCGATACCACTGGTAAGGCTATGGGTGTGGAGCAGCGCGAGCAGATGTATGCGTCGCTGCGCACGATTCTCAACACCCTGCGCGAGATCTAAGGCCGCCAAGGCATTTGCTTCCAATTAACAACTGCATAGTCCCGTTTGAGTGCGTATGCCGTGCCGGGGCATTGCTGTCAAAATTCCCCGCGAGAGGTCCGCGAAAGAAAGGATTCGCTATGTCCATTCGTATTATTACCGATTCCGCGAGCGATATGTCGCCGGCTGAGCACCCCGCTCTGCGTGTTCTGCCGCTGTCCGTCACCTTTGGCACCGATGTGTACATGGATGGCGTCGACATCGATCACCAGCGCTTTTACGAGATGCTCGTGGAGCGCGATGAGCTGCCCAAGACCGGCCAGGTCAACCCGTACGCGTTTTCGCAGGCTATTGCCGAGGCGCGTGATGCCGGCGATGAGGCTGTGATTATTACCGTGGGCGCTAAGCTTTCGGGCACCAATCAGAGTGCCCGTACCGCACTTGCCGAGGCGCCGGGCGGCGACGTGTACGTGGTGGATAGCAACAACGTCACTCTGGGTGAGCGTGTCCTGGTCGAGTATGCCCTGCGCCTGGTGGACGAGGGCCGTAGTGCGGCCCAAATCGCGGCGGCCGTCGAGGCCGTCCGTGACCGCGTGGTCGTCATCGGCCTGCTCGAGACGCTGGAGTACCTGGTTCGCGGCGGTCGTCTATCTGCTGCGGCCGGCGCCGTGGGCACGCTGCTCAACGTGAAGCCCGTGGTGGCTGTCGAGGACGGCCTTATCGTGCAGTTGGGCAAGGCGCGCGGTTCCAAGAACGGCCGCAACCTGCTCAACCAAAAGGTCGAAAAGTCAGGCGGCATCGACTTTTCCATGCCGCTGGCGCTGGGCTATACGGGCCTTTCGGATGCGGTGCTCAAGAAGTATGTCGAGGACAGCGCGGCACTGTGGGCTGGCCACACCGAGGGCGAGTTGCCCGTTCACACCATCGGCGCCACCATCGGCACCCACGTAGGCCCCGGCGCCGTCGCCGTAGCCTTCTTCCAGCCCGCCAACTAACCGATCTGCCATAAACCACCACAAAGGGGACAGGCACCTTTGTGGTGGTTTATGCTTTTCTGGGCGGAAGGGAGCGAGCAATGGCGTCTGAGGGCTTTTTTGAACGGGTGTACGAGGTGGTCGAGCAGATCCCCGAGGGGATGGTCGCCACGTATGGTCAGGTGGCGCTGCTTGCCGGTCGTCCACGAAGTGCGCGGTACGTGGGGTATGCCCTGCATAGCAATCCGCGCCCCGGCGAGATTCCCTGTCACCGCGTGGTGTTTGCCGACGGGCACATATGCGAGGGCTTCGCTTTTGGCGGTCCCGATGCTCAGCGTGAGCTTTTGCTAGGGGAGGGTGTGGCGTTTAAGGACGACATACACGTCGACTTGCCCGTCTGTCGCTGGCCAGCAGGGCTCTAGCGCTATGCCGTGGCCAAAACCACCACAAAGGTGCCTGCCCCCCTTTGTGGTGGTTTAGTTTACTTGGGCTAACTTATGGAGAAGCTATGGCGGCGGATATTGATGCTGCAAAGTAAACCACGGTGAACTATATTGGTTTCAGCAACGGAGCAGGCAATAGGCGATGAAAAAGCCTGCCCTGTTGAGTTTGATTCGCATTCCTCCCCTCTGTGCGATTCAACGGTGTACTTCGGGAACAGGCCCGCTGGCAACTAACTGCCGGCGGGCCTGTTCCTGTTTGTCGGGGGAGTGCGATGGGCGGAGCCGAGCAGGTCGGGCACCAAAAAAGGCGGACGCCGTAGCGCCCGCCCTATAGCAATCGAAAGCTCAAGCCAGCAGATCGGTTTAGTACACCATGCCCATGGCGTCCCGAACCTCGGCCAGGGTCTGCTCGGCAATCTCATTGGCGCGACGATTGCCCTCGTGTAGCACGTCCTTGACGTAATCCAGGTCGTTCTCGTAGCGCTGACGACGCTCACGGATCGGGGCGAAGTACTCGTTGACGGCCTCGGTCACGTACTTCTTGAGCTGGCCGGAGCCGCCCATGCCGATCTCCTCGGCAATCTCGACCTCAGAGCGACCGGTGCAGATGGCAGCTGTGGAAAGCAGGCCGGACACGCCGGGGCGGTTCTCGGGATCGAACGTGATCATGCGCTCGGAGTCGGTCTGGCTCTTCTTGATGCGTTTGGCCGTCTCCTCGGCGGTCATCGAAATATTGATGGCGTTGCCGTAGCTCTTGCTCATCTTGCGACCGTCAAGGCCGGGCAGCAGCGGGGTCTCGGACAGCAGTGCGTCGACCTCGGGAAATACCTTGCCGTAGCGGTTGTTAAAGCGGCGGGCGATGGTGCGGGTGAGCTCGATATGCGGCAGCTGGTCGCGACCGACGGGCACCACATTGCCCTTGCAGAACAGGATGTCGCAGGCCTGGTGCACCGGGTAGGTGAGCAGAAGGCCGGTGAGCTCGTGGCCCGAGGCCTCCATCTCGGCCTTGACCGTGGGGTTGCGCGCCAGCTCGGCCTCGGAGACCAGTGACAGGAACGGCAGCATGAGCTGGTTGGCTGCGGGCACGGCGGAGTGCGCGTAGATCATGGTCTTGTCGGGGTCGATACCGCAGGCAAGGTAGTCCATGACCATGTTGTACACGTTGTCCTGGATGTGCTCGGTGGTGTCGCGGTCAGTGATGACCTGGTAGTCGGCGATGAGCACGTTGGTCTTGGCGCCCATGTCCTGCAGCTCAACACGGCCCTTGAGGGTACCGAAGTAGTGGCCCAGGTGCAGACGGCCGGTGGGGCGATCACCGGTGAGCATGGTGAACTTCTCGGGCGTATTGGCCAGGCCCTCGCGAATGGCGTTGCTCTTTTGCAGCGCGACTTCGTAGCTGTTCTCGTTTGGCATGATTGCTCCTAACGTATGTTCATGGGTCAAGATGATAACGCGTTTATTGGAGGGGCGGGACGTAAGTAGGCGAGGGGCGGGAGAGGGGTGGCTTGTGCGGTGGGTGCGGCGCGGCCGCGCTTGGCCAACGGTGCCTTGGCACATCCTTGGCAGCTTGCCCTAGAGCTTGTGGTAGCGCTCTTCTTTGCGCTCCTCGGCTGCCTGCTCCTCCTGCTTAAAAGCGGGGTCGTCGGGGGTGACGAGCTCGTCCTCGTGCGTGCGCTTGTTGTAATGGTGGCGCAGCACGGGCTCAAACAGATGCAGATGCTTGGCAAAGGCCGCCGAGCCAATGGTGAGCACGGTAAAGATGAGCACGCGCATGGGCACCTCGACCTGATTGATGGCGGCGGCGCCGGCCGAAAGCATAATGCACCAGGCATAGATGAGCAGCACAGCCTGTTTTTGGTTGTAGCCTTCTTGGATCAGGCGGTGGTGGATGTGGCCCTTGTCGGCCTGCCCAATGCTAATGTGGGCGCGCTTGCGGCGCACGATGGCGCTAAACGTGTCGATGATAGGCACGCCGGCAACGATGAGCGGGATGATAAGCGAGGTGAGTGCGGCGGTGCGGCTCACGTTGAGCAGCGAGATGGAGCCCAGCGCAAAGCCCAGAAGCAACGACCCCGAGTCGCCCAAGAAGATGCTTGCGGGGTTGAAGTTGTAGCGCAAAAAGGCCAGACAGGCGCCAAAGAGCGCAATGGAGAGTGCAGCGGCGTCGATACGGCCCAAGAGAACGGCCATCGAAAACATAGTGAACGAGGCGATGCCGCAGATGCCCGTGGCCAAGCCGTCGAGGCCGTCGATGAGGTTAATGATGTTGGTGAATGCCACCAGATAGATTACGGTGATGGGGTAGGCGAGCCATCCGAGCATGATCTCGCCGGGGGCAAACGGGTTGACGATGACGCCGATTTTTAGGCCGCCGATACAGGCGATAAGCGCGGCGAGGACCTGTCCGGCCAGCTTTTGCTTGGGCTTGAGTTGGAAGACGTCGTCGATAGCGCCGGTCGCAAAGATGACGGTAAAGGAGAGCGCCAGCATGGGATAGCTAATGTGAAGGCGCGGGTGCGGCACCAGGACGGGTGGCCAGCCTAGGTGCCAGGTGCCTAGTATTTGCACAATGCAGGCAACGACCAGGCCCAAAAACACCGCCGTTCCGCCCAAACGCGGGATGGGCTTGGTGTTGATGCGGCGCTTAGAAGGATAGTCGACGGCATCGAGCTTAATTGCCAAGCGCTTGACCAGGGGCACCGCGAGGAAGGTCGTGATAAAGGCCGCCGCTGCCACGCATAGGTACGGTATGTAGCTCGGGGATGAAGCCATGAATCTAAAAACCGCCAAGCGTCGAAGGAAAAGGTCAGGAGAAAGCCATGCGCAAAGGGCATAGCCGAACCATAATACTCGACCAAGGGGGGGTGCATGTAGTTGCACGCAGCGATAATCACGCGCTTACCAGATATTAGGATGCTGTCGATGGCTTGTCGGGATGCCGACGGGGATCCATATGGACTGTAATGGCGATTTTCGACAAAAGAAAACCACCCCCCACGTCACGAAAATGAACCCACCTAAAACAGGTGGGTGCCCTCATCGACTGTTCCAGCGTCCTTAACAACGAAGGATACCTGTACTAGGTACGACTGTGTGGGCTCCCTAAATAAACGCGACGGTTCACCCAGTTGCTCCGCGGGGGGCGGAATACCTACATCATAAAGCGGCACTTTATCGATTCCAGTCTTGACATTACAAAAATCGTGTCGGACGATTACGGCGCCTTAGGGACGGAGCCGTCTACCCGGTCTGGCCCTTTACGTTTGAGCTGCTGAATCGTTGTTTTGGAGCATGTTTTTATGCCGACGTCGTTGACCGAACTTTTTTCGCCCGCCTGCCATTTGTGTCCGCGCCGTTGCGGTGCGGCGCGCGATGAGGGCGTGCACGGCGTCTGCGGTGCTAACGACACGCTCAGGGTGGCCCGCGCCGCGCTTCATATGTGGGAGGAGCCTCCTATCTCGGGCGAGGCCGGCTCGGGTACGATTTTCTTTAGTGGCTGTTCGCTCAAATGCGTCTATTGCCAGAACCACGAGATCTCGACAGGCAATTTTGGGCTTGAGATTTCGCCCGAGCGTCTGGTCGAGATTATGTTGGAGCTGCAGGACCAGGGCGCCAACAACATCAACCTGGTGACGGCGACGCACTACGCGCATCTGCTGCCGGCTGCGATTGCCGCGGCACGGGCACGCGGGCTGGTCATCCCAATCGTCTATAACACGAGCGGTTATGAGCGCGCGAGTGCCGTGGCGGCGCTCGGCGACCTGGTCGATGTGTGGCTCACCGACTTTAAATATGCCGATGCCGGGCTTGCGCAGTCGCTTTCTCATATTAAGGATTACCCGCGTGTGGCCGTGTCGGGCCTGGCTCAGATGGCGCGCGAGATCGAGCGCCGCGGGGGAGAGCTGGTGGACGAGGACGGGCTCATGAAGCGCGGCATGATTGTGCGCCATCTGGTGCTGCCGGGACATGCAGACGATTCATGCCGCGTGCTGGACCTGGTGTGGCAGACGGTGGGCGATGTGCCGATCTCGGTCATGAACCAGTACACGCCCAACGCGCTCATGCGCGAGCAGGGCGGTGGCCTGGCACGCGCCGTGACGCGCGAGGAGTACGAGCAGGTGCTCGACCATGCCGATGACCTGGGATTTACGACGATGTTCTGGCAAGAGGGCGGCGCGGTAGACGAGAGCTTTACCCCGGCCTTCGACACCACCGGCGTCCTCACCAGCGCAAAGTAGCGCGTTCGTCGATGATTTTTCTGGGACGGGGATTAAAAAATCATTGAGAGGATCGCTTGCTCGAAAGGTAGTCAAAATAGACCCGTCCCAAAAAGACTGGTTATTGGGCGTTGACAGTTGGCGAGCCGTAGGTAAAATATCAACTTGTCTTGGGGACGTAGCTCAGTTGGGAGAGCGCTGCCGTCGCATGGCAGAGGCCGAGGGTTCGACTCCCTTCGTCTCCACCCTTGGATTTGATAAGCCGTCGACATTGTGTCGGCGGCTTTTTTTAAAAAGAAAGGGCTGAACTATGGCCGAGCTTGAGTCCCAACCACTGTCTGACGAGGAGCGCGCCGAGTTGGAAGAGCTCCGCGCCGAGAAGGCCCGCCGCGAGGAGCAGGAAAAGGCCCGTCGCGAGCGTGAGGAGCTGGCTGCCCTGCGTGCCGAGCGCGCGAAGGCCGAGGAGGCCGCCGCGAACGCCGCCCCCGCGCCCAAGCCCGCCGCCGCGAAGCCTGCGCCTGCCGCGCCCAAGCCTCAGCCTAAGAAAGCCGCCCGCCCCAAGCCCGTCGAGCCCAAACCGAGCCGTGACGAGATGACCTTTGCCCAGCGCATGGTCATCTCCAAGGAGCCTACGGGCGAGAATGAGATCCCCGGAATGGCTCCGGCTCAAAAAATCATCATCGTGCTCGCCCTCATCGCGTTTATCGTTTTTATGGTCTACACGATCACGGGCAGCATGGGCCTGCACTAACCTGTTCGCGCCGGGCTCCATGCCCGCACGTCCGCCTCGTCCAACCCTCAACTTCTGCACAACGCATCCGAAAGGTCGCCCCATGGCTTTGACCGACATCTCGCATCCTACCGACATTGCAATGCTCACCGATCTGTACGAGCTCACTATGGCCCAGGGCCTGTGGGAGAGCGGCAAGGCCAATGAGCAGGGTTGTTTTACCGCGTTTTATCGCGACCATCCCTTTGGTAGCGCCTACGCCGTCATGTGCGGCACCGCCGAGCTGCCCGAGCTTGTCGAGAACCTGCGCTTTACGCCCGAGGACATCGACTATCTCGCTTCGCTCCAGGCTCCGGCTGGCGGCGCGATGTTTAAGTCTGCATTCCTCGACTACCTGCGCAACTTCCGTGCACATGTAAACATCGACGCCGTCCCCGAGGGCGAGCTCGTCTTTCCGCGCGAGCCTATGGTGCGCGTCACCGGCCCCGCGCTGGAGTGCCAGCTGCTCGAGACGGCGCTGCTCAACATCGTCGGCTTCCAGACACTTGTCGCCACCAAGACGGCGCGCGTGGTGCTGGCAGCGGACGGCCGTCCCGTTGCTGAGTTTGGTCTGCGCCGCGCCCAGGGTCCCGATGGCGGCCTGGCCGTCGCGCGCGCGAGCTACGTTGCCGGCTGTTCCTCTACGTCCAATGTGCTCGCCGGTCGCCGCTACGGTATTCCCGTCTTTGGCACGCATGCGCATAGCTGGGTGATGAGCTTCGATTCCGAGCTCGAGGCTTTCCGTGCCTTTGCCAAGTCGAGCCCTAAGAACTGCACGCTGCTCATCGACACCTATGACGTGCGCGAGGGCTGCGAGCATGCCATTACGGTTGCCAAAGAGATGGAGGTGGCAGGCGAGCGTCTGTCGGCCATTCGCATCGACTCGGGCGACCTCGCCAAGCTCTCCAAGTATGTCCGCGGCCGTTTTGATGCCGAGGGCCTGCCCTATGTGGGGATCTCGGTTTCCAACGATCTGGACGAGTACACGATTCAGTCGCTGCTCGACCAGGGCGCGCCTATCGATAACTTTGGCGTGGGTACCAAGCTCGCGACCTGCTATGACCAGCCGGCGCTGGGCGGCGTGTACAAGCTTTCCGCCCGCCGTGCGAGCGAGGCGGACCCGTGGACGCCGGTGGTCAAGCTCTCCGAGCAGCCCTACAAGCGCACGATCCCGGGCGTGCAGCGCGTGCGCCGCTATTACGACGGCTTTGGCGGCCCGATCTGCGACATGATCTATGACGAGGACCATCTGGCGGGGGAGGGTGCCGCGCGCGGCAATACCCTCGTGGCCGTGAACGATGCTGCCCTGGTGACCGACGTTTCCGAGCTTGAGTATCGCGAGCTGCTGGTGCCGATCGTGCGCGATGGCAGCGCTGTTGCCCCGCGCGAGAGTATCGAGGACGCACGCGAGCGTTGCGCCTGGGCACTGGACCATCTTGATCCGGTCTACAAGCGCTTCCTGTACCCGCAGACCTATGTGGTGGGCATGGAGCAGGGCCTGGCACAGGTGCGCGACGAGCTCGTGCGAAAGAACATGGCCGCGGCTTCTGCCTTTCCCTGGGCTCACTAATGAACTTGGGTGGTAGGGGCGAATCGCGCTCCCTTGGCCGCCAGCTCGCCCGCTTGCTGAACAGTTGATTGGTTTGACGTATGACGACTTCTTATAAAACGATGGTGGTAAAGATCGGTTCGTCCACGGTGGTGGGCGCCGATGGCAAGGTCAACCGCTCCTTTATCGGCGGGCTTGCCGATCAGGCCGCAGCGCTGCGCAAGCTCGGCTGGCGTCTGGTCGTGGTGAGCTCGGGCGCTATTGCCTGTGGCTATCCCGTGTTGGGCTTCGACCGCAAGCCGGTCGGCGACCTTCCGAACCTGCAGGCCTGCGCCTCGGCTGGTCAGTGCATCATCTCGTCGGCCTACGACGAGGAGTTCCATGCGCGCGACCTGCTCACCTCGCTCGTACTGCTCACGCGCCACGACACGGCCCGCCGCACGTCCTACCTGCATGCACGCGACGCCCTGCTGCGCCTGGTGGAGCTGGGCGTGGTGCCGGTCGTCAACGAGAACGATACCGTCACCGTCGACGAGATCAAGTTTGGCGACAACGACACGCTGGCGGCGCTTGTGAGCTGCCTGGTTTCTGCCGATCTGTGCGTGACGCTCTCGGACATCGATGGCCTCTATACCGCCAATCCGCACGAGGACCCCATGGCCGAGTTCGTCCCGGTCGTGCATAAGATCGATGCCAAGATTATCGCCTCGGCGGGCGATTCTTCCACATCGGTGGGCACGGGCGGCATGATCACCAAGATTCGAGCGAGCCGCATCCTGATGACGGCGGGCATTCAGAGCGTGATTTGCTCGGGCGAGGAGCCCGATGCGCTCGTGCGCCTCGCCCGCGGCGAGAGCGTGGGCACGCTGTTCGATCCGCCGGCGGAGCGTCTGGACATCGCACCCCGCAAGCTGTGGATCGCACTGGGCGACAAGGCGCATGGCTCGGTGACGGTCGATGATGGTGCTGCGAAGGCGCTGGTCAGCCGTGGCTCTTCCTTGCTTGCGGTGGGTATTCGCGAGGTCGATGGCCAGTTTGCCGAGGGTGATGTGCTCGATGTGTGCGATCCGAGCGGTATGGTCGTCGCTCGCGGTATCGCCGAGGCCGATTCGAACGTGCTGGAGCTTGCTGCCGGTCGCCGCCAGGACCAGATCGCCAGCAACCGCCTGCTGGCAGACCTGGCCGAGAAGCCCGCGATACACAGGGATAACCTAATCGTCTTCGCCTAACGGGTCGACGCTGCGCGCCGCCCAGAGCGACAATTTGTCATTCAAAAGGCGAGGCATGACCATCAGGTCTATGCCTCGCCTTTTTCATGCCAACTTGTTCGCTCTGGGCGGCGCTCGCTTCTTTTGTTCGACCTACGATTTAAAGCCACTCGCTTAGGGGCGTTTTCGCTTTCCGTCCTCTACCTGCGGCATTGTCGTTACCGGCACTTGTTCGGCACTTGGGGACGTTCCTATTGTGCCGGCAGGTGGGGACACTCCTTTGTTAGAAGATCCGGCGCAGGTCTCCGCGGTTGAGGGCTTCGTCGAAGAGGTGCTTGAACACCACGCTGCCGTGCAGGCCGTCGTGCTCGAACTCGTTGGTCACCCAGGCGTGCGAGTTGCCCACGCGGCTGAGCGTATCGAGCTGCAGGCCCGAATCGACGTACATGTCGTCGAAATACACCGCGGCCTGCAGGGGCACCTCGTTGCACGCCAGGCGCTGCGGGTCGTAAATCTTGTCCCAGCTGGTGTCTTCCATCAGCAGGTCCATGGCGGGCTTAAACGGCATAAGCTCGGGCATCTGCTCAAACATCCACGGGAACATGGCCTCGCCGGTAAACATGAGCGGGCGCGCGAGGGTGTCGAACTCGGCGCGGTGAGCCTTCTCTTCAGCCGCGGCCCAGCGAATGGGCATGGTATCGCCGTTGGCGTAGATGAACTCCTGCAGTGTCCAGTACAGCGGGTTTGTACGCGTGTTGGTGCGCTCGAAGGCGCGCATCAAAAAGCTGTCAGATACCGAGGCGCCGCAGGCCAGCGTGCCGTCGCCGTCAACAAAAGCGTGATCGATAATCCAATGCATGCGCTCAAAGCTCGGCTTCATGCCAAAGTCGCTGCCCATGAGCTGTAGGCGCTCGACCGTCATCGGCGAGCCGTCGGGCAGCACGGGTTTCTGAGCCTCGAGCGTATCGGCCAGGGCTGCCACGCGCTCGACGTCAGCGGGGTAGCGGTCGTAATACTGCTGCGTCTTGGCGGCCATGCGCGGGAAGGTGTGCGCGTAGACCTCGCTGGCGCTCGCCGGCACGTGCGGAATGCCGCCGCAGGTAAAGCTCGCCGCCACGCCTTCGGGGAAGAGCGACAGGTAGCTCAGCGTCAAAAAGCCGCCGTAGCTCTGGCCGAGCGTGACCCACGGCTTGCCGCCAAAGCCCACTAGGCGCAGGTACTCAAAATCGCGCACGATGGAGCTGGCGAGGTGGCGCTTGAGGAAGTCCGCCTGCGAGCGTGCTGTATCGGCGCCGGCGGCCGTTGCGCGATCACCCAGTGCCTTGATCGTGCGTCCGTCCACGCAGCTACTGCGTCCGGTGCCGCGCTGGTCGGGAAGGACCACGCGGAAGTGTTTGACGGCCTCCTCGATCCAGCCGTCGCTTGTGGGCGACAGCGGACGCGGGCTCTCGCCGCCGGGGCCGCCCTGCAAAAACAGAAGCAGCGGCAGATCGTCGTTGATGCGGTCGGGCGCGCAAACCACGCGGTAGAAGAGCTTGATGCTCTCGGGCGCGCCGGCGATGGGTGCCGGCATGGCGCCGCGGCGCATGGTGCTGCCGACGGCCAGGAGCATCGGCTCCAGGCCGCGCCAGTCAAGGGGGACGTCGATGCTGTGGTCCTCGACGTAAAGGCCGGGGACGTGGTACGAAGTGATGAGGGCCAT
This sequence comes from Collinsella sp., assembly GCA_048201895.1. GTDB lineage: Bacteria > Actinomycetota > Coriobacteriia > Coriobacteriales > Coriobacteriaceae > Collinsella. Next base: position 44,411 of record DBFBGO010000006.1, on the reverse strand, counting down.
GTGAGTCTTCCGTTCGTTGCGGTGTTTCGGGTTGACCAATTCTACCGCCGCGGGCGAGGACATGCGCAAATCGGCTACCATAGTTGCAAACTTCTAGGAGAAAGGGCCGCCCATGTCGGTCGATATAGCCACGTATGTCCACGATCTTGCCGTTGCCGCCAAGGCAGCATCGGCCTCGTTTGCCACGGCGAGCGATGAGCAGCGCCAGGAGGCCGTGCGCGCCATGGCCGCAGCACTGCGCAACGGTGTCGACTCCATCGTCGCCGCCAACGAGCTCGATATGTCCGCTGCGCGCGATGCGGGCACCTCGGCAGGGCTCCTCGATCGCCTGCTGCTGACGCCCGAGCGCGTCGAGGGCATGGCCGCCGGCCTGGAAAAGCTCGCCGAGCTGCCCGATCCCGTGGGCCGCGTGCTCGACCACCGCGTGCTTGCAAGCGGCGTGGACCTGACCCGTGTGAGTGTGCCGCTGGGCCTGGTCGCTATGGTCTACGAGGCGCGCCCCAACGTGACGGCCGACGCCGCGGGCATCTGCATCCGCACCGGCAACGCCTGCATTCTGCGCGGCGGCTCGCTGGCCTATCACTCGTGTGCCATGATCGCCGAGCTGCTGGCCGATGCGCTCGAGGCCAAGGGCTTCCCGCGCGAGGCCGTGTCGATGATCGAGTCCACCGACCGCGAGGCCGCTGGCGAGCTCATGAAGCTCCGCGGTATTGTCGACGTACTCATTCCGCGCGGCGGCGCAGGCCTGATCCAGCGCTGCGTGCGCGAGTCGCTTGTGCCGGTGATCGAGACGGGCACGGGCAACTGCCACATCTACGTGCATGAATCCGCCGACTTTGATAAGGCGCTCAACATTATCGTTAATGCCAAGACCCAGCGCGTGGGCGTGTGCAATGCCGCCGAGTCGCTGCTGGTCGACCGTGCTGTGGCCGATGCGTTTTTGCCCGCAGTCGTGGCCGTGCTGCATGACCACGGCGTGCTCATTCACGGCGACGAGGCAACCTGCGCCGCATGCGCCGATGCCGGGCTTGCCGAGGGTGATGACTACGTCGCCGCGACTGAGGAGGACTGGGGTCGCGAGTACCTGGCGCTCGAGATGAGCGTGAAGGTCGTGGCAAGCGAGGACGAGGCCATCGCACACATCAACCGCTACGGCACGATGCACTCCGAGGCCATTGTTGCCGAGGACACGGATGCTTGCGAGCGCTTCCTGGATGTGGTCGATGCCTCGGCCGTGTACGCCAACGCCAGCACGCGCTTCACCGACGGCGGCGAGTTTGGCCTGGGCGCCGAGATCGGCATCTCGACCCAAAAGCTCCACGCCCGTGGCCCCTTTGCCGCCGAGGCCCTCACCACCTACAAATACAAGCTCCGCGGCACCGGCCAGGTCCGCCCCTAAACCCCTCGTAAACGAAAACCACCACAAAGGTGCCTGTCCCCTTCGTGGTGGTTTTAGGTGGCGTGGGCGGTTAGGCCTGGAAGGTATCGCGGTCGGGGGCGAAGGACTGCATGGCCGCGATGGTGCGGTCAAAGAGCTCGGGGAGCTCCCAGCCCAGCATCTCGGCGCCCTGCGAAATCACGTCGCGCGAGCAGCCGGCGGCAAAGCGCTTGTCCTTGAATTTCTTTTTGAGCGACTTGGTCGTAAAGTCCATGACGCTCTTGCTCGGGCGCATGATGACGGCGGCGCCGATCAGGCCGGTGAGCTCATCGCAGGCAAACAGGATCTTTTCCATCTGCAGCTCGGGCTTGGGCAGCGAAGAGTTGAAATCGGACGTGTGCGTCTGGATGGCACGGATAAGCTCGGGAGTCGCACCCTCACCCTCGAGAATCTCAGCGGCATAGATGGTGTGGTTCATGGGGTCGTCCTCATGCTCCTCCCAATCCAGGTCGTGCAGAAGACCCACGATGCCCCAAAACTCCTCGTTCTCGGGGTCGAACTCGCGCGCAAAGTAGCGCATAGTGCCCTCGACCGTCTCGCCATGGGTGATATGGAACGGGTCCTTGTTGTGCTCGTTGAGCAGTTCGAACGCGCGGTCGCGGGTGATTCCGGCGGTAAGCGGCTCTGCCATAAGAGACTCCTTGTGCTCGTGGGTATCGATAAGAATGAATACTACTAGAACAAGAAAATCACCACAAAGGTGCCTGTCCCCTTTGTGGTGGTTTTTGGCGCGGATGGGTTAGTTGAGGGCGGCTCGGGCTAGGCGAGCTTCGGCGTCCTCCTCGGTGACGCCAAGGGCCACGGCGAACTCCTCGATGGAGCGGCGCTTGGCCTCCTTGAGTACGCGCATGTAGTAGGAGCTGGGTTTTTTATCAGCTTCCTCGGCCTGGCGAATGCGGTGCATCATGGTCTTTGCCACGCGGACCGTCTCGGGTGCGCCCAGCTTGAGCTGCTGCTTAAAGTGTGTCTCCTCAAGCGAGCTGTTGCGCTCGGTAAAGGTGTCGCACTCCAGCTCGTCATAGTGGCTCAGCAGGTGCTCGGCATCTTGCTGCGAGATGGCGGCGTGCAAACGGTCGGCCTGCGCCACGGGGTACATGAGGATCGTCTGCGCATGTCCCTGTTTGGTCTCGAGCAGCAGCATGGGCTGCGGTGTGTCGTCCCTAAAACCGACGACGGTGCAGACTCCCTGGCCCGGATGAATGACGTGTTGACCGATTGAGAACATGCTACCTCCAACTTATACGAATTTACGTATGTCTAGAATAACACGCTGACGTGCGCAAACCGTTACTTTATGCAGGAAAAGCACACAACTCTGATAGGTAAGAGTATTCGATAACAGACGCAGCTCATTCACACCTTTACGCATTTTCAACGCCTGCATAATCTGCAGGCAGACCGGCATCTTTGAGTGACTCCATACAAGCTGTAGTCATTTTTGTGCATATGCAATATCTATTAGCTTTACCCTGCGACAGTGCCCGTCGCTTGTGATAGAGTGCTACAAACTCTGGCTTTTGCCCTACGAGTGACCAAGAGCTCGGGGGCTTTAACACAAGGAGGATCTATGCCCGAGAAGATTGAAGAGCTGGTACGCGCCGCGCTTGCTGCGGCCCAGGAGGCCGGCAACCTTTCCGCATTTGAACTTGACGATTGCGCTATCGAGCGACCGGCTGACACTTCTCATGGCGAGTGGACCTCTACCATGGCCCTGAAGTCCGCCAAGCTGGCCCACTGCGCCCCGCGCAAGATCGCCGAGGCCATCGTTGCCCATATGCCCGAGGACCCCGCGATCGAGAAGGTCGAGATCGCAGGCCCCGGCTTCATCAACTTCTACCTCTCCGTTGCCGTCAAGAATGCCATCTTTGGCGAGGCTCGCGAGAAGGGTATGGACTTCGCTAAGTCCAACGTCGGTGGTGGCCTGAAGACCCAGGTCGAGTTCGTTTCCGCCAACCCCGTCGGCCCCATGCACATCGGCCACGGCCGCTGGGCCGCGCTGGGCGACTCGCTCTGCCGCGTTATGGACCACGCCGGTTACGACATCCAGCGTGAGTTCTACATCAACGACCACGGCTCTCAGATGAACACCTTCGGCAACTCCATCAGCACGCGCTATATGCAGCTTGCCGACATCATCGCCAAGCAGGGCGTGGATATCGACGAGGCTCACAAGCTGCTGATCGCCGACCGCGACGCCTTTGTTGCCGACGAGAACGACGAGCACCCCGAGACCCATCCGTATCAGGACAACTTTGCCGAGACTCTGGGCAAGGACTCCTACGGCGGCGACTACATCATCGACGAGGCCGCCGAGTTCTGGCGCACCGACGGCGATAAGTGGGTCAACGCCGATCCGCAGAAGCGCATGGAGAGCTTCCGCGAGCGCGGCTATGTAAAGATGGTCGACAACATGCGCGACCTCTGCCACGCCGTCAATTGCGACTTCGATCGTTGGTTCTCCGAGCGCTCGCTGTATGTGAAGGACACCGAGGGCGAGACCGCCGGCACCTCTGCCGTCGACCGCGCTTTTGAGAAGCTCGACAAGATGGGCTACCTCTACACCAAGGATGGCGCCCTGTGGTTCCGCTCCACCCACCTGGGCGATGACAAGGACCGCGTCCTGATCAAGTCCGACGGCGAGTACACCTACTTCGCCTCCGACGTTGCGTATCACTGGGATAAGTTCCAGCGCGTCGACCACGTCATCGACATCTGGGGTGCCGACCACCACGGCTACATCGAGCGCGTCCGCTGCGTCTGCGATGCCTTGGGTTACCCCGGCAAGTTTGAGGTTCTGCTGGGCCAGCTCGTCAACCTGCTGCGCAACGGCAAGCCCGTCCGTATGTCCAAGCGTAAGGGCACCATGGTGACCCTGCAGGAGCTCGTCGACGAGGTCGGCTCCGACGCTGCCCGTTACACCCTCATCTCCAAGAGCTCCAACCAGATGGTCGACTTCGATATTGAGGCCGTAAAGAAGCGCGACAACTCCAACCCGGTGTACTACGTGCAGTACGCTCACGCCCGTGTGTGCTCTATCCTGCGCCGCGCCGCTGACGTTACGCCCGAGCAGGCTGACGAGATGGGCATGAAGGCCGTCGCCGCCAAGGCCATCGGTGAGAACGTCGATTACTCGCTGCTGACCGACCCGACCGAGCTCGCCCTTTCGCGTAAGCTCAACGAGCTCACCGACCTCATCGCCAGCTGCGCTCGCGACCGCGCCCCGTTCCGTCTGACGCACTTTGCTGAGGAACTCGCCGGCGACTTCCACAGCTTCTACGCTGCCTGCCAGGTTCTGCCGAGCGAGGGCCGTCCCGTCGACCCCGAGCTTTCGCGTGCCCGTCTGGCCGCTTGCGACGCCGTCCGCGTGACGCTCGCTCTGGTGCTCACCCTTGTTGGCGTTTCCGCGCCCGAGCGGATGTAATCTGCGAGTCATTTGACCGTGTAGGTTCGGCTTTGCTGAGCCCTATAAGCCCGATCTCCATGCGGAGGTCGGGCTTTTTGCATAAACGCCGGCGTATTGACGAATTTGGGGCTGCTGGAAATACGAAACTATGCCGGTTTACTACGATGAATTGAGAAATGCCAACCACGCCGGCTTTTCGCTAAAAAGTGCAAGGCATCTACCTGCGATTTTAGTTCAACAAGTTTCGGAGTGGTCGCGGTTGAGCGATTCATCGTAGTAAACCGCCATAGTTTTGGCGGAGGCATTCAGGTTTGTGGGCGGTAAACCAAAGAGTGTCCCTTTTGACTAGTCGTTTAAGAACGTCCCCAATGACTAAGTTGCAGGTGGTTGCGGTTGTGTTACACTAACGCTGCGTATATGACGCAAATATCTCGATACAGATCAATGATGTCCGTCGGTATTTGACGGAATTAGACTGTTTAGCCGCCCTGAAGGTTTATGCAGGGAGCATGTGATCACAGGGCTTGAAAAGAAAGTTGAGCAAACACTGTGTCTGATCAACAGCAAGAAAACGAAATAACGACGACGCAAGCCGCTCCCGCTGCACCGGTTGCGTCGGACCAGGTCGCGGCGCCCGCGCAAGCCTCGGCTCCTGAGACGCCTAAGGCTGCTTCGACGCCTACGCCTGCAACGGCTGAGAAGGCCGTGCCTGCAACTGGTGAGGAGGCTGCTCCGGCAAAGCCCAAGCGCACGCGCCGCGCGGCCAAGCCTGCCGCTGACGGCGAGGAGGTCACCAAGCCCACGCGCCGTACCACGCGCACGACGCGCGCCAAGCGCACCGTTGCAGCTGACTCCTCGCTGCCGATTTCCGATGAGGTCGCGCAGGCACGTGCATTGGCGCAGATTAGCGAGGCTCAGGTGGTGCGCGCCCGCCGTCGTGCTGCCGAACGTGAGGCCGCGGCTCTGACCAAGCTTGCAGCTCCGTCTGTGCCCGAGACGCCTGCCGCCACCGAGACCCCTGCCGCCGACCAACCGACCGAGAAGCCGGCACCGCGCACACGCCGTCGCACGGCTGCTAAGGCCGAGCGGGTTGCCGATCAGGTAACCCCCGAGCTCACCGAGGCTTCGGTCCGTTCCGCGGCAGGGGAGGGCACATCGCCTGCTGAGCCCGCTGCGCCTGTCGAGGCCAGCGAAGTTCCCGTTGTCGATCCGGCTTTGCGCCCGCACCGTCGCGGTCGCAAGCCCAAGGCCTTCGTCGAGGCCGAGAAGGCCGCAGCCGCAGCCGCCGCCGCTCGGGATGCTGCGGCGACCGCCGAGTCTGCAACCGCTGCCGATGCACCCGTCCAGGATGCCACGACTTCCGAGGCCGTTTCTGCCGATGTCGAGCCCGCCGACGTCCGTCCCGGTCGCAGCCGTCGCACTGCTGTTAAACGCACGTCCAAGGCTAAGGCCGCCAAGAAGGGTACGTCCGAGGATTCCGGCGAGACGACCGCCGATGCATCGACTGATGCCGCCGAGCCCCAGGACGTCGAACAGCCTGCGTCCGAGAAGCCCAAGCGCGGTCGTAAGAAGTCTGCTAAGGCCAAGGCGTCCGAGCAGCAGGCTGATGTCGAAGCGCAGGTCGATTCCGGCGCCGAGGCCAATGACGCCGCTGCGGCCAATGCCGACGCCGCCGCAACCGATGACGCCGCGCCCGCTGAGGCCGATGACAACGCTCGCCCCAACCGTCGCCAGCACAAGCGCAACGACGAGCGCAACGAGCGCAAGGACGACCGCAATAACGATCGTCGCAACCGCCAGCGCGATCGCAAGCAGCGCAACAAGGAGCGTAATGCCGCTCCCACCGAGCCCACGCTTTCGCGTGAGGAGCTCGCTGCCATGAAGGTCGCCGAACTGCGCGAGAAGGCCAAGGAGTTCGAGATCGAGACGACCGGCAAGAAGAAAGCCGAGCTCGTCGAGGAGATCTACACCACCGCCGCGAAGGCCGAGGGCTTCCGCGACATCAAGGGCATCCTGCAGATTCGTCCGGACAGCTCCGGCATCATCCATGCCCATGGCTACATGAAGTCCAACGACGACGCCTTCGTGCCCGCCTACCTCATCCGCTCCGCGCGCCTGCGCACGGGCGACGTCATCGAGGGCTCGCTTCGTCCTTCGCGCGGCGGCGACAAGCGCGCCGGCCTCGCCAAAATCACGACCGTCAACGGTCTGGACCCCGAGCAGATTCGCAACCGTCCCAAGTTCGGCGACCTCACCCCTGTCTATCCCAACGAGCCGCTACGCATGGAGCACGGCAAGGACTCCATTACCGGTCGCGCCATCGACATCGTGTCGCCGATCGGCAAGGGTCAGCGTGGCCTGATCGTGTCCCCGCCTAAGGCCGGCAAGACGACGATCCTCAAGAAAATCTGCCAGTCTATCTCGATTAACAACCCCGAGGTGCACCTCATCTGCCTGCTCGTCGACGAGCGCCCCGAAGAGGTCACCGATATGCAGCGTTCCATCAAAGGCGAGGTTGTGGCGTCGACCTTCGATATGCCCGCCGACAACCACACTCGCGTGGCAGAGCTCGTCATCGAGCGCGCCAAGCGTATCGTGGAGCTGGGCGGCGATGTCGTGGTGGTGCTCGACTCCATCACGCGTCTTGCCCGCGCCTACAACTTGGCGGCGCCCGCCTCAGGCCGCATCCTTTCGGGCGGCGTCGATTCGGCGGCCCTGTATCCGCCCAAGCGCTTCCTGGGCGCAGCCCGTAATATCGAGAACGGTGGCTCGCTCACCATCCTGGCCTCTGCCCTCATCGACACCGGTTCCAAGATGGACGAAGTCATCTTTGAGGAGTTCAAGGGCACCGGCAACATGGAGCTTAAGCTCGACCGCGACCTGGCCGATCGCCGCATCTTCCCGGCTATCGACCCCGTTGCCTCCGGTACGCGCAATGAGGACCTGCTGGTCGATGAGCAGATGCGCCCGTTTGTGTTTGGCCTGCGTCGTATCCTCGCCGGCATGAACAACACCGAGCGCGCGGCCGCATCGTTTATCAAGGGTCTTAAGGGCACCAACACCAACCAGGAGTTCCTGGTACGTTCGGCCAAAAAGCACAGCGACTACGAGCAGACGTTCTAGGTTGTCATCCACACGCAGCGTTAATCATCAATGCGATAAAGGGTCGGGGCTTTGAGCCTCGGCCCTTTTCCATATCGCCGCTTCGCACTTATTTTTGACCATAAGACCGACGAGCAGCAGGTTTCCCGTTTCAATCCGACATCGTCGCTTGCAATCGACAGGGCGGTTTCGCATAATAGCTTTTAAGCTTCGCGACGGAAAACGCAGATGAAACGAACCATATACCGTTGCTTTGGGGCATAGCCCCGCTTCATCTTCTCTCGCGCAGCCAACTGAATGATGCGATTTGGGTGCTGGAAGATGGGGAGAGCTCATGGCTTCTTCTGATGCAACACAACGAGCAGTCCTTGCCGGACTTTCGTGCGGGATCGGCCTTGCCGCTCCCGTGGTTATGTATGCCGCGACGCTGCCGTTTTCGTCGGTGAACGAGACGGTCGTGGCGGGTGCGGTTCCCTTCGCCGTGGGCGCGGTGGCGGGCGTGGGCATCTATGCCGCATCGCTGGGTATTTCCGAGTATCGTGCGCAGCGTGAAGAGCGTCTATTCCAGCCCGATGCCATGGGCGGTGCCGCCAATCTCAATCAGCATCAAAGCGAGTTTAAGACCGCCTCGATTCCAGCTCAGCAGCAGGATGCGACTCCTTACGCTGCGGCTTCTGCTTCTCAGGCTCAGGCGGAGCAGTCTACCTCGGCATTCCTTTCCGGCCTGACTGGTGCGTTCCAGCGCTGTCATGCCGATGATGGTGTCCCTACCATCGCTCGAGCCGCAGATGCTATGGACGAGGCCGAGGCTTGGTCCATGATCGACAGTATGCTCGACGACGATTCGCCGGTGAGCTGCGACCCCGCACGCTCGCGCGACGTCTATCAAGTCGCTATCGACGAGCTCACCAACGGCGGGCAGACCGGCTCCCTCAATCGCGACGACATCGCCGCCGCGGCACGCGCCGTGTCTGGCTCCCAGGCCGCCCCTGCGGGCAGCACGGCAGCTTTCGTGGCACTCGTTGCCAACGCGGCAGCCAATAACGCCTACAGCGCTACCTCGGCGGACGCGAACGCTTCTGCCGATAATTCGTACGCTGATGAAGCCATGACCGCGGATGAGGAGGCCGTTGCCGCCCGCCGCGCCGCCGAAAGCTCGCTGTGGGGCGCTCCTGCCCAGCAGCAGGCGGCTGAGGCTGCGCCGTACAACGCAAACCTCGCCAGCATGCCTATCATCTCCGGTGCCGCGGGCATCGATCTCGATGACCTCGATGAGCCAGCAGCCATCACTGCATCGATTGATGCCCAAGATCGCATCGACACCGGCGACCTTCCGGACGCCTCGCTCGAGGTTGATGTCCCCATGGCCGATTACTCGGGCCACGAGGACATGTGGGCCGCCGCCACCGCGATTCTGGATGAGATTGACGAGCCCGCTCCTGTTGCAGCCCCCGCTCCCGTCGCTGCCCCTCAGCCTGCTGCCCCCGCCTATGTCGGCCGTCACAGCGCTGTGTTCCCCGAGGATACTGCCCGTATCTCACGCGAGAGCATCGAGCGGGCCGAGGCTATTGCCGCCGGCATTATGGAAAACCGTCGTCACGAGCGCGTCAATCAGATCCTCGAGGAAGAGATCGAGCGCCTGCAGTCCTCTACCGCCAAGCGTACGGGCCGTGCCTATCTGAGCGTTATCGAGGGCGGTACCGCCAGCTTCGCGCCGCTCCGCGCGGAGGCATAACTTTTGCATGGTTAAGATCAATCGAAAATGGGCGGTCGTGACCTGCCTGATGGCGCTCTTGATCTGGGGCAATTCGCTGGTTCCCGGCTCGGGATCGGGCTCGCTGAGCCTAACGGTCATGGAAGCTATCCGCGGTTTCCTGCACGGCGTGGGACTTCCATATGAATGGGTGACCAACTTTGTTGTTCGCAAGTGCGCGCATTTTACCGAGTATATGGTGCTCGGCATCCTGGCAACGCACGCCTTTGATTTTGAGGGCCGGCGCACCTTTGACGTGTTGCTGCCCACGGCGGTGTTCCTGCTGCTGATTCCTTCGATCGACGAGACGATTCAGCTCTTTGTGCCGGGACGCGCCGGCATGATCACCGATGTGATGATCGACTGCTGTGGAGCGGCAACGGGCGTTGTGCTCCGATATATCTTACGGTCGCTAATGTGCGCCAAAAAAGCCGCCTAGGACGTATTGTTTGGTCCTAGGCGGCCTTTTTATTTGAGGGCTTATATGAGGCGTGGTGGCGTCCTTCCGTAGGTCGGATTTGCCGGGCGCGCCACGCCCTGTGGGTGCGTCTGCTACTGAAGCGCCTGTGCGCCCAGGGCCAGGCAGCCCATAATGCCCTGCTTGCCCTCGAGGCTGTTGTTGACGATGTAGCTATCGATGTCGGCCATCTCGGGCGTGACGATGTAGCCGTTGAGCATCTCGGCGCACTTCTTGCGTGCGAGCGGCACGATGGGGGTGTGGTCGGCCACGCCGCCACCGATGACGATCTTCTGCGGCGCATAGCACAGCGTGTAGGTCATGAGTGCCTGCGCCAGATAGCCGGCGAGCAGGTCCATGGCCTCCGGGTCATCGGCCATCTCTCCGGCGCTCTTGCCGTCCCAGCGCTTTTTAACACCGGGGCCGGCGATGAGGCCCTCGAGGCAGCTGTCGTGGAAGGGGCAGGCGCTGTGCTCGCCAATGGTGTCGCGCGGGTCGCGCGTGACCAGGATGTGACCGGCCTCGGGGTGCATCATGCCGTGCACAAGCTGGCCGCCCGAGAGCACACCGGCGCCCACGCCGGTGCCGATGGTCAGGTAGACCACATCGGTGAGGCCCTGAGCGCAACCAAAAGTGACCTCGCCCAGGCAGGCGACGTTGACGTCGGTATCGTAGCCGCAGGGGATATTGAGCTCGTTTTGGATGCTGCCCAGCAGGTCAAAGTAGCGCCATGCCGTCTTTGGGGTCTCTAGGATCTTGCCGTACTGCGGCGAAGCGGGGTTGACCGCGGTGGGGCCAAACGCGCCGATGCCCAACGCGGCGATGCCCTTGTTCGCAAACCACGCGTTGACGGCCTCGACGGTCTCCTGTGGAGTCGTGGTCGCGATCCGCTCGCGCTCTAGGACCGTACCGTCCGCATAGCCCGTGGCGCAGACCATCTTGGTACCACCGGCCTCGAGCGCTCCGATAAGCTGCTGCTCTGCCATAATGTTCCTCTTTCTGGGACGAGTTGCTCCTTCTCTAAAGTATAGCGCTCTAAAAAATAAATGAGGTCGCTATAAAAAGAAACCTCGTGACCCAACGGTTCGCGAGGTTTCTTTAGTGCCTTTAGTTACTGGGTCGTCCTTACCCGCGTGGCTCGATTTTATCACGCAGTGACTTGAGGTTTTCGAGTGCGGCGATAAGCGTTTCGTCTCGCTTGGCAAAGTGGAAGCGGACCAGATGGTTGACGGGCTCGCGGAAGAAGCTCGAGCCGGGAACGGCGCCCACGCCCACCTTGGATGCGAGGTCCTCGCAGAATTCGAGGTCGCTGTCATAGCCAAACTCAGAGATGTCCATCATGACGTAGTAGGCGCCCTGTGGCACGTTATGCTCAAGACCGATGCTATCGAGCCCCTGGCAGAACAGGTCGCGTTTGGCGGTGTAGAGGTCGAGGACCTGATCGTAATAGCTGTCGTCGAAGTTGAGGGCGGTGACGACGGCTTCCTGCAGGGGAGCGGCGGCGCCCACGGTGAGGAAGTCGTGGACCTTTTTGATGCGCTCGGTAATCTCGGCCGGGGCGATGGTGTAACCCAGACGCCAGCCGGTGATGGAGTAGGTCTTAGACAGCGAGCTGCAGCTGATGGTGCGCTCGAACATGCCAGGCAACGTGGCCATGTAGACGTGCTCATGGGGTGCGTAGACGATGTGCTCGTATACCTCGTCGGTGATGCAGTAGGCGTCGTACTTTTTGCAGAGGTCGGCGATAAAGGTGAGCTCCTTGCGCGTGAAGACCTTGCCGCAGGGGTTGGAAGGGTTGCACAGGACGATGGCCTTGGGATCGTTGTCGCGGAAGGCCGCCTCGAGCACCTCACGGTCAAAGTCGAATGTGGGCGGGTTGAGCGGCACGTAGATGGGCTCGGCACCCGAAAGGATCGTGTCGGCGCCGTAGTTCTCGTAGAACGGCGAGAAGATGACGACCTTGTCGCCGGGGTTCGTGACCGTCATCATGGCGGCCATCATGGCCTCGGTGGAGCCGCAGGTGACCACGATATTCTGGTTGGGGTCGACCGGCATGCCCATAAAGTGCTCCTGCTTGGCGGCAAGCGCCTCGCGCATGGTCTGAGAGCCCCAGGTGATGGAGTACTGGTGATAGAGCGGCTTGGGGTCGCTGGCGATGGCGCTGAGGCTATCGAGCAGCTGCGCCGGGGGATCGAAGTCGGGGAAGCCCTGCGAGAGATTGACAGCGCCGTACTGATTGGAGATGCGTGTCATGCGGCGGATGACCGAATCGGTAAATCTTGCCGTGCGGTTGGAGAGTTCTTTCATGACGGTCCTTTCGAGGATTTGCAGTGGGGCAAGTTTACTCCTATGAAACCGGTGGGATTTGTTCGAAATGGCCTCGAAAAACTCTTTTCAAAATTCTTGAAAATTGGGGCTTGCATCGCGTGGCGTTCCTTGCAATAATAGTCGAGCGCGAAGCGCACAGGACACGGTGGGTGTAGCTCAGTTGGCTAGAGCGACGGGTTGTGGTCCCGTAGGTCGAGGGTTCGAGTCCCTTTACCCACCCCAGTTCTTGCTTCGTGTTGATATCGGGTCGTTAGCTCAGTTGGTAGAGCAGGGGACTCTTAATCCCAAGGTCCAGGGTTCGACCCCCTGACGGCCCACCAAATCATGTTAAGACGGTCAGCGAAAGTTGGCCGTCTTTTTTGTTAACCTCGCATGGGGTCGAACCCGAAAGGGCGCGGAGCTGAGGAAATGCGTAAGCATTTACCAGCGCAGCGCGCAAGGCACAAAGCGCCGCAGCGGCCGCCTGCAAAGCAGGCTGACCCCCTGACGGCCCACCCAAAGCATGTTAAAGCGGCTGGCTCAGGCTGGTCGCTTTTTTGTTGACCTCGCATTGGGACGAACCCGAAGGGGTGCGGCCGCTTTCACAGATCGAGCCTACCCTGGGGATCGGTAAAACCGTCAGTACCCTCCTTGAGTTTCTTCTCGTCTGCCTTCACACGACGCTCGAGCTTTTTTGTATCCTCGGCAGGCGGTAGGTTCTCGGGGACAATTCCGCGGTCGATGAGGCTGCCACGCACGCTTGTGTTGTTCTCGACGTGCTCTTGCTTGATCTGGTCCAGACCGTACAGGTCGTGTTCCTCGGCGTTGAAGGCCGTCATCGAGTTCGTAAGGTCCTTTGCTTTGATGAGGACATCGGCTAACCTGTCCGCCAATGCCGCGCTCTTGGGTACGCCGAGCTGCTGCTTCATTTCCGCCGTGCTCCTGCCGCCGAATAACGCTTCATCGCCCTTCGACTTGATGATCGCGAATCCTTTGGAGTCTACGCCGCGTTTGAACGCAATACCCGAGAGATGTTTCTCTGAATCGGATAGCGAGTGGCGCGCCTGCAAGCGCTGAATCTCTGCGAAGCGCTGCTCTATGAGCTCTTGGCGGCGCGTCTGCACGGCAAAGTATGCCTGTGCGAGCGCGATCTCCGGCTTGTTTGGATCTCCGTTTTGGGCGATTAAATAGCATGCGTAGCGCGTAAGTTTGTAGTCTTTGACCGCGCGAGCGGCGACACCGGCAGTTCCCATTTTCGTGGTGTCACGAAAATGGGAATCAACTGGAGTTTTGTTTGTTTTGCACGAGACTTTTGCCCTCTTAACAACTTCGGCGAAGTTCTCCCATCGAGTGTACCCCATGGGTTCCATTAAATCGCGTGCGAGCCAATATTCAACGCCGTCTTCCACATTGGCGTAGCTATCAAGTTCGACACGCCACTTCTCGATATCCCTACTGTCCATATCTCCTCCTCGCTGGTCTATTGTCTATGCGGGCTTTGCCCACTCTGTATTCAGAATAAGGATACGCTGCCGTGCGGACACGAATGGGCCCTGCGCCACTTCGAGCTCGCGGGGCCCATAGATATCGATTAGTTGTGTTCTGCTTTAGATAGGTGTCAGTTTAATTCGCTCGATAGTGCGAACCCAGGCTTTCGGTTCGCTTGCGCATGGCTTTGACCATCTCCATCGACAGCTGAATCTGCGACTGTAGGCGGGCGAGGGCTGCGATCTCGCGGTCATCGGCATGCGGCTTGCTCAGCGCCATGGCCTTGTCTTGCAGGCTTTCAAGCTGTTGCAGAGCCTCGGATAGGCCCGTCTCGGTTCGGTTGATCATGCAATAGGTGCTCATCGTGTGCTTAAGGCCGTGTGTCAGGCGTTCAGCATCAGTTGTGGCAATGCCGTAGTGGGGGAGGTCGATATCCGCCTTCGGGGCCACCTCAGGTGCATTCTGCGCTGCAAGGGCTGCCGATGCGCCCGCGATGCGTCCGAACACGATGCCGTTGGCGCTTGACAAGCCACCAATGCGGTCGGCGCCGTGCATGCCGCCTGTCGCCTCGCCGCAAGCGTAGAGGCCCTCAACGCCTGTGTGCGCGGTCTTATCGATCTTGATACCGCCGTTGGCAGCGTGGGCATACATCGCCACGCGCATCTCGTCAGTCGGGGCGATGCCGTGCTCGTCTTGCAGCCAGGTGGCAAAGGTCTGCACAAACTCTGGGATATCCTCGCGGGGGAAGTCGTAGTGGAGTGCCAGGCCTTCGGCACCTGCCTGATCAATGACGAGATCGATAGCGCGGGAGGCCAAGCGTGACGTGAAGGGACCATATCCAGAGCGCTGCTCGAGCAGGTCGTCCAGCTTGTCGTCGGCAATATCTACCGGCTGGTCTACATGCACGTAGCGCCAGGTCTTCTCGTTAAAGACAAGGTTGCGCTTGGGCTCAATGAAGCCGGGCATCATTTGCATGAACTCTATATTAGTGAGCGTTGCGCCGTGTGCCAGCGCGATGGCCTGCGAGGAGCTGAGCACGTCGGCGGAAGTGAGGCTTCGCTCGAACAGGCCACCCGTGCCGCCCGCAGCGATGATGGTGGCCTTGGCTGCCATAGGTACGAGATGCTTGTTTGTGCGGTCGTAGAGCGTGGCGCCGACAATCTTTCCGGGCGTGTCCTCAATAAGGTCGATAAGCTCGTGGCGGGGAAGCAGGCGAATGCCGAGCGACTCGATCCTGGTCGTCAGAACGTCCTCAAGGGTCTTGCGGGTGAGGCCGCGCCACATGCGCGTCTTGTGGTCAAAGCAGGGGATAAACTGCTTTTGCTGGGCACTCTCGGCGCTTTGCGGACGCTGAAGCTCAACGCCCAGGTCTTGCTCGAGCCATTCTATTGCATGGGGAATGCCGTGGACAAACGTCTGGACAAGCTCGGGGTCGGCGACGCCGCCACCAACGGTCTGAATGGTGTCGATGAGGTCTTGTTCGTCGTCTTCGTTAACGGGTCCGATAAGCCCCAGGCCCCAGGTTCCGGGGAAGAAGCTCGATCCACTCATAGTCTTGCCGGCGCTTGCCACGGTGACGGTTGCGCCCGTGCGTGCCGCTTCGATGGCGGCGCAAAGGCCCGCAATGCCAGATCCAATTACCAGTACATCAGTCGATTCCATCGGATTCCTTTCTCGTCCGGCGCATTGTCGCACGGGTGATCGGCAATGGGGCCGCAAAGACTCGGCAAATCGGTAAAGGGCAAATATGGCAGGTGGGCGTCATGGACGCTCGGACGTTCCATCTCTTCACATCTCGTATTTCGCCCCAGCTGATATACCGGCATTAGCTACCCTGCGCCAGCGCAAACAAAAAGAGCCGCTACCTCGAAAGGTAGCGGCTCCAAATCTCAACTATATGAGCATCGCGCGGGCGCGATTAGGCCTTGAGGGCCTCCTCGACGGCGACAGCGCAGGCGACGGTGGCACCGACCATGGGGTTGTTGCCCATGCCGATGAGACCCATCATGTCAACGTGCGCAGGCACGGAGGAAGAACCGGCGAACTGGGCGTCGGAGTGCATACGGCCCATGGTGTCGGTCATGCCGTAAGAGGCAGGGCCGGCGCCCATGTTGTCCGGGTGCAGGGTACGGCCGGTGCCGCCACCAGAAGCGACGGAGAAGTACTTCTTGCCAGCCTCGATGCGCTCCTTCTTGTAGGTGCCAGCGACGGGGTGCTGGAAGCGCGTGGGGTTGGTGGAGTTACCGGTGATCGAGATGTCGACGTTCTCGTGCCACATGATGGCAACGCCCTCGCGGACGTCGTCGGAGCCGTAGCAGTTAACGGCAGCGCGGGGACCATCGGAGTAGGGGATGGTCTCGACGACCTTGAGCTCGCCCGTGTAGTAGTCGAACTGGGTCTTCACATAGGTGAAGCCGTTGATGCGGGCGATGATCTGGGCAGCGTCCTTGCCCAGACCGTTGAGGATAACGCGCAGCGGCTTCTTGCGAGCCTTGTTGGCGTTCAGAGCCAGGCCGATAGCGCCCTCAGCGGCAGCGAAGGACTCGTGGCCAGCCAGGAAGGCGAAGCACTCGGTGTCGTCGGAGAGCAGCATAGCGCCCAGGTTGCCGTGGCCCAGACCGACCTTGCGGTCCTCGGCGACGGAGCCGGGAACGGTGAAGGCCTGGATGCCCTCGCCGATGATGGCGGCAGCCTCAGAAGCGGTCTTGGCCTCGCGCTTGACAGCGAGAGCGCAGCCGAGGGTGTAGGCCCACTCAGCGTTCTGGAAGGCGATGGACTGGGTGTTGTTGACGATCTCACGCGGGTTGAAGCCCTTGTCGGTGCAGATCTGCAGAGCTTCCTCGAGGGAGGCGATGCCGTTGTCGGCGAGGCACTTGTTGATCTTGTCAGCGCGGCGCTCGTAACCTTCGAACGTAACAGTCATAGTTATTTCCCTCCCTTTCTACTCGTGAACCGGGAACACGCTGGCGACGGAGTGAGTCTCCTCGTCGGTGCGCGGGTCGATGTACTTGGCAGCGTTCTCCCACTGACCATAGTGGCCCATAGCGCCAGCGATGGCCTCCTCGGGGGTCTTACCGGCCTTGACGGCGTCGGTGAACTTGCCGAGGTTCAGGAACTCGAACGCGATGATCTCGTTCTTGTCGTTGAGAGCCATGCGGGTGACGTAGCCCTGAGCGAGCTCGAGGTAACGAGCGCCCTTGGCCTTGGTGCCGAACATGGTACCGACCTGAGAGCGAAGGCCCTTGCCGAGGTCGTCGAGGGAGGCGCCCACGGGCAGGCCGCCCTCGGAGAACGCGGTCTGGCTGCGGCCGTAAACGATCTGCAGGAAAATCTCGCGCATAGCAACGTTGATGGCGTCGCAGACGAGGTCGGTGTTGAGGGCCTCGAGGATGGTCTTACCGGGAAGGATCTCGGAAGCCATGGCGGCAGAGTGGGTCATGCCCGAGCAGCCGATGGTCTCAACGAGGGCCTCCTCGATGATGCCGTCCTTGACGTTCAGCGTGAGCTTGCAGGCGCCCTGCTGAGGTGCGCACCAACCCACACCGTGCGTAAGACCGGAGATGTCGGAAATCTCCTTAGCCTGGACCCACTTGCCCTCCTCGGGGATGGGTGCGGGGCCGTGGTATGCACCCTTGGCAACGGGGCACATGTTCTCCACTTCCTGTGAGTACTGCATGCCTCTCCTCTCTATCGTGTTGGCGTCCCGTCTGGGGGTCGTGGCTGGCGATTGCCGAGCGACCCTTCGAAAGGGACATGACATGCAACCCCTATAATACCGCGAAATGCACGGAATATTCGGCGAACGGCTCAGTTTTCGTAGCGAGAAGTCCGGAAGTTTTAATTGAAACGGTTTAACTCTATGTTCTGTGGTCGTGAGCTTCCGTAGAGGGGGTCCGTCTTGGGCAAGCTTTTGGTCCGCTCTTGCAAGCGTTGCAGTGGTTGACCTGTTGCAACGGTGCCGTTCGCCGCCTGTTTGCTGCCTTTGGCCGCGCGAGTGTATTGTTTTGCGTGAATGTTTTGATGGCACGCTTCAATCGTGCTGTATTGGATGGTAAGCAGATCCCGGCGAAGGGAGCGCCATGCAGCGCGTTTGGAGAACGGTTACCGGCTTTTACCATGTCTGTGCCCGCGGTACGGGCAAGCAGCTCATCTTTGAGGGCGATGAAGACCGGTGGGAGTTTTTGGAGCTGATGCGCGAGTGCTGCTGCGAGGAGGGTGTGACGGTTATCGCCTGGTGCCTTATGGGCAATCACGTGCATTTGGTGCTTACAGATTACGAGGACAGGATGAGCGCGGCGATGCACCGGTTGCTTTTGACGTACGCGCGGCGGTTCAATAAACGCACGGGGCGCACAGGGCATCTGTTCCAGAACCGTTTTGACCGGCGCTCGCTCGATACCGACTGGCAGGTGATGGAGGCTATTCGCTCCGTACACGCCGATCCGCAGGAGGCGGGCGTTAGCCTAATAGAGCGTTATCCCTGGAGTAGCTTTGCGGAGCATTTGTGCGCTTACGACGGTGATGCGGCCGATGCCGCGAGGGGATTTTCTGACCCTTCTTGCGTGCTTGAACTTTTTGGTTCTGCCGAGGGCTTTATTGCCTATTCGCTTTCGACGCCCGACGGCAGCGAGCCGGCGCTGTGCGATATGAAAGAGACAGAGTGGGAACGCCACGCCTTTGCCGACAAGTTGGCGAAGAGCCTCGGGGTTCCGCTCAATGGGGTTAAAACTGCACCGCCGGCGCAGCGCGATACCGTTATTGTTGGATTGAACAATGCCGGCTTTACGGTGCGCCAGATTGAGCGGTATACCGGGATTGGCAAAAGTACCGTCTCTCGTATCGTGCGCGCTTATGCTCAGGTGGACGCGCAGGTCGAGGGATCGAAATAAAGGCAGAAAAGAAAAATGGCCGAACCGCTCTTAGTCAAGCGATTCGGCCAACGAAATTCTTAAGATTTGAGACAAATATTACTGATTATTTTGTCCCGTGAGCATGCCGTCGAGGGTGCGCCAAGCGAGCTCGGCGCATTTGACGCGGGCGGGCATGTGCGAGATGTCCTGGAGCTGGGCGGCTTCGTCCAGGTCTTCCAGGTCGTCCTCGGAGAGCTTCTCGCCGCGGATCATGGCGAGGAAGAGTTCCGCCAAGCGGTGAGCTTCCTCGACGGTCTCGCCGGTGATGAGGTCGGCCATGATGTCGGCACTGGCCTGACTGATGGCGCAGCCGTGGCCGGTAAAGGAGGCCTCCTCGATCACGCCGTTCTCGACGCGCAGCTGCAAGGTGAGCTCGTCGCCGCAGCTGGGGTTGATGCCGTCGTGCTCGTGCGTGGGAGCATCCATCTCGTACTTATAGTCGGGGTGCGAGTTGTGCTCCATAAATGTGGTGGAGGTGTACAGATTACCCATTGAACGTGCTCCAAACGTGATTCAGGCCGGCGATGAACTTGTCGATGTCGGCCTTGTCGTTGTAGAAGGCCACGCTGGCGCGGCAGCAGGCAAGGTTTTCGACACCCAGCCAGGTAAGCAGCGGCTGCGCGCAGTGGTGGCCGGCGCGGATGCAAACGCCGTCCATGTCCATGATGCTCGCGACATCGTGCGGGTGGATACCCTTGACGTTAAAGCTGACGACGCCGTGATGGTTGTCCCAATAGATGGAGCCGATGATCTGGACAAAGTCGAGCTGCATGAGCTCGCCCATCAGGTAGTGGACGAGTGCCTGCTCGCGGGCCTGGATGTTTTCGTAGCCAACCGTGTTGACGAGGTAGTCGAGGGCGGCGCCTGTGGCGAAGATGCCGGCGGCGTCCTGCGTGCCTGCCTCGAACTTCTCGGGGACGGGCGCCCAGACGGCATCCTGCTCGGTGACCGAATCGATCATCTCGCCACCGGTGAGCATGGGCGGCATGGCGTTCAGCAGGTCCATCTTTCCCCACAGCACGCCGATGCCCATGGGGCCCATGGCCTTGTGCGCGCTAAAGGCAAAGAAGTCGGCGCCCAGGTCGGCCACATCGACCGGCATGTGCGGCAGCGACTGCGCACCGTCGACGACCAGGTAGCCGCCGTACTTGTGCACGAGCTTGCCGAGGTTCTTGACCGGGTTCTCGACGCCTAGCACGTTGGAGACCTGACCCACGGCCAGGATCTTGGTCTTGGGACCCACCTTGGCAAGAACCTCCTCGGTGGTGAGCTGGCCGGTCTTGGTGGGATAGAGGTAAACGAGCTTGGCGCCGGTCTCGCGACAGACCTGCTGCCACGGGATTAGGTTGGAGTGGTGCTCCATGATAGTGATGACGACCTCGTCGCCGGGCTTCAACACCGTGGGCGCAAAGCTCTTGGCGACCAGGTTGAGCGACTCGCTGGTGTTGCGGGTGAAGACGACCTCATTGGCCTGGGCGGCGCCGATGAGGTCGGCAATCTGCTGGCGGACCTTGGCGATGGCATCGGTGGCCTCGACGGACAATGAGTACAGGCCGCGCAGCGGGTTGGCGTTCATGCGCTGGTAGAAATCGCGCTCGGCGTCGAGCACACAGGCGGGGCGCTGCGCGGTGGCGGCACTATCGAGGAAGGCGATCTCGGGGTGCTGCTGGAACAGCGGGAACTGCGCCTTGTAGGGATTAGTCTCTATGTCCACGGTGGGCCAACCGCGCGAAGCCTCGTCGCTGGCGTCGAGCTCCATGGGCTCGGGGGCAGTGCAGGTATCGCATTTAACGTGCTCGGTGTCGATCATGCGAGCTCCTCTTCAAAGTTGTCGATCAGGTTGTTGCCCAGGCGGACGACGGCGGCGCGGGTGCGCTCGTCGGTGGCGGAAAGCGCGGCGTCCTCCAGCTTGGCGCGGATGAACAGGTCCTCGGCGGCATTTTGGTCAAGGCCGCGGCAGGCGAGGTAGAACAGCTGCTCGTCGCGGACGTGACCGATGGTGGCGCCGTGGTTGCCGGCGACGTCGTCCTCGTCGCAGAGGATGACGGGGACGGTTTTGTTGTCGACGCCCTTGTTGGCGAGCAGCACGGTCTCGCGCTCGGTGCCGGTTGCGCCCTTGCAGCCGTGCACGAGGTCGATGGTGCCGCGGTAGACCTTCTTGGACGTGCCAGTCAGCACGCCGTTGGCGTCGATCTCGCACTCGGTCTTGCGGCCGCGGTGGCGCAGCTCGTAGTTAAAGTCGCGCATCTGCTCGCGGGCGCCCAGGTAATCGGTATCGATGGTCACCTTGGCGGTGTCGCCCAGCAGGTCGCCGGCAAGGCCGGTGGCGCTGGCACCGGCACCCAGGACGGTGTGCTGCACGTTGACGCGCGCGCCCTCGTCCAGGAACAGGCCGGTGTCGTCGAGTGCGATCCAGCTATCGTCGAGCGTCTGCGTGCAGGCCACGTTGACGGTGGCGTACTCGTGGGCGCACACGCGCAGCACGGATCCCACGACTCCCTCGCCGGCAACGGGGGAGTCCAGGGCGATCTGCAGGTCGAGCGTCGACTGCGGACGGGCGACGACGTCGATGGCGGCGATGGCCGCGGCTGCATCGACACCGCTCACGCGCACGGTAACCGTGGCGTGCTTGTATGCGGGCACGTCGATGACGATGCGCTTGGTGGCGTGGTCGGCCAGGTAGGTGTAGGCAGCCTCGCCCATACCGGTCTCGAAGGCCTCGGCAGGGGAGAGTTCCTCCTCGAGCTTAATGGCACCGGCCTGGTAGACAGAGGTGGCGGGCACGTCGAGCTCGGTCTCGGGCGTGATGCGGGCGCGATCGGCGGCATCACCGGGGGCGGCGGCGCGGCGCTCGGGGAAGCGCTCGGCCATGGTGACCATGGCGGCGTCGAAGGCGTCGGCCGAGCCGCCAAACTGCTCATCCAGGCCCTCGACCTCAACGGCCTCGGCGGGGGCGGCGGCAAGTTCGTTCGAAAGCTCGAGCTTGATCTGGTTCATTTTCAACCAGCCCCAGGTTGCTGCGGGCATCGCGTTTACCTGCTCGAGCGTGGTAGCAGCGGTGTTGGTTTCCTGTTTCATTATCCGATCGCTCCTTCCATCTCGAGCTTGATCAGGTTGTTCATCTCGACGGCGTACTCAAGCGGCAGCTCCTTGGAGACCGGGTTGGCAAAGCCGTTTACGATCATGGTGCGGGCCTCTT
Source organism: Collinsella sp. (assembly GCA_048201895.1). GTDB lineage: Bacteria > Actinomycetota > Coriobacteriia > Coriobacteriales > Coriobacteriaceae > Collinsella. The sequence continues at coordinate 22,354 of DBFBGO010000006.1, read as the reverse complement.
CCTCCGAGATACCGCGGCTCATCAGGTAGAACACCTTGTCGTCGCCGATGCGGCCGATGGTGGCCTCGTGGCCGATGTCGACGTTCTTGGCGCGGATGTCCATGGCGGGGATGGTATCGGAGCGGCTCTGGTCGTCGAGCATGAGCGACTGGCAGCTCACGGTTGCCTTGGAGCCCTCGGCCTTGGGCGTGGCCACGATGGAGCTACGGAAGGTCTGGATGCCGCCGCTCTTGGAGATGCCCTTGGTCTCGACGGTCGCCGAGGTCTCGGGCGCGTTGAGCACGACCTTGCAGCCGGTGTCGAGGTTCTGACCGGCGCCGGCAAAGGTAATGCCGGTAAAGCTCGAGCGGGCGCGGCGGCCGTTGAGCACGCTCATGGGGTAGAGATAGCCCACGTGGCTGCCGAAGGAGCCGCTGATCCACTCGATGTCGCCGTCCTCGTCCACGCGCGCACGCTTGGTGTTGAGGTTGTACATGTTCTTGGACCAGTTCTCGATAGTCGAGTAGCGCAGATGCGCGCGCTTGCCCACAAACAGCTCCACAGCGCCAGCGTGGAGGTTGGCCACGTTGTACTTGGGCGCGGAGCAGCCCTCAATAAAGTGCAGGTCGGCATCGTCCTCGACGATGATGAGCGTGTGCTCAAACTGGCCAGCACCCTTGGCGTTGAGGCGGAAGTAACTCTGCAGCGGAAAATCGAGCTTGGTGCCCTTGGGCACGTAGACAAACGAGCCGCCCGACCACACGGCGCCGTGCAGGGCCGCAAACTTGTGATCGGTGGGCGGGATGAGCGTCATAAACTTCTCGTGGATGAGCGGCTCCCACTGCGGGTCGTGCAGGGCCTCCTCGATGCCGGAGTAGACGATGCCCATCTTGGACGCCGTGTCCTGCATGTTGTGGTAGACGAGCTCGGAGTCGTACTGCGCGCCGACGCCCGCCAGGTAGCTACGCTCGGCCTCGGGGATGCCCAAGCGCTCAAAGGTGCTCTTGATGTCGTCGGGCACCGACTCCCAGTCGTGCTTTTGGTCGGTGTTGGGCTTGACGTAGGTGACGATGTTGTCCATGTCCAGGCCCTCGATGGAGGGACCCCACGTCGGGTCGGGGAAGCGGTTGAAGATCTCGAGGGACTTTAAGCGCAGGTCGAGCATCCACTGCGGCTCGTCCTTCTTGGCACTGATCTCGCGCACGATGTCGGGCGTGATGCCGGCGTCGAGACGCTCGAATCCCTCCTCGCCATAAGTGAAGTCGTAGAGGCTGCGGTCGATGTCCGCGACCTCGGTGCGGTTCTTGGTCATTGCGTCGCCCCTTTACGCCTGCTGCTCGGCAGCGGTGGCCTCGGCCTGGGCGCGCTGCTCGGCGGCCTCGCGCTCGAAGGTCTCAAAGCCGTTCTTGTCGATCCAGGGGATCAGCGAGGCGTCGTCCTCGCGCACGATGTGGCCCTTGACCATAACGTGGACGCGGTCGACATCCAGGTGCTCCAGGATGCGCGTGTTGTGCGTGATGATGAGCATGGAGCCGTCGCAGCTCTTGCGGTAGGCGTCCATGCCGTGGCTGACGGTGGACAGGGCGTCGACGTCCAGGCCCGAGTCGGTCTCGTCGAGGATGGCGAGCTTGGGCTGCAGCAGCAGAAGCTGGAGCATCTCGACCTTCTTTTTCTCGCCGCCCGAGAAACCCACGCCCAGCTCGCGGTTGAGGTAGGCAGTGTCCATGTTGAGTTCGGCCGCGAGCTCCTTGACGCGACGGCGGAACTCCTTGCCCTTCATCTCCAGGCCGGGACGGCCGGCGATGCTGGCGCGCAAAAAGCTCGACAGCGGCACGCCCGGGATCTCGACCGGGGCCTGGAAGCTCAGGAACAGGCCGGCGCGCGAACGTTTGTCGGTGGTGAGCTCGGTGATGTCCTGGCCGTCAAAGACGATGCGGCCGTCGTTGATCGTGTAAACGGGGTCGCCCATGACTAGATGGCCGAGGGTGGACTTGCCGGCGCCGTTGGGTCCCATCAGCACATGGGTCTCGCCGGCGGCGACGTTGAGGTTGACGTTGTGGAGGATGGTCTTCTCGTCCACGGAGGCGGTCAGACCTTCGATGGAAAGCAGCGGATTTGCGCTCATGCTGTCCCTCTCTGTATATGGTGTACTCATAGGTGTACTAAACCCTAGGAATCTTCTCGGAATAAAGTTACTATGGGTTTGGCGTTAGTCAAGGGAAAACCCGACTAATCCACTCGACTTTTTAGATGTGGGACATAATAATCAGGCTTGTTTGCCCCGCGTGCATAAGATTTGGGACAAACAAGCCTGGTATTTTGTCCCAGCAACGATGGGAGGGTAGGTATGCTCATTTCTTCCAAGGGCCGCTATGCCCTCCGGCTGCTGATCTATATCGCGGCGCTGGGCGACGCCGAGGGCAAGATTGCCCTGCGCGAGGTTGCCGACCGCGAGCATATCTCGCAAAAGTATCTGGAACAGCTGGTCCGTCCGCTTATGAAGGCGGGCCTGCTTAAGAGCGTGCGCGGCAAGGGCGGCGGCTACATGATGGCCAAGGATCCCTCCGAGGTACGTGCGGGTGACATCCTGCGCGCCGTCGAGGGCAGCACGGCGCCCGTGGCGTGCGACGGCATCGACAATAGCTGCACCCGCAGCGATTTGTGCTCGACCGTCAAGTTCTGGCGCGGTTTGGACGACGTGATCGAAAAGTACGTCGACGGCGTGACGTTGGCCGACCTGGCCGCCGTCCCCGAGATCAACTTTGACATTAAGCTGTAGGGCTGCAAATGGCATCTCTCGACAAGGTGTACAAACAAATCGAAGTTTTTGCTCGGGAATGTGACGCCGAGAAGGTTGTGCTGTTTGGTTCTCGTGCTCGAGGCGACAACTTACCCAAGAGCGATATTGACATCGCCGTAGCAGGTTGTCGGGATTTCGGCCGTTTCTCATATTTGATCGAGGAGCGTCTTGATACTCTTTTAGATGTAGATGTCGTCAATCTCGACGAGTCCTTGTCGCAGCAATTGCTCGATGAAATTGCCAGGGATGGTGTGATTCTGTATGAAAAAATATGAGAACTTTGCCAGTGCCTTGGCGAATCTTGAGGATGCGCCCAATCAGGATCTCAACAATGATTTTGTTCAGAGTGGATTGATTAATAAGTTCAATCTTCAATTTGAACTGAGCTGGAAGCTCCTTAAGCGTCTGCTCGAGTATGAGGGTGCCACGCTTGCCGCGTCGGGGTCTCCTCGTGCCATCTTGAAGGAGTCGTACCGATTCTACGACTTTATTGATGAGGCGGCCTGGCTAGATATGCTCAGAGACCGCAATACGAACGTCCATATCTATGACAACAAGCTCGCTCAAGATTTGATTCAGCGCATCTTGAACGTCTATATTCCCGCTTTCTGTCAGTTGAGAGACGGGCTGACGAAACGTTACGGCGAGCTTCTGTTGGCGCCCGATGACCAGTTTGTCTAATTCCTTAAGATTTCGCGGAGGGTTGTTGCCGTTTACCGAGGGGTTGTTGTGCAACAACGGGCGAGCTGCAATACTTATTTTTATCTTTGCAAACTGAACTTTAACTACACCAATGCAGGGAGGATCTTATGCAGCCCAAGCATTCTGCTATTGTCGCGGGCCTGACGTTGGCGCTTTCGTTTGGCGCCGTTTCCGCACCGGCACCCGCCGCTGCCGAGGAGCCCACGCCAGGCGTTGCCTCGGATGCCACCGATATCGATAAGGGTCTCTACACCCAGCAGTCCTTCTCGGGCGTGCTGAGGTCGGTCCAGGGCGTTTCGTTTGTCAACGTGACTACCGAGATGAAGTACTTTACCAAGTACGAGAGCCATGGTAACTACAACCAGGGCTTTTCGTATGGTGACGGCTACAACGCGCTGGGCTATTACCAGTTCGACCGCCGTTGGTCGCTCATTCCGTTTATGAAGCAGGTCTACAACTACAGCCCCGAAAAATACAGCATGCTCAAGGATGCGATTGATCGCGGCAGCGAGATTTCCAACGCGAGCAATGCCATGTACGAGAACGACCAGCTTACCGAGCTGGGCCGTATTGCACAGGAGGCCTTCCAGGGTGCTTATAACACCGATCCTGCTGAGTTTTCGGCTCTGCAGGATGCGTATGCGTACAACTCGTACTATGCGGTGACCGAGGCGTGGCTTAAGAGCGCTCTTGGCATTGACATCTCCGGCCGCGCCGATTGCGTCAAGGGTATGGTGTGGAGCATCACCAACATGTGCGGTACCGGTGGCTGCAGAGACTTCTTCCGCTGGGCGAATCTTTCCAACGATATGTCCGACCGCGAGTTTGCGACGGCGCTCTCCAATAGCGTGGTCAACAATGTCGCCACCAAGTTTTCAAGTCAGCCCCAGTATCATGAGGGCTGGAAGAACCGCTACCGCAACGAGCTGAAGGACTGCTTGGTTTATATCGCCGAGGACGAGGCCGCTGCCGCTGCGACGCCCGTGCAGCCCGAGCCTGCGCCGGCGCCCTCGCCGACACCTGATTCGAATGACGGCTCGAGTGACGATGCCAACGATGACAGGATGGATGCGCCCTCGACCGATGCTGACGGTAATGGCTCTGCTGGTGGCACTACCAACGACGGCTCTACCTCGAACGGCTCCGATTCGAACGGCTCTGCTGCGAGCGATTCGCCTTCAAGCTCTGCCGGCAATACGGACAGCGACGCTTCTGGTTCGACCGACGCTGGCACCTCTAACTCATCTACCGGCTCGAGCGATTCGTCCGTTGACACCGGCTCTAACAACGGCTCCGGCTCTGACACGACCCCTGATTCCGATGCTTCCAAGGACGACTCGAATAAGGCGCCGGACGCTCCCGTTGCTTCGCCGGACAAGAAGCCTTCTTTCTCCGAGCAGCTTGGTTCTACGCTGGGTTCTTCGCTGATGGCTGGCGTCAATAACGGCTCGGCCCAGAACAAGGACAACTCTGATCAGGTTTCCACGGAAAAGACCGAAGCCGCAAAGGGCGACTCCAAGGACAAGGCTTCCGAGAAGGCTGAATCCGATAAGGGTCCTAGCTCTGATGAGAAGGGCGACAAGTCCGGTCAGAAGAAGGACGAGAGCAAGACCGAGGGCGAAAAGAAACAGCCCGAAGACGACGACAAGAGCGGTGCTGACAACCAAGTCCAAGAGCAAAATGACTCCAAGACGGTGACCACTACAACCACGACGACTACAACGACCAAGTCATCTGGCGGTAACATGCCCAAGACGGGCGACCTTATCGTTATGGCGAGCCTTGCCAGTGCAAGCTTGGCCACGCTGGGTGCCACGTCTATTGTGAGTGGCAAGCATAAGCTCGATCAGCAAAAGAAGGCTGCTGGGCAGAACGACTCCGAGGAGTAGTCTCTTTCGGTTGCCCGACAACTAAAGATTCGCAATGGGGGCCGGTGCAGTTGCATCGGGCCCCATTTTGTTGCACAACGATTTGTTATGCCCCCTCAAGGCCTTTGTTCCTACCGTTGCCCGATGCCTTTGCACGGATCCAGCGTTGCACTTGAACTGCCCGCTACAATGGGCTTCGTGCTGCGTTTTAGGGAGAAGTTACGGTGTCTGAACAGGAGTATTGCAACAGTGACGATACTTTTGGCGTACGGCTTGTCAACCATGTCGATGATGCGGTTTTGCCGGTCGGTGTGCATGATTTTGCCGATGCCATTGGTCGTTGCATGCTGGTTGACAAGACCATGTTTATTGCCGATGTGTTGGACTGCGACGCGTCCGTTGTGGTGTGCTGTCGACCCGAGGGTTTTGGCAAGAGCATGAACTTGTCGATGCTCAGGGCTTTTCTGGAGCGTCCGGCGGTCAGTCGCGCTGGTCAGCGTTTGTTTGCCGATGCTCAGATTTGGGATGCAGACGGCGGGCGCTATCGGGATGAGTACGCTTGCTATCCGGTGATATCGCTGGACTTTTCTGGCGCTGCGAGGCGTGGCGCCGCTATTGCCGACGTCGTGCGCGATGCTCTTTCGGGCGAGTGCGCTCGTCTGCTGGCGCTTTTGGAGGCTCCGGATTTAGCTCGAGACAAGGTGCGTCACATCGAACGCGTTGCGCGTGGCGCGGCGAGCGAGGATGAGGTCGCCTCGGTGCTTGGCGTGCTCATAGAGCTGCTGGAGATTGCCTGCGATGAGCAGGTTGTATTGCTCGTTGATGGGTACGATGCGGCGTGGTCTCGCCGTGCGAGCGCGAGGGACGCTTCCGACGCCGATCCGGCAGAACTACTTGACCGTGCGCTGTTTGACGCCATTGCCACTGCGCGCGATTCGTTGCGGCTGACGTGTCTGATGGGGGAGTGTTCCGGTCCCGCCGAAGCGGCGCTTTCTTCGCGCGGCTGCTCGTATTGTCTGACGACGCCGCTGTCGGCGTGGTGTGACCGTTGGTTCGGTTTTTCGGATGCCGAGGTCGAGGCTCTGTTGAATCATGCTGGGCGCGAGGAATACCTGGATGATGCGCGTGAATGGCTCGAGGGATATCGGTTTGGCAGGGCCTATTGCTCGAGTCCAGAGCGTGTGATCGGTTTTCTGGGCCGAGGCTGCACGGCGCCTGTGCGTGCCGATCTGTATGGATATGCCGATTGTCTGAGTAGGGTAGTTGCCGGGTGGAATCTCGACCGCCTTTCGGTCTTGTTTGATTTGCTCGAGGCCCATGGGTGCGCTGAGGTCCCGCTTTGTTTGGGCACTGCAGAGCCAGATGTCTCGCCTGACGATGGCATGTGGACAGCGCTGTATCTGTCCGGTTTTCTCACGACGGATATGACTGAGGAGCCGGAGCATGGCGATCGCCTCCGTGCTTTGCGATTGCCCAATAACGAGCTTCGCCAGACCTTGCGTCTAGTGATTATTGAGTGGTTTGAGTGCGCTGCAGAAGACATTCGAGACGTCGATGCGTTTCGCGACGGGCTGTGCCATGGGAACGAGGATACCGTGAGGCGGGCGCTAAGCCGCATCTTAGGAGATGCGGGAATCGGTGCGACCGACCCAGATGCGCCACTGCCATATCATCTGCTCTTGCAGGGGCTCTGCTTTGGCTTGCCGGGCTATGCCAATCCTGCCTCGAGGCGAAAGTGTGGCGCGGGTCGCTGCGACATCCAGGTTTTTCCTACGGGCGCCGTGTTCGACATAGCCGATACGATCGGTATGCTCGATGAACGTCCGCTGATAACGATCAACATGATGTATGACCCCGGTGTGGATGCGCTGGGCCTGGAATTGCTGGCCGTGCAGGCGCTGCTCGACATAGAGCGCGACGGCATCGACGAAATCCGTGTGCCGCGCCCCGGCGTGGGTCGCATGCGCTGGGGGTTCGGTTTTGATGGGCAGCATGTGGCTACGGTGTGCCAGCGGCTTTAAGCGCCGAGGTGTTTCCGGCTTCCGTTACTCGGTGTCCTTCATGGGCGGCATGGGCTTCCAGTTGGGATCCTTGACGATCTTGCGGGCGTCCTTCATGCCTCGGCGCAGCGCCGGAATACCGGTCTTAAAGCACTTGTCAACGGCAGCCAGGCGAATGAACTCCTTGCAGAAGGTCGCGACGTTGCCCAGACGGAACAGCGCGGGGTGATAGTCGCCGTAAATCTGCATGTAGCGGGCCAGATAACCGCGGTTGCGCATGATGTAGTAGCGGTTGGTGTCGCTCGTAGAGTTGAGCTGGCGCTTGCCGGCGATATCCCAGTTAGAGACAGCGCGGGCACGCTTGAGCACCACGTCGGCAACAACGGCGGCGGGGAAGTGCTGGCTGGCCACGTAGCCGTAGCAGGCATCGTCGCCGTAGATGAAGAATCGCGCATCCGGCAGGCCGATCTTGTCGACCACGCGGCGCGAGAACAGGCCGCCTTCAAAGCACAACTGGTTCATGGCGCGGTAGCCCTTGGGGCCCAGGTCCCACTTAGCGATGGGGTTGGGGATACCAAGCGAAAGGATGAGCTGGTACTGCCAAAAGAAGGCGCCGCCGTCAAAGTCCAGGCGCGAACCCTGGATGACATCGTAGCGGTCGGTCCACTTGGCAAGACGCTCGATGCCTTCGGGGATGACGAGCACGTCGTCGTCCATCACCCAGAACCACTGGGCGCCCAGGTCGTAGGCGCATTTGGTGCCGGCGGAGAAGCCACCTGCACCGCCGCCGTTTTCGAGCTGTGGTGCGTAGATGACGCGGTCAGTGCCGCCCTTCGCGTCGGGCTGTTCGATGTCGGTGCCCCACAGGTTGGCCAGGCGCTCGTTGAATGCGGTGCACATGGCCTCGGTCTCACGCGAATTCTCGTTATCGACGATCACGATGCGCCAGGGCGCTGCCGTAAGCTCGGTCATGGAGTCGAACAAGTTGGCCAGGAGTTCCTGGCGCTTGTACGTAACGACGACAATGGCGAGCTTATCGATGGGAGCGGGAAGGGTTGAAGGCATGGGGCAATATATCCTTTCACGCGCGGCGGGTGAGTGCAGCGCGGAAGCTATCGAATACGTCCTTGGGACTGTCCTATTGTAAAGGCTCGGCGCACCTTGGCGGCAAGCTTTGAATAAAACGCAGGAACCTGCCATGGGCCCGCCGCATGACGTGGGGCCGCTTTGCCCGCAAGAGGCTCCATAGATTATATAAACGCCCGCTGGCGCGCTGACCCTTTGATACCATGAAACGACAGGTATTTCCTAAGGAGCACATTTGTCTACTAACGCCTCTGGCAGCCCTGTTCTGTCGCTGCTTATTCCCATTTACAATGTTCAGCGCTACCTGCGCGAGTGCCTCGATTCCGCCCTGGCGCAGACGCTCAAGGATATTGAGATCATCTGCATTAACGACGGGTCGACCGACAACTCGCCGGCGATAATCCGCGAGTATATGGAGCGCGATGGGCGCGTCAAGATGATCGACAAGGCCAACAGCGGCTACGGCGACTCGATGAACCACGGTCTGGAGATGGCGCGTGGCAAGTACGTTGGTATCTTGGAGTCCGATGACTTTATGGCGCCCGACGCACTCGAAAAGCTTGTCTCGGCCGCCGATAGCAATAATGCCGACTTTGCGAAGGCGAACTTTGATTTCTACTGGTCTAAGCCCGAGGAGCGCCGTTCGCTGCACGAGATGTTTAAAGCCAAGGACTGTGGCAAGCCAGTGCACCCGAGCGATACGACGCAGTTCTTTAAGCAAAAGCCGTCGATTTGGTCGGCCGTGTACCGTCGCGATTTTCTTGAGCGCAACGGCATTACGTTCCTGCCGACTCCGGGGGCATCTTTTCAGGACACGTCATTTGCCTTTAAGGTGATCGCGTGCGCCGATAAGGCTATTTACCTGCACGATGCCGTGTTGTCGTATCGCCAGGACAACGAGAATTCCTCGGTCAATTCTTCAGCTAAGGTCTTTTGCGTCAATACCGAGTATGCCGAGATTGAGCGTTGGATTCGAGAGGATTATGCCCGCGACCACGCAAGCGGCGATGTCGCGCGCATGCTCAAGTTCAACCAGCTCATTAAGTACGATTCATACATGTGGAACTACGTGCGCCTGGCGCCTAAGTTCTATAAGGAGTTCCTGGTTCAGATGGCTAAGGAATTTCAGGCGGCCTTGGACGCGGGGGAGTTTTTGCTTGACGACCTCAAACCGTGGAAGCGCGCAAATCTCGCTGCCATCCTCAAAGATCCCGAGGGCTGGGTTGACGAGCATCCGAGTTTTGCGACGGATGGTGCCTTGGGGCGTGCTAAGTATTACGCCTCGGTTGGAGGCCCAGGCGTGGTCGCCGCCTTCCTCATCGAATCGCTGAGGGGGTAGGTCGGCATGGGAGAGGCCTCGTGTCCTAAAGTTACCATTGTCGTCCCCGTTTACAACTCTGCACGCTCCATTCAGCGATGCCTCGATTCGCTGTTGGTCCAGTCTGAGTGTTCGATTCAGGTTGTCTGCGTCAACGACGGTTCGACTGATGATTCGTTGAATGTGTTGCGCCAGATCGCGCAGGCCGACGATCGCGTACTGGTGATTGACCAGGAAAACGCGGGTGTCTCGTGTGCTCGAAATGCCGGTATCGATGTCGCCGAGGGCGAGACCGTCTTTTTTGTGGACGCCGACGATTACATCGATGCCCAGACGGTCGAGCGCGTGCTGCATGCCATGGAGTCTGCGGATGCCGAGGCCGCCGTTTTTGGCGGCGTCTGTGAACCTGCCGATGCTGCCCCCAAACGCGTCCAGCAACTCATGAGCCCCAAAGCTGGTACCTTCGGCGCCCGCGATCCTCAACTGCTGTTCCATTCGAATGCGCAGCCCTATGCCTGCCGTGCGGCTTTTTCGCGCGAGCTGCTCAATCGCGAAGGCATTCGCTTCGCCCCCGGTTTGGCTTTGGGCGAGGACGTCGTCTTCCAATTTGCGGCTTATGCGCTTGCCCGCAGGACCGTCGTCATGCCGGACAAGTTCTACCACTACGTGATGGAGAGCGAATCGGCGACGCACGAGTTCAACAGTGCCGAGGCTCGCGCCAAAAAGCTTGACGCCCACATGAAGATGCTCGAGGAGGTCTTGGAAGACTGGGCGGCCTATGGTCTTTTGGACCTGTGTCCCGGCGAGCTGATAACTTGGTTTTTGGACCTAATTGTGTTCGATCTGGCGCGCTTGGATGCCGATGACTTCCATCGCGTGGCGGCTCGCGTCAACATGGACCTCACGACGTTTTTGGGAACGGAGTGGGCGGATATGCCTGCTAAGGGTGCCGTTCGCCGTGTTGCCCACAAGCTCGTTGCGGCGACCTCGGGCGTTTCGATGGCAGACGCCACGCTGTTCTATCTTTCGACTCGCGGTCTCAAAGCCTGCCTGGAGCGCTTTCTATAATTCCAAGCGCTGCCGCCCGCCGCAACTCGGCTGCTAAAATAACCCTGTTACACGCTATTCAACGGGAGGTTCTCTTGCAGAACTCTGATACCCCTAAAGTTTCGCTGCTTGTCCCCATTTGCAATGTCGAGCGCTATCTGCGCGTGTGCCTCGATTCCGCCGTGGCGCAGACGCTCAATGACATCGAGATCATCTGCATCAACGACGGCTCCACCGATAGCTCGCCGGATATCATCCGCGAGTACATGGAGCACGACCCCCGTGTAAAGATGATCGACAAGGCCAACAGCGGCTACGGCGACTCGATGAACCGTGGCCTGGAGATGGCGCGCGGTGAGTACGTGGGCATCCTTGAGTCCGACGACTTTATGTTTGAGGATTCGCTTCAAAAGCTGGTCGCCAAGGCCGATGCTGAGCATGCCGATGCGGTAAAGGGCGACTTTTATCTGTATTGGTCCACGCCCAGCGAGCGACGTGAGCTGTTTGGGATTATCGACGAGCATATGACGGGCGCCGCGTATCGCCCCGTCGATCGCCCGGGCATCTTCTACCGCAAACCTTCCATTTGGTCGGCTATCTATCGGCGCGCGTTCCTCAACGACAATCAGATTCGCTTCCTTCCCACGCCGGGTGCCTCGTATCAGGATGCGGGTTTTAACTTTAAGGTCTGGGCATGCGCCGAGCGTGCTGCGTTTATCGCGGACCCCATTTTGTGCTATCGCCAAGACAACGAGAAGAGCTCCGTTAATTCGCCCATCAAGGTATTTTGCGTGTGCGACGAATACGCCGAGATGCAGCGCTTTTTGGATGAACGCCCCGAGCTTAAGGCTCAGCTTCAGGGTATTTTAATGCGCATGAAGGTCGATACGTACCGTTGGAACGATGAGCGCCTGGTCGATGAACTGCGCGAGCAGTTTTGGAAGAAAGCCTCGTCCGAGCTCAAGGCCGACTGGGATGCCGGTCGCTTTGATCTGTCGCTGTTTGATCCGCGTGGCGAGACCGACTTGCGCCTGATGGTCAAGTCGCCCCGCGCCTATATCGATTCGCGCTTTGACTTTAAGAAGCCGGGCAAGCTCAATACGTTTAAGCATTACTTTAAGATTGGCGGCCTGCCGCTGGTCTGGCGTGTGCTGACGTATCAGTGCACCTACGGCGACAACCCGCACCCCGATGACGTTCCGGCCGCACAGTAGGAGCGAGTGACTATGGCTACCCCCAAGATTTCCGTTGTCGTTCCCATCTATAAAGTGGAGGAGTGCCTGGCCTGGTGCCTGGACTCCCTGCTTGCGCAGGACATGCCCGATTGGGAAGGCGTGCTGGTCAACGATGGCTCGCCGGACGGCTCGCGCGATATTGCGGCTGCCTATTGCGAAAAGGACGCGCGCTTTACGCTGGTCGATAAGCCCAATGGCGGCCTGTCGAGTGCGCGTAATGCAGGCATCGCCGCGTCCACGGCGCCTATCGTTGCGTTTTTGGATTCCGACGACCGATTTACGCCCGATGCATGCCGCGTGATCGTCGATGCCTTTGAGCGCGAGGACTGCGACGTTTTGACCTTTGGCGCGAATCCGTATCCGCTTGAGGCGGGGTATCCGTGGCTTAACTATGTGCTGAGCCCGCGCGATGTGTCGTTTGAAGGCTATAGCTCCGACCTACTGTTTAAGGAAGCATCTCGCCCGTTTGCATGGCGCACCGCCTGCAAGCGTGAGTTTTTGCTGGGCAACGGGATCGTGTTCGACGAAACCGTTAAGTATGGCGAGGACCAGGTCTTCGATTTTGCCGTGTACGGTCGTTCGCACAAGACCGCGCTTATCTCGAACAAGCTGTATGATTACCGCGTGGCGCGCAAGGGTTCGCTCATGGACACCATGCGCTACGACGACGAGACGCGTCTGCTGGAGCACGTGAAGATTTACTCTGCGGTGCTGGCTGACTGGCAGCGCGACGGTCTCGATGCTCAGCATGCCGATGACCTGGCGTACTTCCTCTGCGATCTGGTGCTGTACGATGCGCTCAGGCTGTTGAGTACGGATTGCGGCAAGGTGTTTGCTGCCGTTGCCACGGCGCTTGCCGGTTCTGCCGTGGGCAGCGATGCTGCGCTCGCACAATGCGCTCCTTCTGTTGCTGCTATGGTGCGTGCGGCGCTTACCAGCAAGGCCCCCAATGTCCGTGCGTGCAAAAAGCTCATGTTCGATTACGATGTCTTGAGGTTTGGGCGCCTGGGTGCCTGCAAGCGCGTGGCAGCGAACGCCCTGGGAAAGCGAGAAGTGTAGATGAGTATCAAGCGTTTGGCACTTTGCCGCAGCCAGGGCCGTCTTTTTGTGCTGCTTCGTTTTGCCGGTCAGGATGTCGCCGCGCTTATTGAGCGGGAGGCCTCTCAGGCGTTTGCCCATGCGACTACGAGCGGTTCTTGTTTGCCGTCACTGGTGCTCCCGGTCGATCATGGCCGTGTGCTGGCGCTATGCCCTTCTGTTTCCGATTACGAGCGCGAGCTCGCCGTTTTGGTGCTTCCGTTTTTGGATGGCTCGTCGATGGATGCCGTTTTTGCATCCGGTGGCCAAAGGTTGGGCTCTATTCGTCTCGATAGCCGCGTGGCCAAATTGGAATCCAAGATTAACTACAAAGCAAAGCCTGCGCTGTGCGCGCTTATCCGCGATGCGCAGCGTGGCGAACACTGCGGCCGCTACGAGATCGATGCCATTCGCTATTTGCCGGCAGACGTCGGCGCGGTGTGGCGCTATGAGGTTACCTGGGCGGGAGACCCCCAGTGCGCGCCTGAGCTCCAGATCTTCGATACGCATATGAATGCCATCGATGTTACCGTGCATGTGTTTGAATCGCAGGTCGATGTTCCGCAGCAGAACGGATGCCGCATCAATAAATCGTATCTGAGTGTTGAGATGCCTCAGGATATACGAGATTTTGTCGCGATCGTGAGCGATCCCACAGAGCGGATCCAAAGCGGGTTTTGCGCCATGGATGGTCGCCTGTACAACGGCATGGTCGACGACAGCTGGAACCGTATGAAGGACGCGCGTGCAGACGACGCAGCTTATCGACGTTGGTTTGAGCAGCATCGCGCAAAGCCGGGCGATTTGGCGTGCCAGCGTGTCGCTTCGGCGGCCTTTGCCTATAGACCGCTCGTGAGCATTGTGGTGCCGTGCTACAAGACAGATCGGGTCTACCTGCGCGAGCTGTTGGACTCGGTGCTAGCTCAGAGCTATGACAACTGGGAATTGCTGCTTATGGACGCCTCGCCCGAATGGGATGCGGTGGCCAATCTTGCGGCTGCCGCCAATGACGAGCGGGTTCGTCGTATTGAGCTGCCTGGCAACGGCGGCATTGTGCTCAACACCAACGCTGGTATTCAGCAGGCGACTGGAGACTACATCGCGTTCTTGGACCATGACGACATTCTGGAACCGGACGCGTTATTCCAGTATGTTTCCGCGCTGAACAAGGCGGCCGAGGGCGAGCGTCCCCAGGTCCTGTTCTGTGATGAGGACATGTTCCAGAAAACGGGGGAGTGGGGCCAGCCGGTCTTTAAGACCGTACTCAACGTCGACCTGCTCTATAGCCATAACTGCGTGACGCATTTCCTGATGGTGGAGAAGGCGCTCATCGATCACATTGGTATGTCCCCAGAAGACGTTGCGGGCGCCCAGGACTACGACTTGACGCTTCGCTGCCTTGCAGCCGGCGCGCGCTTTGAGCACGTTGCGCATGTGCTGTATCACTGGCGCGTGCATCCGGGATCGACCGCCGATGGCTCTGCCGATAGCAAGCCGTATGCCATTGAAGCGGGTCGTCTTGCGCTGCAGCGCCACTTTAACGCGCTGGGCGTTCACGGAACGGTCGAGGAGACCGAGACGCCGTTTGTCTACCGCATGCGCCATGCGCTGCCGGAGCCTGCGCCGCTGGTGAGCATTGTGATCCCCACCAAGGATCACATTGAGACGCTCGATGCCTGTGTGATGTCGATCGCCCAGAAGGCCACGTATACCAATTACGAGATCGTCTTGGTGGAGAACAACAGTGAAGCCCCGGAGACGTTTGCGTATTACGAAACCCTGCCAGAGCGCGTGGCTGCAGCATCCGAAGGCAAGGGCATCGCGCGCGTTGTGTACTGGCCGGGCGAGTTCAATTACTCTCAGATCATCAATTTTGGTGTGAAGCACGCCAAGGGTGACTACTTGCTGCTGCTGAACAACGATACCGAGGTCATAAGCCCGGACTTTATCGAAGAGATGATGGGATATCTGCAGCGTCCCGATGCGGGCGTGGTGGGCGCCAAACTCTACTTTGCCGATCATCTGGTGCAGCATGCCGGCATTTTGATTGGCGTGCGTGGCGCACTTGCCCATGCCAACCAGGACTTCTCGGCAAAGCGCGAGGGCTATCTTGCCCGTGCCGTGCGCCCGGGCAACTTTAGCGCCGTGACGGGTGCCTGCCAGATGGTGCGACGCGACGTATTTGAGCGCGTCGGCGGCTACAACGAGGAATTCGCCGTCGGTTTTAACGACGCAGACTTTTGCCTGCGCGTGTGGGAGGCGGGTTACCGCACCATCTTTACGCCCTATGCCGAGCTGTACCACTACGAGTTCACCTCGCGCGGCAGGGAAGAGGCCAACGAGGAAAAGCTGCGCCGCTGGAAGCGTGAGCAGGCGCTGTTCATGCAGCACTGGCCTGAGTTCTTCTTGACGGGCGATCCGTGGTTGGGGCCGAACTTATCCGTTGAGAGCGAGTATTTCTCGGTCTAAGGCAATAGTTTTTAGGAAGCTTTTAACTTTCCTTCGCTATGAACTTGGAAGAAAGCAGGGTTGGACTACTTACTAAGATAAATTACGAAAACTCGATACTTTCGCGATAAGTTTATACAAGCTTATACAGCTCGATATTATTCGATATAAGTAGATATCGCACTTGCCTTTGCCGGCTTACCCGCCGGCGTTATGGATCTTATTAACGTCCAGGCGCTTACGTTCTTGCGTCGTGCCCTCCCCGAAGATCTGACGCCTATCAACCAGGTGGAAGTAGCGCTCTCTATGGGCGATAGCTTTGTCGCGACTGGTTTGACCATAGAGGATAATCTTCTGTCGAGAGCCGCTAAGGCCACTAAGGGCTATGCCTATCTGGTGCAACTGGTCGGTTATTCCATTTGGCAGCGCGCCAACTTGCATCGTGCCAAAAGTACCATTGTGAGCGAGCGCGACGTCACCGAAGGCATTGCGCTTGCAGGGGCTCGTTTTCACGATGTTGTTCACGAGCCCGCGATTTCCGGGCTGGGACTCAACGATATCAAATATCTTTTGGCCATGTGCGAGGATAAACAACAGTCCAAATCAGCCGAGTTTGCTAAGCACATGGGTAAAAAGACCAATGAGATCAGCTCTATTCGGGCCAAGCTTCTACAAAGAGAGGTTGTTCAGGTACCGCAGAGGGGCTATGTGCAGTTTGCCGTGCCGGATCTAGATATCTATCTGCGAGAGAATGCCGAGGAGATTCTCAGGCGGTTCTAAATCGAGGCTTCCATCCAGGTCCACGACTGTCGAGGCAACCGTCGTGAGCTCCCTAAAAATGACGTTGACGAGTGGGTTGTATTATCTTCTGCGCTTGCGGGCCGGGTGTACTGCTGGTTGCTGCCTGAGTTAGTGATTAATGATAAGGATTCGGGAGGATGAGCTAATCGAAAACCGATGGGAATGTCACTCAGAAGGACGTAGCGCCTTATGCTTCGCTTTTCATGGCGGCGCTCTGGGTGCCTGGAAAAAAGAAGGGCCCGAACTTGTCGGGCCCTCCCAGGTGTCGCCCGAAGGCTACCACCGCTGTTGTTAGCAAAGTCTACCACAACATTTTGTCCTCTACGATTTCGTGACATATATCTTCAGAAGTTTGAGCTTTTTCTGGGTTTCGGTGCGCACAAAGCTGCCGTAGATTCCAAGAGGAAGCTCCTTCTTGTAGCGAAGTAGAATACCCTCGTAATCGGAAACAAGCCGCTTCCTATTAGTCTTGGGCAGCTTCAGAAGTCCAAGAAGATAGACGACGAGAATAACGTAGTCGGTGATATCGGAGAAGTTGATTAAGCCGATGTTTGTCTCACTTTTCAAGAGCTTCCCGACGTTCTTCGAGATGTCGCCTGTTTTGAATCGAACATCCGAGACGATGGCGTTGTGAGCGATGGCGTTCCTCAGGTCCTTGAGCGCAAAGATGATGGAGAGAAGGAGGGACTCTGAATCATATTGGGAAGGCATCCCCATGTCGGTGACGATGGCGCCTTTAATGGGACGATCGAGGCAGGCGTAGAAATTGCCGAACTCTCCCAGGGTCATGGATTCGAAGATAGCCCAGATCGGGATTGTTCTCCCTCGATCGCGAAAGTGTTTGAAAAATGGCTTTTTGTCCTGCTCACGGGAAATTAGCCCGTCAACGTTTTGCCGCAGTCTGAGCCTTTTCGCCCAAGACTTCTTGTAGTCATCCGTACGGGGATTATATCCTCTGTATGCCGTCAGACAGCTCCTGTAGATATCATCGAAGTCTTCGCTTTTGGCATAGCTAGGCACTGCTTCTAGCGTGTAGTTCTTTAGGGCGGTTTCAATTGTCATGATATGTGGATAGAGCAGGGTCTTGATCTGCATATCCATGGCGTGGAGAGATATAATCTGGTTGAAATCGCTGATGGGGAGCCTATTCGACGAATCTCCCACGAACCGAAACCCTTTGTATCCATGGTAGTAGCCGATGTTCTTGAGCTTTCGTTTTTGCCCTGAACCACCGATTGAAATCCCTTGATTCCGGAGATGCTTCATAAGGGAGTTGATGGATTTGGGCGGCACGGTAGAGCCTTTCTGTCAACAGTTTAATTTGATGGGATTGTATCACGGTGGGGGTCATCGTTTCACTTTGCGTTTGCTGCCTTTGTAAGGGCTAGGCTAGGCTTTCACGTTTATGATGACAACAGGACGCCTCAATATCGGTGGCCCATGGTGCTGGATCTAGATTATGTTTGCCATGTTTGATAACGAGTAGCTAATACTAAGTGGTTTCGATTGCTACTCCAACGCAAGCGGTGCATGGTTGAATGCGTCTGGTTCTGTTTTGAGAAAATAGGCCCAGACTGGTCAATTGGCTTATGATTCGCGAAAGCGACGGCTATTACCGAGGAGCATGCTGCGGTCCATTGGCTTAATCGCGAGAACGAGAATTGCCTACTCTATCAGCAGCGCAGTATATTATCTTTGAAACTGATGCTTAGTGGTTCCGCGTTTCTGCCGTCGAGCCCTTATTCTTCCCCCACATGTGGAGGCTTGCCCTTGATAGAGATTTGGCACATTGAAAAAGACAATGCGGCGGGCATGTTCGCACAAAGCGTTGATAGTAACGGTACAGATTTGCCGCCAGCCCTCCCTTGGGTCGAGCCTTCCCTCAATAACCTATGGCTTGAGGCGTGTAGCTCTCATTTGTGCGGAAACTACCAAGCTGCAATTATTACTACCTCTGTTCTTCTTGAATTTACCTTAAGAATGGTTGTTTCGAACCTTGATGAAGTGCCATCAATACGAAAAGACCACGGTGAGATGTTCGAGAACCAAACCTTGAGGCCAGTCATCAACTCTGCGAAAAGTAAAGGGCTTTTGTCGGGCAATACAAAGAAATGGTGGGAAGCTTACTGCGAGCATATTCGAAACAAGATTTGCCATGGCGATTTGCTGCATATTCTTGACGACTGCAGAGATGTTCCTCAGTTCGTTGATTATTTTAATCTCATAGAATCGAGAGTGAATACAGAGCGGTATTCTTACGAGCAAGTTATTACACATCCTGCGGTATTTCATCATAAGACAGGCAGAAGATTCTCAAAGCATTTTCTCCACGATGCCTACGGCAAGCTATCCGAACTTATAGGGCAAACGGAATGGGATGAGTACGATGAGTGGTGGGAATCGCAAAAGGTTGCTTACGATAGCTTTTTTGCATACCGTTGGAATTATCCATCTCTTAAAAGTGGCATACAATCCGCGCGTAGGCCATTTGGATCCGAAGGCGAATGATGACTTAGCTTAGTTGCGTTTCTACTGGTTATTGCGGTTGGCGGTCGTTTGTTCCCGCCAAGATTCAACCGAATTGCATCCGCGAATACCTCAACCAAAGGATTACCTCTTGCTTTCTTGTGGTCAAACACCTAGCTAACGCGCGCCAGGAGAACCTCCTCATCGGGACGCTGCATACATTCTCGGCGCCGTGTGCGTCATTGGCTGTGCTCACCGACAACATGAGGAGCATGGTCCTCCGCCGTGGCGACGGATGCGATGGTCCTCACGAGCAATATCGCCCTGAGCGGGCGGGATGAGTTCTTCATGAGAGGCGATACGTTCCTCCGTGCCCTTGACGGACTGTTCGACAAGGAATCGGGGCTCGTGATGCGGAATCCGAACACCGCGGCAGGGGGCTCGACCCTCGATCGGTGGAAGTTGTCCCACAGGCGACGAAGGTAGGGGGGCTAGTTCAGGGGGGCGTAGGAAAGCACCAGGAAAGTCATAGATGCAATAAATTTAAACCCTTTCTATTGTTTGCTCTACTATTCGGATTTGCTTCACGGAGTATTGATATTCAAAGGAAGTAACAACAATCCCCGCGCTTTAAGTAACTGGACTTCCGATGTGAGACTGATTGTTAGATAATCATTCTTCAGTAACAATTATTTGTGACGGGGGATTCGATATGAAAAACGCGTTGCGTGCCTCAACTGTTTTTTCTATGGCTACACTTTTGGCTGCCTCATCTTTGATGGGTCCTGTAACTGCTGCTTATGCTGCGAATAACGTGCAGTCTATGGATGTTGCGTCTGGTACTGTACCCGTAGATGATAGCGTGGCCTCGCGTGACGAGAGTTCCATCGACGGTGAAGACACGGCCGTTGATCGGTCGCTGCCAGCGGATGCTACGGAATCAGAGGATGAGGGTTTCAGCGTAGACGTTTCCGCGCCCGAACACGAGGTCGAATCGGTTGATTCCTCTTTCCAATATGTATATCTTGCCTACCCGAGCCTTCCCAGCGGGACTGATCAAGTTGTCGCCTTTGCTACTCCCGATGACGGCGACATCCTTGCTTCCGCAACGCTTAACTATGTAAGTGCCAATGGAGTACAGGGAACCACGGTTGCATCTGAATCCGCTGGTAATTCGGCTGCTTTTGTATTCGGCTCGACGTTGAAATCCAATACTTACTTTCTGACTTCGATAACCTATGTTTTGCAGGGTGATGGCACTGAACATGTAGTGGATCTCTCTGACAGGGATTATTCGTTTATGATTATCGATAGCTCCATGAATTCTGAGAGCACTTCTGTTTACTATGCGGACGGCGATGGCAATGCCGTTGAAGCCCAGTCGATTCAGCAGGCATTGGAATGCGCCGATTCGCCCGATGGCATTTCCACCTATGCTGAGCGCTCCGCGCGTAATGTGGGGGTTATTGCACTTGACGCGGGACATGGCGGGGTGGATTCTGGCGCTCAGGGTAATGGCAAGAGTGAAGCCGACCTTACCTGGAAGATCATGACAGCCTGCAAAAATAAACTTGAAGCTTACGGCTTTAAGATCGTTCTTGCGCGCGAGCAGTCTGGCTACTATCCCAGCAATGATTATCTTTATCGCGTACAGCGCTGCATTGATCAGGGCGCGCAGGCCTATGTTAGCTTTCACATCAACTCTGGGTCTTCTGGAGCTCACGGCGCAGAAGTTTATGCTCCTACCGCAAATGGCACCGACTACACGCAGGTCTCTGTTGAGCTTGCCAACAAGGTCATGAACAACCTTGCTGCTATGGGACTAACATACCGCGGCGTATTTCAAATGGAGGTAGGCGACGAGTTCGCCGTTATCCGCTGCGCTCGCGAGCAGGGAATTCCAGGTATTCTTATCGAGCATGGTTTCATTTCGAATTACGGTGATGTGGCCAACTATTTCTCGGACGATGGTTGCCGTCGTCTGGGAGAGGCTGACGCTGCTGCTATCATCGCGCAGTTTCCGCATCCCTACTCCGTCAATGGAATTTCCTTCTCGGAAGAACTGGGACATGCGGGGTCAACGGTAAAAATCGGTGTAAATGTTAGCGGCAAGACTGATGGCCTTAGATATAAGTTTGTTTGGCATAGGGCTGGGTCTGATTGGAGTGATTCCAATTGGGGTGTAATCGGTCAAGACTTAACTTCGCCGTCGATTTCTTGGACCCTGCCCCAGGCTGGTGAATATGAGATCTATGCTGATGTCATTGACTCCAATGGGTATGTGACTAGCACTTCTAAATACAAAGTTGTTAATTGGTCTCTTGAGTCGCTCGAAGTCTCGGGCTCCGCCCTCTGCGGCAAGCCGGTCAAGCTGCAGGCCAAGGTGTCCGGCGACGCCTCCGGCCTCAAGTACAAGTTCGTCTGGGAGAAGGGCGGCTGGGCCAAGTGGGGCGTCGCCCAGCAGCCCTCCGCTTCCTCCTCCTGCGAGTGGACCCCGACCGAGCCGGGCGAGTACACCGTCTACCTCGACGTGATCGACGGCTCCGCCGAGAGGCACCTGACCCGCAAGGTCACGGTGGAGGGTACTCCAATTATGGGAAGTCTGCAGACTTCAGTTGATGCTATGGTGAACTTATATGAATCAACAGGACATACATATCCCTCAGACGCATTTGTTTCAAAGGGAGCACCTACTATTCGTGATTTTTGTTCATTAATTGTCGAAGCCGCTGTTTCTGAAGGGGTTCGCCCGGAAGTTGTTTTTGCTCAGGCTATGCTTGAGACTGGATGGTTGCAATTTGGAGGTTCCGTAAAGCCGAATCAGTGCAATTTCGCCGGACTGGGCGCCGTCAATCAACAATCGGGAGGCGCTAGATTTGACGATGTATATCAGGGCTTGCTTGCCCAAGTCCAGCATCTTAAAGGATATGCTACTGGTGCGGCGTTGAATAACACTTGTGTGGATCCTCGATATGAAGTCCTTCAGTCTAAGGGTTTTCTCGGAGTTGCGCCATATTTGGAAGATTTAAATGGCCGCTGGGCTGTTCCGGGTGACACATATGGTCAGAATATTGCGCGCATTATTTCTTTAATTGGCTAATATCAATATGAATTCTCTAGGTCGACTGCGCTGGTTGTAGTCGACCTTACTTGTATGGTAAATCTTGGCCTTAAATTGTTACTTGCTAGCAATATTATGTTGGAGTGAACTATCGGGGAGGTTCTATATGCATTTCTTTAGAAGTAAGGCTGTCCGTGTCGCTTTTTTCTTCTTTTATTTCTGTTTGGCCGTAACTCCTTGCTTTGGTTTGAGTGAAGCGGGCCTGTCTCCATCACAGATTGAAGATTCAACACGGGCCGATGATTTAAGTGCAACTTCGCCGGTTTCAGAGGACTACTCTGTCGACGGCCTCTCGGCCAAGGCGTCCGATGGCGGGTCTCCTCTCCTGGGCGACCGCTGCTCGCTCGGCCTGACCGCGTCCGGCAACTCGGGCTCGGTCCGCTATAAGTTCGTCTGGGAGCAGGGC
>DBFBGO010000005.1:0-74844 GCA_048201895.1 Collinsella sp. | reverse complement strand
CTTCGACTCGAATTCTTGACGGCCTGAACAATCGTCAATATCGGTCGGAGGGGCGGCTTTGTAAAGCCGTTTGTCTCCACCCGCGTAGCGGGTGGTTTAAAGCTGGCCGCTGCGCGGCCAGCAGACTAAAGTCTTGAAAATCATCGCCGCGCGACGAACCGCGCGGCCAGACGCATCCATGGGGCACGGCGTGAGCGGCTCGCCGCGGAGCGAACGACCGACATTTTGCGCATAGTGGTCACAAAACGCCGAGAGCGCCGCCTCGACCGCCGCCGGCTCGGGACGATCTTTTTGATGGCTGGACAGACAGGCCATCACCACGTCGAACAGCTGGGCATCGACAAACGCCAGCGCATCGCGTAGCTCTTCGGAATCCGGCTCAAGCCCTAGCGGTTGGGCCTGCTCGGCCGCAGCGAGCGCCACATCAGGCTCACGACGAAGCAGCTGAGTCAAATCACAACCGGGCGCATGGGCACCAATGGGATAATCGGGCCGCGTGTCCATCTTGAGACGGTAGGGGCTCGCGATGTCGCGCGTCTTTTTGCGCGAACCCGAGGTGCCCGAAGTGCTCGGCGCGGCTTCGTATGGCGCGACGCCGGCAATGAGCTCGTAAACCGTGCTTGCCGCGGCGTAGACGTCAATCGCCGGCGACATACGCAAAGCGCGCAGGTCGGGAATATCGTCGGTGAGCATCTCGGGCGGGGCATAGGCAACCGTCGCGCGACGCAGCGTGGCATAACGCTCCGTAAACGACGCCTTGCCGCCGGTACCGGCCACGGCCGACGCAGGCTCGAGCGCCAGCGACGAGCCAAAGTCGATCAGGCACAGGTCAAAGGTGCCCTCGGCAAGCTGCCGGTCAAGCGGTAGACGCGCCGTGCGCACCATAATATTAGCGGGCGAGATATCGCGATGGACAAAGCCCTCGCCCACCAGGCTCATACGGCAGAGCAAATCGAACAGGTCGCGACCCAGACGCGCCGCCACGAGCGGCGACAGACGTCCGGCATCGTCCACGGCGAGTCGCGAACGCAAACGGGCAAGCGTCTCGCCCTCGACCCATTCCATGACAATTGCAGGCACACCGTCGACCTCGCCCCAGCCATAGAGGCGGGGAAAGCCCTTAAGGCCCGAAAGGGCGCGATGGCATTCGTATTCCTCGCGAAACGCCGCCTTGAACTTGGCGACCAGCGCCTCGTGAGCGGCATCGTCGTCAAACTCATCGCGCGTCGGCAAGATGAGCTGCTTGAGTGCCACGGCCTCGCCTTGGGCGTTGACAGCACGCGTCACGCGGCCGATACCGCCACGGCGCATGGTGGCATCGTCGGCAAACAGCATCGTAAAACGACGCAGATAGGCAGGCAGTTCGTCCTGACCGAGCGCAATGGCCGGCTCAAACCCGTCGACACGCGCCAGGCGCAGGCCGACCATGGGATCGCGACCGAGCGATTGTGGTGTGGTGGATGCAAGATCGGTCATCATAGGGCAAGCGCCGCTACGTTATTGTTGAAGTTACCGAGCGCGACGTCATCATCGCCGTAATGGCCGACCCATTGACATAGGTTGGTGTAACAGCCCCACAGATTGGCATACTGCTGATACCACTTTGACCGGGGCGAGAATGTCTGACGACCGAACTCGGCTCGAATGACAAACATCTCCCCGACCAGGCTGTCGCACGGTCTGGGATCTCCCGTAGAGTTATAGGTCGAGACCACGTCATTGGCACGAGATACATAGCCGTCGAGCATGTTGTACTTGGTCACAAGCCAACTGTGAATGCTCTCTTCTTCAGCAGCGGAAAGGCCACCGGAGTTTGCATCGTTGTCAGTGTTGCCGCCCGTCGAGCCGCCGTTTCCAGACCCTCCGGTAGAGGAACCCGACCCAGAGCCGCCGCCCGAACTCGATGAATCCGAGCCGGAGCCAGAAGTATCCGAGCTACCGGGCTTTCCGGACTGCTGGGCGTCCTGCTCCTTCTGCTGCTCGACCTTATTCACCGTTGCCGCCACGCTATTGTTGGACAACCGATCGATGATCTTGGTGTTGGTGAGCACGATGGTTTTGCCATTGGCAAGCGTGACTTCGTTGTCCGGGGCCTCGGCGCCGTCCGCATCGTCGGTGCCAAACACAATATGCGCGACTACACTTGCCCAAGCATATCCAGTCGTGGCACCCAGATCGCTTTTGACCTCATGCCCCACGTGCGGTTCGCGTGCGGTATGCGCCTGCATCATGGACGGCACGGTCATGCCATAGGCAGAAACGCCAGCTATGACCAGCACCAGCGAGCAGGACAGCAGTGCGTACGCCCGCGGCGCCAAGCCCAGTCGGCGTCGCATGCGCACCGCGGCGCCGCGCTTTGTCTGAGTGCCACCGGGCCGCATGCGCTCTCCTCCAAGAAAAACACGCCGCTCAGAAGCGGCGCATTCATTCAAATCCATATTTGAGTGTATCAGCGAACCCAAAAGGTTGCGCAATGAATGGGCAAATTAAGGATGCGAGCGGAAGCATCCATGCGATAAGCGGATACGAAGCATCTTTGTTGCACAACAAACTCACAGTCGCACGGGGAAATTATGACTACCCCGTGCATCGCGAGGAAAACATACGGCAGGAGCAGGCTCGCCACCTAAATCGTGCGACGGGCCTCGATGGCGCGCCCAAGCGTAAGCTCGTCGGCATACTCCAGGTCGCCGCCCACGGGAAGGCCGCTTGCCAGACGCGATACCTCGACGCCCAGCGGCTTGATAGTGCGGGCCAGGTAGCTCGCCGTGGTCTCGCCCTCAATATTGGGGTTGGTGGCAATAATGACCTCATGGATATCCTCGTGACCCAGACGCGCCAGCAGCTCACGGATGTGCAACTGCTCGGGACCAATCTTGTCCATGGGGCTGATCACGCCGCCCAGCACATGGTACAGGCCATGGTAGCTGCCCGTGCGCTCGATTGCCTGGACGTCGCGCGGCTCGCCCACCACGCAAATACGAGTGGTATCGCGCATCGGGTCCTGGCAGATGGAGCACTCGTCGGCCGTGGCGTAGTTAAAGCAACGGCTGCAAAAGTGGACCTCCTGCTTGACCTCCAGGATGGCCTCGGCCAGGCGGCGGGCCTCCTCGGCATCGGCCTCGAGCAGGTAATAGGCGATGCGCTGGGCCGACTTGGGACCAATGCCCGGCAGACGGCCCAGCTCATCGAGCAGTTTTTGCAGACTGTGATTCGCACTCATATATATGCGTGTCTTAGAACGGCATGCCCGGGATGTTGAGGCCGCCGGTGATGGCGCCCATCTGCTTGTTAGCAAGCTCGTTGACGCCGCGGACGGCCTCGTTGACGGCAGCCATGATCATGTCCTGCAGCATATCGACGTCCTCGGGATCGAGGGCATCGGGATCGATGGTGAGGTTGACGAGCTCCATCTCGCCGTTAACGGTCACCTTGACCATGCCGCCGCCGGCAGAGGCGTCGACGGTCTGGGACTTGAGATTCTCCTGCGCGGCGGCAAGCTGCTCCTGCATCTTGCGAGCCTGCTTCATCATCTGCTGCATGTTCATACCGGCCATGATGGCTCCTTTACGTGCGGCCGTGCGACAAGCTGCAAGGGCAGCCGGAGCACGGCGGGACTTTCAAACTCAAAAATCGTACCACGGCGCGGGGCCAGCGAGCGGGGCGGACACACTACCTCAGTCGATATACATGTCCTGGAGTGCAAGCCGCACCCATAGATTATGCAAAGTTGAATAATTCGCATCTGCATAATATTGAAAGCTAAATCTTGTAGAGCCGGAATCCGACATTTTCTGCATCCAGCTAGATAACAAAATGCCGAACCGCTGCTCGAGGCGACGCTCATGATGGCAGGGTATAATTTGATTGTCACAGACAGCAATTTGGAGGTGCCCCCATGAATGCCCCCGACGCGCTCCAAAACATCCGCTCAAAACACCCCGTTGCATATGTGATTCTCTATCTCTTTGTCGGCTGGGCAGTGCTGGTTGTCATCACCCATGCTATAGCCTTTGGAGCAGAACTGCTGATAGCCAGCTCGGACCAGCCCGTCGTCAAATGGGAAGCGACCGATGAGTGCACCGACGGGACCCGGACCGTTTACTACAACAGCCCGTCCCTTTACCAAGAGCTCAGGGTCAAGATAAAAGATTCCAAGATTGTTGATGCCGAGCCAGGCTCTTTTTTGACAATCGGAGCGGTTGCCAACGACATGCAAGTCGAGTACACGGACAGCCATGCGACGTATCGTATCGACCTCAGCATCCTAGGCCGACCGTCACGCACTTGTCTGCTCGAATGCGATATACGCGGCACCACACTACACATGTCCGAAATACAGATGCGCCCGGACAAGGGGTCCTCTTCTTGAGCAGTATACCCGCCTGCGCAGCTACTCCACCGGCTTGAAGATGGTGGCCTGGCCAAAGACGCTGCGGATGAGGGCCTTGGCCTCGTCCTCGGTCTGCGGGATGCTCGGGGCTGCGCCCTGGTGACCGAAGGGGCTGCCGGCGCCGGGGTTGGACTCCCAGGGAGCTGCAGGAGCGTCCTCCTCTTTGGGGGCAGTTGCAGCGGACTTGGGCGCGGACGCCGCACCCGGCACGTCGAACGGAGGCAGATCGTCCCCGCTCGCATCGCCAGCAAAGCCGCCGACCATGGCGTCGTCGTAGGGCACCTGCTCGGATTCCCACGGCGCAGCCTGCGCAGACGGCTGAGCCTTGGGAGCGGACGAGCGCTCGGGCGCGCGGGGCGCGGGCTCGGTCGGGAGTTTGCCCGTGGCAGGAGCGCCGGCGGGGTTGTCGGAGCGCAGCCAGGGTGCTTTGCCCAGGTCAGACAACTTGGGCGCGGGGACCGGAGCAACCGGTTTGGGCGCAGCGGGTTCAGGCGCCGACGGGGTCGGTGCCGCTACCGGCGCCGCTTTTGGCTGCGTCGCGCTGACGCTCGAGGATGCAGGGGCCGCCGAGGACACGGGTTGCGGGTCCGCAGATGCCGCAGCCCGTGCAGATGGAGAATGCTCCTCATGTTGAGGAGCCGGCGTGCCACCCCCATCCAGGACATAGTCGACGGTACGACGACCGAAGACTGCGCAGACCGTCGGCAGGACCACCGATTGCGTGTCAGCGCGGCCGAGCATCTTGATGGCAAAGGTCGAGCCCGCAGGGAACGAGACGGTGAGCTTGGAGCCGTCGTCGGCCGTGGCGCGGGCGTTGAGCAAAAGCCCTGCATAGGAAGCCTGACGCGCCTTGACACGCTCGACGACCTCGGCCCATTTGCGCTGGAGCTCGCCGGCGTCCTCGACCGCGGGCGTCTCGGCAGCACCGGCGGCGGCAACCTGGGCGGCGTTGTTGGACTTGGACACCGGCACGGTCGATACAGCAGGCGCGGGGGCCGCAACGGGCTGAGGCGTCGAAGCCGGCGCAGGCTGAGGTGCAGGCGCTGCAGACTTGGAAGCTGACACGGACGCAGAACGGGGCGCAGGCTGGGCAGCCGGAACAGCAGCACCACGGTCCCAAGGCATACCGCCCTGGCGCGCAGACGTAGCAGCGGGGGCGGCGGTCGCCGCAGGAGTAGCAGCACGGGCGCCCGAAATGAGCGTCGGCTGTTGGGCAGCAGCGGGTACGGATGCTGCAGGCGCGGCGGCCTGAGCAGCAGCCACGCTCGCCGGAACGGCGGCGTTGGCAACCATGGCCTCCAGGCGTGCCACGCGCTCAGCCAAAGCCTCAATCGTTAAATCAGCCTCGGGACGCGCCAGACGCGTGCAGGCAATCTCGAGCACCAGGCG
Organism: Collinsella sp.; assembly: GCA_048201895.1. GTDB lineage: Bacteria > Actinomycetota > Coriobacteriia > Coriobacteriales > Coriobacteriaceae > Collinsella. The sequence continues at coordinate 69,062 of DBFBGO010000005.1, read as the reverse complement.
CACGTCGCTCGCGCCCCTCATCTCCAGTGTGGCATCGTCGAGCACTGTCAGCACACGAGCCAGGCGGTCGGCAGGATGCTCGCCAAAGGCAGCGGCCTCGGCAGCAAGCGCCTCGGCCTGCTCGGAGCCGCCCTCAAACAGCTCGGCACGGGCACCGGCAACGCAGGCAACATACACGTCGCGCACGTGCGCCACCAGGTCGCGCGTCAGTTCCAGCAGATCGTTACCTTCCTCGACCTGCGCGCGAATAAGCCCATACAGCTCGGCAACATCGCGATCGGCAATGGCGCGGGAAAACTCGCCCAGAATCTGGTCCGAAACCTCGCCTAAAAGCGAGCGGGCGTCGTCCGCATGCACAGAACCGTTGCCAAAGACGCTCAGCTGCTCAAGCGTGGACAACGCGTCGCGCATGCCGCCCTTTGCATGGCGCGCCACGATAGCCAGCGCCTCGTCGTCGTAATCGAAGCCCTCCTGCTCGCACACGTATGCCAGGCGATGCTCGATATCCTCGTTGCCGATGCGATGGAAATCGAAACGCTGGCAGCGTGAGAGGATGGTCTCCAAAATCTTTTGCGGGTCGGTGGTGCACAGCACAAAGATCACGTGTGCCGGCGGCTCCTCAAGAGTCTTGAGCAGCGCGTTGAACGCCGCCGTCGTGAGCATGTGGACCTCGTCGATGATATAGATCTTGTACTTGCCGCGCACCGGGGCAAAGTTGACGGAGTTGATGATCTCCTCGCGCACATTGTCCACGCCCGTGCGGCTTGCGGCATCGAGCTCGTAGACATCCGGGTGGTTGCCCTCGGCAATGAGCTCGCACTCCTCGCAAGTACCGTCGGGCATGCAGCCACTTGCACCCTCGGCGCGCGCTGCCTCAGCATTGCGGCACAGCAGCGCCTTGGCCAGAATGCGCGCCATGGTGGTCTTGCCCGTGCCGCGCGGTCCGCAGAACAGGTAGGCGTGGGACAGGCGCCCCTCGGTGATGGCGTGCTCGAGCGTCGAGACGATATGCTGCTGGCCCACCACGGAGTCGAAGGTGAGCGGGCGATACTTTCGGTACAACGATTCCATGGGTGCTCCCCCGGGTATACTGAGTCTTGTTGCCGCGGCGGCCATGCGGTCGCACGGCATACTGTATTCATAATAACCCGTACGGCGAGCCCGCCGCGATAGGAGTCCAAAGAGCATGGCAGACGCAGAGAGCAACCTCGTTCCCTCCGAAGCAGCCGACCAGGTCGAGGTCGCGCTCGAGGAGCAGGCCGCAGCCGACGACGGCATCCTGTACCTCAACGAGTACCAGTACGAAAACGACCTGGTCACCGACTTCGCCCGTCTGGTCGCCTCGCCCAGGCGTCGCGGCTCGCTGTATGTCGCCGCGGCAATTGCCGCGCTCATCGGCATCGGCATGCTGCTGGCCGGTGGCAACTGGATCAAGTTTGGCGTCGTGCTGATCGTGTTCGGCGCCTTTTTGGCCTGGTGGAGCAAGAACCTGCACCACACGCTCGCCCGCGACTTTATCGACGCCGTCGAGGCCGACGAGTCCATGGGTGGCCGCTATCGCCGCGTCGCCGCCAACGAGGACGGCCTGATGGTTTGGGGCAAGAGCGGCAAGTCGCAGTTCTTCCCGTTTGACAAGCTCGACCACGTACTCGACGGCGAGCGCATCTTTGTGGCCATGTTCGCCGACCAGGGCGTGACGATCCCCAAGGAAACCTTTATTCGCGGCGATGCCGAGCAGTTTGGCACCTTCCTTAAGGCGCGTATCAACAAAAAACTCCGCATCGAGACCAAGCGCAAGAAGATGAAGGCAGAAAAGGCCGCTGCCGAAGCCAAACAGGGCGACAAGCCCCAGGAGACCAAGGGCAAGCAGCGCAAGCAGAAGAAGAACAAGAAAAAGCACTAAGGCCAAGTCAGGCAGGCAGCCTCGCATCCCGCTATCCTCCCCATGCACCTGCGCGTGCTACACTAGCAGCATCTATGCCACCGCGAACGGCTCGGCTCAGCGCCCGCCACTCGCAAACGAACTTTAAACGCACGAGGGTTGGCCATGCCGCTTTTCTCGCAACATACCGCCCGGTTCTCGCCGGACGTTCCTTTGGAGGGCACCAGCTCCCGCGAGCTGCTCAAGCGGTACCAGCCGCTCGAGACACTTGCGACCGGCGGTTTTGGCTCCATCGAGATCTGCCGCGACACGCATCTGCGCCGCCGCGTCGCCATTAAGCGCATCCCCCTTATCAACGGTGCCGGCATGCCCGCCAGCGACATCATGGATGTCCTGCGCGAGGCGCACACTGCCGCCATGCTTCAACATCCCAACATCGTGCAGGTCATCGACTTTACGCACGACACAGCCTATGCCTACCTGGTTATGGAATATGTCGATGGCATGTCGCTGGCCGAGTTTTTGCATCGCGTGGACGGCCACTCACTTACCTTTGACGAGGCCGCGGCCATTGCCGATGCCCTGGGCCAGGCGCTCACCTTCGCCCATAGTAATGGCGTACTCCACCTGGACATTAAGCCCGCCAACGTGCTCATCGACCACTCGGGCAATGTAAAGCTCACCGACTTTGGCATGGCGCGACTGTCGTCCGCCGGTGGCTTTGGCGGCTCGCGCGGCGGCACCATCGGCTACATGCCGCCCGAGCAGCTCGATATCGAGACCGGCACGGTCGATGAGCGCGCCGATGTCTTTGCCCTCGCCTGTGTAATCTACGAGGGCCTGTGCGGCAGCACCCCCTTTATGGCGGCCACGCCCGCCGACTCGCTCGACCGCATCATCGGCGGCGCCACCTATCCCAGCGAGCTGATACCACACTTTCCCCCGGGAGCCGAGGCCGCGCTCATGAGCGCGCTCTCCCCCATGCCGCAGGACCGCCCCAACAGCATCGAGGCATTTTGCGACCAGCTCCTTGCCGGTCTGGGCAGTGTGCGCGAGGGCCGCCGCAGCTTGGAGCAAATGGTTGGCGAGCTTTCGGATGACGAGCAGGAACTCGACGATATCGAGCCGTCGCACCACGAAGACGACGCCATCGAGGTCGACCCCGCACTCGGCTGGGCGGGCACGCGCTGGAGCCATGCGCGCGACTACACCATGCATGCCATCTCGGCGCTAACGTGTGGCACCTTTAGCTTTTTGCTGATGCAAACGGCCGGGGTCGCGGCGCTTCCCGGCCTGGTCATTGCGGCTATCGCGATCGGAGCGGCGGCTGGCCTGGCCCCCCAGATCGGCTCGGCCATCTCGGCTGTGGGCTTTTTGGTGCTCATGGCCAACGCCACCATGCAGGCACAGGGCATCCTGTCGATGCTGCCCGTCGCGGTGATCTTTGCCGCCGCCATGTCCGGTTGGTGGATCGCCTGGGGTCGCACCGAGACTGCCGCGAGCGCCACGCTCACCTGTGCACTCGCGCTTGGCTGTCTGACCGGCAATACCTTCCTGGCAGCTGGGGTCGCCGCCGGCGTCGCGTCATTTTGGCTCGGCCCGGCAAGCGCCGCCGCGGCAACGGGCATGGGCGCGCTTTTTGCCCGTCTGGCCACGGTCGCGCTTTCAGCCGGAGGCGTGCTGGGGCTCGGTAACGTTGCCGCAGTGCTGGGAGACCCGCTCCTTTGGGTCGCCTTTGCGCTGGTCGCGACAACTGCCGCGGCGTCATCCGCGCTGCTCAATGTCCACGCCAAGCATGCCAATCAGGGCTCAAACCTTGCCGCAATCGCCGCCATCGCTGTCACCGGCATCGGCTGCGCAGCGGCGTCCTGTCTTGCACACCATATGGAAATTGCCAGCCTTGCAGCCGCGGTCGTCGCCAAGGCGGCGGTTGCGGGAACCCTATCCTCTATAATCGTTGGGATATGCCTATATTTGCTCGGATACCAAAGAACCTATACGGAGAGTGATCTTTCGTGAACTTCCTGAACATCTTCGAGGACCACGTGGCCGGCATCTTCGGTGCCACCCGTGCCCCGTTCTCCTTTAAGAAGCTTGCCAAGCAGGCCGCTCGCGACATGGAGGATCAGACTCTGGTGATCAACGGCGTCAACACCGCGCCGGCACTCTATACCATCCTGATCGCCGCCGACGACGATCCCATGCTCGCCCCGTTCTACCCCGAGCTTTCGCGCGAGGTCCGCGAGTTTGTGAAGGCGCAGGCCGAAAAGCGCCGCTATGTCTTTGTCGGCGAGCCCCTCGTGCGCTTTATGATCGATCCGCAGCTGCGCGCCGGCAAGTTCTCGGTCTTTGCCGAGAACGTCGATGCCCCCACGCTCGGCCGCCTGTACGAAGAAGAGCGCGCCTATCAAAACGGCCTGGGCCAGAACAACTCCGCGGCAAGCCGTGCCGCCAGCGCCCCGCGCGCCGGTCAGCAGCAGTTTGCTGCCCCGCAGCAGCAGCGCCCCGCCGCTATGCCCCAGCAGCAGCCGACGCCTCGCGCCGCCGCTCCCGACCCGCTTGCCGTGGCAGACCCCTTCGCGCCTAGCGTCCCCGACCCCGCCGCCGCACCCATCCCGGTGCCGCAGACCGTCTCGCGCGACGCGCTTGCCGGCATGGGCGGAGCCGCCGCGACCGGTGCCGCCGTGGGCCTAGGCGCCGCGGCCGGCATCGCCTCCAACATGGCGAGCACTCGCGCCCCGCAGCGCCCGCTCGCCCAGCTCGTCGACGTCGTGAGCGGCGAGAGCCATAGCATCACCTCCGCACAGGTGACCATCGGTCGCGAGCGCTCAGTTTCCGACATTGCCCTGCGCGACCCCAACGTGTCGCGCCGCCACGCCCAGCTCACCTTTACGGGCTCGGATTGGTCGATCGAGGACCTCAATTCCACCAACGGCACGCTCGTCAACAACCGCCGCATTACGCGCTGCCCGCTGCGCAACGGCGATCTGCTGACGTTTGGCCTGAGCACCTTTGAATTTAGGGGATAGTCGCTTATGAACATCGATATCGTCCTTTTTGCAGGCCGCATCGTCTTGGTCGCCCTGCTCTATATCTTCTTGTTCGCCGTCATGAAGACCGGCGTGGGACTTGTGCGTGGACAGCGCCGCGACTCGGCTATCTGGACGATCGATGTGGACAAGGGTCCGCGCGGTATCCGCGGCATTCACGTAGACATGCTCGGCCCCGTCATCGTCGGTCGCTCGCCATCTTCGGACATCTGCATCAACGAACCGTTCGTTTCGGCCTCGCACGCGCGCTTTTCGCTGCAGGGCCCGGCGCTCATCATCGAGGACCTCAACTCACTTAACGGCACGCTCGTCAACGGCCGCCAGCTCGTGGAGCCCGCAACGCTGCGCGAGGGCGACGAAGTCCAGATTGGCGACGTGGTCATGAAGGTGAACCGTCGATGATCGACGAGGAGAACAAGTCCGCAACCATGACCGAGGCACCGGCTGCCGCCGCAGCTGCACCGGCCCACGCCGCTCCGGCGGGCTCCGCACCCGTGGAACCCGAGGACACCGTGTTCTCCCTGCCTCTTTCGCATGTAACGCATGATATTTCGGATCTCGCCGATAACGAGGACGAAGATGATGCCGCAGCGGCGCCCATCGGCGCACATGCTGCGGAACAGCCCACAGCGCCCGAAGCAACCCCGGCGCCAGCTCACTTTGCAGAGCCCGTCGCCGCGGCAATCAACGAGAGCGCTGCGGTGTTTGCGGCGCCCGAGCCCGCCGCGCCGGCGTTTCCCATGGCCCCGGCATCCGAGGTTGCGCCCGCGTCTACGCCGGCGCCCGAGGCAGGGCCATCCCCCGAGGACGGACCTGCACCCAAGACCCCGCAGCCTGCGCCCGCAAGCGAGCGCGATGCCGTAGCCGAGCCCGCCGCCCATTCGCAAAGCACACCCGCGCCGTCGCACTTTGCGACGCCCGAGCCTATAGACGTCAGCCCGCAAGACGACGAGTCAACCGCCCGCGTGTCCGAGGAGCCCGTCTCCCCGGACACCGGCGATTCCGAATCAAACGCCGAGACCGACACCGTCTCTCCTGGTGACACAGCCGAGATCGACGTTGCCGCCGTTGAGGCCAAGCTCAAAGACCCCGGGTCGACCATGAGCTTTGAGCCCCTGACCGAGGAACGCATCGAGACCGACTCGACCTATGATGCCGGCACCACCACGCAACTCATGTGGGGCGCCCGCTCCGACGTTGGCTGCGTGCGCCCGCACAATGAGGATTCCTACCTGGTGCAGTCGCCGCTCTTTTGCGTATGCGACGGCATGGGCGGTCACGCCGCCGGCGAGGTGGCCTCTTCTATCGCCGTCGAGACTATTGCCAAAACGGCCCCACAGTCCGCCGACGCAGCACGCCTGGCCGCAGCCGTCGAGGCAGCCAACGCCGCCGTAATCGAGGCGGCCCTGAACGGCCTGGGCAAGCCCGGCATGGGCTGCACAGCCACCTGCGCCTGCATCGAAAACGACACGCTCGCCATCGCCCACGTGGGCGACTCTCGCGCCTATCTGCTCCACGAGGGCACGCTCATCCGCGTGACCCGCGACCACTCCTACGTGGAGGAGCTCGTAGACGCCGGCGAGATCACGGCAGACGAGGCTCGCGTCCACCCCAACCGTTCGGTCATCACCCGCGCGCTGGGCTCGGACCCCGCCATGTATGCCGACCACTTCACTCTGCATATCGAGGAAGGCGACCGCCTGATCCTGTGCTCCGACGGCCTTTCGAGCATGATTCCCGATAGCGATATCGAGAACATCGCCACTCAGTCCTCAACCGCGCAAATCTGCGTCGACAACCTAGTGGACGCGGCGCTTGCCGCCGGCGGCCACGACAACGTGACCGTAGTAGTCGTTGACCTGGTTGACGATGGCGTTATGCGCGAGGCGCAACGCGTGCGTCGCCGCAACATTACTATCGCCGCCATCCTGGCCCTCGTCTTTGTGCTGGCAGCTGGCATCTGGGCCTACGCGGGTGTCACCGGCTCGTACTACCTGGGTACCTACCAGGGCAATGTCGCCGTCTGGCGCGGCCTGCCCGGCAAGCCGCTCGGACTCAAGCTCCACTGGCTCGAGAGCGAAACCAGCATTAAGCTGTCCGACCTGCCCGAAGACACGCAAAACCGCCTCAAGGCGGGCATTCCGCAAACAAGTGTCGACGATGCGCAGGACACGATATCCAAGTACCGCCACCAGATCGACGAGGAGCAGACCCGCCAGGTGATCGACGCGCAAACGATTCGCGACAACACCAATCAGGGATCGACCTCCGAATCAGATTCCGAGAAAACCGCCGAACAGTCCGCCGAGGCCGAAGCCTCCGATAAGAATTAGAAAGGGAGTGCCGCTTATGAGTCGCCGCAACACCGAGCTGCTCTTGCTCATCGCCTCGGCGTTCCCCGTCATCCTGCTGTATGCGATGTACGTCCTCACCGCGGGCGCTGCCATCTCCTTTGAGACGCTCGCCGTACCGATCGGCCTCTTTGCCGCCTTTGCCGCGGCCCACATTGCCGTGCGCATCTTGGCGCCCGGTGCCGACCCCGCCATCCTGCCCATTGTCTTTGTGCTTTCGGGCATCGGTATCACGTTCGTGACGCGTCTCGCACCCGCTCTCGCCATCTCGCAGCTCATCATCCTGTTTGTCTCGGTGGCGCTCATGGTGGGAACGCTCGCACTGGTCAAAAACCTCGACGTGGTCATGCGCTACAAGTACACCTTTGGCATTATCGGCATCATTCTGCTGATGCTGCCTATCTTTATCGGCACCACGATCTCGGGCTCCAAGCTGTGGATTCGCATCGCGGGCTTTACCATCCAGCCTGGCGAGTTCGCCAAGGTCTTTATCGTGCTGTTCCTGGCCGGGTACCTGGCCGAGAACCGCGAGCTGCTCTCCATCTCCAACCGCAAGATCCTGGGCTTTAAGATCCCTCGCCTGCGACTGCTGCTGCCGCTGTTTGCCGTGTGGGGCGTGTGCCTGCTCGTCGTCGTCTTCGAACGCGACCTGGGCTCGGCCGTGCTGTTCTACACCATCTTCTTGCTGATGCTCTACGTTGCCACGGGGCGCTTTTCGTATGTCGTTATCGGCCTTGCGCTCTTAGCCGTTGGAGCCGTGGGCGCCTACAAGTTCCTGTCTCACGTTCAGGTGCGTTTCCAGGTTTGGGTCGATCCGTTTAAGGACGCCCAGGGCCAGGGCTACCAGATCGTCCAGTCGCTCTTCTCGCTTGCCGATGGCGGTCTGGTCGGCGTTGGCATCGGCAACGGCATGGCCAACAACATCCCTGTCGTCGAGTCCGACTTTATTTTCTCGGCCATCGGCGAGGAGATGGGCCTTTTGGGCGGCGGCGCCGTGCTCATCCTGTTTATGCTCTTTGCCGTGCGTGGCCTCACCACGGCTGCCCGCGCTAAATCCGACCTCGCCGCCTTTAGCGCCACAGGCCTTACGGCCGCCATCAGCTTCCAGGCCTTTTTGATCGTTGGCGGCGTAACCCGCCTGATCCCGCTGACCGGCGTCACCCTGCCCTTTATGAGCCAGGGCGGCTCCTCTCTGCTGGCGAGCTTCATCATCGTCGCGCTCCTGCTGCGCGCCGGTGACGAGGCGACCGGACGCGAGGCCGAGCTTACCGGCACCGGCACCATGGCCGCCATCACCGATGATCAGGTCGCATCTGCCGCCGCCCCGACGGGCACGCGCTTTGCCACCTCGTCTTCCTACGGCAGCGGCAGCCATTCCGTCGGCTCGCGCATGCGCCGTCGCCTGCTCGACACGCCTGAATCCGGTGTGCTCGGCCGCGTTGCGCTCGCCAACCGTCTAACCCGTGCGGTGCTCGCCTTTACGGCGCTGTTCGCCATCCTTATCGGCAACCTCACCTATGTCCAGGTCATTAAGGCCAAGGACTATCAGGACATGCCGACCAACAACCACACCATCGCCCGCTCCAAGTACATCCAGCGCGGCTCCATCATCACGTCCGACGGCGTAACGCTGGCCGAGTCGCTGCAGCAGGAGGACGGCACCTACGTACGCTCCTACCCCAACGGTAACCTGGCAGCTCACGTGGTTGGCTACGTGAGCCAGCAGTATGGCACCACCGCCATCGAGAGCGTCATGAACGACACGCTCACCGGTTCTAAGGACTACTCCAGCTGGAACAACGCCATCGCGTCGCTCGCGGGCCAGACCCAGCCGGGCAACACCGCCAAGCTCACCATCGACTCGCGCATCCAGACGGCGGCCGAGCAGGCACTCAAGGGCTTTAAGGGCGCTGTAGTGGTTATCGACCCGCGTACCGGCGCGGTGCTCGCATGTGCCAGCTCGCCCACCTACGACAACACCAACATCGATGCCCTGCTGCAGACGGGCGGCGGCGAGGACGGCTCCATGTACAATCGCGCCATGGACGCGCTGTACACGCCGGGCTCAACGTTTAAGGTCGTTACGCTTTCCGCGGCACTCGAGACCGGTACCGCCAGCCTTACTAGCACCTACCAGGCGCCCGGCTCCATGGACATCGGCAACGCACCGGTCACCAACTATGCCAACGAGAGCTACGGCACCATCAGCCTGCAACAGGCCTTTGCCGTGTCCTCCAACGTCGTCTTCGGCCAGGTGGCAAACGAAGTTGGCGCAAACACGCTCGTGCAGTTTGCCAACGCCTTTGGCTACGGCCAAAAGCTCGGCCAGGACCTGACCTCCGCGGCCTCCATCATGGCCGACCCGTCGCTCATGACCGAGTGGGAGACCGCCTGGGCCGGCGCCGGCCAGCCTGTCGGCATGGACCACACGCCCGGCCCGCAGACCACCGTCATGCAAAACGCCGTGATTGCCGCCGCCATCGCTAACAGCGGCGTGGTCATGGACCCGTACTTTGTAGCCCAGGTACTCGCCCCGGACGGAACCGTGGTCAAGACCACGCAGTCGCGCTCGCTGGGTCAGGCCGTCAGCTCCGCCACGGCCGACCAGGTCAAGCAGGCCATGCTTGCCGTCGTCCAGTCCGGCACCGGCACCGATGTCCAAATCCCCGGCGTCAAGGTTGCCGGCAAGACCGGCTCGGCCGAGATTGGCGGCACCAACGTCAACTCGATGTTCGTTGGCTTTGCACCTTACGATTCACCCACGGTCGCCATCTCGGTGGCCTTGGAGGATTTCGACAAGCATGACGTCAAGGCCGCCAAGATCGCCGGCATCGTCCTGACCGCGGCGCTTGCCGCACAGGGAGCGTGATGCCCATGATCGAATCGGACACCCGAGGCGCGCCGCGGCCGAAGAGTTAGCGGCAACGCGCCACACGGCCCCAGCGGCCACATCGTAGGTACTACACACATCGTTGAGCGAATAGTTATGTTAGGAGCAGGAATGGAACAGAGGGTCCTCGGGGGAAGATACCTCCTCAAGGATAAGGTGGGGACAGGCGGCATGGCGACCGTCTACCGTGCACAGGACCAGGTCCTCGACCGCACGGTAGCCGTCAAGATCATGCTGCCGCAGTATGCTGGCGACGCAACCTTCGCCGCACGCTTTAAGCAGGAGGCCCAGGCAGCAGCCGGCCTCTCCTCCCCCTATATCGTGGGCGTCTACGATTGGGGCAAGGACGGCGACACCTATTACATCGTCATGGAGTACCTGCGCGGCACCGACCTTAAGAGCGGCATCAAGAGCCACGGCGCCCTCGACCCCAAGAAGGTCGCCCAGATCGGCTCGCAGATCAGCTCCGCGCTTTCGGTCGCCCACAAGCACGAGATCATCCACCGCGACATTAAGCCGCAGAACATCATGGTGCTGCCCGACGGCAACATCAAGGTGATGGACTTTGGCATCGCGCGCGCCAAGAACAGCCACCTCACGCAAGACAACAACGTGCTGGGAACCGCCCACTACGTCAGCCCCGAGCAGACCCGTGGTCAGGACCTCGGCCCCACCTCGGATATCTACTCGCTGGGCGTCGTGATGTATGAATGCGCCACCGGCCGCGTTCCCTTTGACGGTGACGACGCTATCTCGGTCGCACTCAAGCAGGTCAACGAGCTGCCTATTCCGCCGAGCCAGATCAACTCCGGTGTCGACGCCGACCTTGAGCGCATCATCCTCAAGTGCATGGAGAAGGACCCCGCAAACCGCTTCCAGACCGCCGACGAGCTGCGTCAGGTGCTCAACAGCTACCTGTCGGGCCGTGCCGTCAACGTCTCGGAGCCCACGCGCATCATCGGTGCCCCCGGTGAACTGGGCGCCACCAAGACTCGCGAGCTTTCCGATCAGACGCGCGCCATGGTGCGTCCCGTCTCGGGCGTGAGCGGCCAGAATACCGCCCGTAGCTCGGTTTCGGGCTCCACCGGCTCCTACGAGGTCGAAGCGCCCAAATCCAACAAGAACAAGATCATCGCCGCCGTGGTGGCAGCGGTTGCCGTCATCGGCATCGTGGTGGCCTTTGCCACAGGACTCTTTGGCGGCGAGCAGGTCACCGTGCCCGATGTGCTGGGCAAGGACCAGCAGACTGCCGTCGAGCTGATCAAGGAAGCCGGCCTCGAGGTCGGCACCATCGACCAAAGCTACAACGACGATGTCGACGAGGGCAAGGTCGCCGAGCAGACGCCCAACGGCAACACTAAGAAGGCCAAGGGCACCAAGGTGAACCTGGTAATCTCCAAGGGCCCCAAGCCCTCCGAGAAGGTTGAGGTTCCCCAGCTTGTCGGCCTGACCAAGGACCAGGCAGAAGCCGCGCTGGCAAGCGTTGGCCTGAAGGGCAACGCCTCCGAGGAGGCCAACGAAGCCGATGAGGGCCAGGTCTTTGAGCAGAGCACCGAAGCCGGTAAGGAAGTCGCGAAGGGCACGACCATCTCGTACAAGGTCTCGAGCGGCCCGGATACCACGTCCGTCCCCGATCTGACCGACATGACCGAGGCCCAGGCGCGCAACGCCCTCGATATGGCAGGCTTTGGCGTCAACGTTAGCTACCAGGAGAACGACTCGGTTACCGAGGGCACCGTGATCAGCTGGAACCCCAGCGGCAAGCAGAAGCCCGGCGCCACGATTACCGTCGTCATTGCCAAGAAGTCCGGCAAGGCCGCTGTCCCGGGCAACCTGTACGGTAAGAGCATTTCCGCCGCTGTTACCGCGCTCAACAACGCCGGTTTCTATAACATTGGCTTCTGTGACCAGAACGGCAATCCCGTGAGCGGTAACGAGGATGCCACCGTTACGGGCGTCTCCCCCACCGGCAAGCAGTCCACCGACAGCACGATCACGCTAACGGTCGCACTTTCTGGCTCTGGTTCTGGCTCTGGTTCGGGCTCTGGCTCGGGCACGGGTGACGATTCCGGTACGACCAACTAGTCGCCACCCCACCGCCCATCACGGCTCTCGCCGCAAACATATTCGCTCACAGGAGCCCGCTTGCTTCCCCAGCAAGCGGGCGCTTTCTTTATCTGAAGCAGCGAATACTCCGGCATGCCTTAAACCAGAAGAGCCCGGCACCGTAGCGGTACCAGGCTCGATATTTCTCTGGTGCCCCCGGGCGGATTCGAAACCCCCCCCCGCGGGGAAATTGGTGACGCGGGTATCGACGGCCCGAATCCGGCCTTTAGACCAGAAGAGCCCGGCACCGTGGTGGTACCGGGCTCGGCAAATCTCTGGTGCCCCCGGGCGGATTCGAACCGTCGACACCCGCTTTAGGAGAGCGGTGCTCTATCCCCTGAGCTACGGAGGCATGTTGTACTAGTGTAGCAGATTTACTGCATCGCAATACGTCGCATGACTAGACTTCGAAGTTGCAGTGGAATAGTTCCTGTCTGAAGCATCTAAAGCCGTATTTAGGAACTATTTCACCGCAACTTATGAGGAGCTAGTTACCTTTGTGGAAGAGGTTTTTGATAACGGAGGGGATGCTCTTGGCGCCCTTGGCCGTCACATCGATAAAGTCGGGCGAACGCACAAGCTTATCCTCGTCGACGTACTTGCGGACAGCACGGAGCGTCTCTTTGTCGTCGCGCGTCGAAAACGTAAAGTGACCGTTGTCCTTGGTGAAGATGGCAAAACGCGTGATCTTCTTGGTGCCGCGTAAAACCTCGGCGGCAATATAGTCGACCTCGTCCCACGGGATTTGAATATAATCCTCGGGATTGCGCTCGTTGTAATACTCGAACGCCTTATTGCCCACCATCACGTTGCCGTGGCTGGTAAGCCCCATCAGGCAGGTTGCCGGCGTTGCCAGATCGACCGTGCTGTTCTGAGATTGCGCCATGCGCGCCTCGCCCTCCAAATAAAACAATCGGACCGCATCCAGTGTACCCACCGGGTGCGGTCCGTTTCAATGGCTCAAAAGCCCTTACCTAGCAACTCTCGGTCTTAAGCCGAAGCGTGCTTACATGAAGCCGCAGAAGCGACCGATGATGCCGACGGCGAAGAGAGCCAGGATGATGACGATCGGGCTGACCTTCTTCTTGAGGAGCTTGCAGACCAGCAGGGTCAGGCACACGGCGGCAAGGCCGGGGATGAGCTGATCGAGGTTGGCCTGAAGCGTGGTGACCTTCATCTGATCAAGGGCGGTAGCACCGACGGAGTTGTACATCGTCAGCGCTTCCTTGATACCCTCGGAACCGGAGGGCAGGCTAGCCCAGTCGATAAAGGCGCCAGCAGACTGCTTGACCGTGGAGACGATCGGGGTGAAGGAAATGGACACCCAACGCTCGACCAGGGCGCCGATGATGAACATACCCAGGATGGAAGCGCCCTCGGTGACCTTGCCCATCAGACCACCGGAGAGGTCCTTGGCGATGGAGGAGCCGACCTTGTAGCCAAACTCCTGCGTGTACCACAGGAAAGCGTAACGGATGATGTTCCACGCGAAGAAGAACAGCAGCGGACCGACGATGCTGCCGGACATGGCCAGGGAAGCGCCCAGAGCGCCCAGAATCGGGCGAAGGGTGAACCAGAAGACGGGGTCACCGACGCCGGCGAGCGGGCCCATCATACCGACCTTGACGCCCTGGATGGCGACGTCATCGATCGGAGCACCGTTGGCGCGCTCCTCCTCGAGGGCGAGGGTAACGCCAATGACGGGGGCGGAAACATAGGGGTGGGTGTTATAGAACTCCAGGTGGCGCTTAAGAGCGGCAATCTGGTCATCCTTGCTGGTGTAGAGCTTCTTGATCGCAGGGATCATAGCGAAGCACCAGCCGCCGTTCTGCATACGCTCGTAGTTCCACGAGCCCTGAAGGAACTGATGACGGAAGCAAACCTTCTTGCGGTCAGCCTTGGTGAGCTGAATCTTGTTCTCTGCCATATGTATCACTCCCCTCCTACTCGTAATCGTTCAGAATGTCGCCGAGCGGGTCGCCGGAGCCACCGCCCATGCCGCCACCCTGCTTGGCCAGATCCTTAAGGCCAAGGTAGATGAGGGCAAGGGAGACGCCGATGAGACCAAGGGCGATCAGCGTGAGCTGAGGGATGGCAGCAAGGACAAAGCCGAGGACGAAGAACGGCCAGGTCTCCTTGGTGGCCATCATGTTGATGACCATGGCGTAACCGACGGAAGCGACCATGCCGCCGCCGACAGCCATGCCGCCGGACAGCCAGTCGGGCATAGCGTTAAGCGCGTTGGTAACGGCCTCGGCCGGGATGACGCACAGAAGCACTGCCGGGATGGCGATACGAAGGCCCTGCATGAGGATGGCAGCATACTGCCAGCGCTCGATGCCGGAGAAGTCGCCCTTCTCGGCGCAACCGTCCATGGCGTGAGCGATAGCGGTAGCAATGGTACGGCAGATCATGGTCAGGAACAGACCAGCGACCGACAGCGGGACGGCAACGGCGATAGCGGTGGTAACGGCCTTGGCCGAATCGGTGGCGCCACCGTTGAGGGCGAGCACCATGATGATCGAAGAAGCGACCGAGGCCAGAGCGGCGTCAGGCGCGACAGCGGCGCCGACGTTAGCCCAGCCAAGGGCCATCATCTGGAGCGAACCGCCCAGGAGGATACCCTCCTGAAGGTGACCGGTTACGAGACCGATAAGCGTGCATGCCACGAGCGGCTGATGGAACTGGAACTCATCCAGAATGCCTTCCATACCGGCAAGCAACGCGACAATCGCAACAAGCAGAATAGTGATTGCAGACATGTATCGGACCCTCCTTTACTATGCTTGAGCGGCCAGTTCGGCCTTAGCTTTCTTCAACATGGCGTCGAGATCCTCGGAGGAATCCGAAGGAACCTTGCGGACCTCGAACTTGACGCCCTTGGCCTTGAGGGCCTCGAGAGTCTTGACGTCGTCATCGCCCATAGCGACGGCGTTGGTGACGACGACCTTGCCCTTGGAGTGAGCCATGGAACCGATGTTGACTTCCTTGATGTCGACGCCGGCCTCGATGGCCTTGAGCAAATCCTGCGGGTTCTCGAAGAGCAGCATGGCCTTGGTGTCACCAAAACGCGTGTCCTTGACGACCTCGGCCATCTTCTTGATGGGAACGACGTTGGCATGGACTCCCGGAGGGGCAGCCTGCTCGATCATGGTCTTGCGGAGCTCGTCGTGAGCAACGCCGTCGGAAACCACGATGATGCGGTTGGGGTTGATCTGCTTGGTCCACGTGGTGGCCACCTGACCATGAAGCAGACGGGTGTCGATGCGGACGTGGGCGATCTTGATGTGCCCATCGCCGATGACCGTTCCCGGAGGGATGGCGCCTGCAGGAGCAGCGGCGGCTGCAGCCGGCTTCTTCTCCTCGGGCTCCAGAGACTCGGGCTTGACGCGCACGCCAGCCTTGGCCTCAGTCACGAGATGTTTTGCGATCGCATGTGCAGTGTTCTTTGCGTCAAAGCGCTGCGAATATGCCTCGATGAGCATAGGCAGGTTGACACCGGTGACGATAGCCCAGGAATCGTGGCCCTCGATGAGCCCGCTGATCTGGTTGAACGGCGTGCCGCCCCACAGATCAACGAGGAAGAGCACCTGCTCCTGGTCCTCGAAGGAAGCGACTGCTTCCTCGACCTTGGCGCGGAAGTCGTCGGGGCCCATGCTCGGCTCGAGCGAGACCACGGCTACAGACGGCTGATCGCCAAAGACCATCGAGCCCGTCTGCTTGATTCCAGCAGCCAAGTCCCCGTGGCTAGCAAGAACAATACTTACCATCACATAACCTCCTTTTTGTCTACGTATTTCCTACACGACATGAAAGAAGTATACCTGTTTGGTTTGTGGAATTATAGCTAAATTCGCAAAAGGTTGGTTTATTTGTTTAAACGTCTAGGTTTGTTACAAGTTGATTACGTTACTGCTTTTGACTCATTACACGCCAAGGCGTCGCACATCAAGCCATGCATTTTACAGATACAAACAGTCTGTTCATTAATAACGATTTTGGCAAGCGCGAATGCGCTTGTACTGCCGCCATTTTGTTTAAACAGACATAACTTGACTATTATCGTGACTTATGCACTAGCGCAAGTAGTCGTTGGGGACGTTCTTAAACGACTAGTCGTTGGGGACGTTCTTGTTTGACTAGTCGTTTAAGAACGTCCCCAACAACCAAGTTAGGCGATGTGGAGGGGGTTGGCGGCCTCGACGGCATCGGGGGCGTCGGAGAGGCCGTCGGGAGCAGCGTCTGCCGGGTCCTCGTCGGGGGTCTCGATCTGCTTGATCATGACCTCCTGGCCCTGCACCAGGTATGTCTCGCCGCTGCCGCAATGGGGGCAGGTCTTGCCGTGCTCGACCGTCGCGTAGTCGCAGCCGCACGTCTCGCAATGCGTCACGGCGTTGACGGTCTCCACGATAAGCTCCGCGCCCTCGGTGATAGGCTTTTTATCTGCCGCCCAGCGCCAAGCGTCGAGCAGCAAGTCGGGAACGACGCCCGAGACCTCGCCCAGCAGCAACGTCACGCTCGAAACGCGACGCACGCCATGAGCGCGCGCCACATTCTCGACATCGCGAATGATGTGGTAAACGATTCCGAGCTCGTGCACTTTTAATTCCTTCCGCCGTTCTAACGAACGGCGGTCGGCTTGACGCTGCGCGAGTCCCAGACGGGCGATCTGCCTTTCAATCGTCGGGCATGGGCAAAAGCCCTATGCCCTCCTCTTTCAAGGCACCTCGCCACGCCTGGGCCCCGCTCGCTGTCCAACCGCCCTCTGCGCCGTTCACTTACTTGTTAGGTCTCTTACTTCTTCCCAAATTTGATTTTAATTGCACGCTTCAAAGCATACTTGCCGAGACTTGGGAGCTTTTGCTCGTATTTGACCATCGTGGAGCACTCGGGGCGGTCGCGATCCAGATGGATGGCGTCGAACGCGCACTTGGTGGTGCACAGGCCGCAGCCGATGCACTTGTTGGGGTCGACGATCGAGGCACCGCAACCCAGGCAACGGGCGGTCTCGGCGCGCACCTGCTCTTCGGTAAAGGTCTCGACGTACTCGCTAAACGGCGCGGCCTTCTCGCGCTCGCGGTTCACGTGGGCAACCTCGCGGCTCGCGTTGTCGTAGCTCTCGAGCACGACATCGTCGCGGTCGAGCGCGGTGTAGCGGCGCTGGTTGCGGCCAATGGTGAGCGTGGAGCCCGGCTGCACAAAGCGATGGATGGACACCGCGGCCTCGTGACCGGCGGCGATGGCGTCGATGGCAAAGCTGGGGCCAGTGTAGACGTCACCACCCACAAAGATGTCGGGTTCGGCGGTCTGGTAGGTCTGGGGATCGGCAAGAGCACCCTGGCCACGGCCAAGCTCCACCTTGGAGCCAGCCAGCAGGTCGCCCCACACAATGGACTGGCCGATGGACATGACCACGCGGTCGGCATCGACACGGCGCAGATCGTTCTCGTCGTACTCGGGCGCAAAACGGCCCTCGTCGTCAAAGACACGCGTGCAGCGCTTGAAGGTGATACCACACACACGGCCGGTCTCGTCCAGATGGACCTCCTTGGGGCCCCAACCGCAGCTGATGTGCGCGCCGTCCTCAACGGCCTCGCGACGCTCCTCCTCGCTGGCGGGCATCTGGGCCTCGCTCTCCAGGCAGAACATCTCAACGTGCTCAGAGCCCAGGCGGCAGGCGTTGCGGGCCACGTCGATGGCCACGTTGCCGCCGCCCACCACGATAGTGCGGCCGGGCAGCGCGTCGATCTTGCCGCTGTTGACCTTGCGCAAGAAGTCGACGGCCACGGTCACGTCCTCGGCGTCCTCGCCCGGAATACCGGCAAGGCGGCCGCCCTGGCAGCCGATGGCAACATAAAAGGCCTTAAAGCCCTGCTCGCGCAGCTCGGCGAGCGTCACATCGCGACCGACTTCCACGCCATAGCGGAACTCGACACCCATCAGGCGAATGATCTCGACCTCGGCCTCGATAACGTCCTTCTGCAGCTTAAAGCTGGGGATACCGTAGGTGAGCATGCCGCCCGGGCGCTCGTTCTTCTCGAATACGACGGGCTTATAGCCCTTCTCAGCCAGGTAGAAAGCGCAGGACAGACCGGCCGGGCCGGCACCGATAATGGCGATCTTCTGGTCGAAGCCGCCAGCGCGCGTCGGCGTCACCACGGGCGGGACGTAGCGGGTCGCGGCATCCAGATCGCGCTGGGCGATGAACTTCTTGACCTCGTCGATGGCCACGGCGGCGTCCACACGGCCGCGGGTGCAGGCATCCTCGCAGCGGCGATTGCACACACGGCCGCAGATGGCGGGCAGCGGGTTCTCGCGCTTGATGAGCGCCAGCGCCTCGTCATAGCGACCCTGAGCCGCGAGCTTCAAATAACCCTGAACAGCGACATGCGCGGGGCAGGCCGTCTTGCAGGGCGCGGTGCCGGACTTGTGCGTCTCGATGCGGTTTTCGTTGCGGTAGTTGGGCGACCACTTGGTGTGGTCCCACTTGGTGGCGTCGGGCAGCTCCTGGCGCGGATACTCGGGCACCTGTCCGCCCGCCTTTTTGCTGCAGAGCTTCTGGCCCAGCTTGGCAGCGCCGGCCGGACACACCTCAACGCAGCGACCGCAGGCAACGCACTTGTCCTTCTCGACCTTGGCGACATAGGCCGAGCGCGACAGGTTGGGCGTGTTGAACAGCTGCGAGGTGCGCAGGGCATAGCACACGTTGACGTTGCAGTTGCAGATGGCGAAGATCTTGTTCTCGCCGTCGATGTTGGTGATCTGGTGCACAAAGCCGTTGTCCTCGGCCTGGCGCAAGATGTCGTAAACCTCGTCGCGCGTTACATAATGGCCGCGGTCGGTCTCGACCACATAGTCGGCCATATCGCCCACGGCGATGCACCAATCGGCCGGGTCGTCGGCGCAGCCCTCACCCATCACGCGACGGCTCGCGC
Source organism: Collinsella sp. (assembly GCA_048201895.1). Taxonomy (GTDB): domain Bacteria; phylum Actinomycetota; class Coriobacteriia; order Coriobacteriales; family Coriobacteriaceae; genus Collinsella. The sequence goes on along the minus strand of DBFBGO010000005.1, from coordinate 49,848 downwards.
GGCAGCTGCAGGTGCTAGCGGCATATTTGCCATCGTATTTGTCGAGCCAATGCTCAATATGCTCGATCGGCACCGAGGTGCTCGCGGCGTCGATGGCCTTCTCGACCGGAATGACATGCATGCCGATGCCGGCACCACCGGGCGGCACCATCGGCGTGGCCTTGGACAGCGGCCCCTTGGACGCCTGCTCAAAGAACTTGGCATAGACCGGGTGCTCCTCGAGCTGGCTCACGCGCATGTTGAGAAACTCAGCGGAACCCGGCACCAGCATGGGCAGCACCCACTGCTTGGCGCGCTCGGGGTTTTCCCAGTTGTACTCGAGCAGACCCGTGTAGCTCATGTCGTCGAGCATCTTCTCGATATCGGCTTCGGGCATGCCGGTGAGCTTGACCATCTCGGGCAGCGTATAGGGACGGCGCATCTTCATCTTGCAGAGCACTTCGGCCTGCTCGTCGGTCGCGGCCTCGGCAAACGACCAGTACTCGTAGCCCAACAGCTCGTCGCGATGCAGCAGACGGTTGGTGCAGTGCTCGCACAGCTTGACGATGGCCTCGCGCGGATGCTCCGGCAGCGGCGGCACGAACTCCGAACCGATGTCGGGCTCGGTGTAACTAATCCCCGGTCCGTTGAGAATCATGGTTGTCCCTTCTCTTGCCGCAGCCTGACGAGGCCGCAGCGCCCCTCTTTTTTTGCAGGCCGGGCATGCCCCCATGCCGTTCACCCACCATTGTTGACATTGTGTCAAAAATAGTATTGACGAACCGTCAACAATATTCAAGACTGTTAGGCGAACGGTCAGGCAAAAGAGGATGAAAGGCGGCAAAACATGGGCAGCAACACAGCAGATACCTCTGTGGCCGACGCCGTCCCCGCGCCCGACAGCGCGGCAAAGCGCCTGACGGGCGACGAACGCCGTCGCGAGATCCTCGATGCCGTGCGCACCGTAAGCTCCGAGCTGGGCGTGTCCCACCTATCGGTATCGGCCGTGACCAAGCGAGCCGGCTGCACGCGTTCATTGTTCTACCACTACTTTGCCGACATGGACGCCGCCGTCACCGCTGTTATGGACGAGGCGATCGACGGCTTTATCTCCGAACTCGAGCAGTGGAACGCCGGCCGCACCGTCGGCGATATCGAGGGCGCGCTCGACACCGTCGCCCCGCTCTTTAAGCGTCTGGTCGCCAGCGGCCACGAACTGCCGAGTACACTCACCTCAAGCAGCGGCGCGCTCTACGGCGGCTTTTTGCACAACGCGGTCCAGCGCGTGGCGCAGTATATCTGCGACACCACCGTGGTGGATTTTGTCGCCCATCATGAGCTACGCATCGACCATGTCTACGAGACGTTCTACACCCTCATCATGGGTCTTTTGATGTATATCCGCACGCACCCCGATGTGCCCGACGAGACGGTCAAGGAAATCATTGCCTCGACGCTCCACATCGAGGGCTATACCGCCAAGTATCCGGAGCGCAAGCCCCAGAACTGACGACATTTGGCCAAACTGCCCGCGATCAGAAGAGGGGCCGCGGGCGCGTGAAAGGAGAGCAGCATGCTGTTCGATGTTTGGGGTAGCGATACCCTTATCCACTGGGCCGGCTGGGCCATGGTCTTTATTGGCCTGATCGTGCTCAACGAGGTCGGCCGCCGCACCAAGCTGGGCGCGGCAATCATCTTTGGCGTGGCTCCGCTGGCCATGACCATCTACTGCGTCGCCATCGCCATCGGCGTCTCGCAGGGTGCCGAGTGGGCGCTCACCAACCCCACCCATGTGTACCAGAACAGCTGGTTCCACTACGCCAAGGTATACGCGGCGCTCGCCGGTTGCTGGGGCTTCATTGCCATTAAGTACCAGTGGGGCAAGATCGGCAAGGCGCATTGGTTCCGCGCGTGGCCGTTTGTGATCGTCGCCATCAACATCATGATCGCCGTCGTGTCCGACTTCGAGAGCGCCTATCACTTCTTCGTCCTGGGCGAGTCCACCTGGGTCACCTCCGAGGGCGCCACACAGCTGGCCGGCTGGAACAACGTGTTCAACGGCATCGCCGGTATCATCAATATCTTCTGCATGACCGGTTGGTGGAGCGTCTACGCCTCCGAGGACAAGACCGACATGCTGTGGCCCGACATGACCTGGGTCTACATCATCGCCTACGATATCTGGAACTTCTGCTACACCTACAACTGCCTGCCCACCCACTCCTGGTTCTGCGGCTTTGCGCTGCTGCTGGCGCCCACCGTCGCCGCCTTTATCTGGAACAAGGGCGGCTGGATTCAGAACCGCGCCTTTACGCTGGCCATTTGGTGCATGTTTGCCCAGGTTTTCCCGTACTTCCAGGAGGAGTCCATCTTTGTGACCCACTCCACGCTCGACCCCGGCGCCGCTACCGCGGTCTCGATCGCCGCACTGATCGCCAACGTCGCCGCGATCATCTACATCGCCTACCGCGCCAAAAAGCTCGGCCGCAATCCCTACAAGCAGGATGTCTTTGAGGGCACCAGCGACTGGGAGAAGGCTACCGCCCGCCGCGCCAAGGTTGATTACGCGCACGCCGAGTAACGCGCCTGACGCAAACATCGCTTGAGTACGAAGCCGCATAGCCGGCTCCGCGCAACTCAACGCATTGCAGAGCCCCCGGAATGTGATTCGTTCGCGTTCCGGGGGCTTTTTGCTGCCGCGAGGATGCGACTGAACGATGCGCTCGGGTTAAATCGGATCTTATATTTCGCATGCGCTTTATATGGCTCCATTTTTGGGTACAGTGTTGTCCCGATATTGAGCTTGGGGGATATATGAAAGATGAGACGATGGGCCAAGAGGATGCGGCCCAAGATGCAGAAGCGTGTGCCGAGGCCCTGGAGAGCCTAGACCAGATCGCGCTGGCCGAGATTGCGTTTGACGATTCGAGCGTTGATGTGCAGGATGAGCCGGAAATCGAGGCGCAGCCCGATGATCAGGATGCAAAAGACGATGGCGCCGCGCCCACTGAGGACGAAGCAGGGCACGAGGAATCCGAGTGCGAGGCCGACGACCAGCCCGAATCCGACACGGGCGAGGAAACCGTCTTGCTCGACAGCTTGCCGGCCGAGGATTCGCTGACCCGCGAGCTTCCTGGCCTGGGTTCCGCACCAGCCGTGGACGAGACCATCGCCATGGGCGATATTCCCCTACCGTCTGTTCCCTCGGCACATGAGGCCGAGGTTCGTCATCGTAAGATGTCGCCCAAGCGCCGCAACCTGATGGTTGCCGGTGTCGTGGCCGTCGCGCTCGTCGCCGGCGGAGCAGGCTACGCAGCCTGGAACGGATACCGGCAAGAGCAGGCTGCCATCACCGCCGCCAATGCCCACACGATGATGTCGGTGCAGATTGGTGTACACGCCGCGGGGCTCGACTGCTCCGCCGGCTCCAAGATTCCCGTGCAGGTGAGCGGGCAGGATTCCGACGGTTCTTCCGTGAGCGAAACGCTCTACGTTGACGAGCATGGTCGTGGCATTAAGCTGCTGCCCGGCGATTACACGTTCTCCATTGCTGGATCCCCCATCGCGGCCGACGGCACCATCTACACCGTGCCGACCACCAAGGCGCAGGTCACCGTTAAGAGCGATGGGCAGGATTTGAGTGCCCAGGCCACCTTTAAGCTCAAGGTGCCTTCGGCCGACACGGTGACTGACGACCAAATCGATGCCGCCGCCAAGTATGCCGAGAAAGGCGGTGCGAGCTCTGCCGCCGCGGCAAAGATACTCCAGCAGGCGGCAATTACACGCCGCGATGCCGCCGCCACTGCCGTAAGCGCAAGCGAGGCACAGTCCGCCCGCGATGCCGATGCTCGGCACAAGGCGACGGATCTGTATCAACTCGATATTCCGGTTGAGTGGTACGGTAAGGTTGCTACCTGGCAAAACGGCAGCACGCTGTGCATCTATCTTGCCGGCGACACCAACACGCCGCTTGTGACGCTTGTCACGGTGCGCGACGGCGAGAGCTTTACGCCCGATGAGGGCGATGCGGTTTTGGGTGCGGCAAACCTCGGCAACGGCTACACCGTCTACGCCAGCGGCCCCGTCTATCCGTACGTGGTGCCCCAGACCATCAACGGGCGCACGCAAGACCCCGTGTCAACCTACCCCATGGACACGGCCATTGAGCTTGTCGAGCTTACGACCGGCAACCGCTACACCTATAGCCAGATCAAGAACGTGCTGGTCAGCAAAGACGGCAAGGCTGACGCCGCGACCAAACTCGAGACCGACTACCTCGCCCAGATTCTGATACCGAGCATTAAGGCCCAGGACTAGCCGGCCCGAGGACAGCCGCCCAACACCCACATCCCTAACGCAGTTGCGGTGAAATAGGGATTGTTTTTGCTGGTCAAACCGCAAAACAGTCCCTATTTCACCGCAACTTTTTGGTGGCCTTTTTGGTGGCACTCAGCGCCAGGGGTCGGCTTCGAACATTGGCTCGCGCTCGGGGCGGCGATCGCTGTAGGGATCGTAGCCGTCGTCGTCCTCGTTCTCGGCACGGATGTAGGGGTCGCGCGGCTTGGGCGCCGGCTTAGGCGCAGGCTTGGGTGCCGGCGCGCTTGTCTTGATCTCGTCTTTCATCTGCATAGCTCCTTGCCATGTACTCACATTTAACACCATCGATTGTCGCACGAAAAAGGGCGGCGGACCCAATTGGATCCGCCGCCCTTGGCGTTTAGAGACGGCTAGTAGATTTTAAGGCATGGCCCAAAATCTACTCGGCGTCGGGAACCTCGTAGGTGGCCGCCGGCGTGTTGTCGCACACGACGGTAAAGCCGCCGTCCTTGTCGACATCGACCGTCACCTGATCGCCCTCGCGCACCGTGCCGTCGATGATGGCGGCGGCGATGGCGTCCACGACCTCGCGCTGGACCAGGCGCTTGAGCGGACGGGCACCGAACACGGGGTCCAGGCCACCCACGGCGAGCATCTGCTTGGCCGCCGGGGTGATGGCAAGCGTCATGCGCTCCTTGGCCAGACGCGCGCGGACGTCGGCGAGCTGGATGTCGACGATCTTCTCGATCTGCGCCATACCGAGCGGATGGAACACCACGATATCGTCGATACGGTTGAGGAACTCGGGGCGGAAGGTCTGAGCCATGGCAGCGTCGACCTGATGGCGCATCTCCTCCTCGTCCTTACCGGACAGATCGGCGATGGCCTTGGAGCCCACGTTGGACGTCATGATGATAATCGTGTTCTTGAAGGACACCTGGCGACCCTGGCCATCGGTCAGACGACCGTCATCAAGCACCTGCAACAGCACGTTAAAGACATCCGGATGAGCCTTCTCCATCTCGTCGAGCAAGATCACAGAGTACGGACGACGGCGCACGGCCTCGGTGAGCTGACCGCCCTCGTCGTAGCCCACGTATCCCGGGGGCGCACCAATCAGACGCTGGACGCTGAACTTCTCCATATACTCGGACATGTCGATACGCACGAGCGCGCGCTCGTCATCGAACAGGCACTCGGCCAGCGCCTTGGCGAGCTCGGTCTTGCCCACGCCGGTGGGGCCCAGGAAGAAGAAGCTGCCGATGGGCTTGTCCGGATCGGAGAGACCCGCACGGCTGCGGCGCACGGCCGCGGCAACGGCGGAGACGGCCTCATCCTGACCGATGACGCGCTTATGCAGCTCGCCCTCCAGGCCCTTGAGCTTGTCGAGCTCGCCCTGCATCATCTTGGACACGGGCACGCCGGTCCAGGCGCTCACGACCTCGGCGATCTCATCGGAGGTCACCTGCTCGTTGAGGCCCTCGCCGTTCTGCTGCTTTTGCGCCTCGAGCGCGGCCTCGGAATCCTGAATCTGCTGCTGCAGGCCCGGAATCACGGAGTAGCGCAGCTCGGACGCACGACCCAAATCGCCGTTGCGCGTCGCACGCTCCTCCTCGCTCTTGGCCTCGTCAAGCTGGCTCTTAAGCTCCTGCACGTGGTCAATGGCGTTCTTCTGGTTGAGCCAGCCGGCCTTTTGCACGTTGAGTTTTTCCTGGACCTCGGCAATCTCCTGGCGCAGGGCCTCCAGACGCTCCTTGGAGGCGTCATCGGTCTCTTTCATGAGCGCCTGCTCCTCGATCTGCAGCTGGGTGAGCTGACGCGTGGTGGCGTCGATCTCGACCGGCATGCTGTCGAGCTCCATGCGCAGGCGGCTTGCCGCCTCATCGACCAGGTCAATGGCTTTGTCTGGCAGGAAGCGGTCGGCGATGTAGCGATCGGAGAGGTCGGCAGCTGCCACGAGCGCGCTATCGGTGATGTGCACGCCGTGGAAGATCTCGTACTTCTCCTTCAGACCACGCAGGATCGAGATGGTGTCCTCGACGGTAGGCTCGGAGACCATCACGGTCTGGAAACGACGGGCGAGCGCCGCGTCCTTCTCGATGTACTTGCGGTATTCGTCGAGCGTGGTCGCGCCGATCGCGTGCAGGTCGCCACGGGCGAGCGCCGGCTTGAGGATGTTGCCGGCGTCCATGGAGCCCTCGGTGGCACCCGCGCCCACGATGGTGTGGAGCTCATCGATGAACAGGATGACCTTGCCCTCGGACTTTTGCACTTCCTTGAGCACGGCCTTCAAGCGGTCCTCGAACTCGCCGCGGTACTTGGCGCCGGCGACCAGCGCGCTCATGTCGAGCTCGATGAGGTCGCGGTCGCGCAGGGTGCTCGGCACGTCGCCGGCCACGATACGCTGGGCGATGCCCTCGACGATGGCCGTCTTGCCGACGCCCGGCTCACCGATGAGCACGGGGTTGTTCTTGGTGCGACGGGACAGGACCTGGATGGTGCGGCGAATCTCATCGGTACGGCCGATGACCGGGTCGAGCTTGCCGGCGCGGGCCAGATCGCAGATGTTGCGACCGTACTGCTCCAGTGCCTCAAACTGAATCTTGTCCTCGGCAGACGTCACGCGGTCATCGCCGCGCAGCTCCTCGTAGACTTGCTCGATGCGCTCCTTGGTGACGCCGGCGTCGCGCAGCACGCGGCCCGCCTCGCCCTTGTCCTCGGCAAGCGCCATCAGCAGATGCTCAGTCACCACAAAGCTGTCGCCCATCTTGGTGGCCTTCTTCTCGGCCTTCTCGATGACGCGGACGAGCTCGTTGGACAGGCCCATCTGCTGACCCTCGCCCGAGACCTTGGGCGCGTGGTCGATGGCATCCTGCGTGGAGCGTGCGAGCTGAGCCGGATCGGCACCGATGCGCTCGATAATCACGGAGATATTGCGCTCGCCGGCACCGAGCAGGGCAGACAGCAGGTGAATCGGCTCCACCGCGCCGGCCTGCGCGTCGGCAGCCGTGCTCATGGCGGTCTGCAGCGCCTCGCGCGACGTCATAGCTAGCTTATCGATTCTCATGGAATCACCTCTCTTGGGGCGGCCGCCCTACGGGGCGGCTTCACGTTGTTCGAGAAGTATTGTTGCCAGCTTTGCTCGATCTTATACACAAATCTAAGTCTCTATATATAAGATTTTCTGAGTGATTGATGGATAAGGTACTGAAATGTCAGCCCGCCGCTGCCCAGGCGCACTCCCGTCTCGATCTGTAACATCTAGCAGCCATTTTTGATCCTAGATGTTACAGATCGAGAGAAAATGACCAGCGGCAACCGTTTGTCTCAATCTGTAACATCTACTCGGCAAATTAGGGTCTAACTGTTACAGATCGAGACAAACCGAGAACCACCGCAAAGGGGACAGGCACCTTTGTGGTGGTTCTCGGTTTCGACGGCCAGCTGTCACACGTTATGAGATTAAAATTGAATTGTTAGCTGAGATTATCCCTTTGTCATCGAGCTTGCCTGCTCTTTGTCTCGAGGAGCGCATATGAAGCCGCCTCATTCCACCGGTCGCAACGTCATCGCCATTCTCGCCATACCCATCGTGATGCTCTTCCTTATCGTCGCCACGCCCTTTTCCCTTGGTATCGCCTCGCCCTTCGATTTATGCGGAATGGTCGACGCCGGCTCGCGTGCCACCTCGCTCTCCTTTATCTGTCGCGGCGTGTTCTACGAAGATGGAATTCCCACCGGAATTTGGCGGTCAAAGTTACCGCTGCTCGGAACGATTGATGGATGCTTCCCCCATTTCAGCCTTGAACCTCAGACGATGAATTATTTGATCGACGACCAGCCCCTCGACTCCATCACCCTCGCCTACGACTATGCCCCAAACACCGACGAGCGTCACATGAATCAAGTCCTCGACAAGCTACTTGGACAGTGTGGGCTCACCGACGAGGCCGGTCGAACCATCGATAACGACCAGAAATTAAAGCGAACAGAACTCCGCCGTGTCGGAAAAATCAAAGGGCGAAGTGGGGCCGCCTACTGGCAGGCCTGGGCAATACGCGACAAAAGCGAATTCGGGCACAGCACCTATATGATCACCGTCTACACCAGAGACGGAATCAAGGACAATGTTGACGATTTCGCGTCATCCAAACTCGGCATCCCCAAAACAACCAAACCCGCCAATCCGGATGAAATTCTGTAGAGCCGCCCATTAACATGCCGCTCAACGATCACAACAACATCGAGCTCGTCCCCACCGCCACAAAGGTGCCTGTCCCCTTTGTGGCGGTTTTCGACAAAAAGAAGCCGCCCCGATAACAGAGGCGGCATCAAGCAAGTCTATTTATTAGCGTCCCTCAAGACCCAACGAGAACGCAGAAATGTAGCCCGGGGCTCACCCTTTCCCGAACGCGACCCTCGCGAAGCGCGTGAGCACGAGGGAAAGGTGTGGCCGGGGCGTACAGCAGAGTTACTCGGCAGCGACCTTGAACTTGTTATAGTTGATCAGGCAGCCGGCCTTGACGATGGCACGCTCCTCTGCCGTCATATCGGCAATATAGAGCTCAATCTGCTCGACCGCACCATCGGCGCGCACTACGTACGCGGCGATGTTCTGCAGGTCGCCGTCGAGCGTGGTACGGATACCCGGCACAAAGACGTAGTCGCCCACCTCAAAGTTGGGCTCGGCCTCCATCTGGAAGGGCACCATGCCCCAGTTCATCACGTTGGAGCGATAGCGCTTGGTGGCGTACTCGTGGACGATGTTGGCCAGGCCGCCAATTACGCGCTGGCAGCTCGCGGCCTGCTCGCGGGCAGAACCGTCACCGGGCTTCTTGGCATAGAGCATGGAGCCGTACTCGGTCGCCTTGGCATCGGCCGCGACGCCGGCGCCGGCCAGTGCCTCAAACACGCCGGCAAGCTCGGCATCGAGCGTGGTCAGATCGCCCGCGGCCTCACCGGCAACGCGGCGCTTCTCCACGGCGTCGACCTCCTTGGAGCGACCCACGTAAGCCGAATCGCGGCGGCTGAGCGTAAACTCGGCCAGACCCAGCGGGTTGGAGCGGAAGGAACTCGTCTCACCCGAAGGGATGAGCTCGTCGGTCGTGGTGACCGAGTCCATGATCTTGGAGCACACCTTGAGCAGGATATCGTCGCCGAGAGGCTCCATCGCGGGCCACGGCTTGATGTTGGGGCCCTCGACCAGCTCGTCGGCAGGCTCCGCCTTGCCAAAGCCCCAGTACACGCGCTTCTTGTACGGCGCGTCGTCAAAGGTGTACTCGCAGGCCTCGTCCCAGGTCTCCTCGGGCAGGTCGGTCGCCGGCGTCAGGACGCCGCCGTTGGCAGCCGTCGCCGCAATGGAGCGGGCGTCCATCAGGGCCACGGCGCTCAGCTGGCCATTACCCGGCTTGGAACCCTCGCGATTGGGGAAGTTGCGCGTGGTGTGGCGGATCGAAAGGCCGTTGTTGGCAGGCGTGTCGCCGGCGCCGAAGCACGGGCCGCAGAATGCCGTGCGCACAATCGCGCCGGCCTCCATAAGGTCGTAGATGTAGCCGCGGCGTGTAAGCTCGAGTGCCACGGGCTGGCTCGTGGGATAGACCGACAGCGAGAACTCGCCGCAGCCGGTGTTAGCGCCCTTGAGCACGCGAGCAGCCTGGACCACGGAGTCGTAGTTGCCGCCCGAGCAGCCGGCGATAACGCCCTGCTGCACGTGCAGCTTGCCGTCGACGATCTTGTCGAGCAGGCTAAAGTGCGTCTTGCCCTCGCCGATCTTGGCGGCCTCGAGCTCCACCTCATGCAGGATGTCCTCGAGGTTCTCGTTGAGCTCGTCGATCTCAAAGCCGTTAGAAGGATGGAACGGCAACGCGATCATGGGCTTGATACTCGACAGATCGACTTCGACGCAGCCGTCGTAGTAGGCAACATCGGCGGGCTTGAGCTCGCGGTAGTCCTCGCCGCGACCGTGCATGGTCAAAAACGCGTGCGTGTCCTCGTCGGTAGCCCAAATGGAGGAGAGGCAGGTGGTCTCGGTGGTCATGACATCGACGCCGTTGCGGTAGTCGGTCGTCATGCTCGCGATGCCGGGGCCTACGAACTCCATGACCTTGTTCTTAACGTAGCCCTTGGCAAAGACGGCGCGGATGATGGCGAGCGCCACGTCGTGCGGGCCGACGCCGGGGCGCGGGGCGCCCGTGAGGTAGATGGCAACGACGCCGGGATAGGCGACATCGTAGGTGTCGCGCAACAGCTGCTTTGCCAGCTCGCCGCCGCCCTCGCCCACGGCCATGGTGCCCAGGGCGCCGTAGCGGGTGTGCGAGTCGGAGCCCAGGATCATTTTGCCGCAGCCGGCGAAGTTCTCACGCATAAAGGAGTGGATGACGGCGATGTGCGGCGGGACGAAGATGCCGCCGTACTTCTTGGCAGCCGAGAGGCCAAAGACATGGTCGTCCTCGTTGATGGTGCCGCCCACGGCGCACAGCGAGTTATGGCAGTTGGTGAGCACGTAAGGCAGCGGGAACTGCTCCATGCCCGAGGCGCGCGCCGTCTGGATGATGCCGACGAAGGTGATATCGTGGCTCGCCATGGCATCGAAACGAATCTTGAGCGCCTCGGGGTCGCCGGACGTGTTGTGTGCCTGGAGGATCGAATACGCGATGGTGCCGCGCTTGGCATCCTCGGGCGTCTGCGTAATACCGCGCTCGGCAGCCTCGGCCACAGGCACAACCTCGCTGCCGCCGCGCAGGTAGATGCCGTCCTCGTACAGCTTGACCATACTGTCTCCCACTCTGCCCGAAAGGCTCGGGCGCATAGCATACATTCGTTCAATATCGTGCCATAGAACGGTTGCGAGTGGGTTACGAATCTACACGTTCACTTTATCTCAGTAAAGTAAAGGATGAACCCAGCGAGGGCTGGCAGATTTAGTGCAAGGTAGTCATTGGGGACGTTCTTAAACGACTAGTCAAACAAGAACGTCCCCAACGACTAGTCGTTTAAGAACGTCCCCAATGACTACCCATAACAACGCCGATGTTTTGGCGCGGACAGCGAAAGCCCGCCAGAGCGAGCAAGGTGCCTTGAAACAAGGCGGCATTGATCTTTTGATCATGCCGTCGAAGTTGAAAGGCAGATTGCCGCTCTGGCGGGCTTGCAGCGTCAACTGGTTACGCGGGTTGGTAAACCCGCGTAACTACAAATCCCCGCCGGCACCCAGCAGCTTGCGCATGACCTGTTCGGGGTTAACCGAGCCGTCGCGCGGGGCCAGGGCGGTGATCTTCTTCTGCATCTTGTACTCGTGCAGCTCGTCCTCGAGCTGGCGCACGCGGGCGCGGAGCTTTTCGTTCTCGCGCTCGCGCTCCTCGGCACGCTCCTTCATATCGAGGATGCGCACCACGCCGGCAAGGTTGATGCCCTCGTCGGTCAGCTGGTTGATGAGCTCCAGGCGCTCGATATCGGCACGCGAATACAGACGCGTGTTGCCGCCCGAGCGCTGGGGGTTCACCAGGCCCTTGGACTCGTAGACGCGCAGAGTCTGCGGATGCATGCCGGTCAACTCGGCCGCCACGCTGATCATGTACAGCGGTTTATTCCTATTGTCCTCGGCCATGCTACCTGACCCCTTTCCGTCTCGTTATCGTCCATCATAAGCCCGCGGGCGCGGGTGTGCGCCACGACCGCCCTAGTACGTCGCCTTGTAACGGTTGACCTTCTCGCGATAATCGCGCGTGTCGGCCTCGCGCAGCTTGGTCATAGCATCGCGCTCGTCATCGGACAGGTTCGTGGGGACCTGTACCTTGATTTCGACGAGCAGCGCGCCTGTGCGGCCACGGTGCTTAACGTCGGGCGCACCCATCTCCTTAAAGCGGAACTTCTTGCCCGTCTGGGTGCCAGCGGGCACCTTCAGACGAACCGTCGCGCCGCCGGGCGTGGGCACATCAACCGTGCAGCCGAGCGCCGCCTCGTAGACCGAAATCGGCACCTCCATGGTCACATCGGCACCCTTGCGCTTAAACAGCGGGTGCTCCTCCACATGCGTGGTCACGACCAGGTCGCCGCGCTCGCCGCCGGCAACGCCATACTCGCCGCGACGCTTGTAGCGTAGTTTGCCGCCGTCGACCGCGCCCGCGGGCACCGAGACCGTAATGGTCTGCTGCTCGCCTGTCGAGGGAATGCGATAGGTGACCTTGTGCGTCACGCCGCGAAACGCGTCCTCGGCCGTCACATCGACGGTCAGCGACAGGTCGCCGCCCTTGCGAGCACGGCTGCGACCCGCGCCGGCACCGGCAGCACCCGCGGCCCCGGCAAAGCCCGAGCCCCAGTCGCTGCCCCAGGCGCCGTTGCCGCTGAAAATGCTGTCGAAGATATCGCCCCAACCGCTCGCGCCGGCACCGGTGCCGTAGCCACCGCTATACGCGCCGCCCGCGCCCGGCATGCCGCCGAACATGAGCATCTGGTCGTACTCTTTGCGCTTCTTCTCGTCCGAAAGCGTCTCGTAGGCCTCGCTAATCTCCTTAAACTTGGCCTCGTCGCCGCCGGCATCGGGGTGATATTTTTGCGCGAGCTTGCGAAACGCGCTCTTGATCTCTTTGTCGGAGGCGCTCTTGGATACGCCCAGGATGTCATAGAAGGTTTTGCCTGCAGCCATCGTAGCTCCTCTCCTGTTACGTCCGCCGCCCATGCAGACGACGGCTCATGCTTTCATATGGCACTAGGCCAGAAAGGGCCCCGGGTGTTGCCCCGGGGCCCTTCTCAATTACTCCTCGGTGCTCTCGGCCGTATCGGCCGTAGCATCCTCGGGCGCCGCTTCGGGCTCCGGTGCGGGGCGCTTCTCGCCACCGTAGGTCACCGTCACCATCGCGGAACGCAGAATGCGGTCCGCCATGCGGTAGCCCTTCTGGTACACGTCGTTGACGGTCTCGTCGTACTGCGATGCGTCCTCGACGCGGCCCACGGCCTGGTGCTCGAGCGGATCGAACGCTTCGCCCTTGGGGTCGATGGGCTCAACGCCCTCGTGCGCAAACACATCGAGCAGCTTGGCATGCACCGCGTCGACACCGTCGACGAACTGTTTAAAGTCATCGGCAAGCTCCTGGCTGCGGGCATGGTCGATCGCACGCTCGATATCGTCGACCACCGGCAGCAGCGCGGTGACGAGCTTCTCGGTCGCGCGCTCGCGCTCGGCGATACGCTCATTGGCGGTGCGGCGACGGAAGTTCTCCCAGTCGGCCTGCAGACGGGCGGTGCGCTCGGTGGCGTCCTTTGCCTTGTCCTCGGCGGCCTTCTGAGCCTCTGCCGCAGCATCGAGCTCGTTGCGCACGTCGGCAAGCTCTTTCTGAGCCTGCTCGAACTTGAGCTTAAAGTCGTTGTCGGCGGCTTCCTCACCGGCGCGGATAGCGGCTTCCACCATCTCGTCCTCGGCCATCGTCGCCTCCTTGTTGGAATCCTCTACTTGGTTCTCGGCAGCCTCGGCGGCCGGGGCCTCGTTAGCCTCGGTATCGTCTGCGGCCTCTACGGGAATCTTCACGTCCTTCTCCTCAGAGTCAACGGGGGCGGCACCAACGGCGGCCGCCTCCGTGCGAGCTTTACGGGCGGACATGATTATTTGTCCTCGTCGTCCACAACCTCGTAGTCGGCGTCGACAACGTCATCGTCGGCAGGCTGGGCGCCAGCGGCACCGTCGGTCTGCTGCTGAGCGTCGGCGTAGACAACCTGGGCCAGCTCGTAGGCCACGGACTGCAGGGACTCGCCGGCGGCCTTGATAGCCTCGACGTCAGAGCCCTCGAGCGCCTTCTTGGCGTCGGCGATAGCGGTCTCGGCCTTGGACTTCACGTCGGCGGAAACCTTGTCGCCCAGCTCGTTGAGGGTCTGCTCGGTGGAGTAGCACAGGCTGTCGGTCTGGTTGCGGACCTCGACCTCTTCCTTCTGCTTCTTGTCCTCCTCGGCATGAGCCTCGGCGTCCTTGACCATACGATCGACTTCGTCGTCGGACAGAGCGGTGGAGCCGGAAATGGTGATCTGCTGCTCCTTGCCGGTGCCCTTGTCCTTAGCGGAGACCTTAACGATACCGTTGGCGTCGATGTCGAAGGTGACCTCGATCTGCGGCACGCCGCGGCGGGCAGCCGGGATGCCGGTCAGTTGGAACTTACCGAGCGACTTGTTGTCGCGGGCAAGCTCGCGCTCGCCCTGGAGCACGTTGATCTCGACGCTGGTCTGGTTGTCGGCAGCGGTGGAGTAGACCTCGGTCTTGGAGGTCGGGATCGTGGTGTTGCGGTCGATCATCTTGGTCATGATGCCGCCCATGGTCTCGACGCCCAGCGACAGCGGGGTAACGTCGAGCAGCAGGATGCCCTCGACGTCGCCGGTGAGCACGCCGCCCTGGACGGCAGCGCCGTCGGCAACGACCTCGTCGGGGTTCACGGACATGTTGGGCTGCTTGCCGGTCATGGTCTTGACGAGCTCCTGGACGGCGGGCATACGGGTGGAGCCGCCGACGAGGATGACCTCGGTCAAATCGGAGAGCTTGAGCTTAGCGTCGCGCAGGGCGTTGGTGACAGGCTGCTTGCAGCGCTCGAGCAGGTCGCGGGTGATCTTCTCGAACTCGGCGCGGGTCAGCGTGTAGTTGAGGTGCAGCGGGCCGGACTGGTTCATGGTAATGAACGGCAGGTTGATGGTGGTCTGCTGGGCGGCGGAGAGCTCCTTCTTGGCGTTCTCGGCGGCCTCCTTCAGACGCTGCAGGGCCATGGGGTCCTGACGCAGGTCGACACCGTTCTCCTGCTGGAACTTATCGGCCATCCAATCGATGACGCGCTGATCCCAGTCGTCGCCGCCCAGGTGGTTGTCGCCCGAGGTGGACAGAACCTCAAACACGCCGTCGGCGAGGTCGAGGATGGAGACGTCAAAGGTGCCGCCACCCAGGTCAAAGACCAGAATACGCTGGTCGGTGCCCTGCTTGTCCAGGCCATAGGCCAGAGCGGCAGCGGTCGGCTCGTTGACGATGCGCTTGACGTTGAGGCCGGCGATCTTACCGGCGTCCTTGGTGGCCTGACGCTGGGCGTCGTTGAAGTAGGCCGGGACGGTGATGACGGCGTCGGTGACGGTCTCGCCCAGATACTTCTCGGCGTCAGCCTTCATCTTGGCGAGCGTCATGGCGCTCACCTGCTCGGCGGTGTAATCCTTGCCCTCGATGTCGACGACGGCACGGCCGCCCTGGCCCTCCTTGACCTCGTACGGCACGGTCTTGATCTCGGAGGTGCACTCGGAGTACTTGCGGCCCATGAAGCGCTTGATGGAGAACACGGTGTTCTTGGGGTTGGTGACAGCCTGGTTCTTAGCGGCCTTACCCACGACGCGGTCGCCGTCGGCACGGAAGCCCACGACGGACGGGGTGGTGCGGTCGCCCTCGGCGTTCACGATAATGGTCGGAGAACCGCCCTCGAGAACGGCCATTGCGGAGTTAGTAGTACCAAGGTCGATACCAAGAATCTTGCCCATTAGAAATTCCCTCTCTCTTGTGCGTTTGCACTGACTCGGCGGTCTGCCGAGCGGTGTTTCGGCTTGTCTTTCAGGATGTAGTGTATCCCCTTATGGGCCGGAATATACAAAATCTAAGTCAATTCATATAAGATTTCTTATTGCCGAGAGTTTAGGTTCGCAAATACGCAGGTAGACGCACTGTTTGAGTTCTCGGCAAATCTATCGAGATCTATGTAGAGATGGCTGAGGTTTGCGTCCGGGGGTGCCTGGGGGCCGTCTTGCGGAAAGCTCATCCCGGTTTGAGCGTGGATTCCGGGTCGCAGTTTCCGTCTGAAGGCTCAACCGGAAACTGCAACCCGTTTTTCGACAAAATAATGGGATGCGGTTTCCGCAAGCACGCTCAATCGCCCTATATTTCAAGTCACCTTTAGCTAACATTTGCGCAGCTCAACGGCCCCACCTGCGCATTTTTTAGTAAACCTTGGCATACTCGGCGAACGGTATGAAGATGCCGGTCAGAGGGTATTGCAAACGGTCGCTCCCGTGGTATGTTTTTGCCCGAATCAAACCGGCGCGCATCGCCTGTAGCGTCGGTCAACAGAGAGGAAACTACCATGGCTCATCCCGTAATTGATGCCGACGAGTGCATCGCTTGTGGCGTTTGCGTCGACTCCTGCCCCGCTGGCGTTCTGGAGCTCCAGGACGTCGCTACCGTCGCTGACGAGGACTCCTGCGTCGCCTGTGGCGCTTGCCAGGACGCTTGCCCCGCCGGCGCGATCACCGAGATCGTCGAGGAGTAACAACTCCCCACTTGCACACTCACAAGTACACCGTGCACAAAAAGGAGGCCTCCGCATCGCCGCGGAGGCCTCTTTTTGCATATGTGGGCAGTTGCGGTGGAAAAGTTCCTGGCTCATTGCTTAGGTGCCGATTGTAGGAACTATTTCACCGCAACTTATAAAGACGGTGTCGGGCTAGGACAAATCATCCTCGTAGGGCATTAAATCGGCTAGGTAGCCTTTCTCCTTGAGCATCGCCTCGATCTCGTCGAGGGTCTGCTCATCCTCCGCCGCAATGCGATGGAAGTGATAGCCGCTCGTCACCGTTAGCAGCGGAAAGCTCTTGCCACTCTCGATATCGCGCAGATAGCGCTCGACATCGCGACGATTGCGGATGTCCAGGTCGGCCGTAATCTTACCGTACACGCGGTGATTGACGATCACGTTGAGCACGGCGCCACCCGCGTCGACGATACTCGTAAGCTCGTCGCCCGCCTGCTCCACACTGTGGCGCACCTTAACAAGACGCGTGGGCACGGCGGGGCTGCTGGGGGCCTCCTGCAGCACGTAGCCGCGATTGGTCGCCACGATATCGTGCCCATCGGCGCGCAGCAGGGCGATGTCCTGCACCACGATCTGGCGGCTCACACCCACCTCGCGGGCAAGCGCGCTGCCCGATACGGGCCCCTTGGCCCCCTCGAGCACGGCCATGATGGCACGGCGACGCTCGCGGGCGTTCATTATTTACCGTCCAGCAGACGCAGGTGCTTAAGCGAGAGGTCGAGGATCGGCGCGGAGTGCGTCAGGGCGCCCGAGCTAATAAAGTCAACGCCTAGGTCGGCAAGCGCGCGGATATTGCTGGCATCCACGTTGCCCGAGCACTCGGTCTTGGCGCGGCCGGCGATAAGCTCAATCGCGTCAGCCATGTCGTCGTGGGTCATGTTGTCGAACATGATGATATCGGCACCGGCCTCCACGGCTTCGCGCACCATGTCCAGATTCTCGCACTCGATCTCGACCGTCGTGGTAAACGATGCATGGGCGCGCGCCATCTCGATCGCACGCGTCACGCCACCGGCGGCATCGATGTGGTTGTCCTTGAGCATGACGGCCGTCGACAGGTTGTAGCGGTGGTTGCTGCCGCCGCCGATCTCGACCGCCGCCTTCTCAAACACGCGCATGCCCGGCGTGGTCTTGCGCGTGTCGACGAGCACGGTCTTGGTGCCCTCGAGCGCCGCAGCCATCTGGTGCGTATAGGTAGCGATACCGCTCATGCGCTGCAGGTAGTTGAGCGCCACGCGCTCACCCGAAAGCAGCACACGCGCATCGCCGCGCACCTGACCCACATGGTCGCCGGCATGCACCTCGTCGCCATCGGCAACGTCGAGCAGCACCGAACTCTGCGAATCCAGCAGCTCAAAGGTGCGGGCAAACACATCCAAGCCGGCGATAATGCCGTCGGCCTTGGCGATAAGCTCCACCGTGGCGGGGCGCGCCGTGGGACACACGCTCGCCGTGCTCACGTCCTCAAACGTAATGTCCTCGCGCAGAGCCTGCAGAATCAGATCATCGACGACGAGCTTCATGGTAATGGGATTCATGGTCTACTCCTCCACGGCCTGCGTGCCGGCGGCACGGGCCAAATCATCGATTGCCAGGGTGCCGGCGCCCAGGGCGCGATGACGGCCATCGAGCGCGGGATCGCCTGCCTGCTCCACGGCCAGTGACTCGCCGGTACGCATATACCACGCGGCGCGACGACCCCAGACCAGCGCCTCGAGCAGGCTGTTTGAAGCCAGGCGGTTCTTGCCGTGAACGCCATTGCAGGCCGTCTCGCCGGCGGCGTAGAGCTCGGGCATCGAGGTGCGGCCGTCCTTGTCGACCCACACGCCGCCCATAAAGTAGTGCTGCGTGGGCGTAACGGGGATGGGCTCGTCCAAGATGTCGCGGCCGTCCTCCAGGCAGCGCACGCGGATATTGGCAAAGTGCCCGGTCACCACGTCGCGCTCGACGGGGGCAAAGCTCAGCCACTCGTGCTCGGTACCATCCTGCTTCATCTGCTCGCGAATAGCGGCGGCGACCACATCGCGCGGCTGAAGCTCGTCGGTAAAGCGCTCACCGGCGGCGTTGAGCAAAATCGCGCCCTCGCCGCGGCAGCTCTCGCTGATCAGGAAGGTGCGGCCCGGCTGCGGCGAGAACAGTCCCGTGGGGTGGATCTGCACGTAGTCCAAGTGCTCCATCTTAATGCCATGCTCCTGAGCGATGTAGCAGGCGTCGCCCGTGAGCTGCGGGTAGTTGGTCGAATGGTCGTATACGCCACCGATGCCGCCCGTTGCCCACAGCGTGTGGCGGGCATGGATCTTAAACGGCTCGCCGGCATGCACGCCCTCGGCGGCATTTGCCAGTTCGTCGGCGGGACGAACCGAGTTGTCCTCGTCCACGGAAACGGCGATGGCACCGGCACACACCGTGGCGCCGTCACGTTCGCCCGTCAGGATGTCGGTCATGGCCACGTGCTCCAAAATCTGCACGTTGTCCAGCTTGCGGACAGCCTGAAGCAGCTTGGTCGTAATCTCCTTGCCGGTGATATCGGCATGGAAGGCGATGCGCGGGCGGCTGTGCGCGCCCTCGCGGGTAAAGTCGAGGCTGCCGTCGGCCTTGCGCTCAAAATCCACGCCCATGGCCAGCAGGTCGTTGATGACCGAACGGCTCGAGCGGATCATGATGTCGACGCTCTCGCGGCGGTTCTCGTAGTGACCGGCGTGCATGGTGTCCTCAAAGAAGGCATCATAGTCCGAGCCCTCGGGCAGCACGCAGATGCCGCCCTGCGCGAGCATCGAATCGCACTCATCGACCGCGCCCTTGGAGAGCATGATCACGCGCGTGCTCGTCGGCAGATTGAGGGCCGCGTACAGACCCGCCACGCCGCAGCCGGCAATGACGACGTCGCACTCCATATCGGGGTATTGCTTGGTTTCCACAGGAATCCTCTCCCTTGTAATGTGGCATAAGGGACTGCCCCTCATGTCACATCGTTCTAACGCGCCGCGTACTCGAGCATACGGTCGAGCGTGAGCTTGGCCTGGTCTGCTGCCTCGTCCGAGACGCCAATCTGCACCTCGCCCTCGCCCGTCTCCAGGCAGCGCACGAGCTTTTCGAGCGTGATAAGATCCATGTTGACGCAGGTGGGCTGCACCGCGGGGAAATAGAACTTCTTGCCGGTGCCCTGGCAGCGGCGCTCGAGCTCGTAGAGCACGCCGCGGACCGTCACGATGATGAACTCGCTCGCGTCCGACTCCTCGGCATACTTGATGATGCCGGCGGTGGAGCCGATGTAGTCGGCCTCGGCCAGAACGTCGGCCTTGCACTCGGGGTGCGCCAGCACGAGCGCGCCGGGGTGGGCCTCCGTCGCGTCGACGATCTGCTCGACGGTGATGATGTGATGGCGCGGGCAGTAGCCGTTGTTGAGGATGACGTGCTTTTGCGGCACCCGCTCGGCTGCGAAGCGGCCCAGGTTTTGGTCGGGAATGAACAGGATATGCTGCTGCGGCAGCTCGGACACAATCTTGACGGCGTTGGAGCTGGTGACGCACACGTCACTCCAGCTCTTGATCTCGACCGTCGAGTTGACGTAGCAGACCACGGCAAGGTCGTCGCCGTACTCGGCGCGGGCGGCGTCGACCGTCTCGCGCTTGACCATGTGAGCCATGGGACAGTCCGCGCCCGGCTCGGGCAGCAGCACGGTCTTGGTGGGATTGAGCAGCTTGGCGCTCTCGCCCATAAACTCCACGCCGCACAGCACGATGGTCTGCTGCGGCAGGCTTTTTGCGAGCTTTGCCAGGTAGAAGCTATCGCCGACGTAATCAGCCACGGCTTGGACCTCGGGCGCCACGTAATAGTGCGCCAGGATCACCGCGTCACGTTGGGTTTTTAGTTGCTGAATGGCCTCGACGAGCTCTGCGGGCACCAATGCCGCGCGCTCCGTTGCCGTCGTTGCCGATGCCAAGCCGGCCGCAATGTCGCGTGCAAGCTCCGATGCATCCATGTTCGCGCTCTGTGCCATCAAGGCCCCTCTCTTTTGGCGAATCTTGGGGCTTTAGTATGACACCTAGGTTTACAGCTGACAAGACAGCTGTAAACCTAGGTGTAAAGTTGAAATAAAGATTCAGTCATGTGGCAGGTCCATTTTCGAACTGGCAAGCTGAGGATAGCCGGGCTTTCGGTAGCGCAAGGGGCATCTTTCGCCACCGCAATACCGCTTGGCGCGAGTTGCACGCCGTGGGGCGCAAACGGTCCGCACCCCCGCAAGCGGCGCGTAGCCGATGTGGCAAAATCGAACTACTTAAGGGGGCCGAATGCTCAAGATTATTGCCTGCGACGATGATGTCGCTTTTCTAGATAGACTGCACCGGATGATCGACCGTTGGTCGACCGAGACGGGCACGGCGGTCGATGTTGCGCTCGTCACGCGCGGCGAGGACCTGCTGGCCCGCCATGCCGCATCGCGCGCCGACATCATTCTGCTCGACATGATCATGCCGCTCGTCAACGGCATGGACACCGCACGCGAACTGCGCCAGGCCGACACCGCCGTGCGCCTGGTGTTCCTCACCTCGTCGCCCGAGTTCGCGCTGGAATCCTACGAGGTCCGCGCCTTCGACTATCTGCTCAAGCCCGTGACTTACGAACGCCTGGCGCGATTACTCGACGAGCTTTCGAGCATGCGCCCGGCGGCAACCGACGAGCTCGTGATCAAAACTTCCTTTGGCTACCACGCCCTGCGCCTGTCCGACATCGAATATGCCGAGGCGCGCAACAAGCACGTGGTCTTCCACCTGCGCGACGGACGCGATATCGAGGCACTCGAGTCGTTCCGCAGCGTCGAGGACCTCTTGGAGCAAAACGCGGTCTTCTTTAATGCCACCGCAGCTACCAGGTCAACCTGCGCAATATCGATCACTTTGGCCGCACGGACATCATCATGCGCTCGGGCGCGTGCATCCCGCTTTCGCGCAGCTGCAAGCAGGGATTCCAAGACGCCTACTTTGCGGCGCGCTTTGAGGGTGGGAGACACTGATGGTCTCCTCGGTCGAAATGGTCCTTTGGGCAATCCACCACGCCACGACGCTGCTCTTTGGCGTCTTTGCCTCGGCAGCACTGTGCGGTGTCGAGATCAACCGGCGTCATGCACTTGAACTGGTGTTGGTCGGTGCCGTAACCGGATGCGCATTTGGCCTCGCCAATGCCGTCGGCGGCGAGCTTTTTGCCCGCCAGGTATATCCGCTCGTCGTGCATCTGCCGCTCGTCATCTATTTGTGCGCGCGCTACCGCCTGAGCCCGCTGCTTGCCGCGCTCGGCATTACGAGTGCTTATCTGAGCTGCCAGTTCAGCAATTGGATGGGCATCGCCGCATTTGCCGCAACCGACTCGCAGATCGCGTACTATCTGGCGCGTATCGCGACCACACTCGCCGTCTTTGCCGTCCTGGTGCATCTGGCCGGCGACATCGGTCCACGCTTGGCGATTAAAAGCACCACCGAGCTGGGCATCCTTTTAATCCTGCCGCTCGTCTATTACGTCTTTGACTATGCCACCAACGTCTACACCACGCTGTTCCACTCGGGCTCGGTGGTAACGGTTGAGTTTTTGGCATTTGCGCTCTGTGCCTTCTATCTTATGTTTCTTGCCGTTTACCTGCGCGAATAAGAAGAAAAGGAAACCGCCGAGCGAGAGCGCTGGATGCTCGAAACCCGCGACAGCGCCGCCATCAAAGAGCTCGAGGCTTGGCGTCAATCTGGGCGCGAGCTGTCGATTCTTCGCCACGATATGCGCCACTTCCTACGCGGCCTGGCCGCTTTAATTGAGGAGGGCCACACCGACGAGGCGCTCAAACGCATCGATGAACTCTGCGAAGCCGGCGATCGTACCGCCGCACGCCGCTTCTGCGCCAACGAGACCGTAAACATCGCGCTTTCGTCATTTAACTCGGATATCAATAGAAACGGCATTACCGCCAACCTGCGCGCCGCCGTACCCGAAACCATCCACGTAGGTGACGCCGACCTGTTTAGCGTGCTCTCAAATGCCTTGGAAAACGCTATCACCGCCGCAAGCGCCGCACCCCAAGGAAAGCGATTCGTCGACTTTGACCTGCGATTAGAGGACGGCCAGCTGCTGCTGTTAGTTTCCAACACGTTTGACCGCGCGCCGCGCATGGTCGACGGCATGCCCGTGACCCGGCATGCGGGCCACGGCTTTGGCACCAGGAGCATTAAGCTTGCTGTGGAGCGCATGAACGGCAACTGTCAGTTCCGCATCAACGGCGACCGGTTTGAGCTTCGCGCCGTGATGTAAGGGCGCGGGCGCGACGGATTTGCGTTCCGCGGGTACGGCCCGTCCGCTCGGGGTCGTTTGTCGACGCGGGCTCGCTACAGCGGGGCGGCCGCCGGAGTCAGCTGCTTGATGTATGCCCACATGCGCTGCTTGGCGGCTTTGTCAGTGAGCGCTGCCTCAAAACCGTCGAGCGCGAGCACGCGGCGACCCTGCACATGGGCGACCAAGCCGGGCTTGAGCATGGCGGTATCAAAGTCGTCGATTGCCACGAGCATGTCGGCATAGGTCTCGCGCATGGTATCGGCCGCGCGATCGTCCAACAGCAGGACCGCCTCGGGGTCCAAGGCCTCAAGCGCCTCGCGGAACAGCTCGCACGGCAGGGCGTGGCCTACCGCCACAGCTCCGTCGCCCGCGCCGGCGACGCTTGCCAGCACACAAAAATCCTCGGGCGCGTAGCCGATGGCCCCAAGCGCCTTGCGCAACGCCGCGCCATCCGGGCCGGCGGCAAGCTCGCCACCCGAACGCTCGGCCTCGTCCAGATCGCCTTTGACCAGCACGATCGGCGAGCACGCGTTGCCCGCGATACGCACGCCACGACCCGCGAGCGATGCGAGCTCCTGCTCGGTCGCCTGGGCGATAGCTTCTTTTTTCTGGCTTTGTGACGTGGCCATGCGCTCTCCAATCGTTTGCGTGCCCACCATTATATAAAAGAGCTGCCCGCGAGTGGTTGCTTTGCGGGCGGCTGGGTATAAGCACGGTCGTACTGAGTTTTACGCGGCCAAGCCGCGTCACATTATGGAGGTCGCCATGGCTGACATTAAGCAGATTACCCCCGAAAATTTCGATTCCGTCGTTAACGGCAACCTTCCCGTGCTGGTTGATTTTTGGGCACCGTGGTGCGGTCCCTGCCGCTCCCTCTCGCCCATCGTTGACGAGGTTGCCGATGAGCTGGCGGGCAAGCTTGCCGTTGCCAAATGCAACGTCGACGACAACCAGGACCTGGCCATGAAGTATGGCGTCATGAGCATCCCCACGCTGATTGTGTTTAAGAACGGCGAGGAGATTGACCGCTCGGTTGGCGCTCTGCCCAAGGCGAGGCTGCAGGCGCTGCTGGAAAAGCATCTGTAATACGCTTGTTGCATGTTGCCGTCTGCCTGCCGTCCATGAGCGCTTTTGCACCGCTCGCCGGACTTCTGGATGCACCGAGTGCAACCACGGATAGTATGGTAGTCACAAACAGCCCCCAGTGAACGGGTGCGGGTCGCACGGACTCGTACCCGTTTTCTTATGCAGCTGCGCGCAGAGCGGGCGTAGTAAAATCTGAACCACTGAACTGCCCCATACAAAAGGAGATTTTCCATGCATGATGTTGGAATGAACATGAGCCAGCTTGCCATGAGCGTCAAACAGGTCGACGACACCATCGAGCTCGCTCATGAGTGGAGCCATAAGCTGCTGCATGCGACCGAGAATTTTGACATGGAGCGCATCGGCGCCAAGCTCGAGGCAGCCATGGCCGCGCTGCACGAGGCCCACGACGCACTCGAGGGCTACGAAGATGCCATCGAGGCCGACCACAACTCCGTCGGATCCGTGAAGCTGGTGTAAGGTGGCCGAACACGAGCACGGCTGCGGGTACGAGCACGAGCATCCGCACGGGGCGGACGGTGACGCGGGCTGCCACTGTAGTGGCTCCGGCTCCGAGCTGGTCCGTTTTTCGGTTACCGCACCCGACGACCTGCTGCGCCGTTTTGACGAGCAGATCGCACGCCGCGGCGACGTGGCCAACCGATCCGAGGCCGTGCGCGACCTGATTCGCGCCTCGATCGCCAAAGAGCAGATGCGCACGCCCGATGAGCACGTTATCGGGTCGCTCACTATGATCTACGACCATCACACCGGCGATCTGACGCGCCGCCTGGACGAGGTGCAGCACGACTACACCAACGAGATCGTATCGACCATGCACGTGCATCTGGATCACCACAACTGCTTGGAGATTCTGGCGCTCAAGGGTCGCGGCGAGCGCGTCTACGAACTAGCCGACCGCCTGCTTGGCCTGCGCGGCGTTAAGCACGGCGAGCTCACGTGCGCCGCCACCAAGCAGAGCCTGGGGCTGTAGCGGGATTTCCCGCAGCGCACCTGCCAAATAGGGACAGGTTTGTTTTGGCAGGTTTAGAAGTTTTACCTACCAAAATAAACCTGTCCCTTTTTGGTCGGTTTTGATGAGGGGTGTCGCATGCGGCATGTGCATATTCATGTGACGGGCATTGTGCAGGGCGTTGGCATGCGACCGTTTGTGTATCGCGAGGCCATGGCGCATGGCATTTGCGGGTGGGTGCTCAATGCGGGCGACGGCGTGCATATCGAGGCGCACGCTCCGGCCGATGCGCTCGATGCTTTTGTTGCCGCGCTTTCTGAGCATGCGCCTACGGCAGCCCGCGTAGAGCATGTCGAGGTTGTGGACCTGGTAGCCAACGGTTGGGATGCCGCCGATGAACAGGGCTTTCGCATCGTAGCATCGCAGGACCAGACCGCGCACACGACGCTCGTCTCGCCCGACATCGCTACCTGCGACGATTGCCTGCGCGAATTGTTCGATCCCGCCGACCAACGCTATCACTACCCTTTTATCAACTGCACTAACTGCGGCCCACGCTTTACCATCATTCGGTCGCTGCCTTATGACCGAGCGGCCACGTCGATGGATTGTTTTCCCATGTGTCCCAAGTGCGCCGCGGAGTATGCCGACCCACTCGACCGGCGTTTTCACGCGCAGCCCGATGCCTGCTTTGATTGCGGGCCGCATATTACGTGGCGCGAGGCTGTGAACGGCGATGCGTGCGGGAATTCGTCCGCGACACCGGCCGTCGGCACCACACGCGAGGCCAGCGACGCTATCATCGAGCGCTGCGTTGAGCTGCTGGCCAGCGGTGGCATCGTCGCCATCAAGGGCCTGGGCGGATTCCATCTATCCTGTGACGCTGCCAACGAGCAGGCGATGGCCGAGCTGCGTCGTCGCAAGCGTCGCAGCAACAAGCCGCTTGCCGTCATGGTGCGCAGTCTTGCCGATGCCGGGCGCCTGTGCTATATCGACGATGCTGAACGCGATCTGCTCGCCGGCAGTATCCGCCCCATCGTGCTGCTGCGCCGGCGCACTGTTAGCGAGGACAACGACGGTTCCCCCGACATCCTCGCCCTCGCGCCATCTGTCGCACACGACTTGCCCGAGCTCGGCGTCATGCTCCCCTATACGCCGCTTCAGCATCTGTTGCTCGCCGCGGCAGAAGCCTGCGGTATGCACGCGCTCGTCATGACCAGCGGAAACCTGAGCGAAGAACCCATCGAGACCGACGACGACCTTGCCTGGGAACACCTCGTTGCTGCCGGCATCGCCGACGCGTTGCTCGGTAACGACCGCGCGATTCTCTCGCGCTATGACGATTCCGTGGTGCGCGTGGTCAACGGCGCCGTTATGCCCGTTCGCCGCGCTCGCGGATATGCACCCCAGCCGCTGCCGTTGCCGGCGCCCGACCGCGCTCCGTCCTGCGTGCTCGCCTGCGGGCCACAACAAAAGGCCACGATTGCGCTCACGCGTGAAGGGACGAACGGCGAGGCAACCTGTTTTGTGTCGCAGCATATCGGCGATGTTGAAAACGGCGGGACCTTCGATGCCTGGAACGCTGCGCGCACGCGCTTGGAAGATCTCTTTGATTTGGCGCCCGCCGCCTTGGCTTGCGATGTACACCCCAGTTATCTATCGGGCCAGTGGGCGCGCGAGCAGGCGCGAAAATGCAATCTGCCGCTCGTCGAGGTGCAGCACCATCATGCGCATATCGCGAGCGTAATGGCCGAAGCCATCGCCGCGGGCCAGCTTACAACCGACGCGCGCGTCCTTGGCATCGCCTTTGACGGCACCGGCGCCGGCACCGATGGGACCATTTGGGGCGGCGAGTTTCTTGTTGCCAGCCTTGGCGGCTTTGAGCGCGCCGCGCATTTGCGCACCTGGGCGCTCCCCGGTGGGGCGGCCTCCGTGCGCGACGCCCGCCGCAACGCCTTCGCCCTGCTCAGTGAGCTCGGCCTGCTCGAGCACCCAGGTGCCGCTCGGCTTTTGGACAGCCTCGACGAACAAACGCGCAGCGTGACAGCCACCATGATCGAGCGCGGCATCAACAGCCCGCGTACCAGCAGCATGGGGCGTCTCTTTGATGCCGCGGCAGCAATTCTGGGCATCTGCGACAAGGCAACCTACGAGGGCGAACCCGCCATAGAACTCGAAGCCGCCGCCTGGCGCGCGCTCAGCAGTGAAAGTGCCTGCCCCGCCGGCAATATAGCCGGCTTTTCCGTAACCGAATCATCCCGTCCGGACGCCTGCCATGTTCTAAACTCCAGATCGCTTATTGAGGCGCTTTTGGAGGGAATCAGGGCCGGCACTGCGGCCTACAGGCTCGCGCTCGACTTCCATATCGCCATCGCGCGCTCTTCGGCACGAATCGCACGCGAAATCTGCGCGCGCAAAGGCATCGATACCGTCGCGCTCTCGGGCGGCGTGTTCATGAACCGCCTTTTGCTCCAGCTCCTCACCCGCGAGCTCAAAAGCATGGGTCCCACTGTCTTGATTCCCCAAACCGTGCCCGTTAACGACGGCTGCATCGCCTACGGTCAGGCGGCAGTCGCAAGCGCTCGTCTTGCGCAGATTGCATCGCAGTAGCTCACCCTCGCACGCCGCTGTGCCCAGCCGTCTCACAGGCGTAACGCGTTTGCCCGCAAACCCCGTGAGCGCTACCATCAACTGATGGATTATCAAGCGCCTATCCAGCGCAAAGCGTATAAAAGGGGAACAATATGTGCCTGGCCGTTCCCGGCAAAGTAGTCAAACGCGACGACGACCTCAAGGCCACCGTCGACATGATGGGCATCGAGCGCCCCGTGTCGCTGAGACTCGTGCCGACGGCGCAGGTTGGCGACTATATTCTCGTACACGCCGGCTTTGGCATCCAGATTGTCAACGAGCAGGAAGCGCAGGAAACGCTCGAGCTTGTTAATGCCATGTCCGAGCTGGTCGAAGAAGACCAGCTTGCCACCAACCCGGCGGAGGCTTACTAGTGGCGCCCGAGCAGCCGGCTCGCTCCGGTATCGACTTCTCGGCATTCCGCGATCCCAAGCTGGCTCGCGAGCTCATCGAGCGCATTCATGAGCTTGTCGGCGACCGCGCCATCAACCTTATGGAAGTCTGCGGCACGCATACCGTGAGCATCGGGCGTTATGGCTTTCGCTCCATTATGCCGGCCGGGCTCAAGCTGCTGAGCGGCCCAGGCTGCCCCGTCTGCGTCACCGCCAACCGCGACATCGACCACGCAATCGCGCTCGCCAACATAGACGGCGCCATCATCACCACCTTTGGCGACATGATGCGCGTGCCCGGATCGTCCACCTCACTCGCTGCGCAAAAGGCAGCAGGGCGCGATATTCGCATCGTCTATTCCCCGCTCGACGCGCTCGACATTGCCAAGCAAAACCCCGATCGCCCGGTCATTTTTATGGGCGTGGGCTTTGAGACTACGACGCCCACCATCGCCGCCGCCATCTTGGAGGCCGATGCACGCGGACTCCAGAACTTCTCGGTCTACTGCGCCCACAAGACCACGCCGCCGGCGCTGCGCGCCATCGCCAACGATCCCGAGACCACTATCGACGGCTTTATCCTGCCGGGCCACGTCGCCACCATCACGGGCTTAGCCCCCTTTGGCTTTTTGGTCGACGAGTTTAAGACTCCAGGCATGGTAGCGGGATTTGAGCCGGTCGACATCTTGCAGGGTATCTGCATGCTGGTCCAGATGGTTGTTGAGGGGCAACCCGCGATCGACAACGCCTACCGTCGCGGCGTCAATGCCGACGGCAATCCTGTGGCGCGCCAGCTGGTTGAGCAGGTATTTGAGCCGTGCGATACCACGTGGCGCGGGCTGGGATCGATTGCGGCTTCGGGACTCGCCATTCGTCCCGAGTTTTCGCACTTTGATGCCAGCATGCGCTTTGACGTGTCCATCGAGCCGACGGTCGAGCCACGCGGGTGCCGCTGCGGCGACGTGCTGCGCGGGGCCATTACGCCGAGCGACTGCCCCCTGTTCGGCCACGCTTGTACGCCCGAGCATCCCGTCGGCCCGTGCATGGTGAGCTCCGAGGGCAGCTGCGCGGCGTACTACCGCTACCGCGACTATTAGGTTCCGCCGTTCTAACGAATGGCGGACCGATCGACGCCGCCCCTCACCCATATAATTCCACCCACGATTGGAGTTTTCGATATGTCCCGTACTGCCACCGATAGCACTGTCCTGCTGGGCCACGGCTCCGGCGGCCAGATGATGAAACGCATCATCGATGAGGTCTTTCTGGATGCCTTTGGGTCGCCCGAGCTGCTTGCGGGCAACGATGCCGGTGTCGCCGCGCTGCCCGCCAGCGGGCGAATCGCCATGTCGACCGACAGCTTTGTGGTAACGCCGCAGTTCTTCCCCGGCGGCAATATCGGCCGCCTCGCCGTATGCGGAACCGTCAACGACGTCGCGACCTCGGGCGCTAACGTGCGCTACCTCTCATGCGGCTTTATCCTCGAAGAGGGCTATCCCATGGACAAGCTGCGCCAGATTGTGCAGACCATGGCCGAAACGGCACATGAGGCAGGTGTGAAGATTATCACCGGCGACACCAAGGTAGTCGAGCGTGACGGCGCCGACGGCGTCTACATCAATACCGCCGGCGTGGGCGAAATGCCCGCGGGCGTAGCGCTCAGCGGTGCAAACTGTCGGCCCGGTGACGTCATCCTGGTATCGGGTACGCTAGGCGACCACGGCATCGCCATCATGAGCCAGCGCGAGGGCTTGGCGTTTTCGAGCAACATCGAAAGCGATGCCGCACCGCTCAACCACCTGATTGCCGACGTTTTGGCCGCAGCACCCGACACGCGCTGCTTTCGCGACCCCACGCGCGGTGGCCTAGCGTCCACACTCAACGAGTTTGCCCAGGCTAGCGGTGTTGCCATGGAAGTCGACGAGGATGCCGTGCCCGTGCGTCCCGACGTGCAGGCCGCGTGCGAGATGCTCGGCTACGATGTGTTACAGGTGGCAAACGAGGGCAAGATGGTTGCCGTCGTGCCGGCCGAACAAGCCGATGCCGCGCTGAGCGCCATGCGCGCCGCCCGCTACGGCGAGAATGCCGCCATCATCGGTCGCGTGCTGCCACTTGCCGAGGGCTCCCGTCCCGCCGTGCGCGTGCGCACCGGCTGGGGCTCGACCCGCATCCTCGACATGCTCGTGGGAGAGCAGCTGCCGAGAATTTGCTAGGGCGGAATCGCATGATTGGCGCGATGTCACCTGATATCCCTGGAGATGTTCAGATTCCAACCACGCCAGACACGAACGCCCAGTATTATGAGGTGCGTTTTAAACCCAATGACGGGAGCTTTCATGGCAGCAGCTTTTTCCCATGTGATTTTTGATCTGGACGGCACCATCCTCAACACGCTCGAGGACCTGGCGGCCGCCGGCAACCATACCTGCGAGACGCACGGCTGGCCCACGTTTGCCGTTGACGAATACCGCTACAAGGTGGGAAACGGCATGCTCAAGCTGGTTGAGCGCTTTATGCCCGCCGAGTATGCGGGCGACGGCCGCATATTTGAGCAGACGCTTGCCGAGTTTAGGGCTTACTACGGCGAGCACAAGGAGGACCACACCGCTCCCTATGCCGGCACGATCGAGATGCTCGACCGCCTGCACGCGGCGGGCGTGCAGCTTGCCGTGCTCACCAACAAGGACCACATCTCGGCGGCTCCGCTTATCGAGAAGTATTTTGGTTCCGAGCGCTTTGCGCTGGTACAGGGCCGCGTCGATGCGTTTCCCCCCAAGCCCGAGGCGCCTGTTACGCTGCATGTGATGAAAGAGCTAGGCGCCGACCCAACGACCACGCTCTACGTAGGCGATTCCAATGTCGATATCCTGACCGGCCACAACGCCGGCCTTAAGAGCGCGGGGGTCAGCTGGGGCTTCCGCGGCCGCGCAGAGCTGGAAGCCGCCGGCGCCGACTACGTGGTGGACACCCAGGGCGAGCTCGCAGCGCTGATCCTGGGCGAGTAACGAGCGACACTGCTTAACGCAGCTGCGACAATTCTTCCGCGTGGAAAGCGCATCCCGTTTTGGAGCTCCGGAATGTCCGGAATGGGATACGCTTTCCGTTTGAGGCGCATCAGGGAAACCGCATCCCATTTCAGAGCAATATTCCGGGTCGCACTTTCCGCAATCCACCCCATCCGGAAAATGCGACCCTCTATTCGGCCAAAAACCGGGTCGCGGTTTCCCAAGCACTCGATGCAACGCTAGCACAAGGAGTGTCCCCAACTGCCGGCAGAAAAGGAACGTCCCCAACTGCCGCCTTCCCAATGACTACTTCAGCGATGGCAACGTCGCAGGTAAAAGTGCCACTTTAAGCCAACCAAGGGAACGACATTGTTTTGGCAACGACAGCCAAAGCCCGCCAGAGCGAGCAAGGCGCCTTGAAACAAGGCGGCATTGACCTTTTGGTCATGCCACCGAAGTTGAAAGGCAGATTGCCGCTCTGGCGGGCTTGCAGCGTCGAGCAGTTGCGGCGTTTGGTAAAACGCCGCAACGAACTAGCTCAGCATTGCATCCATCATCTCGGAGTTGACGGAGTCGTCGGCAGACCACTCGCCATCGTCGTTGCAGGTGTACTTGAAGATAACCGTGGTCTTCCTGGGCTCGGTGGCCTTGGTCACATCGACCATAACCTGACCGGCCATCTTGTACAGCTCGTCATCGGAAGGAACCGTGTCAAGCGCAGCAACCTTCTCCTGATACTGGGTGGAGAAGTCCTCGACGATCTTGTTCATAGATTTGCATGTAATAGAGACCTCGGCGGTCGCGACACCCTTGTCCTCGTCGACCGTCACGTCGCCGATCTTGTAGTCAAAGCCCTCAAGATAGGTCTTGGCGTACTCCCTGGGATCGATACCCAGCTGCTCGAACTCGTCGCCCGAAGCCTCCTCCAGACCAGAGAGGAAGTCGTTGCCACCGTTCTTGACCTCGTCAAACTGCGTCGTAAGATCATCGGTGATGAGTTCCTCAACCGAAGGACCTCCACAGCCGGAAAGCACAACCACGCATGCAACCAAGACGGCCATGAGGGGCGCAAGCAGCAGCTTCTTTTTCATGTTGTTCCTCCCAATGAGCGGCACCGCGCTTCCCGGACGCGGCACACGTTGTAATAAGCAAGCCCATACTATCCACTTATGAACACCCTCGGCAACGCGAAGGCGCGGTCGGTTCGTTTTAGCGTCCGAACGGTTTGCAAGCCCGCCCAACGCGCAATAAAACGCTTCCCCACGGTGCAATATAAAGGGTGGCCGGAAAACCCGACCACCCTTGCACATCCTTTGGATGCCGCAGTTTACTTGCGGACGACCTTAACGATGGCGTCACCGGCGGCGACAGCAGAGTCGGCCTCGACGGCGAGTTCGACATCGGCAAACTCGGCGGTGTTGGACACGGCCACGACGACGCAGTCTTTGTAACCGGCAGCAGCGATCTTGGCGCGGTCGATCTTGAGTATGGGCTGGCCGGCCTTCACGACGTCGTCGGCCTTGACGAAGCCCTCGAAGCCGTCGCCGTTCATGTTGACGGTATCGACGCCAACGTGCACCAGAACCTCGATGCCGCTATCGGACTGCAGACCCACGGCGTGGCCCATGGTGACGGTCACCTTGCCGTCGCAGGGAGCGTAGACCAGGTCGTCCTCGGGCCACACGGCGCAGCCCTTGCCCAGAACCTCGCCGCCAAAGACGGGATCGGGCACGTCGGCCATCTTGATGGCCTTGCCCTTGACGGGCGAGCACAGCACGTCGGCGCCGGCAGAAGCAGAGATGGAGGCCGGAGCAGCGGCAGCCGCGGGCTCAGCCTTCTTCTTGAACATATCAAACAGACCCATACGTTTTCTCCTCTTGATTAAGCGCAACGTTGTGCGCATGCCTACGGTAATTATAGTGCCGAATGGTTCAAATGCTAAGGTGGGGACTCGAATCGCGAGCCCTTCCCGGTAGTGCTCGTGGGATGAGCATCTCCTTTGTATCGCGGGTCGATAAGCCGAGTATCGCCCACGCGCGGGACGGGCAGAAGCGGGCGCGCCAAACCCGATACTTCTTTTCGCTCTCACGGACTGCCGCCGCCCCTGGCACTTCCTGATACCGACCGAAACGTGCCAAAATAAGCCTGCCCCCTTTTAGCCGATTTAGCGAGTGCGGGAGTTCGCATGGATATCAAGCGCAAGATTACCGAGGCGCAGGGCCCCACCCCCACCGAGCAACAACTCGGCATTGCAGCCTTGCCATCGGCGAGGACATCCGCGGACTCTCCATCAAGGAATTCGCCGCGCGCACCAATGTTTCGGTCGCGAGCGTGCACCGGTTTTGCAAAAAGCTCGGCCTCGAGGGCTTCAAGGACCTCAAGGTCGAGCTCATCCGCTTGGCAACCGAATCGGGCAACCGACGTGACGTGGATATCAACTTTCCCTTCGACGCTACGTCCACCCCTGCGCAGGTCATGGAGCGCATGGAGGGACTCTACCAGACCACGCTGGCCGAAACGCAGGAGCTGCTCGACCCCACGCAGCTTGACCACGCCGCCAAGCTCATCGCGAACGCCCGACAGGTCGACATCTACACGGGCTCGCACAACCTCTATCCAGCGGGAATGTTCCGCGATCGCCTGCTCTCCGCCGGTAAAAGCGCAACGTGCCACAACGGTGTCGAGGCCCAGGTGCGAACGGCGCTCGCCTCGGGTCCCGACCATGCGGCAATCGTCATCTCCTACAGCGGCCTTGCCCCCAACCTCAAGGACATCTTGCCGATTCTCAGCAGTCGGCATGTCCCGGTCATCGTCATCGGCACGCCTTATTGCGCTCGCATTCACCCCGGCTTTGCCGCCTACCTTACGGTAAGTGACCACGAGAGCATGACGCATCGCATCACGCAGTTCGCGAGCCACATCGCCGTGCAATACGTGCTCGATTCGCTCTACAGCAGCTACTTTGCCAAAGATTATGCCCGCTGCGCCGAATTCCTAGAGCGTTCGTTCCCCTACACCCGCCTGCCCGGACTCAAGTAGCGACGAGCGTGGATTTTAGACGCCTATCTAACGAGCGTGGATAATCTCCCACTTTGAGCCCGCACACAGGCCAAAACCGGGAGATTATCCACGCTCATTTCTGGCTAGTCGTTGGGGAAGTTCTTAAATGACTAGCCAAACAAGAACGTCCCCAATGACTAGTCCGGCAACGCCGATGTTTTGGCAACGACAGCGAGCGGGCCGCATTTGAGACAAGGTGACGTGAAACGAAAGGGCGCTGACCTTCTGGTCGCGCCCTTGAAGTTGAACGTCAGATTGTCCAAATGCGGCCCGCGCAGCGTCGAGCAGTTACGGCGTTTGGTAAAACGCCGTAACTAACGTGCTCCGTACTGCTCGTAGTAGGCATCGATGGCGGCCTTGAGCTCGTCATCGATGACAACCTTGCCGTCGATCTCGTGGTTGTAGAGGGTCTCGACGACCTCGGCCATGGAAACGATGCTCGCGACGGGGAAACCGTACTTTGCCTCGATCTCCTTCTGCGCGGTGGTCACGCCACCCTTGCCGACCTCCATGCGGTTGAGGGACACGATCAGGCCCTTAATCTCGACATCGGCAGCAGCCTTGACCTTGGGATAGGTCTCGTCGATGGACTTACCGCTGGTGGTGACGTCCTCGACCATGACCACGCGGTCGCCGTCCTGGGGCTCGTAGCCCAGCAGGTTGCCCTTGTCGGCGCCGTGGTCCTTGGCCTCCTTGCGGTCGCTGCAGTACTTGACCTCCTTGCCGTACAGCTCGTGGTAGGCAATCGCGGTCACGACGGCCAGGGGAATGCCCTTGTAGGCCGGCCCAAACAGCACGTCAAAGTCGTCGCCAAAGTTATCGTGGATGGCCTGGGCGTAATACTCGCCCAGCTTCTTGAGCTGATAGCCCGTCACGTAAGCGCCGGCGTTCATAAAGAACGGGGACTGGCGGCCACTCTTGAGCGTAAAGCTGCCGAACTTAAGAACGTCGGACTCGACCATAAACTTGATGAACTCTTGCTTGTAAGCCTCCATGCGGGCTCCTCTCGTAATCGCGTACGTGCTCTCCAGTTTAGCGCAGGCGAAGCGTCGGTGCGGGCGCGCTTTGAGGCCACGGCATTCTGTAAAGGCTTTTCGGGATCAATGATTTTCCGAACAATGGGGTTAACGCCGGCCTTTATCTTTTTCGACAGCCTCGTTTGGCTCGCGCTACATCAGGCGCATGGCCTCCTGGACAGCACCGTAAAGGTTGGCGTCGTTGCCGAGCTCGGCCGCCTTTATCTGCGGCACAGGAATGCCGGCAAGGGTCCCTTCGTAACTCGCGAGGGCCAGCGGCATCTGCGCACGCAGGGCATCGACGAGCTCGGGATGGCACGAGATGCCGCCTGCGATCACAAAGACCTCGGGGTCGAGCGCGGCCTGCAGGTTGATGAGCTGTCCGTCAAAGGCACGAGCGTAGCGGTCGAGCGCGCGCTGTGCCGCCTTGTCGCCATCCGCGATCCACTCAAAGACACGGCGGCCGTCCACCGGAGAACCCGCAGGCAGGCCCTTCTCGGCAACGACAGCATCGCGGAGCGCACGCCAACCGCCCGAATCGGCAAAGGAGTTTCCCATGTTCGCGGCAGTCGTGACATCGTTGCGCAAGAAGCTGAACTCGCCTGCAAAGCAGTGCGCGCCGCGCAGGACCTTGCCGTCGATGACGATACCGCCGCCGATGCCCGCGCCAATAGCGAGCACCACGCCACAACGCGTCCCGCGCAGGGCGCCAGCCGCATACTCACCGAGTGCACAGCACTTACCATCGTTATTGACGGCAACCGGCACCCCCAGCGCCTCGCGCATGAGCTTTCCCAGTGGGCAGCCGTCCATAAACGTGAGCGCACCGCCGCGATGAATCGTTCCCGTGACGTCTCCCTCGTAGATACCGCCGGGTGCGCTCACGCCTACGGCGCTCACGCGCTCACAGTACGGCTCGACGAGCCCGATCAACGCCGAAACCGTCTCCTCAGCCGTGGTAAAGCCCGTCGGCAGGCTCCCGCGCTCGCGAATGGAAAAATCCTCGCCCAGCACAGCCCATTTAACGGCCGTACCGCCCACATCGATTCCAAAGAACTCCTGCATATTCGCCCCTCACGCATCATAACTCCGAACGTGCACCGCCGCGACCACCACAGGGGCTGACCCCTTATGATGATCATGCGGTAAATCGCGCCCGGAGCCGATTATCTCTCTGTTTTACGCCTCTACTTTGGTCAGACGAAGCAACATATCGCCGACGTAGGTCTCACCGTGGGCCACATAACCGCCACGCAAACTGCCCTCCCAAAGAGCGTCCCCCATGACCACTCATTTAAGTACGTCCCCAATGAGTGGCCGCGAGGACCCAGCCTAGGCTTTCCCAATAATCGTAGCCTCCTAACCAAGGCGCCCGGCGAGCAGTTAATGCCCGCCGGGCGCTTTGTTAAAAGAAGTGAAAGAAAGCAAAAGACATTCAAACTTGCAAAGAAAGTTAAAGCTTGCAAAACTAGTGAAAGCAGGGTAGAAGCTGACGGGGGAGTGTCCCATGGATGTGTCCAACAATCCGTTTACGCCGACATTTGGCATCGTTCCGCCAATTATGGCCGGCCGCACGTATCTTATTGACGATGTTGTGCGGGCGCTCGACCGCGGCCCCGGCGATCCCAACCTAGCAACGATTTATGTTGGCGCACGAGGAACGGGCAAAACCGCCCTGCTTTCGTACCTTAGCTCTGAGGCGCAAAGGCATGGTTGGATTTCGGTCGGCGTGGCTGCTGCTCCTGGAATGCTGGAAGACATTTACGAGCAAACGAGTGAAGTTGCGGCTGAGTATATCGATAGCGGCTTAAATCCGAGACTAAGGGGCCTAAGTGTGGGCCAGTTATTTAGCGTGGAATGGGAGCCGGAGCAAGCTCCTTCGGCAAACTGGCGCACGCGGATGACTCGCCTTATAAGGGCTTTGGACAAATATGATATCGGTTTGCTGTTCACGATCGATGAGGTGTCGGCTTCGTTCGATGAAATGATTAGCTTTGCCTCTACGTACCAAATGTTTGTGCGCGAAGGTCGACGCGTGGGTGTGCTGATGGCGGGGCTGCCTCATCAGGTTTCAATGTTGCTGCGCAACCAGTCCGTTTCGTTTTTACGCCGATCGGTCCAGCATCATTTGGGGAATATTAGCGACAAGGAAATTGCCGCTGCATTGAACGGAACCATAGAGGGCGGTGGCAGGCGCGTGAGCGCCGACGGCCTTCAGAAGATGGTGGATGCCATCGGCGGTTTTCCGTTTCTTATGCAGCTGGTAGGATTCCGCTCCTGGGATGTGCGGCCCCAAGCAGAAGAAATTACGGCCCAAGATGCTGCGGAGGGCATTGCTCTTGCGCGTTCTGACATGGAACAGCGCGTGCTGGCGCCGACGTATTACGAACTTTCCGAAGGCGATAAGGCATTTTTGGAGGCAATGCTTGTAGATGAGGGCGAGAGTAAGATTGCGGATATTGCGCAGCGAATGGGCGTAAAGAGCAATTATGCGTCGCAATACCGCGCTCGCCTGATTGAGCAGGGAATTATCGGGGAACGTGGTCGAGGAAGGGTTGGCTTTGACCTTCCGTATTTTAAGGAATACTTGGAGGAGGGTCTCGATACCGACTAATTGGCCTTGTCGTCGATTGCCTGTGTCGGCAGCAGATTATTGGCGCCCGGCGAGCAGCTAATGCTCGCCGGGCGCTTTGCTGACTAGTCGTTTAAGAACGTCCCCAATGACTAGTCAAAATGGGCCATGTGTCCCAGTTGTGGAGACTCCTTGAGCCGTCTGGGTATCGCGAAGGATCGCGCACTCCCCCATCATCAAAAGTGACACACGCTACCAGTTGATGGGAGGCAGCCATGGGCTTCTTTGACAAGATGTTCGAGAAGAAAGAGTGCGCGATTTGCGGTACCGAGCTGGAACTTCTAGGTAAGACAAAAATCAATGAAGGCTACCTGTGCAAAAAGTGCGCCGGCAAGCTCTCCCCCTACTTTCACGGCTATCGCTCCAGCACCGCGGACGACATCCGTGAGCAACTCGCCTACCGCGAGGGCAACGCCGAACGCCTGTCTTCGTTCAACCCCACGCGCACGCTTTCTGCCGGGCGCACCAATATTATGCTCGATGAGGACGCGGGCCTGCTGATCATCACTTCGCAGAGCCGCTGGCGCGACACCAATCCCGACATCATCGAGTTCTCGCAGGTACTCGGCTGCGATATGGATATCGACGAGCATCGCACCGAGATCTATCGCGAGACCAAGGACGGCGAGCGCGAGAGCTACAACCCGCCGCGCTACGACCTGGATTACGACTTTAATCTGACCATCCACGTCAACACGCCGTACTTTACCGAGATCAACCTGCGCGTGAACGACTCCACCATCGATCAGCGCGGCTCCATCGAATACCGCGAGGCCAAGCGCCAGGCAACCGAGGTCCGCGACGCGCTGGTGCAGCTGCGCCAGGAGACGCGCGACAGCGTCGTGGCCGCCAAGGCCCCCAAGACCGCGGTGACCTGCCCCTTCTGCGGAGCCACCACCATTCCCGATGCCAGTGGGCGCTGCGAATACTGCGGCGGCGCCATCGGCGCATAGCCTCCGGCAGCGAAAGGACCGATCATGGCCTTCGAGAGCGTTAGCTATCAGTGCCCTGCCTGCGGTGGCCCCTTGCATTTTGCAAGCGCCGAGCAAAAGCTCGTCTGCGACTACTGTGACTCGCGCTTTGAAGTCGAAGAAGTCGAGGCCCTCTATCGCGAGCGCCAGGACAAGGCGGATGTCAAAGCCGATGCCGCAGCCGCGGCCCCCAAGCCTGCTGTCGACGATGCCGTGCAGGAGCTGGCTCAAAACGCCGGTTACATCTGCTCGTCGTGCGGCGCCGAGCTCATGTCCGACGGCACCGTCGCTGTCACCACCTGCCCGTACTGCGGCAACTCCGCCGTAGCGCCCGGTCAGCTTTCGGGCGACTTCTCGCCCGACCTGGTGATTCCATTTAAGCTCGGGCGCGATGACGTCACGGCCGCACTCAAGGAACACTACAAGGGCAAGATCTTGCTGCCCAAGAGCCTTGTCACCGGCAACCACATCGACGAGGTCCAAGGTGTCTACGTGCCGTTTTGGCTCTACGGTGCCCGCGTTGACGGCGAAGTGTACTTTGACGCGACCAACGAGACCGTGACCGAGGAATCCGACCGCACCGTCACGACCACCGACCACTACGATGCCTATCGCAAGGGCAACATCTCGTTTAAGCGCGTGCCCGTCGACGGATCGTTCAAGATGCCCGACGGCCACATGGACGCCATCGAGCCGTTTGACTACGGCGCACTGCGTCCGTTCTCGGTCGCATATATGCCCGGCTACATCGCCAACCGTTACGACGAGGACTGCGAGACCTGCAAGGCGCGCGCCGAGCGCCGTATGGAAGAAAGCACGATCTCGGCCCTGCGCGAGACCGTCGTCGACGAATACGACGATGCTACGGTCGAAAGCAAGCAGCTCGACTACACCTGGGAAGACAGCGACTACGCCCTGTTCCCCGTCTGGATGCTCTCCACCTCGTGGAACGGCAAGAGCTACCTGTTTGCCATGAACGGCCAGACCGGCCGCTTGGTCGGCGAACTCCCCTGCTCCAAGCCCAAGCTCGCCATCGCCTCGGTGCTGTTCTTCGTGATCGGATTTATCCTCTCCCAGATTCTCTTTATGGGGGAATACGCCTTCGATCCGGATTACCTCACCTTTGATATCGAGGGCATCCTCATCGACATCATTGCGCCGCTGATCATCGTAATCATCGGAGACGTGCTGCTGGTAGGCCAGCTCAAGACGGCCAACGAAGCAACCCATGCCGATGAGTATTGTGGCGAGCTCGACCTGACCGAGAAGCACGACACCTTCAGCCACACCGAGACCACCGTTGTCATGAAAGACGACAAGGACGACTAAGCAATCCAACCAATACCACCCGGCCTTTGACGAGAAAGGAAGATCACCATGGGACTCTTGAAAGCTGGATTGGGAGCTGCCGGCGGCGTCATGGCCGACCAGTGGAAGGAATTTATCTACTGCGAATCGATGCCTGCTGACGTCTTGGCCTGCAAGGGCAGCAAACGCACCGGTTGCCGCAGCTCCAACACGCGCGGCGAGGACAACGTCATCTCCAACGGCTCGGTCATCGCCGTCAACGACGGCCAGGGCATGCTCGTGGTGCAAAACGGCAAGATCATCGAAGTCGCGCTGGAGCCCGGTGAGTTCGTCTTCGATACCGGCAGCGAGCCGAGCGTCTTTAGCGGCAACCTGGGCGATTCCATCAAGGAGACCTTCGCCAATATCGGCAGCCGCTTTACCTTTGGCGGCGACGCGGGCAAGGACCAGCGTGTCTACTTCATCAACACCAAGGAGATCATCGGCAACAAGTACGGCACCGCCTCGCCCGTGCCCTTCCGCGTGGTCGATAACAACATTGGCCTGGACGTCGACATCTCCGTGCGTTGCAACGGCGAATATTCGTACCGCATCACCAACCCGCTGCTGTTCTACACCAACGTATGCGGCAACGTGACCGATAGTTACACGCGCGACAAGATCGACAGCCAGCTTAAGTCCGAGCTGCTCACCGCCCTGCAGCCCGCCTTTGCCAAGATCTCGGAGATGGGCATCCGCCACAGCGCCATCCCCGGTCACACCACCGAGCTCGCCCGCGCGCTCAACGAGGTCCTCTCTGCCGACTGGCGCGACCTGCGTGGTGTCGAGATCGTGAGCTTTGGCGTCAACTCCATCGCCGCCTCGCAAGAAGACGAGCAGATGATCAAGGACCTGCAGAAAGCCGCGGTTATGCGCGATCCCACCATGGCGGCAGCCAACATCGCCAGCGCCCAGAGCGACGCAATGCGCGCGGCAGCCGCCAACCCCAACGGCGCGATGGCAGGCTTTATGGGCATGGGCATGGCAGGTGGCATGGGCGGCATGAACGCCAGCCAGCTGTTCGCCGCCGGCCAGGCACAGCAGCAGGCCGCCCCGCAGCCGACTACGGCACCCGCCCCGGCACCGACCAAGTGGTTCTGCCCCAACTGCGGTAGCGAAAACGGCGGCGAGTTCTGCCGCAACTGCGGAACGCCCAGGCCCTAGCCCCTCTATCTGGTAATTGGCGGGGTTCCGCCACCCCCGCATTTGTTTCTATAGGTATCGTTCGATAAAGGAGGACACCATGAAGACAACGTTCAAAAAGTCCGTACTCGCATTTCTGACATGCGTCCTGGCGCTCGCCTTTGCCCTGACGGGCTGCAGCGGCGGCGGCAAAGACCCCAAGGCCAACTTCGTCGGCAGCTGGGAACTCCCGGGTGGAACCCTGGAGGGCGAAGAGCTGACCGATGAGTACATGAAGATGCTCAAGGATTGGGGTGTCCACTGCGTCCTGATTCTCGATGAGGACGGTACGGCGCCCTCGACCTGTTCCTTGAAGTCGTCGACCTTAAATGGGAGGCAAAGGACGCCGCCACCGTAACCATCGCCGCCGAAGACGAGTCGCATGACATGAAGCTCAAGGACGGCAAACTCATTCTCGAAGAAGATGACGGCAATCTTGTCTTTACCAAGTCCGACAAGAACCTGTCCGGTACGGTGAAGAAGGATCGCGAGGCGGCCGAGAAGGAAGAAGAGATCGATGAGACCGTCGAAGACGAAGATGTCCAGAGCGTCGAAATCTCCCCCGCCGTCACCGTCGCCGATGACGATCTGTGCACCATCACCATCACCGAGAAGTTCAAGGACGACTGGGGCGACATCGGCTTTGTCGTCAACATCATCAACAAGAGCGACAAGGACCTGACCTTCTACGCCCCCACCGGCAAGACCAACGTCAACGGCACCATGAAGGAAGCCTGGTTCTCGGCTCACCTGATGCCCGGCACCAACGCCACCGAAGAGTTCACCTTCTCGAACGGCACACTCGATAGCCTTGACGACCTCGTCAACACGACCATCGGCATCGATGCCTACCTGACCGATTCCTACGAGGACGCCGCCTCCTACACCGCGACCATCGCATAGCGGCAGACCACGACAGCCGCGGATTGGCGGACACATCCGCGCACACCAGGCGGGGCCGCAGGAGTTGATCCTGCGGCCCCGCCGCTTTATGCCGATGCGTAACGAGCGCTAGCGCTCCATGTTGGGAACGATGCTGCCCTCCGTTACTGCGCGCACGGCCAAGCGCATGATGTTGTCGTAGCCGGTCTTATTGAGAATCTCCGAGATGCGGCGTTCGATGGTGCCCTCGCTCATAAACAGCTCGGCCGCGATCTCGCGGCGGCTTTTACCCTCGCAGGCAAGGCGCAAGATCGACAGCTCGACATCGTCGAGGGCCGCCGTGCCCGAGAAGATGCTCTCGCGCGGCTTGGGAAACGTGTAGTAACCCGCCAGCGTGGAGCGCATCACGGCGAATAGCTCGTCGATACCGACGTTCTTGTACACAAAGCTGTCGACGCCCGCCTCGCGCGCCTGGTCCACAAAGGTGATTTCGGGCACACCCGTCATGATAATGACGCGGCACTCGGGCAGTTGTTCTTTAATGCGCGCCGCCGCCACGATGCCGTTGGAATCATGCTCGGTGCATACGTCCATCAGTATCATGTCCGGGCACTCCTTGAGCGCGACACCCAAGGCCTCGGAAGCATCGGCAATGGCGGAAACAACGGTCATATCGGGCTGGTCGCCAACGGAGCGCGCCAGGCTCTCGCGCAAGATAGCCTGGTCTTCGACGATTAACACGCGAATCATGAACTTCTCCTTTGGACCGTAGCGTTGGAGGCGAGCGGGGTGGACACCGTAAGCGTGAAGGGCGGGGCGGTGTGGACTTCCAGGCTGCCGCCCAGATTCTGTGCGACATGCCTCATACCTGGGATACCCGTTCCCTCGCGATACGATACGGGTGCAGGCGCGCCGTCGTTAGAAACGGTCATCCGCGCAACAGCGCCGCCTTCCGACGTCTCCTGCCGCAGACGTACATGGACCCGATGCGCCTGCGCATGCTTGGTGGCATTGGTCGAGGCCTCGCGGATAATCTGCAGAAAGGCTGCGGCGACACGCGCGTCGCTTGGCAGCTCGCCCTCCACATCGATCTGCACGCTCACCAGGCCAAAGGCATGGACGATATCGCCCAGTTGCTCTGCCGGTTCGGTGTCGCCCCCGCTGCGCAGATCGGCAGCGATTGAGCGCAGCAGCGGGTCGATCTGCTCGAGTGACTCATCATCCAGGCGCCCCTCCTCCAGATAACGATGGAGGATGGACAGGCGCCGCC
This sequence comes from Collinsella sp., assembly GCA_048201895.1. Classification (GTDB taxonomy): domain Bacteria; phylum Actinomycetota; class Coriobacteriia; order Coriobacteriales; family Coriobacteriaceae; genus Collinsella. The sequence continues at coordinate 6,479 of DBFBGO010000005.1, read as the reverse complement.
CGATCACGTCGTGCACGCGAGCGCGCATACGCAGATAGGCCGCATTGTCAGCAACTTTTTTGACTTCTTCAATCTGGGCTTGGCGCTCTTGGCCCGCAAGCTCAAGCAGGTGGTTGGCTTGCGCTAGGCGATCATGGGCATGCGCATACTCTGTTACATCCAGACCGATAATGCGCTCGAAGAGGCGGTCCGAAACCATAACGTCATCGTGCACAAACAAGCGAATCTCGGCGGGAGAAACCTCGACCACCGCCCGCGCCTCACCAAAGCGGTCCAGATTAATCCGCACACGGTTCCTGCTGCTTCCGAGCATTTGCATGCTGAGTTTGCGCAGGTCGTTCCATGTACCGCTCATATCGCCTAGATCGGTGGGCATATGAAGCTCCGCCAGGTTTTTCGCATGCAGCGGTTCATGAGCAGCGGATGGCCCCTCGGGTCTAGATACAGAATGCCCACGGGAATCACGTTGATGGTTTCAATCGTCGAGAACGCGGTGATGTCCTCCTGGCGGTTACGGACGTCCATCAAAAGCGCCGCGATGGAGCGGAACAGGAAGAACGCTCCCTCTGCGATAAGGACAACGGCCCACGCCGAGCCCATGGCAAAAACCACCGGCGGTGTAACGGCGACAACAAGCAGCAGCTCGGCCAGCATGACAGGGCGACGATAGTGCACCATAAGGACCACGCCATAGGCAAAGATCGCGGCATTGAGCCACAGCACTCCGCCCATTGCCCTGGCGCAAACGTCAAGCGGCGCCACCAGATACGAGCCAGACGACGCGAATAAGATGAGCGCCGAAATCATCAGGTGAAGCACAAGGCTCGCCTCGTAGGCGCAAATCACCTTGCGGTTATAGGACGAGCGCCGCGACGCGATGAGCGGAACGTGAATGGTCTGCAGGCATGCCGCTAGGGCAAAGACGACGTCGAGCGCGACAATCTGAGGAAGGATAAGCGGAATCTGCATGGTCACTCACCCGTCCGCGGCATCAAGACGATCATGCGCAGCTGACCGGGCTCGCCCTCAAGACGATACGCCACGTTTCGCCCCTGCAGCGCGACCTCGAGCTCGTGGGCGGCGGGTGTTCGCGAAAGATCGTCCTCATCGTTGGAAAAGAGCGTGGCGCGCAGCTCGACACTGCACGAGTCGTGGTCGCCCAAGTGATACATAAGCGCCGGATGATCGGTGGTGTAGGCAAAAAACGCAAAGTCGTACACGCAGTCGTACAGCGCGCTTACCGTACTGGCGTGCAGTGGGCGGCGTATGGCGACAATCGAGGCGCAGTCGACATCGATGGTGCGCAGATCGCTTGCGAGCTCGTTGGCAATCAGCTGAATACGGTCGCGGTCAAAGCCGCTCTCCTCGTGCTGCGCCAGCGTAAGTGACCCTTTGCGCTTGCAATAGGCAACGAGCATTTTGGCGCACTGCAGCATGCGGTAACGCTCATGCGAGGACGCCTCGTCGGTAAGCGGAGGCAGCGAGCTCAGCAGGCTGTACATCTCATCGAGCGCGCGGGCAAGCGCCCGGTCCACATCTTGAACCAGCAGCGCCTCGGCCTCCTGGTCTGCCAAATGCGCCTTAAGGTCATAGTCGGCCGCGAGCAGTTCGTTTTGACGTTGCAGTTCCATACGCCGATACGCCAGCTCGCGATTGAGCTCGTTGAGCTCCGAGACCTCCTGGGCAAGGAGAGCCGACCCGCCCAGCAGCGGAAAAGCTCGATACATCACATCGGGGGCAGACGCCACGGTAAAGGCGTGGGCACGCCCGTACTCCTGCGAACGAAGCTCTTCGCGCACATCTGGCGTGATTGGTCCCGACATCGGCGTGGCATATGCCGCCTGCAAGTCGCGCGTCAGGACCTTGAGGTCGAGCGGCAGGGTATCGAAGATGCCGGCGATATCGTGATACGACGGGATGACGCCGCAATCGAGGCAAATTTCGAGTGTTACTACGCACAGCACGCAATAGACCAGCGAAAGGTTGAGTTTCCACGCCCAGGGCACACGCAGGGCATACGAAGCGGCAAAGAACGCGCCGCCCAGCAACACGAGTGCCGCCGTGCCCGAAAAGCGCTGAATTCTATAAGACGAGGACCGTCCCACCAGGACAAAAAAGGCAACGATGTTAAAAGCCGTCCACGCCAGAAAGAGAAAGTAACCCCAGCCATACGTGTAGTCGTTGCTCCAGGTTTCGCTTGCGCGGTCAAAGTGGAATATCTGCCGGTGCCAATCGTTGGTGAGCACAAACGCGATAAGCAGGGCGGCCGTAATCCACAAGGCCGTGCGGTAGCGGCGGCCCGCGCGATGTTGCTCCACGCCCACGAGGCGCATGCCGCATAGCTGAAAGAGCAGCGGGATGAGCGTCATGGGCACGTAGTACAGGTACCAAAGCAGCGTGGCGTAGCTTGGCGTGAATGATTTGTACTTAAAGATGACCTCAATCATCCACAGGGCGCAGATGGCAGCGATGGCAACAAGGCGGCGGCGCAACACATAGTCCAGGCAGCGCAGGTAAGCGAGAACGCCCCAGATTGAAAACGTGACTGCGGCGACAAGTAGCGGAAAGGAGCTCGTATGAGCGAGCTCGTCCGCGACCTCTTTGGACACCTCACCATAGACGGGCACGGTGTTGGAAAGCTTGGGGTCCGAGGCGAACAGCGCCGGCAAGACCGCTAAAAGCATAAGGAACAGCGCGGTGATGGCGCCGGCGATAGCAAAGACGCGGCGGCGGTATACACGATGCGATATGCCAACAAGGAATCGCGGCATGGCAAAGAGCTTGCCGCCCCTGGGATCCGCCGCGGGTGCGGATCGGGCGGCCGCGTGACCGATATGTCGCTCGCGGGTACCCATAGTGCTTTTAGTGTACCGACAGATGGGCCCAAAAATCGGGCCGCATGTCCCAAAATCCGCAGACGGCAAGGCGCCCGGCGGGCATAAGCTGCTCGCTGGGGGTATCGGTTCGACGAAGAGGCCTCAGCCGTAGCAACGGATTGCCCAGCGAGAGATTTCCCAAGTGCCAACTCAAACAGTACATGTTTAATCTGTTTCGTTAATTGAAATGCGTAAATATGGTTAACCAAAAAATTGATATTTGGTTAATTGGTAACTGTAAATTCGGTTAAACGCGCTGGTAAACAATGGTGATAATTAGGCAAGTAGTCATTGGGGACATTCTTAAACGACCAGTCAAACAAGAACGTCCCCCAATGACTAATCGACAGCGAGGGTCTCCTCTAGGTATTCCTTAAAATACGGAAGGTCAAAGCCAACCCTTCCTCGGCCGCGCTCACCAATAATCCCTTGCTCAATCAGGCGAGCGCGGTATTGCGACGCATAATTGCTCTTTACGCCCATTCGCTCTGCAACGTCCGCAATCTTGCTCTCGCCCCCGTCTGCAAGCATTGCCTCCAAGAACGCTTTATCGCCTTCGGACAGTTCGTAATACGTCGGCGCCAACACGCGCTGCTCCATGTCAGAACGCGCAAGCGCAATGCCCCTTGCAGCATCTTGGGCGGTTATCTCTTCTGCCTGAGGCCGTATATCCCAAGAGCGGAAACCGACGAGCTGCATAAGAAACGGAAAACCGCCGATGGCATCTACCATCTTCTGAAGGCCGTCGGCGCTCACGCGCCTGCCACCGCCCTCGATGGTCTCCTTCAATGCAGCGGCAATTTCCTTGTCGCTAATATTCCCCAAGTGGTGCTGAACTGATCGACGCAAAAATGAAACGGACTGGTTGCGCAGCAGCATTGACACCTGATGCGGCAGCCCCGCCATCAGCACTCCCACACGTCGGCCTTCGCGCACAAACATCTGGTACGTAGAGGCAAAACTAATCATTTCATCGAACGAAGCCGACACCTCATCGATCGTGAACAGCAAACCGATGTCATATTTGTCCAAAGCTTTTATAAGGCGAGTCATCCGCGTGCGCCAGTTTGCCGAAGGTGCCTGCTCCGGCTCCCATTCCACGCTAAATAGCTGGCCCACACTCAAACCTCTGAGCCTAGGATTTAAGCCGCTATCGATATATTCAGCCGCAACTTCACGCGTTTGCTCGTAAATGTCTTCCAACATTCCAGGAGCAGCAGCCACGCCGACCGAAATCCAACCATGCCTTTGCGCCTCGGAGCTAAGGTATGAGAGCAGGGCCGTTTTACCTGTTCCTCGTGCGCCAACATAGATTGTTGCCAAGTTGGGATCGCCGGGTCCGCGGTCGAGCGCCCGCACAACATCATCAATAAGATACGTGCGGCCGGCCATAATTGGCGGGACGATGCCAAATGTCGGCGTAAACGGATTAATGGGCACATCCATGGAACACTCCCCCGTCAGCTCTATCCTGCTTTCACTAGTTTTGCAAGCTTTAACTTTCTTTGCAAGTTTTAATTTCTTTTGCTTTCTTTCACTTCTTTTAACAAAGCGCCCGGCGGGCATAAACTGCTCGCCGGGCGCCTTGATTAGGAAGCTATAAAGCATAACTTTCGAAATGCGGCGGTCAGGTCCACCTCCTAAGGGCCTGAGGTGCTCAAGATTGGGAGCGACAAGCCCGACGAAGCGTACTTTAGGTACGCGAGGAGGGTTGGAGCCCCAAGGTTGAGTGCCTCAGTGCCCTTAGGCCAGGTCTTCGCCGTTGGTGGCGATAACCTTCTTGTACCAGTCGAAGCTCTTCTTCTTGGAACGCTTGAGGGTGCCGTTGCCCGCGTCGTCGCGGTCGACGTAGATAAAGCCGTAGCGCTTGGACATTTCGCCCGTACCGGCAGAGACGAGGTCGATCGGGCCCCAGGTGGTGTAGCCCAAAAGGTCCACGCCGTCCTCGGTCACCGCGTCGCGCATGGTCTCGATATGCTGGCGCAGGTAGTCGATACGGTAGTCGTCGTTGATGGAGCCATCCTCCTCGACAACATCCTTGGCGCCCAGGCCGTTCTCAACCACAAACAGCGGCTTCTGATAACGGTCGTACAGGTCGTTGAGGGTAATGCGGAAGCCCAGCGGATCGATGGCCCAGCCCCACTGGCTCTCCTGCAGATAGGGATTCTTGGCGCCGGCGAAGGCGTTGCCCTTGGTCTTCTCGACATCGGGGTTATCGGCACCGGCGGAGCAGCGGGTGGAATAGTAGCTAAAGCTGATGAAGTCGACGGTGTTTTCGGCCAGGATCTCGCGGTCCTCGTCAGTCATGCCGACGTCGATGCCCAGACGCTCGAGCTTCTTGACGGCATATGCCGGGTAGTAGCCGCGGCTCTGGACGTCGACAAAGAAGTAGTTGTCCTGGTTGTCGAGCTGCGCCTGGCGCACATCGCCCGGACGGCAGCTGTAGGGGTAGTAGGTGCCGGCAGCGAGCATACAGCCGATCTTGACCTCGGGGTCGATCTCGTGGGCAATCTTGGTTGCCCAGGCGCTGGCGACGAGCTCGTTGTGGGCGGCCAGGTACTCGACGGCCTCCTTGTTCTCGCCCTCCTCAAAAACCAGGCCGGCACCCATAAACGGCAGGTGCAAGATCATATTGATCTCGTTGAAGGTGAGCCAGTACTTCACCAGCCCCTTGTAGCGGGTAAAGATCGTGGTCGCGAGGTTCTTGTAGAAGTCGATGAGCTTGCGGTTGCGCCAGCCGCCGTACTCCTTGATGAGGTGAATCGGGCAATCGAAGTGTGTGATGGTCACGAGCGGTTCGATGCCGTGCGCCTGACACTCGCGGAATACGTCCTCGTAGAAGGCCAGGCCAGCCTCGTTGGGCTCGGTCTCGTCGCCGTTGGGGAAGATGCGGGTCCAAGCCAGGCTCATACGGAAGGTCTTAAAGCCCATCTCGGCAAAGAGAGCGATGTCCTCTTTGTAGTGGTGATAGAAATCGATGCCGGTCTGCGCGGGATAGTAATAGCCGTCCTCGAAGTCGAGCATTTTACGCTGGCCGGAGACCACCGCATAGCGCTCGGGGCCGTGCGGAGCCACGTCCACGTTGGCCAGGCCGCGGCCGTCCACGTCGTAGGCACCCTCGCACTGGTTGGCAGCCGTTGCGCCGCCCCACAGGAAGTCATTACGGAAAGCCATGTATCAATCCTTTCGCACGCTGTTGTCATAGGCTCAGTATCCCTGCAAACAACGCGTCGCTCAACGGCAGTGGCACAGGCCGATACTTCTTTTCGCGTGCAGGCGCCCGGCAGCCACCCCGCCTGACACTTTTTGATACCCGCCTGCCCAAGCCGCCACAAAGGGGACAGGCACCGTTGTGGCGGCTTGGGGCGATTTGTCTCGATCTGTAACAGGTAGGCCGCCAAAACCGGGCCTGGTGTTACAGATCGAGATTGTTCGGCCAGTCCCTTGCAGTTTGTCTAAATCTGTAACAGGTAGAGACGATTTAGCCCGCTAGATGTTACAGATCGAGACAGAAGATTCTAGTCGCAGGCGATGTCGAGGTTTTTGCCGATGAGACCTACGTAGCCGCCTTCGCTCAGCAACTCATTTGACTGAATAGGAAAA
>DBFBGO010000004.1:0-64572 GCA_048201895.1 Collinsella sp. | reverse complement strand
GCGCGGCCCCGAACACGCCGAGCGCCACGGCCAGCGCGCCCGCGCCGAGCGCCGCAAGGGCGAGCAGCTTCGCCGCGACGGCGCGCCCGCGCGAGGGGACCGCCGTGAGGTTGGCGAGGCGCCCGGCAGCGCGCTCCTCGTCCACGGCGAGTCCGCAGACGATGGCGGACATGAGCGGCATGAGGGCGCCGAGGAACTGGGCGTAGGCGTCCGCGCCCAGCGCCGGGTCCCATCGGGTTATGGAGAAGTACTCGCCGCAGGCAAGACCGGCTGCCAGGCCGCAGACGAGGTGCACCGCCGTGAGCGGGGAGCGCGCCAGGCGCAGGGCCTCGGAGAGCAGGGCCCGCGGGAGAGTCATGCGCGGCGTCGGGTCGGGGAGTCGTGTCATGGCCATCACCTCTCCTCGGAGCGCGCGAACCAGGCCGCGCCCGCCGCCGTGAGCGCGGCGAACGCGAGCGCACAGACCGCAAGGCCCGCCAGTGTGAGCATGCCGTCCGCCGCGAGCGCCCCGCCGAGCGCCATGTCCGCCGCGAGTGGCTCGCCGCTCGGCAGCACGGGGATGAAGCTCGTGGGGATGACCATGCTCGCCGACGGCGGAAAGAGCTGCGGCAGCGGCACCAGCGACCAGGCGAACCCACCCACGAGCTGCGCGGCGAGCGGGCAGAAGATGCCCGCGAGCATGCCGAGCCGCGCCGTGAGGAAGAGCCCTGCGGGGATCATCCACGCCGCGGTCACCGTGTTGACGAGCGCGCAGAGGAGCATCGTGAGGGTGCCCGCGGCCGTGAGGCCCTGCGAGGAGAACGCCGAGCCCGCGAGGTAGATGCCGAAGACCACGAGGTTCGAGAGCGTGCAGAGCGCGAGGCACCAGAGCGCCTTGGCCCACCAGGCGCGCCCGAGCGGGAAGCCCAAGCCCAGAAGCCCCCGCATCCGCGTGCGCGCGTCCGCCCGCGCGACGCACGCCACCACGAGCGAGAGGGCCACGGGCAGGAAGAGCGCGTACCAGTAGTTCCACGCGCTGAAGATCTGCACGCCCCGGTAGGGCATCGCGCCGAGCAGCGGCATCGGCAGCGCCATGAGCACGGCCAGGCGAACCGGTGCCGCGTGGCGCGACTTCAGGGCCTCGGCACGCAGGCCCGCGAGCAGGCCGCCTTTCTCGCCCGTCATGCCGCCACCTCCCCGCGTGCTCGTCGCCCTTCCCGGCAGAAGCTCATGAAGAGTTCCTCGAGGTCCTGCCCGGGCCGAAGCGCATCCTCGTAGGCGAGGTGCCCTCCGCAGATGATGCCGATGGTGTCCGCCATCTGCTGCACCTCGGAGAGGATGTGGCTCGAGACGATCACCGTCGTGCCCGCCGCCGCGAAGCCGCGGATCTGGTCGCGCAGCTCCTCGATGCCGATGGGGTCGAGGCCGTTGGTGGGCTCGTCGAGCACAAGCAGGCGTGGCCGAGCGATCAGCGCCAGCGCGAGCCCCAGGCGCTGCCGCATGCCCATCGAGAAGCGCCCAGCGCGCTTCTTCCCGGCGTCCGCGAGGTCCACGGCGGCGAGCACCTCATCTACGCGGCTCTCGGGAAGGCCCAGCAGCGTGGTGCGCACGCGCAGGTTCTCGCGCGCGGTGAGGTTGGGGTAGAGCGGCGCCTCCTCGATGAGGCTTCCGATTGCGTAGAGGTCCCCGCGGCGCCAGGCGTGCCCGGCAAAGAGGATCTCCCCGGCCGTCGGCCGCAGCATCCCGCAGATCATCTTGAGCGTTGTCGACTTGCCGGCGCCGTTGGGGCCGAGCAGCCCGTACACCTCGCCCTCGCGGATATGAAGGCTCACGTCGGCCACGGCATCCTGCGCCTGGTCGCCGCGGCCGAAGCGCTTGGTGAGCCCGCGCGTCTCGAGCATGTAACCCATGGGTTCGTCCTTTCTCTTCCGGGCGCGCGGGCCGAGTCGCCGTGCCCGCGCGCCTTACCTTTCGGGTTCACCATCCATGGTGGGGCGCGTTTCTAACGAAGCTGTAACGGCCGTTGGGCTCTTTTGGCGCTAGCCCTTCTCGACCCGTACGCCACTCATGGTATGTTTATCGCGATAACAAGGACGGAGGTGCCCGTGGCACGCAATAAGTACCCGGAGGAGACGGTCGAGAAGATCAGGGGTGACGGCCCAGCGAGTGTTATTTTGCGAGCTAGGCGCATCGAAAGCGACCTTTCGTGGTATAAACTACTTGCCGGAAGCCGCGGCTTTCAGAGTACGGCTTACGTGTACGTTTAACCTCCGTGGGCGACGGGGTACCGCAAGGCGTAGAATATCGTCCACCTGTAGGGGCCTGCAGCGATGCGGGCCCCGCTTCGTATGAAGGGGGTGTAACCGATGAAGATCGTATCCATCCCCAGGATTTCTTCGACCTCGTCGATGGCGACCGCGAGCTCATGCTTAAGCACGACCTCCCCTGCATCGTGGTGGTGAGGCTGCGTTTCCGCGGAAAGCGCAGGGACTTCGCCGTGCCGCTGCGTTCCAATATCGCCCCCAACGTGCCCAAAGACCAGTGCTTTGCGTTGCCGCCCCGCCCCACGACGCGCCCCGGCTGCCGCCACGGCATCCACTACATCAAGATGTTCCCCATAACCAAGGCCTACCAGCGCCGCTTTAGGACCGAGGGCTCGGCCTACCACGAGACGCTCCAGCGCATCATCGACGGCAACACCAAGCGCATTGTCTCCGAGTGCCAGGCATACCTCGACCGCTACGAGCGCGAGGGAAGGCCTCGCTTTGCCGTCGACATCGACCGCATCGTGGGGCTGCTGGAGGGCGAGAAGTAGGGCACCTCGGCTCAGTCTCGAGCCATGCGGAGTCGCTCCGCATTTTTGAACGCCGCGTGTGCGTCCCAAATACTTGAGAAACAAGCTGTGAAGTGCGGTGGCGCGCCCGTGCCCGTGCATAGCCGTCGCCATCAGCGTCTACGCGGCGTCGGCTTCAAGTGGAACTGGCGCCGCTGCTGTATATGGTTTGCCTTGCTGCACATGGCGATCAATGCCCACGATGCTTCTGCTTGCGCTTCAGCTTTCGCTGCTCGAAGCGTGCATCAGCCTCTTCCGCGCGGCGTCGGCTTCTTGTATGAGCCGACGCCTGCTTCATCGCTTCCCTCTGTGCCGCGAGCACCTGCTGTGCCCTGGTGCTCATCGCTGGCTGCTTGAGGGCTTTCGCCGCCTCGCGAGCGCGTCGCTTGGGGTTCTTTGCGGGCTTGCTTGCCTCAGCCGGTTTGCCATCGAAGAACGAGAGCTTCTCCCATTTGCCGGCAACGAATTGCAGAATCTCCTCATCGGACGGCTCCGCGCCGAAGACGATGCGGGCGACGCCGTATCTGCCGTCCTCGACATGCTCCGCCAGCCCGACCCAGAATTGACCGTCGTGATATACGGTCAGGGTGGACGACACGCTGATCTGCATGGCTGGTTCCTCCTTTATGTAGATAACCATGCAGAGAAGGGACAACCAAGGAGGTAGGTTACTGATGCGGACTCCCGCACGCCCACGACTACCCGACGGGGACTGTGTTTTCATCTCTGATGCCCGCATTGTAGCACGCGCGGACGTGCCCTTCATCGCTGCCGACATGACGTGGCTGAGATTCGTTCCTCGACACATCCTTTTGTATATTGCCTTCCCGGTTTCGAAACTTTAAATCAATTCGAGTTTCGAAACCGGGAAGGAGAGCGTATGTGAGAGGCGATTTGAGCATCAACTTGATGCTTGAGGGGGAGCTCGCGTCGCTTCTGCCCATCGGGGACGTGTTCCCGAAGGTCCTCATCTCCCGCATAGGGCATGAGCCCTGTACCCGGGAAGGCGTACTCGTGCTGGACCTCGCGCGGTGCTGCTCGGTGAGCAGGGGTTCTGAACACTGCGTAGGGATATAGCGCGACAGGGGGGGTACAGCACCGTTTGCGCCTTGTCTAGAGAGCACGAACGAGAGATGTGGTCTGCGGACGACTGAATAGCTTCATCTGTTTTGGTTACAACGAAATGTGTGCCGCGCGCCTGCGGCATGAAGGAGGGAGATTTCTATGAATATCGTTGTATTGAGTGGTAGCCCGCGCAAGGGCGCCAATACCGACACCATGGTCGAGGCCTTTGCCGAGACTGCGCGTGAGGACGGCAATACGGTCGAGGTCGTCCGCGTTGCCAGTAAGAAAATCGCTGGTTGCCTGGGGTGTCAGTATTGCTTCGCCCATGAGGGCACTTGCGTGCAGAAGGATGACATGGCCGACGTGATCGAGTCGCTGAAAGGCGCCGATATGGTTGTCTTCGCTTCGCCTATCTACTGGTTTGATATCACTGCGCAGGAGAAGGCCGCCATCGACCGCCTGTACGCCTTCGGTGCTACAGGCTTCCCGTTCACCAAGACGGCCCTTTTGCTCGATAGCCACAGCGAGGGCGTCTATGATGCGGCGATTGCTATGTACAGGGCCACATGCGCGTACTGCAAGTGGGAGGACCAGGGCATTGTCACCATTAGCGGCATGACCGAGCGCGACAGCATGGCATCCTCGCCCAAGCTGGAAGAGGTGCGAGAGCTCGCTCGCAAGCTCGCCTAAGGACAAGAAGGACGTATGGCAATCAGTGTTGGTGGAAATGCTTGCTGTCCTTACCAAGAGGATTGCTGATTGCCATGCAACGATGCTCCCGCGGACAATTCCGGTGTGCTAAAACGCCTTTTCGTTCAAGAATTCCCTGAACGCGGGGATGTCGAAGCCAACGAGACCACGCCCGCGCTCTCCGATGACGCCGTCCTCGAGGAGGCGGTGTTTGTATTGGCTTGCATAGTTGCTGGCGACGCCCATACGCTTGGCAATTTCTGAGACCCTGCTGGGGCCAGAATCGGGCAGCATCGCGAGCAAAAACTCAATGTCTTTATCGGAAAGCTCTCGATAGGTCGTTTCGAGAGAAGCCCGACGTCATGCTTCTCGAGTTGCCTGAAGACACCATTCATGCCCGTGCGCCAGTTACCCTGAGTCTCCTGAGCATATGTCCAATCGATGCCGACTGGCTCAATCTGAACGCCGCTTATGCACGCGCGAGACTATGAGAGGCGGCTATCTGCCGCTTCTTTGGTTCGCTCGATAATATCTTCGAGCATGCCTGGCATGGCGGAGACATTTGCTGCGATCCATGGTGGCCCCTTTGCAGGTTTTGCCAACTTTTACAAGTTTTGCTAACGACTGACCAAAGGACATCGAAGCAGCGGCGCTGACATTTTTTACGCAGAAAAATAGGCAGAAATCAATTTATCTGCGTTAAAAAATAGTTGAGAAGAAAAACGACGAGTCCCGGGCGCAATGCCGTTGCGTTTCGGGCCTCGTCGCTTTGCGAAGTGTCTAACAATCTCGTTGCCGTCGTCCTAGTCAAACAGGCTCGGCATGTCGTTTTCTTTCATGAGGGCACCGGCGGAGGGCAGGCTCTGCGCGGTGAACTTCTCGGCCGAGACGCCGGCGCCAAGAATCTCCTCGGTCGTGCCGACGGTGGTGACCGAGCGGCCCTTCTTGGCGGTAAAGGCCTGGACGCCTTGCGTGTTGGTGGTCGTCTTGGTCTTGAGCAGCGACGTGTTGAAGTTCATCAGGCGGTAGTCGCTCGAGACCAGCGCGATGTCGCGATCGTCCTTGAGCACTTGGGCATACAGCAGTTTGCTGCCGCCGTAGATGGCGTTCTTGAGGCGCTTGCGGTTGGTCTTGGTAACGTATCCGGCAAGTGCGACGCGCACCACGCGGCCGTTCTCAAAGACGAACAACACGTCGGCCTTGTAGTCCTCGGGGTCGATGACCCAGATGACACTCTCGTCGGGTTCCATCTCAAGATCGGTCGGCAGGTACGAGCCCAGCTGGGCCGACTTGGTGTCCTCAAACGCCGCAACCTTGCACTTGTACACCTGGCTCTTGTTGGTAAACACGAGCAGCTCGTGCGTATTGGAGGACGGGAACTCGATAAAGGGTTTGTCGCCGTCCTTGTACTTGAGCGTGGTCGCCTTCTTGAGCACGCGGTCCGTCATCTTCTTAAGGTAGCCATCGCGCGAGAGCATGATGGTAACCGGATATTCCTCGACCTCGGGCTCCAAGCTTACTTCGATAACCTCATGGGGCTCGATCCTGCCCGTGCGGCGCGGCATCACATACTTCTTGTTGACCGCGGCCAGCTCGTCGCTGATGACCTTCTTGATGTTCTCCTCGCTGGAGAGGATCTCCTCAAGCTCGGCAATCTCGCCCTCAAGCTTAGCGATGTCCTTGGTGCGGTTGAGGATGTACTCCTCGTTGATGTTGCGGAGCTTGAGCTCGGCAACAAACTCGGCCTGGGTCTCGTCGATGTCGAAGCCGCGCATAAGGTTGGGCACGACCTCGGCCTCGAGCTTGGTGCCACGGATGATGGCGATCGCCTTGTCGATGTCGAGCAAGATCGCCTCGAGGCCGTGCAGCAGGTGCAGGCGCTCGGACTTTTTGCCCAGGTCAAAGTTAATGCGGCGACGCGTGGACTCAATACGCCACTTGACCCACTCGTGCAGGATCTGGCGCACGCCCATAACGCGAGGATAACCATCGACCAGCACGTTGAAGTTGCACGAGAACGAATCCTGCAGCGTGGTCGAGCGATAGAGCTTGGCCATAAGCTTGTCGGGGTCGACGCCGCGCTTAAGGTCGATGGCGATGCGCAAACCCGAGAGGTCGGTTTCGTCGCGGATGTCTGCGATCTCCTTGACCTTGCCCTCCTTGGAGAGCTTGACGATGCGCTCGATGATGACATCGGTCTTAGTGGTGTAGGGAATCTCGTAGACCTCGATGATGCGCTCTTCGGGAATCCAGCGCCAGCGGGAGCGGATCTGGAAGCTGCCAAGGCCGGTCTCGATAATCTTTTCCATCTCCTCGCGGCGGTAGATGATCTCGCCGCCGGTTGAGAAGTCGGGCATGGGCATGTATTCGAGCAGGTCGCAGTCGGGATCCTTGAGGTAGTGCATCGTGGCGGTGCAGACCTCGTTGAGGTTGAAGCCACAGATGTCGGACGCCATGGCGACGCCGATGCCCTTGTTGGCCGAGACGAGGATGTTGGGGAACGTGGTGGGCAGCAGGCGCGGCTCCTTCATGGCGCCGTCGTAGCTGTCGACGAAGTCGACCGGGTCCTTGTCGATGTCCTTGAAGATCTCGGCGCTGATGGGGGAGAGCTTGGCCTCGGTATAACGTGAAGCGGCGTAGCTCAGATCGCCCGAATAGTACTTGCCAAAGTTGCCCTTCGACTCAACGAACGGCGCGAGCAGCGCTTCGTTGCCCGTCGCCAGGCGCACCATCGTCTCGTAGATCGCGGCGTCGCCGTGCGGGTTGAGCTTCATGGTCTGGCCCACGATGTTGGCGCTCTTCTGGCGCTCGCCCTTGAGCAGGCCCATCTTGTACATGGTGTAGAGCAGCTTGCGGTGCGAGGGCTTAAAGCCGTCGATCTCGGGGAACGCACGCGAGACGTTGACGCTCATGGCGTAGGGCATGTAGTTGACCTCGAGCGTCTGCGTGATCGGCTGGTCGGTGACCTCGGAGTGCAGGCCGATGACGTTCTCGGCGTTGACCTGCTTTTTCTTTGGCTGGTTCTTCGTCTTCTTCTTTGCCACAATATCCTCTTGAACTTCTTATGGGCCGTCGTTATCGATGTGCTGCTACTGCAGGTCCAGCTGGTCCAGGTATTCCTTGCCGTGCTCGGAGATGTGGCGCTTGCGGCCTGCCTCGTCGTTGCCCAGCAGCAGGTTGAACATGGTCTCCATCTTGGTGACGTCCTCGGGCTCCACCTTGATCAGGCGGCGCGTCTCGGGGTTCATGGTGGTGAGCCACATCATGTCCGGATCGTTCTCACCAAGACCCTTGGAGCGGTTGATGGAACACTTCTGGTCGCCGATCTCTTTGAGGATGCCGTTCTTTTCGAGCTCGGTGTAGGCAAAGTAGGTCTTCTCTTTGCAGTTGATCTCGTAGAGCGGAGACTCGGCGATATACACGTAGCCCTCGTCGATGAGCGTGGGCACCAGGCGATAGAGCATGGTGAGCACGAGCGTGCGGATGTGATAACCGTCGACGTCGGCGTCCGTACAGATGATGACCTTGTTCCAGTTGAGGTTGTCCAGGTCAAAGGCGCCGAGGTTCTTGATGCGCTTGTCTTTGATCTCCACGCCGCAGCCCAGCACGCGCATGAGGTCCATGATGATGTCGGACTTAAAGATGCGCGGATAATCCTCCTTCAGGCAATTGAGGATCTTGCCGCGGACGGGCATAACGCCCTGGAACTCGGCATTGCGCGAGGTGCGAATGGCGCCTGCTGCCGAGTCGCCCTCTACGATGTAGATCTCGCGACGGCTCCTGTCCTTGGAGCGGCAGTCGATGAACTTCTGCACGCGGTTGGCCATGTCGGTCTTCTGCTGGAGGTTAGTCTTGATGCTCTGGCGCGTCTTCTCGGCATTCTCGCGCGAGCGCTTGTTGATGAGCACCTGCTCCATAATCTTGTTGGCGGCGTCTTTGTTCTCGATCAAGTAGGTCGAGAGGCGCTCCTTAAAGAATGCCGTCATGGCCTGCTGGATAAAGCGGTTATTGATGGCCTTCTTAGTCTGGTTTTCGTAGGACGTCTGGGTGGAGAAGCAGTTGGTCACCAGTACCAGGCAGTCCTGGACGTCCTGCCACTTAATGCCGCTCTCGTTTTTGTTGTACTTGCCCTGTTGCTTGATGTAGGCATCGATGGCGCTGGTCAGAGCGCTGCGGGCAGCCTTCTCGGGCGATCCGCCGTTCTCGAGCCACGATGAGTTGTGGTAGTACTCCTGCATCATGAAAGTGCGCGAGAAGCACATGCAAGCAGTGATTTTTACGTTGTAGTCGGGCAGGTCCTCGCGATCGCGACCGCGACGGTCGGCCTCGATAAAGAAGGGCTCGGTAAGGTAGTCGGTGCCGACCTTCTCGAGCACGTAGTCCTCGATGCCCTTGGGGTAGCAGAAGTCCTCTTCGGAAAACTCGCCATCGTCGCCCTCAATGCGCAGGCGGAAGGTCACGTTGGCGTTGACCACGGCCTGACGACGCATGGTCTCGCGATACCAATCGTGGGGAATGCTAATTGAGGTAAAGACCTCAAGATCGGGGCGCCACTTGATGGTGGTGCCGGTGCGGTCCTCGTCGCTGGGCTCAATCTCGAGTGCCTTCTTCTTGGTGCCGACAACCTTGCCCTTTTTAAAGTGTAAGGAGTACTTGTTGCCGTCACGCCAGACGGTGACGTCCATGTACTCGGAAGCGTACTGGGTCGCGCAGGAGCCCAGGCCGTTGGTGCCGAGCGAGAAGTCGTAGTCGCCGCCCTGGTTGTTGTTATACTTGCCACCGGCGTAGAGCTCGCAGAAGACGAGCTCCCAGTTAAAGCGCTTCTCGGAAGGGTTCCAGTCGAGCGGGCAGCCACGGCCATTGTCCTCTACCTGGATAGAGCCATCGCGAAAAGCGGTAAGGGTGATGAGCTTGCCGTAGCCCTGGCGTGCCTCGTCAACGGCGTTGGACAGGATCTCGAAGGCGGCATGCGCGCAGCCGTCGAGCCCGTCCGAGCCAAAGATAACGGCGGGGCGCAGGCGTACGCGCTCCTCGTCCTTGAGCTGACGAATACTGTCGTTACCATAGTTTGCGGTGTTTTTTGCCATACTCGCTCTCTCGGTGCTCCTTTGCTGCGTTTAAGTCATATAGATAGCCAAGGTAGCATAGCCCAGCCCACAGACGATTCCAACCAACACGAAATCCATCGAACAATCGTTCGGAGTACGATGGAGATTCGTCTACTCGGACAAAACTGAGTCGGTTCTGTCTGAGTAAATTTGAATAGCGAATCGAAATTGCTATGTCTGCATAGCGATGACGGATATGGTTTCCGTAATGACATATATAGTTGACATCTTCTGATGAATGCAATATATTTCTGTCATGTTGCAACGGATATCTGTCCACATTTACGAAAGGAGCTCCATGCCGGGTAAGAAAAACCTTCGCATGAAGGCGGCGCGCGCGGCGGCTGGCCTTTCGCAAGCCGACTTGGCCCAGGCCGTGGGCGTTACGCGCCAGACTATCGGTCTTATCGAGGCGGGCGGCTACAACCCCACGCTCAATTTGTGCGTGGCAATCTGTAAAGCGCTACGCGTTACGTTGAACGACTTGTTTTGGGAAGACGGGATCGACGTCGACCCTAACGCTCTTTAGGAGTTCGCTATGAAATTTGAAGATTTAAAACTCGTGCAAAAGTGGCGTGAATATGCCGGCCCAAAGGATGAGCGCCTGGAGGCTGAGAGCGCGAAGGTCTACAAGATTGGTTTCGTGCTGCTTTCGTTTGGCATGTTGATGATCTTTTTCTACCAGTTTATAGCTCGACAGGTTGCGTGGGTTCACAGCGACGCTAGTGAAATGCCGCATGGCTTTGCAACGCCGTTCGAGGCAGCCATGTATTTGTGGCTCGTTCTCGTGATGTTGATTTGCGCAGGACTGCAAACGCGGAAGGGCTATGTCGATACCAATCGTTTTGGGCAAACCGAGCATCTTCCTGTTGGTTATTTCCTGCTTGTCAGCGGCCTTAGCGGCGCCGCGTTCGCGCTTGTTATTGCTGCAATGCGCTGTATCGCTGAGGCGCAGATCGTACCGCTCGAAAGCGTCTTTTGGCTGGCGAACCTGGCCACGGGCGTGTTCTGCGGTGCGACGATTTTCGCGGCCACGTTTGCTGCCCTGTGCGCAACGTTTTTCACGGCGAAAAGACGCCGTGCCAAGCTCGAGGCAGAACTCGACTCCTCTGATGACATCTAATGCGTAATGGGCTGGCTCTGGGTATCCAGAACCAGCCCATTTGATGTTCGATGAGCCGAGTCGGCGTCTCTCACAAAAGTAACTAGGAGCTAGCGAGGCCTATCCGAATTGGCCTCATTGGCGGTGTCGGTTTCGAGCGCCGTGCAGCGGACGCTGTAGGCGACGAGGCCGGCGCCTGCCGCGGCGAGTGCTGTAGCGGCTGCCGTAAGGGGGACGTTGCTGTCTTTGCGAGAAGGTACCCCGTGGCGGTAGTGCCGTTCGAGGGCCAAAATGTCCAAATTGATTGAGCGAAGCGCCGGGGTTCCGAAACGCGTTCGATGCGCTCGGCAGCCCGGTCGCTAACGCAACATATGCGCGACTAGCTCGGCGCGTGTGCCGATGCCAAGCTTTGCGTATACGCCGGATAGGCGGTTTTTAACGGTGCCCGGCGACACACCCATATGACGAGCGATTTCGGCGTTGGTCCATCCACGGCAGGCGAGCATGGCCATGGTGAACTCTGTGGTCGTTAGATCGTCGGCCACGTCCTCGCCCGAATCGGGATTGTGGATGCGCCGCCAGCCGTAGCTGAAGCGGTACGTGATCTCGATGATGCGCGCGAAGTCGTCAGGGTATTGCGATTTTAGGCATGCCTCGATGAGCCCCTGCAAAAGGCCGTGGTGCTCGCCAATGAGTTCGATAAGGCCGTCGGGACGCGCAATGTTCCAAGCAACTCCGAAGTGTGCCTTTGCGGCGTCGATGTCCTTGAGGCTCATGCATGCCATGGAAGCTGCCAGGTGCAGGAACAGTTCCGAGATCGGATAGCTTCCCTGTTTCATGATCAGGGCATTTTCCGCCATGCCTAGGCTGCGGCCGTATTCGCCGTGCAGATACAAGGCGTGCGCCATCACGTAGCTGGTGAACAAGCGCAGGCCTTCGGGCAGATGCGCCGCAAGTGGATAAAACTCTTCGGCAGAATATGGGGAAGGCAAGTGCAGCAGGACGCTCGCGGCCGAGGCGAACAGGATATGCGTGGCGTGGACGGCGGGTGATTCCTCGTCAGTTGGCGTATCGAGGATGCCAGCAAGGCACCGGCGGGCGTCGGGGATACGGTTGAGCGACAGGCTGGCATATCCGCAGATAAGGCATGCGGAATAGCGCAGTGCGGGGTCGGTGGCGTCAAGATAGGGGCGTGCTGCCTCGGCGGCGAGCGTGGCCTGTCCGCGAAAGTACAGCGCTTCAGCCGTGGCGATGGTGCGTGAATCGGGGTCGGAAATGCCTGCAACCGCAGCGTCAATCTGGCCCGGCACAAAGGCGGTGCACATCAACGGCATGGGAATGCGCGGGTAGCCATCGCAGTCCATCTTCCATCTCCCATCAGGTGGCAACAATGCAGCAATTGTACTCCTGTTGCTTGGGGCCCCTTTCGTTTTACTGTTCGGTTAACGCTGCGGATCGTTTTGGAAGGCTTACGAGCATGGTAGTCCCGTTCTCGGAACTTGTTTCGATCTCTACCGTGCCACCGTGAAGCGCTGCAATCTCCCAAACGAGTGCTAGTCCGAGTCCTGCGCCGCCGTATGCCCTGCTGCGGGATTTGTCTAGACGAAAGAACGGCTGGAAGATGCTCTCTCGGTACTGCTTGGGTATTCCCGGGCCCTCATCTTTGACTCGCAGGAGCACGCGGCTGTCGCTGTCGCTGATGGAGACGTTGACAGTCGAGCTGGAGCGGCTGTAACGGATGGCATTTTCGACCAGATTGAACACCAGCCGATAGAGGAGCGTATCACTTCCGATTGTCAAAGCGTCTCCGGAGCAATCGAGGGCTATGCCATTATTCTCGGCAAGTGGCGCAAGGTCGGTGAGGACCTCTTCGGACAAGGGGCCAAGTTCAACATCGTCCTCGCAAGGAACGCTGCGGAGCTCACTCATCTCGAGCAATACCTTGGTCATTCGAGACATGCGCTCGGTTTGTTCTTGTAGCAGGCCGAGCAGCTCGGCTGTTTCGGGTTGCAAACCGGAGTGCTCGGAGATGAATAGTTCAATCTGTGCTTGCATAAGGGCGAGCGGGGTGCGCAGCTCGTGTGCAGCGTTGCCGGTAAACTGACGCTGCGCAGAGAACCCTTCGCCAAGACGGGCGATCATGTCGTTGAAAGAGGCGCTGCATCGTTGTAGCTCGGTGGGCACATCTTCACTGAGTCTGATTTCGCTTAGGTTGTCAGGCTGCACGCGCTCAACCTGGGCTGCAAAAGCCCGTAGCGGTTTGAGTGCACGGCCGCTCACAAAGTATGCCAGCACGCCGCCAAGGAGTGTGACTCCAGCCGTGATGCACCAGGTTGTCGTGCCAAAAGACTCTTGTGCGTCGTTTACGACGATCGTGACCTTGTCATCGGGGGTCGCTTTCGTTGGGTCGAACGCCTGGGGCGAATTTTCGCCGGTTGCGTTAAAAGCCGAGATGTTGCTGCCGATGGCATCCATGTAGCGCATGCCCGTATAGCCGACCAGGCAGTTCGTCAGCACGCATGCCGCACACGTGAGCAGTGCCGTCATAATCGTTATGCGCCATTGCAGCGAAAGCCTTTTCATTCGCTATCCTCCATAACGTAGCCCTCTCCAATCCGATTGCGAATCGGGTCGTATCCCAAAGCGCCGCGCAACTTTTTTCGGAGCGACGAGATGTGAACGCGGGTTGCGTTGCTAAAGCTGTTCACGGTGCTATCCCAAACGTGCTCGATAAGTTCCTCTTGACTTACCGGACGCCCCTGATTAAGCATCAGGTATTCCAAGATTCCCGTTTCCTTGCGCGTAAGAGAAAAAGCCTCGCTGTCCACGGAAGCGATGCGCGCCTTGGTGTCAAAGCGGAGCTTTCCGCAGGTTAATACTATGTCGCTTTGTGCGAAGCGCCTGAGGGTAAGGCTACGGATCCTTGCCGCAAGCTCGTCCAGATGAAACGGCTTGGTAAGGTAATCGTTGGCGCCGGCATCGAGTCCGGCGACTTTATCTGATACTTCGCCACGTGCGGACAGAATCAGCACTTTGGTCTCGCAGTCGGTTTTCCTAAGTTCCCTGAGCACGGTCATGCCATCGATACGGGGAAGGTTGAGGTCGAGTACCACGAAGTCAAAGACTTCGACGCCCAGCAGGTCGAGCGCCTCCTGTCCGTCGTGACAGCAGTCGACGCTGTACGCCAAGTTTCGCAAGCTGCGCGCGATTGCGTCACACAGCGCTCGCTCGTCTTCGACGATCAAAATACGCATAACAGTCTCCTTGCACATTCCAAATCGCACTTAACACGGATTTTATAGTCGATATGGTCCAATGGTCGCGTAACGAAAGGAGTGGTCGTGTTGTTCAAAGCGGTAAAACCCATGGTACAGGTCGCTTTTTTGATCGTCGGAATTGCCATGGTGTGCTTTGGTGTTATGCGTGGCGAGGCGGATGCCGTGCTGGCCAAAGCGATTAGGCTGTGCTTGGAGTGTATCGGAATTGGATAAAAGAGAAAACACTGCGTCGCATGTTTTGGTCCGATTTCGCGGATTCATTCAGGCGGCGGCGACGCTGGTCACCAACATTCACCTGCCAAACTTTGCCAAAGGCGGCATCTATCAGGGCGCGGGAAAAACAGTCTGCGTACCCGGACTTAACTGCTATTCGTGCCCCGCGGCATCGGGTGCGTGCCCCATCGGGTCGTTCCAGTCGGTGGTAGGTTCATCCAAGTTCAACTTTTCTTACTACGTCACCGGTACGCTCATTTTGCTCGGCGTGCTGCTGGGACGCTTTGTATGCGGCTTTCTGTGCCCGTTTGGCTGGCTGCAGGAGCTGCTTCATAAGATTCCCGGCAAAAAGCTTTCGACAAAAAAGCTCAAGCCGCTCACGTACATCAAGTACGTCGTGTTGCTGTTTGCCGTGGTGCTGCTACCCGTCTTGGTGGTTAACGACGTGGGCATGGGCGACCCGTTCTTTTGTAAGTACATCTGTCCGCAGGGTGTGCTCGAGGGCGCCATTCCGCTGGCCATTGCCAATGCCGGCATTCGATCTGCGTTGGGACAGCTCTTTACTTGGAAACTTGCCGTTCTCATTGCCGTGGTAGTGCTGAGTGTTTTGTTCTACCGCCCCTTCTGCAAATGGATTTGTCCACTCGGTGCATTCTATGCGCTTATGAATAGGGTGTCCTTGTTGGGGATTCAGGTTGACGCATGCAAATGTGTCTCGTGCGGCAAGTGCTCAAAGGTTTGTCAGATGGACGTTGATGTGGTCCGCGCACCCAATCATGCCGAATGTATCCGGTGCGGAAAGTGCATCGGGGCCTGTCCCGTCGATGCCATCAGCTATCGCTATGGCCTGGATGTGTCGGCGGAAAAGCTCCCCTTGACCGCCGATAAAAAGTAAACAAGCTTCGACAAAACGGAGGAATGACTATGAAGCTTTCTAAGATTGCGGCCCTGTTTATGGTGCCGGTATTGGCCTTATGCCTTGCGGCATGTTCGGCGCCCGGTGGCAATGCGAGCGAATCTGCGAGCTCCGATCCTAAGATCGCAGAACTCACTGCGCAGAAGCCGGCCAATGCCGACGAGGCCGCCGAGCTGTATGCGAAGCTCATGCAGAAGGAGAACGAGATCTTTTCGAGTGATAACGCGCTGTGGGAAAAGGTATTCAATGCGGCAAATAAAGACTCGGCAATGATTGAGGACGGCAGCAATTACGGCGATTTCCTGCTCAAGACCATCGACGGCGCCAAGGATAAGTTTACGGCGGATGAGCTTAAGACGCTCAAGGCTGGTGCGCAGCAGATCAAGGAGATCGAGGACAAGCTCGAGAGCTTGGAGAAGGAGTTCCCCGGCTGTGGAAGCACGCCGAGCGCAGGCGAGAGCGTCGACGCTTCGACCGCTGGTATGACGGCCGGTGCCAATGTTTCGAGCAAGACGACGAAGTTCCCCAGCTTTACGGGCAAGGATCTGGATGGCAACGACGTGAGCAGCGACGAGCTGTTCTCCAAGAACAAGGTCACCGTCATGAACTTCTGGTTCACTACTTGCAAGCCGTGCGTGGGCGAGTTGGGCGACCTTGAGGACCTGAATAAGGAGCTTGCCAAGAAGGGCGGCCAGGTCGTGGGTGTCAATTCCTTTACGCTCGATGGCAACAAGGGCGAGATTGCAGATGCCAAGGACGTGCTGAGCAAGAAGGGCGTGACGTATAAGAACGTCTGGTTCAAGTCGGATAGCGAGGCCGGTAAGTTTACGTCAAATTTGTTCTCGTTCCCGACGACGTATGTCATCGATCAGAATGGCAACATCGTAGGGGATCCAATCGTGGGAGCCCATCAGCTCCGCCGAGCAGCGCGCAGCACTCGACAAGCTTATTGACCAGGCGATTGCGAATAGCGGGCAATAAACAAGCTGAACTATGTATATTGAGGAGGTCTCGGGATTCCCGGGGCCTCTTTGATTTCGATTCTTCGAGATCAAATCTGCTCTTGTTATGTTCTCGTTTCCAAGAAATGGGAGGCAGCTCATTTATATGCCGCCGTCCCTTTTCACCTGCATCTTTCCTGCTAGATTAAACCTAATGGGGAAAGGAGCCACAAATGGACGGGATGCAAGATATCGTAAAGAAGTTTCCGTTTTGGGAGCATTTGTCTGACGACGAACGCGCTCTTGTTTTAGGGCAATCCGCCTTGCGCACCTTTGATGCCGGACAGCTTATTGGCGGCAGCGACAGCTCTTGCACGGGCGTCTTCCTCATTGTCCACGGCGATATCCGCGTCAGCCTTCTTTCCGAGGAGGGCAAGGAGGTTACGCTGTTTCGGCTCGGTGAGGGAGAATGCTGCGTCACTACCGCGTCGTGCGTTATTCGGCAAATCTCATTCGACACGCTCGTAACTGCGACACGAGAATCCACGCTCCTCGTTGTTCCTATTGGTGTTTGCGAGCATCTTGCCAACGTTAATATCCACGTCAAGGTTTTCATGCTCGAAGTAGAGGCGCAGCGCTACTCCCAGGTGGTTCGCGTGCTGCAGCAGATGCTCTTCAGGCGCCTTGACCAGCGCGTTGCCGACTATCTGGTTGAGCGATGCCGGGCAGCGGAGTCGATGGAGCTCCGGATCACTCAAGACGAATTGGCGCGTGATATCAATTCTGCTCGCGAGGCGGTGACACGCGTGTTGCGTCGTCTTGCCGATGAGGGCCTTATCGAGGTGAAGCGCGGGCGCATCCTTGTTCTGGATGTCGACGGTTTGGCGCGCCTGCCGTAGCGATGACTTTGCTGTGGTGCCTATCCGCCCGCTGCTCGCTGCTTGCTCTCAAGAAAACCACCCGTATGGTGACTTGGTCACGGAACCGGCCTATGTCTTCCGGACATACTGGCATCAAGCGATAGGACAAGCGAGCAAAGGAGCTCATCATGGGATTGTTTGATTTATTTGCTGGGGTGGATATCAACAAAGGTGTTGAGGAGTGCCAGGCGACCGAAGGCGCGGTATTGATTGATGTACGCGGCGCCGATGAGTATCGGCAGGGGCATATCCCCGGGGCCGTCAACATTCCCCTCGATAGCATCGACCGCGTGCTTGCCGAATATCCAAAGAAGGACGCCCCGCTGTTTGTACATTGCTTGAGTGGTGCTCGTAGCGGTCGTGCCACGAGTTTTCTCCAGCGTGCAGGCTACAGCAACGTGAAGAACATTGGCGGAATCAATAGCTACGGTGGAAAGGTGGTGCGTTAACCATGAAGGTGGTTATCGTGGGAGGCGTTGCCGGCGGCGCATCGGCCGCGGCGCGCTTGCGCAGGCTTGACGAGCAGGCGGAGATCGTTGTTTTCGAGCGCACGGGCTATGTGTCCTATGCCAATTGCGGATTGCCATACTTTATTGGCGGCGTGATTGAGGAGGAGTCTGCGCTCACGCTGCAATCGCCCGAGGGATTTTGGAATCGATTCCGCATTGCCGTGAAGACGAGTCATGAGGTGATCGCCATTCACCCCGATGTGCATGCGGTTGACGTCCGCAACCTGCTCACCGGCGAAGAATTTGTCGAGACATATGACAAGCTGATTCTTTCGCCTGGCGCGCACCCGATTCGCCCTGAGCTTCCGGGGATCGATTCGGATAAGATCTTCAGCTTGCGAACGGTCGAGGACACGCTGCATATCCATGACTACGTACAAGAGCATAGGCCGAAGAGCGCTGTGGTGATCGGCGGCGGTTTTATCGGCATCGAGACTGCCGAGAACCTGCGCGACCTGGGCCTTACGGTGACGCTTCTGCAGCGCCCTCGTCAACTAATGAACAACATGGATTACGATATGGCAACGCTGCTTCACACGGAAGTGCGCGAGCATGGCATTGACCTGCGACTTCGTGCCGACGTGACGGGTTTTGAAGAGGTCGATGGCCGTGTGGTCGCTCATGTGGCGGGCGAAGATTCTATCGTGGCCGATATGGTGCTGCTCGCTATCGGCGTTGTCCCCGAGAGCCATTTGGCAAAGGAAGCTGGCATCGAGCTGGGCATCAAGGGCTCCATTGTGGTGAACGATCGCATGGAGACATCTGCTCTCGACGTATATGCCGTGGGCGATGCCGTGCAGGTCAAGCATCAGGTGACGGGCGAGGACGCAGTGATTTCCCTTGCGGGCCCCGCCAATAAACAGGGGCGTATCGTCGCCGATGTGATCTGTGGCCTAGACGGTCACTATCAGGGCTCGTTGGGCTCTTCGGTGATCAAGGTGTTCGACTTGACAGCTGCGAGCACGGGAATTTCTGTGAAAGCAGCGCGTGCGGCAGGTATTGATTGCGAGAGCGTTGTGCTGTCGCCCGGATCGCATGCGGGCTATTATCCCGGAGCGACGCCCATGACCATGAAAGTCGTGTTTGAGAGGGAAACCTTGCGTCTGCTGGGTGCGCAGATTGTGGGCGTCGATGGCGTCGATAAACGCATCGACGTGCTGGCGACGGCAATCCAGGCCGGTATTCGGGCCGATAAGCTCAAGGATTTGGATTTGGCTTATGCGCCGCCATATTCTTCGGCAAAAGACCCGGTAAACATGGCTGGTTTTATGATCGAGAACGTTGACTCGGGCATCCTCAAGCAGTGGCATTGGGAACAGGAGCCTGATCTGCCGCGCGACGGAAGCGTGCAGCTGCTCGATGTTCGCACGGTTGGCGAGTATGGTCGCGGTCATATCGACGGCTTTATGAACATCCCTATTGATGACTTGCGCGCTCGCTTGGGGGGGCTTGACGTGGCAAAGCCTGTTTATGTTATTTGCCAAAGTGGTCTTCGCAGCTACATCGCTTGTCGCATTCTCGCTCAGCACGGTTTTGACTGCTATAACTTCTCGGGCGGTTATCGTTTCTTTGCTGCTGTGACCAAAGACCGTCGCGGTAGCGATAACGTGATGCCGTGTGGATTGGAGAAGTAGGGCCTTTTTGGGCAACTTTGAACGAGGACTGCCGTGAACGAGTGGCGGCTTGGCCGGAAATGAGCGCTTTGCCGCCACTCGTTGGGGTCTGGAGCTGACGTGAGACCGTTGCCGAAGTCCCGTTTGGAGCCGTTGCGGGACCGGTTTCGCAGCATCGTTGGTACGACCGTAGAGCCGGCTCCTACTCAGGGTCGGCACCAACGCGGGACCCGGAGCCAATGCAGCACCACAAGTGATCCAATCCTCCAGCTCACTGCCAATTCTCCTGCTAGCGTGTATGACAAAGGTGAGATGGGGTAGGAAAAACGCATTACACGCGAGTGATGGGGAAAGGCCGACGTGCCCGTCCCTGTGTGGGGAGGAAGCCCATCGATGCTGGAGCTCAAAGGTATTTGCAAAAGGTACGTTACGCAGTCGTTTACGCAGGTGGCGCTCGACAACGTAAGCCTGTCTTTTCGCGATAACGAGTTCGTGGCCATTCTGGGACCTTCGGGTTCGGGTAAAACCACGATGCTCAACGTTATCGGTGGGCTCGATCATTTCGATTCTGGCGACCTGCTGATCGACGGCATTTCGACCAAGGATTTTCGCGATCGCGATTGGGATGCCTATCGCAACAACCGCATCGGCTTTGTGTTCCAAAGCTATAACCTCATTCCGCATCAGACCATTTTGGAAAACGTGGAGCTGGCGCTCACGCTCACGGGCGTGGGGCATGCCGAGCGCCGCCAGCGTGCGCGCGAGGCATTGGAGAAAGTCGGCCTAGGCGAGCACGTTAACAAGCGCCCGAGCCAGCTTTCGGGCGGACAGATGCAGCGCGTGGCCATCGCCCGCGCCCTGATCAATGACCCTGAGATCGTCCTTGCCGACGAGCCGACCGGCGCTTTGGATTCAACGACATCCGTACAGGTCATGGACCTGCTCAAGGAGGTCGCACGCGACCGTCTGGTTATTATGGTCACGCACAATCCCGAGCTGGCGTACCAGTACGCCACACGCATCGTCAACCTGGCGGACGGCAAGATCACCGACGATTCCGATCCTTTCGGTGTCGCTGACGCCACGCGCCGCGAGGCCAAGCCTACGCGCAAAACCTCGATGAGCTTTGTGACGGCGCTGGGGCTTTCTGCCCGAAACCTTATGACTAAGAAGGGCCGCACGGCCATGACGGCCTTTGCGGGCTCGATTGGCATTATCGGTATCGCGGCGATTCTGGCGCTGTCCAATGGCGTAAACGGCTACATCAAAAAGGTCGAGGAGGATACGCTTTCGAGCTACCCACTCACCATTTCCAAGCAGGATTACGATCTATCGTCCATGATGGGCGGGCAGGGGGCCGCGGATGATGACTCGCCTGAAAACGTGGATTCGTCCGACGACAGTGCCGGCGGCAAGGCTAAGGGAACCGATAAGATTCCTGTGGTCGCGGCCGTAAAGGATATGTTTGCGAGCGTTAAGTCCAACGACATGACGAGCTTTAAGGTATGGCTCGATGCCGGTGGCGACGGCATCGATAAAGAGATCAACGCCATTCAGTACGGCTACGGTGTATCGCCGGTTGTCTATCGTGCCGGCAAGGGCGATGAGAAGCCTGTCCGGTTGGTGCCCAACGCCATGACCGAGGCCATGAGCGGAGGCGCGAGCTCGGCGGCAACGGTGAGCATGGAATCCATGGGAACCTCGGTCTTTAACGAGATGATCGACGACCAGAGCCTGCTCGACAGCCAGTACGATGTCGTGGCGGGGCATTGGCCTACGTCTGCTAACGAAGCCGTGATGGTGCTTTCGAGCCGCGGTACGGTGGGCGACTATACGCTCTACAGCATCGGCGCGCTGGATATCGATGAGCTCAACGACCTGGTTGACAGCGCCATGGCGGCCGACGGCAAGATCGAGACGCTCGAGACCGGCGCCGACTTTACCTACGACGATGCTCTGTCCACGACGTTTAAGGTGCTGCCGCCGGCCGATGCGTATCGCAAAAACGAAGAGACCGGCATGTGGACCGATATGTCTGGCGACACCGACTTTATGGCCGCCAAGGTTGCCGACGGTATCGACGTGCACATTGTGGGCGTGGTGCGACCCAACGAGACCGCCAACGCGAGCGCGTTGTCCCCGGGCATTGCCTACACGCATGCGCTGACTCGCCAGCTTATGGAACGCGCCGCAAATTCGCAGATTGTGCAGGAGCAGCTTGCTCACCCCGAGACGGATGTCTTTACGGGCAAATCCTTCGACGAACTGCAAGGCGAGGCCAAACAAGGCGTGGATCTGAGCAGCATGTTCAGCGTGGACGAGGCGGCGCTCAAGAGCGC
This sequence comes from Collinsella sp., assembly GCA_048201895.1. Lineage (GTDB taxonomy): Bacteria > Actinomycetota > Coriobacteriia > Coriobacteriales > Coriobacteriaceae > Collinsella. The sequence continues at coordinate 43,066 of DBFBGO010000004.1, read as the reverse complement.
GTTCTCGTTCGATACATCTGCGCTTTCGGGTGCGGCTGGCGGTATCGACCTTTCTGGTATTGACTTGTCCGGGCTGGACATTGACCTTTCGGACGTTGGAAAGGACGTCGACTTCAGCGACATCCTGGCCAAAGCACCGGCCCCAGATTTCTCGGGCATCTTTGACGGTCTGGAGCTCACGCCCGAGCAAATGCGGCAGGTGGGAACGCTTGCCAACCAACTGTTCGAGGGCTTTTTGCAGTCTGATCAGTTTAAGGCGCTGTCGTCCGAAGATCTTAAGGACGCGTCAAAGCTCTCTGCCGCATTCTCGACGTATCTTGAGCATGATGCCGCAGCCCAGCAATGCCTAGCTCAGCTGAAGGCCCTCGGCGGCGATGCCCTGGCCGAGCGCCTGCGGCAGGCGATGACCGACTATGTGCAAAAGCAGCTGGCTCCGTATCTGCAGCAGGCTATGGATCAGATGATGAAGTCGATCAGCGACCAGATTGCGGCGACGGTGTCAGCTCAGCTCAAGGCAGGCACGGCTGGGCTTATGGACCAGATGGCGACGCAGATGTCTTCGAGTTTTGCCAACCTAGCGAGCGCTATGCGTGTGGATGCGAGCGCCTTTGCCCGTGCCATCCATTTCAACATGGACGCCGAGGACCTGAGTTCGCTCATGATGAGCTATGCCAAGGCTTCAAAGCTCACCTACGACAACAATCTGGCCACGTTGGGTTATGCGGACGAGGCGGATCCCATCTCGGTCAAGATTTTCCCGCGCGACTTTGAGGCCAAGGAGCGCGTACTCGATCGCATCGATGCGTACAACAAGCAGGTCAAAGCCGCTGGCCACGATGATCGGGCAATTTCGTACACAGACTACATGGGCATCATCATGGGTTCGGTGACCGACATCGTGAACACCATCAGCTTGGTGCTCATCGCATTCGTGAGTATCAGCCTGGTGGTGAGCTCCATCATGATCGGCATCATCACCTACATCAGCGTGCTGGAACGCAAAAAGGAGATTGGCATCCTGCGTGCGATCGGCGCGTCGAAGCGTAACGTGGCCAACGTATTCAATGCCGAGACCTTTATCGAGGGCCTCATTGCCGGCGTCTTTGCCATTGTCGTCGTGGTGCTCGTGAGTTTCCCGGTCAATGCCTGGGCGCTTGCGGCCAAACGGGTCCCCAACCTGATGAGTCTGCCCGTGCAGGATGCGCTGGTGCTCATTGCAATTTCGGTGTTACTGACGGTTGTTGCCGGCCTGCTGCCGGCCCGTAGCGCATCCAAGAAGGACCCCGTCGAAGCCCTGCGCTCCGAATAACGTGACAAAGGGACAGTCCCTTTGTCACATTGAGACCCTTGCGAAAACGGGGTCTAATTACCGTTCGGCAGGTTAAGAACTCCCCCTCCCCGCTTAATGCTTGACGAAGAGTCCTCTGGTTTATATACCTATCGGTAGGCATATAGGATGTATTGCCGATAGAAATGGAGCAACCATGACTCTCACCACACCAGCCAAAAAAGATTGTCTCCGTGAAAGCGGCGCATTTGCTTGGGTCGTCGTTATTGCGCTCGGCTTAATGTCCGCCGGAACAACCGGCACATATAGCATTATTGCCGGCTCATTCGTTGCTCCAGTATGTGAAGATCTGGGCTTTGACTACACTTCTTTTTCTTTCTATTTCACCGCGATTCTTCTTGGCCTTGCGCTTGGGCTTCCGCTTTTGAGTCGCTTCATTCCAAAAGTAATCGGCAAACCATGGCATATTTGCATTGAACTCGTCCTTATTGCCGCCGGCGCCGCAATGGCGTTCTACACCGAGGTCTGGATGTTCACCGTCTCCGCCGCAGTGATCGGCATCTGCTTTTCGTTTACAACGGGCGTCTGCATGTCCGATGTCATTGACCAATGGTTCAGCAAATCGTCCGGTCTCGCCATCGGCCTCGCTTGGGGCGTTAATTCTCTCTGCACGCTGTTATTGAGTCCTGTCATTACGCTGGTCATCGAGCAGCAAGGCTGGCGTACGGGATACATCGTGCTTGCGGCCGTTTCTGCAGCTATGATTTTGCCTGCAAGCGCATTTATCATTCGCCTTAACCCCTCTGATCGCAATATGCTTCCGTACGGAGAGACCGTCTCCGAAACCCATGAGAGCTGCAGCGCCGATGAGCAGGAAGATGTCCTTTCGGGCATGGCACTCCGCGATGCCGCGAAAACGCCGTCTTTTATTCTCTGTGTCCTCTTGCTTTGCGTGGCGCAGCTCACCTGCTGCATGAACCAGCTGTTTCCAACCTATGCAAGCGAGGTCGGTTTCAATCCTATCGTAGGAAGCTTAATGGTCTCGGCAGCTTCACTCTCCGATATCTTCCTAAATCCCTTCGTGGGCAAAACATGCGACAAGCTTGGCGCTATTAAAGCAACGGTCGCATGGACAGGTGTCAGCATTCTTTCATTCCTGCTTCTTATCATTGGCGGAAGCAATGAGACCGTTTCCATCATTGCAGCTGGTGTAAACGATGTCATGTTCGCCATCGTTGGAACCGCAATGCCGATGCTTCTCCTCTCGCTCTTTGGATCACGCGATTTTGGAAGGATCTATTCGATCGTTTGCTCAGCGGGCTATGTCGTCGGTGCTTTTGGAATGCCGGTCATGATGAAGGTTTACGGCATGGCAGGGTCATTCCAGGGAGTATTTATCTTCTGCATTGCCTGCAACCTTATGATTGCTGCGTTTGCTATCGTTTCCGGCTTTCTCAATAAGGCTGCTGAAAAGTAATAAGCGCCGATTGCACCGGCATAGATTGCCACGCAACAGGGGTCGACTCCAAGCCAGATTGGAGTCGACCCCTGTTTTCGTTTTAAAGGTTGCCCGCAGGCACCATGGGCGCCAACATGCGCTTCAGCTTGGCTGGTCTATTTGAACATAAGCTCGACTATTCCCGCCCAAACCGCTTTCTCATCAATATCCTCACCTTGAGCGACCGTATTGCTTGCTCTCTCCAGAACGGTATAAAGAATTTGTACGTAGAGCATTACGTCGGCGCTATCGGAAAACGCGCCAATCTCTACACCATGAAGAAGGATGTCTTTAAGCGCATCCATGGTTCGTTTGGTCGCCGTCGCTTGACGTTCCTGAACTGCAGGAATTCGATTTGCTTGAACGCTAACCTCGGCCAGCACGCGCCGGCGCTTTTCATCGCTTCGATAGCCACCTATAACTGAATTGCCGAGCTCGATAAGCGCGGCCTTGAACCCGTCCCTATCGACTATTAGCGAGTAGTCGCGCTGATAGTCAATGGTCGGAAACATGCTGTCCAAGAGCGTAGTGAAAATCTCCTCTTTTGAGGGAAAGTAGTAGTACACCGACGGCTTGGATATACCGACAAAGTCGCAAATCTTTCCGATAGACGCTTTGTCATAACCGACTTCTGCCACAAGATCGTACATTGCGTCCAATATTTTTTTTCTTGTGCTCACGCTGCATTTCTCCATTGCAAATCACTTCCGCACTACCAACATTATTAAGGATGGCAACGGAACATCAATTCGTGTCCAAACATGACCACTATATACGGCGAACGGTATGTACCAGTAGGCGAGCGGCAATTATTCAAAATTATCTACCGAACGGTAGGTATAGTAGTACTATAGCAGGTGAAACCCCGCTATTGTCGCGGCCGGACAGCATCGCGGGAAACCCGACGGAAGGACCAACCATGTACGAGAACTATCGTATGCCGGGCGAGTTCGAGAAGCGCTCCAACGTCTATGTGACATGGCTTCCCGATTACATCCGTGCAGAGGGCTACGATAACCGCCAGCCCTGCGTTGACGTGATCAAGGCTCTGCTCGAGTATGGCGACGTTACGGTCAACCTCAATTGCGGCACCCCCGGCTCCTATGAGGAGGCTTGCTCGCGCCTGAAGGAGGAGGGGGTTGATCTCGATCGCATCGAGATCACGCAGTTCGAAGACTCCAACTTCTATGTCCGCGACAACGGTCCCAGCATCATGGTCGACGACAAGGGCCATTCTTATATGGTCAACCCCGCTTGGACCTATTACGGCGTGTGGGACAAGAACTCCCCGGAGTGCCAGTCCGCACGTAAGGCAGCCGTTCACATGGCGGTTGCGCTCGGTTGCTTCGATATCGTCAATTCCGAAATGGTTTCGGAGGGCGGCGACCGCGAGTTTGACGGTCACGGCACTCTGATCGCCATCGAGGACACGGAATGCCGCAAGCGTAATCCCGAGTTCACGAAAGAGGAAATAGAGGCCGAGTATAAGCGCATCTACAACCTCAACAAGGTTATCTGGCTTCCGCAGCCTATGCTCGAGGACGACGACTATCGACTGGGCATCCTCGACGAGAAGGAAGACGGAACTCCCGTCTTTGGCATGAGCTTTGCAGCTCACATTGATGAGATGTGTCGCTTTATCACTCCGAACAAGATTCTTCTTGCCGAGGTGTCCGATGAAGAGGCAGCCTCGAGCAGGGCTGGAGCAGAGTCTCGTCGCCGCATTGAGGCAGCCTACGAGATCCTGAGCAACGAAACGGACTGGGAGGGCAAGCCCTTCGAGATCGTTCGTATGCCCACCGCCGAGCCTATTGAAGTCGTTATCGCCCCTGGCGATGAAGATTACGAGCTCTATAAGGGCTTCATCGACGAAATGGGCGGCAAGTTTATGGATGGCACCCCCTGGCCCGAGGGCCCCGTCCACTTCTACGCCGCAGCGAGCTACTGCAACTTCCTGATTTGCAACGGCGTCGTTCTTGGCCAGCGTTATTACCACGAGGGCATGAGCGAGGTCGTGAAAGAGAAGGATGAGCAGGCCAAGGCAGTTCTTGAGAGCTGCTTCCCCGATCGCAAGGTCATCATGATTGATTCCCTCGCGCTTAACCTGTCCGGCGGCGGCGTGCACTGCTGGACTAAGGACGTGGCGGCCAGTCGTTAGTGAGCCTTAGAGCCTGCGCTCTTTGGCTTAGGCGCCACATGTACCGCTCCCCGAGGGATATCTGTGTTTTCCTCGGGGACACATTCAACAATAATTTTGATAATAATTCGAAAGGAAATAGGCATGAACAACAGCCTCCGCGGTCGCGACTACATCAACATCCATGATCTCTCCTCCGAGGATTTCCGCTATCTCATTGATCTTGCCTGGAACCTTAAGGCTCAGAAGAAGTCTGGTGTCGACCAGCGCTACTTCCCCGGCAAAAACGTCCTCGCCAACTTTGAGTGGGGCTCGACCCGTACTCGTTGCGCATTCGAGACCTCCTGCAACGATTTGGGCATGGGCTTCACTTATCTGACCAACTCCCACATGGGTGACTGCGAGACCGTCAAGGACGCCATGCGCGTCTTTAACGGCATGTATGATCTCATCGTCTATCGCGCACAGAAGGACGAGCAGTTCCTCTATGACGTCGCCGACCTGGTTGACATCCCGGTCATCAATGCCCTTACTCTCGGCGATCACCCGACTCAGATGCTCGCTGACGCTCTTACGATGGAAGAGCAATGGGGCGGTTTGCGTACGAGCCGCGGCAAGAAGATGGCTTTCGTTGGCAACTGCGCCGGCGCCCCGGTGTGGTATGGCCGTCTGTGCGCTATGCTCGACATGGACTTCCTCGCCATCGGCCCCGACGACCTCCGTCATCAGATGTGCAAGGAAATGATCGAAGAGGTGGAGGCCTGCTACGCCAAGTACGCTCCCAATAGGACCTTTACCATCACCTCTGACCTCGATGCCCTGGATGGCGTTGACGTTATCGTTACCGAGGAGTGGCGCTACATCAACCCCGAGTGCGGCGAAGAGGTTCTGGATCCCGACGACTACAACTCCTGGCTGGGCGATGCCGAGTCTTTGTACCCCTATCGCGTCACCAGCGAGCTGTGCAAGCGCACCAACAATCCCGACATCTTCTGCATGCATGAGCTTCCCTCTGTCCATAACGCAGATCACCGTGTCGGCAAAATGCTCCTCGACCAGTGCAAGAACGACCTCCATCGCGAAATCATCACCGAGGGCTTTGAGATTGCCGACGAGTGCTTTGAGGCCAACGCTTCGGTCATCTTCCGTGAGGCAGAGAACCGTCAGCACACCATCAAGGCCGTTATGTGTGCCCTTCTGGGTCTCTAGGAGCTGTATCAATGGAAAATGCAAAGTTAAAGAGCAGCAAGGTTTACGCATGGGTTCTCGTAATCGCGCTCGGCCTTATGTCTGCCGGCACGACCGGATCCTATAGCGTCATCGCGGGCTCCTTCGTCGCACCCGTGTGCGAGGAGTTCGGGTTTGACTATTCCATCTTCTCGTATTACTTCACCGCAACGCTCATTGGTCTTGCGGCAGCTCTTCCGTTTGTCGGAAAACTCATTCCCAAGGTCGTTGGCAAGGTTTGGCTCCCCGTTGTCGAGCTTATTTTGCTTGCTGCCGGCGCAGGCATGGCCTTCTACACCGAAGTCTGGATGTTCATCGCCGCTGGCGCCCTGATTGGCGTTTGCTTCGCCTTCACCACCGGCGTCGCCATGTCCGACGTTATTGACCAGTGGTTCAAAAAATCTGGTGGCCTGGCAATCGGTCTCGCTTGGGCAGTGAACTCGATTTACATGCTCATCATGAGCCCCGTCATCACCTCTGTCATCGAGGCCGCTGGCTGGAGGACTGGCTATCTGGTGCTCGCTGGCGTCTCCGCCGTGCTCATTCTCCCCGCTTCCGTCCTGATTATTCGCTATAAGCCTCAGGACAAGGGCATGCTGCCCTATGGCTACGTCGAGGGCGAGACGGTCACCGAGACCGAGGAGACGACCGAGGATAGCACGCGTGGCGTTAGCTATGCGCGCGCCATTAAGTCGCCTGCCTTCTTCTTCTGCATCGGCTTCCTCTGTCTCGTTCAGCTCACTTGCTGCATGAACCAGCTCTTCCCGACGTATGCTTCCGAGGTTGGTTTTAGCCCCATGGTGGGCGGCTTCATGGTATCCGCTGCATCGCTCTTCGATCTGTTCCTCAATCCGATCGTCGGCACCACTTGCGATAGGTTCGGCAGCACGAAGGCCATTCTGGGCTGGCTCGCTGTCTCCATCCTCTCCTTTGTCATGCTCATGATGAGCAGCGGCAACTCGACGCTCAGCATCCTCGCAGCAGGCGTGAACGACGTAATGTACGTCATCGCTGGCACTGCCCTGACCGTTTTGGTTATGGATGTCTTTGGCTCCCGCGATTTCGGTCGCATCTTCGCGCTGATCTGCTCCGTGGGCTATATCGTCGGCGCCTTTGGCATGCCCGTTATGACGAAGGTCTATGAGCTTGTCGGCTCCTTCCAGGGCGTCTTCATCTTCTGCATCGCATGCAACGTTATTATCGGCCTGTTCTTGCTGCTGGCAAAAAAGACTGGTAAGAACCTCTCCTGGGACGAATAGTTCGATTCGTCTTAGACATACGCTGTAGGGCTTAACCTGCAGCCGCTTTGGGGCATCGACTAACATCGGTGCCCTTTTTCATCGAATGTGACAAAGGAGCAGCCACTTTGTCACATTGAGTGGCATGTAAATCGAGGTCTAATACTTTTCCGAGAAGTTAACGGCCATACTTGGACCTCCGAAGCATCGACATTTTTAGACGTCAAACCCGCAGGATTTTGCTGGCAAAACCGCAGGAAATTGCATCTCGAAAGTGCCGATGCTTCGGGGGCCCGTTTTCACTCGTTCACTTCTCGGGAAAAGTATTAAACCTCGTTGTATGGGGTGCGGCTGGAGGGTGGTCATCGTTCAGTAGCTACCTCTTCCTTGTGAATCGCCTGAAGCGCAAGGCATAATGCATGTGACAAAGGGACGGCCCCTTTGTTGTGTTGATATGAGAGAAGAGTAGATGATCCTTTCGCTGGCCCCTATGGAGGGGATTACCGGGCATGTGTTCCGTCGCGTGCATGCGGAGTGCTTCGGTGCGCTCGATTGCTATTACACGCCGTTTTTGCCGCCGCCGCGGGTGGGAAACCGCTTTGGCGGCAAGGCGTTTAAGGAGATCGATCCTGCCAATAACCAGGGGCTCAACGTGGTGCCTCAGCTGATGTCCAAGAACGCGGACGAGTTTGTGTGGGCGGCACAGGTGCTCGCCGACATGGGCTATCGCGAGGTCAATCTCAACTTGGGTTGCCCCTCGGGGACGGTTGTCGCCAAGGGCAAGGGCTCGGGTTTCTTGCGTAATCTCGACGAACTTGAGGTGTTCTTGAGTGACGTGTGTGAGCGCTCTCCGCTGCCGGTATCGGTCAAGACCAGGTTGGGGTTGGAGAGCGACGACGAATACGAGCGCGTACTCGATCTATATTGCCGCATGCCGCTGGCAGAGCTGATCGTGCATCCGCGCGTGCAGAAGGACCGTTATGCGGGCTCGCCGCGCAAAGAGTTTTATGGCGAGACGCTGGAGCGTGCGCCGTTCCCGGTTGCCTATAACGGCGATATTTTTGATCTTGAGGATATGGATGCGCTGGTGGAGGCCTATCCCGGCACGCGCCATGTGATGTTGGGGCGTGGCCTGCTCGCGAACCCCGCTCTGGCTCGCATGGTCAAGGGCGGCCCTGCTGCAACGGCTGCTGAGTTGCAGCGCTTCCACGACACGCTGTTTGCGGTCTATGCAGAAGAGATTGGCGGCAATGCGGTCTTCCGCATGAAGGAGTGGTGGTTCTACGCCAAGTGCGCTTTCGCTGATCCCGCTACCGTCCACAAGATCGTACGCAAGACCAAAAAGGTCGACGAATACCGCGCTGCCGTCGAGCGCGTCTTTCGCGAACAGCCGCTTGCACCCACAGCTCGCTTCCACGGCTAGTTAGACATCGGGGACGTTCTTTAACGACTAGTCATTTCAGAACGTCCTCAACGACTATGTTGCAAAAAGCTGCACGTCAGCATCCAAAGATGTCGAAAAATGTCGACTTTGGATGCTGGCGTATATGTTTGGGTCGGCGGGGGAGTTGAGTCTAGGCAATCATTGCATCGAGCGTGATGAGCTCCCTGAGTCGCTCCGTGCGTGTTTGCCCATGGCGCTTTGCTTTTGCGTCAAAGGCTTCAAGGACCGATTCGCCCACACGTGCCGATAAAACAACGCTTGGCTCATCGGAGACCGACGGCCTTCCCAGCTTGATGGTGCGACCTTTCGGCCACTCATCTTTTTCGTAGGCTTCCGCGGCTTTCTTCAACTCTCCGGGAGCAAACCCCATCATCTTTTCGAGCTGCTTAGCATCCATGGCGCCTCCTATCGATCGACATAATGTCGAGCGCCGGTTCTCGGATTCTCTTTTTGTATACAATTTTGTAGACAAAAATACAAGCAGTTCATCGGACTAATTAGCTTGTTTTGACCTGCCTGTTCGATAGGAAATGAGCATTGACGGCTTCGATACTCCTTTGCTTTTCAGCTTGGAATTTGGATGCTCATTGAACTTCCGGAGGGGAGCCCTTTATTAAGCTATTGAGATTCTGGGCAGGAGCTCTCACTGGTCTTCGGTAATGGGGCCAGCTTAATTCGCGACACAGTGTGTCGCGAATGGGAGTAGTCGTTAGGTGTCCTTCAATGGCTACTCATATAAGAACGTTCAAGTGTCGGATTTTGTCATTTAGTGTCGCTCTCAGCGACTATTCTGGAGGGTCGTGGTCAAAAAAGGGCAAATATGAGTACTGTTGCCATTATGGTTGCATTTATTTGCTATAAATTGTAGCTCCTGATGAGATTTGTTCCCATTAAGAGCTACTTTTATTGAACATATGAGGAGAAATAACGTCGTCTGCGGACGAGTGGAACGTTGAATAGTTCCTGAAGTGATCAAAATCTCTGCTACTAAACAGGTAGCAGTACTCATATTTGCCCTTTTTTGACCACAGCCCTCTCGGAAACCTTTCCAGAGGCGTCAAACAGCCATAATCCAAAGGTCTCCTCAAACAATTAGCCGGCTAAGAGCGTCCATGACTACCAAAAAGCTGTACGCCAGCATCCAAAGATGTCGAAAAATGTCGACTTTGGATGCTGGTGTACATGTTTGGGTCGTATGGGCTGGGGACCTGGACGGACAGAGTGTGCGTGCTAGAGCAGATTCTCCTGCACCCATGTGATGATGTCGTTCGACTCGTAGAGCGGCTTGCCGTCGATGAACAAGCAGGGAACCTGGCGTTTTCCGCCGACGGCGATGAGTGTCTGTTCGGCATCGGAATCGGTCGAGATATTGCGCTCGGGAATGGTCACGCCGTTATCGGCCAAAAAGTGCTTGACCTTTAAGCAATACGGGCAGCCGGTCATAACGTACAGCGCGAGCTCGTGATTAGTAGCCATAGGTCTCCAATCGGTTGAGGTTTTGATTGAAATACCCAAAGCCGCCGCGGTCTATGCGCGCGTCAACGACGACTCGATGGCCTGGACCAGAAACGCCGTGGCTCCGGTGCCGCATGGCTTGTCGTAGTAGTCTACAAAGCGCTGGTCGGCGAGGTAGCCGTGGGCGAGCCCCAGATATGCCTCGTCTTGGGGCTCGTGTCCCCAATTAAGGCCAATCCATCGGCGATGCATTGCGACAAGTTTGTGGGCCTCGTTGCTCTCTGGGTCGCCAATGCCCATGGCAATCGAAAGCTGGCCCAGAACAGCGCGTTCAAGTTCCTTCATGTCGTTCCATGTCTCGGGGTCCATGTCCAGCAGTGCTTCGTTTGCTGCGTCGATCGCCTCGTCGCCGTAGCGCTTTCGGGCTTCGGCGCCGTAGCGCTCCTCGTTTTCCTGCACGGTGCGCCAGCGCTCCAGTTGCGGCAGGACGGCGCCCATGAGCGAGACGGCTTCGTCGAGCGACATACCGGTGTTTTGTGCCAGGCGCGGGGCACAATCCTCGATCATTGCCTCCATGGTGGTGTCGTAGGTGTACTTGCCGTGGTCGTAGCACCACTTGCAGTAATGGTCGGTCGTGGCGCCTGTGGCATCGGTGCCGCAGTCGTCAGGCGTGAGTATCATGCCGCAGCTCTGGCAATAATGCTCGGGCATTTCGAGCAGATGAGACAGTGGCTCGCCGGTCACGGCGGCAATGAGCTTCATCATGTCGATGCCCGGTGTGACCTCGCCGCGCTCCCAACGGCTGACGGCTTGGCGCGTGACGAAGAGCTTGGCGGCAAGCTGCTCTTGGGTAAGGTGATGGGCGCGACGGACAGCGATGAGCTTTTCTGCAAAGGCCATGGCGGTTCCTTTCTGCTGGTTGATGGCTTAAGCATACGCGGCGGCAGGCGCCCTTCCAAGCAACCGTTGGTTGCACGACGGGGGACCGCGGCGAAGAATTGCGCGCAACGCCCCACGCCTCCATGCCGTACAATGACCGGCATGGAACCTATCGCACACATACATACCGACCTGTCGCAGAAGTTCGGCATTCCGCGCAACAGCTTTTTGGCGCCCCATCTGCAGGGACGAATCTTTTTTGAGCCGGAATTTGCCTCCAATGCAGCGGTTGAGGGCCTGGACTCCTTCTCTCACCTGTGGCTGCTGTGGCGCTTCGAAAACGGAACGCCCGGCGGCACGGCTAAGGATATTGCCGTCGACGCTAAAACGCAGGACAGGTCCGGCACCAACGCAAAATGGTCGAAAACCGTGCGCCCGCCGCGTCTGGGTGGAGCCGAGCGCGTGGGCGTGTTTGCCACGCGCAGTCCGTTTCGCCCTAATCCCATCGGGCTTACCTGCGTCAAGCTCGACCGCGTGGAGCTTGCCGACGATGGCCCCATCATCCATGTGCTGGGGGCCGACCTGCGCGACGGCACGCCCATCTACGACATTAAGCCCTATATTCCGTTCGCGGATTGCCACCCGGATGCGACCGGCGGCTGGATCGAGGGTGCTCCGTGGCAAGAGCTCGATGTTGAGTTCCCGCAAGCGCTTCAAGACATGGTCCCGCCCGCAAAGCTCCCCGGCTTGGTCGAGGTCCTTCGCCAAGATCCGCGCCGTGCGGGCAGCAAGCACGAGCCAAACCGCATCTACCACTTGGCTTACGCCGGGCTCGACATATCTTTTACGGTCGATGAAACCCAGCTAACCGTAGTCGCCGTCAACGACGCGCGAGACTAACCAGCCATTCGTCCGCACCCGTCAAATTAAGCTCCAAACCTCATGCCAAAACCGCCCGTGCTGGTGGACAATAGCGCCTACCAAAACAATCAACTTTGCACGGGAGCTCAGCATGAAATACGACTTTAGCTCGCTTATCGACCGTCACGGCATGGACTCTATCGCTGTTGACTCTTGGGGCGAGATCCCCGGTATGGCTCCGAACGCGCCCGACGAGGGCTTCGACCGCATTCCCATGTGGGTGGCCGACATGAATTTTGCCACGGTGCCCACGGTCCAGGAACACATCATTCAGCGTGCCCAGCACCCCATGTTCGGCTACTTCAATCCGCGTCCCGAGTACTTCGATCGCATCATCGAATGGCAGAACCGCCGCAATGGCGTCGAAGGTTTGAGCCCTGAACATATCGGCTACGAAAACGGCGTGCTGGGCGGCGTCGTGTCGACGCTGCGCGCGTATGTCCAGCCGGGCGATGCGGTGCTGGTCCACAGCCCTACCTACATCGGCTTTACCAAGTCCATTGAGGCCGCGGGCTATCACATTGTCCACAGCCCGCTTAAGCTCGACGACCAGGGCGTGTGGCGTATGGACTTTGAGGACATGGAGCACAAGCTCGCCCAAAACCACATCCATGCCGCGGTGTTCTGCTCGCCGCACAATCCCTGCGGCCGCGTATGGGAACGCGACGAGATCGAGTGCGCCATGGACATCTATCGCCAGCACGATTGCGTGGTGATCTCGGACGAGATTTGGTCCGATATCATCCTGTCGGGGCACAAGCATATCCCGACGCAGTCGGTGAGCGAGGATGCCCGCATGCGCACGGTTGCCCTCTATGCGCCGAGCAAGACGTTCAACCTGGCGGGCCTGGTCGGCAGCTATCACATCATCTATAACGAGACGCTGCGCGACCGCGTGTGCGCCGTGTCCAACAAGACTCACTACAACGAGATGAACGTCCTCTCCATGCATGCGCTTATCGGTGCCTATCAGCCGCAAGGCTACGAATGGGTGGACGAGCTCAACCAAGTGCTTGCCGGTAATATCGAGTACTTCTGCAATTACGTGGACGAGCATTTTGAGGGCGTGTCCTATTCACGTCCGCAGGGCACGTACATGGTGTTTCTGGACTGCACCGAGTGGTGCCGCGAGCATGGCCGCGATATTCAGTGGTTGCTCGACGAGGGGGCGCGCGTGGGCGTGGGGTATCAGGACGGCCGCCCGTTCCACGGACCCTGCCACATTCGCGTGAATCTGGCGCTGCCGCTTTCGCGCATAAGGGAGGCGTGCGACCGCCTGGACCGCTACGTTTTTAATGCACGGTAAGTGAGCACTGCATGCGGGGCCTTCTGCCTAGTCGGCTGGAAGGCCCCGCATGGTAAAACGTCTGTAACCATTGGGCACCCGTGTGGCTTCGTTTGCTATTATTTTTTTACCGTTTCAGTCTGTGAATAGGATTTCCTGGAGCTCGATGAAAAGACCCCGCCGCTCGGTTGCCATATCGTTGTTTGTCGCGCTTGCGGTAGCGTACACCTTTGTCGTAGCGATGGCCGGCTGTTCCGGGTCGAATGGCAGAGCCTCGACGTCTGTATTAGAAGGTCTGGACGTCTCACAAGCCAAAGACGACAACCTTAAGACGCTCAACGTCGGCAGCGACCTCTATCCACCGTTTGTGTATACCGACGAGTACGGCGATATCGTTGGCCTGGATGTCGAGATATTGACCGAGGCTTTGGCCCGCATTGGTTACAAGCCAAAGTACCAGCTGATCGACTGGGAAAAGAAGTAAGAGATGCTGGCGAGCGGCGAACTCGATTGTGTCATGGGCAGCTTTAGCATGACGGGTCGCAAAAACGAGTATCGTTGGGCCGGCCCGTACCTTGCGAGCCGCCAGGTGGTCGCGGTCGATCCCCAGAGCGATATCTACACGCTTGCCGATCTTGAGGATAAGGTCGTGGCGGTCCAGTCCACCACCAAGCCCGAGGACATTTTGCTCAATCGTACAAATGAAAACGTTCCGCAGATCAAAGAGCTCTACTGCTTTTCGGGCCGCTCATACCTGAACCCGGCGCTCGTCGAAGGCCTGGTCGACGCCATCGCCGCGCATGAGTCCTTGCTGCTCACCTACGAAAAAGACTATGGCGTAACGTATCGCATTTTGGATGAGCCGCTGCTAGAGGTTGGTTTGGGCACCGCTTTCGATATCAACGATATGCGCGGCATCGACGTCAAGCTCACTCATGCCTACCAAGAAATGCTTGCCGATGGCACCATGGAACGCCTGGTGTCAAAGTACTTCGATGACCCTTCGCCATTTTTGAATGTGGAGGGTCTGTCATGATCGATGCGCCTGACCACGCCGTAGAGGAGCGGGGCAATCGTTCGGCAGGGGCATGACTCCTTGTCGCTCTGCTGGGGATAGTGCTCTCGATTGCTGCCGGCATGATGAGCTACGGTTACATGACGGCCCAAGCCGAGCAGCGCTTTGCCGACGTTGTCGATTACGTGGCGACGCAGAGCCTTTCCTACGATGCATTCAATAGCGCCTATACGACCAAAAACCTGATACGCGTTATGGCGATTGTCGGAGAGGCTGCTCGCGATATGGAGCGCGACGGTTCGGTGGATAACGCTACGCTGGAGCAATATGCCGACCAGTTCAACGTGAGCGCACTGATCGTGACGGACGCATCGGGCAATTTGGTGTCCGAGTCCTCGACGGATGGCGTGGGCTACGAGTCGATCGCTACGTATCTCAAGGAAGCGCCCGTGCTGGAGGTGGCAGCCTATCCGCTTAAGTCCTATACCGCCCGCATCACGCTTTCGGATGATTCGGTTGCAGACATTGGTTGCGTGACCCGGCGGGATGGCGAGGGTATCGTTATCGCGGTAAGGCATCAGAGCGCGAAGACGGTTGCAAGCAATACGCTCAAACTGCAGAGTTTGCTTGATGGCTATGAAACCATCGATAGCGGCAATATCGTGATCGAAAGCGACGGCAAGGTCGTTGCGACCAATGCCGTTGAACCCACCGTATTGGGCGTGTTCGATCTGCCTGCGACGGACGTCTTCATTGTCGACGGTATTAAGGATCGATGCCTGGCTGGTAAGGTCAGATTGGTTAACGCCGACGGCGAGTGGTATTTGGGCACATTTGGAAAAGCGCACAAATTCTATGTGTACACCTATGCCTCGGCGCGGCGTTACTTTGAGGTTGTCGCGGCTGTTGTTGCCGGCGTGCTGGCGCTCTACAGCGGTGTTATAGCCGTTGTTGTGACGGTGCGTCGCCGCGCTGATCGCCGACGTTTGACGGACTTGCTGCAGCAGGAGCGCGACTATGGCGACAAGCTGGCAAAGGCGGCGCGTGTGGCCTCGTCTGCCAACTCGGCAAAGACAGAGTTTCTGCGTCGCATGAGCCACGATCTGCGCACGCCCATCAACGGCATTCGCGGCATGGTCGAGGTTGGCGATGCCAATGCGGACGATCTGCAAAAGCAGACTGAGTGCCGCTCAAAAATCTGGACGGCATCGGGACTGCTGCTCGACCTTGCCAACGAGGCACTCGATATGAGTCGCCTGGAGAGCGGGCAGGTCGACCTGAGCCTCGTGCCCATAAATTTGGTGGCCCTCAACTGTGAAGTGCGCGATATTCTGGAGCGCCAGGCCGAGGAGCGTCTGGTGACAATTATCTGCGACCAGCAGACGCTTAATCATCCCTATGCGCGGGTGAGCGTGACGCACCTCAAGCGCTTGTTGCTCAATATTGCCGGCAATGCCGTCAAGTACAACCGCCAGGGCGGCTATGTTCGCCTGGTGTGCCGCGAGGTGGAGCCGGCGGATGGCGTCCCCGTCTATGAATACACGGTCGCTGACAACGGTATTGGCATGAGCGAGGAGTTCCAACAGCGCCTCTACGAGCCGTTTTGCCGCGAGGAGCAACAGGTGGAAGGCGCTTCATCGGGAACTGGCCTGGGCGCGCCTATCGCAAAACAGTTGGTCGAGCTTATGGGCGGAACCATGAGCTTTACAAGCACCTTGGGGCAGGGGACGACGTTTACCATCCGCCTGCCGTTCGAGAAGTGCGACCGCTCCGAGATTCCTCAGGCAGTTCGCGTGGATGGGGACGGCGGCGATGCGCTCCAGGGCTTGCGCGTTTTGCTCGTAGAGGATAACGATCTGAATGCCGAGATCGCGCAGTTTACGCTCAGCCGTGCCGGTGCCGTCGTGACGCATGCTAAGGATGGCGAGTCTGCCGTCGAGATGTTTGCCGCGAGCGTGCCGTACGAGTACGACGTGGTGTTGATGGACATCATGATGCCCGGTATCGACGGCCTTGAGGCCACACGTCGAATTCGAACACTCGATCGCGAGGATGCCGCGAATACGCCGATTATCGCCGTGAGTGCCAACGCCTTTGCCGACGACCGCAGGCTTTCGCGTGAGGCGGGCATGGACGCGCACCTGAGTAAACCCGTGAGTTCGCAGGAACTTGTTGAGGCGCTTGCGCACATAGCTGCCGGCGCTTTATAAGCATATGGCCCGGTTCCAATGTTGGTTGGAACCGGGCCATATTGCTATTGATGAGGCCTGCTGAGGGACTTACTTTTCTTGAATCTGCTTACCGCAGAGATGCTCAATCGTAATTTCGTAGAGCTGGACGCCCTTAATGTCCTTGGCGATTTCCTCTTCGACTTCTTCGGCAGAAGGGTAGTACTTAAGGGCGAGCTGGCGGACTTTGTCCTCGATAAACGCGGGGGTGTCATTCGCCAGGCGACAACGGCCAAAGACGACGGTGCTCATAACGTAGGGTGCCCAGTCGCCGTCCTGGTACCACTCGTTGCCGTAAACGGTAAAGCAGACCTTGTCATCGCGCTTGAGTGCGTCGACCTTGTGGCCAGCCTTGGCGCCATGGAAATAAATCTTGTCGTGCTCGGCGTCAAAGAAGTAGTTGACGGGAATGGCGTACGGGTAGCCATCGTCGCCGTTGACGGCAAAGACGCCGCGCTTGCAGGTGGCGAGCAGTTCGCGCGCTTCCTCGTCAGTGATGGCGCGTTTCTTTCGACGTAAGGGCCTAAACATCGTTGGCTTCCTTTCTGCTGCGTATGGTGGTTGAGCACAAACTATAGCGAAATGGATCCGTTTTTCTTGATGCGGGCGAGTATGTTTTTGAGCTTGTTAAAGTCGAGCGGTTTGGACAGATGGGCGTTCATGCCGGCATCGTGTGCCGCCTGGGTGTCCTCGGCAAAGGCGTTGGCGGTGAGCGCGATGATGGGGATATCGGCTGCATCGACCTTCTCGCTCAGACGAATCGCGCGGGTTGCCTCGTAGCCGTCCATGTCCGGCATCATAATGTCCATCAGGATCGCGTCGAAGCTGCCGGCGGGATGCGACAGGTACAGATCGACGACTTCGTTGCCGTTGGCGGCGCGGGTGACCACGATGCCCTCGGATTCTAGCAGCGCCTGGGCAATCTCGGCATTCAATTCGTTGTCTTCGGCGAGCAGCACGTTCATGTCGGCGAGCGAGCAGTCGGGCGCACTCTCAACCGTATTCGCCCGCGCCTGGGGATTCTCGTCGATATCGAGCGGAATCTCCACGTAGAACGAGGTGCCCACATGGAGCTCGCTGGTGACTTCGATAGTGCCGTCCATCAGTTCAATAAGCGACTTGACGATTGGCATGCCCATGCCGGTTCCTTGGAACTTGCTGCGCGCATCGTCACCTTCTTGGGCAAACGGCTCATAGATATGCTTTAAAAACTTGGGAGTCATGCCAATGCCGGTATCCGAAACGCTAAAGCAAAAGAGCGCGCGCCCGTTATCGAGTGGCTTGGTCTTTGAGCTAAAGGTGACGGAGCCGCCGTGCTTGTTGTACTTAATGCTGTTGTCTAACAGGTTGATCATGATCTGTCGGATATGGGTGGGACTGCCGATCATGTATGGCCCCGTGGCGTACGGCAGACTATTGTCCTGCATGGTGATGCCGTTACTGGACGCGCGGAGCTTGCACAGCACCAGCGTATTGTCACAGAGCTCTTTGAGGTTAAAAGGCGCATGCTCCAGTGTTAGCTTGCGGTCTTCGATTTTGCCCATCTCGAGGATGTCGTTAATCAGCGAGAGCAGGTGATTGGCGGCAACACGAGCCTTGGCGCGGCTTTCGCGGGCGACCTGGATATCGCCTTCCTTCAATTCCTCGATATCGATAAGGCCCAGGATGCCGTTGAGCGGCGTACGGATGTCGTGGCTCATGCGCGTGAGGAATGCCGTCTTAGCGGCGTTGGCGGCGTCGGCTTTTTCGCGCTCGGTTCGAGCGCGCACGAGCGCCCAGATGAGCAGGACGATGCTGACCGACAACATACCGATGAGGGTGGAGGCAACGGCGGTGCGGTTGCGATAAAGGAATTGAAGCGTGTTGGATTCCTGGGCCGTGTACGACGTAGAGGAGTAATTGCTTGCAGAGAGCGATTCTCCGGCATTGATGATGCCCTTGTTGATGATTCCCAGCAGCTCGGGCTTTTCGCGCGAAATCCAGCACGAGAGCTCGCAGGTGTCAGGGAGCTCGACCGTCTCGCAGTCCTCGAGATCCTAACGATCGCCGAGGGTTTTTACGCGTGAACTGGGAGCGACGACGCAGCGCGCCGTTCCCCTCCTGAGGGCGTCGAACGCTTCATCGTCGGATCGGTATTCGGTCACGGTCGCTGTGGGGAACAGACTTTCAAGTACGTTTCGGTTGATAAACGATGATTTGGTACAGGCGATGTTCTGAAGATCTTTGTTCAGGTTGCTTCCGCTGTGGATGGCGGTGAGGGATATGGTCCCCAACGATACCGACTGCACAACGCCTGATTGCTCGGCAAACCAGTAATCTCGGTATACCGGCAGCGCGACGTCTATGCTTCCCTTTGACAGGGCCTTTGACATCATCTTGTAGCTATCAAAAGCGACGGTTTTGACCGTAATGCCAAATTTATCGTGCAACGTCGTCGCAAGCGATGCGAGCGAGCCTTCCATTTTGCCGTCTTCGTCTTCGTTGCAGTAGGGGAGTTTGCCCGTAATGTAGCCGAGCGTGATGGTGCTGTTGTTCGCCTTGAGCCAGGCGCGCTCATCGCCGGTGAGCGAGGATGATCCGCTGTTTTGCGCTGAATAGTTCGATTTGACCTCGTCGTTATAGCGGGGGTTGACGCGGTTGATTGCCGCCATTGCGGAGTTGATGTTGTCCATCAGGTCGGGGCGGCTTTTGGGAACGGCAAAGTAGTAGTCGTTCGAACCAATGTAGAACATGGGGGAGGCATTGGGCGACGAGATTGTGTCGTTCATGATGACGGCATCGACTTCGTCGTTTGCGAGCGCGTCAAAGAGATCGAATCCTCCGTCATACTCCTTGTATGTGCAGGCGATTCCTTCGCTGGCGAGCCATTGCTGGCCAACGAAGGTTTGCATGACGTCGGGGTTGCAACCGATAGTGAGACCCTGGAGTGCTTGAGGGTCACCCTTTGCAAGGTCGTCACGGTCGGGCCTGGCGTAGATGTAGTAGCGCTCGGTGCCCTCGGGGTTCGAGGAAAAGAGCAGCTTTTGGGCACGTTCCTCGGAGTAGGAGATGTTGGGCATGAGGTCGATCTCGCCTGCCTCGAGCATGTCCATAAGCTCGGTGAAGGTGCCGGAGACGTATTCGTACCGCCAGCCGGACGTGTAGTACGACAGGGTCTGGAGGTACTCGTAACCCCATCCCGAGAGACGCTCGCCGGGGGTGCCGTCCTGGAAGCCTTCGTTGTTGACGAGCCAACCAACGCGGACCGTCTTGACTGGCTGACTAGAGTCAGCGGCAAAAGCCTGGACAGGTGCGACGGTGCTCAGTAAGGCGAGCGCGGTAAGCGCGACGGCCAGGGTGCGATATATAGCTGAACGAAGGACAGTGGCAGCTCTCACATGCAATCCTAACGAATCGAGACATTACCGCATAAGGATACCAGCTCAGCCTGCCCAGTCGGCAGCCGCACAGCTAAACGCTCCCGCCCGGCAGTTGGGGACGTTCTTAAACGACTAGTCATTGGGGACGTTCTTGTTTGACTAGTCATTTAAGAACGTCCCCAATGACTAGTTTCGTTTGCGGGGGAGGCGTGGGACAATACCGAGCGAACGAGATTGGGCGTCTGGGAAAGGGGTCGCGATGAACAGGTTGAGGACGCTTGCCGATGTGCTGCGACAGGCTGGCTTTGCGCACATCACGGGCCTGTTTCTAATCTTTTACCTGCTGTGCTCGACTGCCGTCTGGCTGTCCGAGCCCACGTCCCTTACGTTTGGCGACGGTCTCTGGTTTAGCTTTGAGACGGTCTCGACCATCGGCTTTGGTGACATTCCTGCCGAGACACCGGTTGCCCGCGCCATTACCGTCATTCTGAGCGTCATCAGCATCTTCTACATCGTCATGCTCACGGGCGTGGTGGTGGACTACTGCAATACGCTTATCAAGCTGCGCCAAAAGGACACCATGGCGCGCTTTATGGACGATCTTGAGCATTTGGAAGAGCTCGATCGTGACGAGCTCGCCGATCTTTCGAGTCGCGTGCGCGAGTATCGTCGGCGCCAGCGCTAAGACGAACGTCGTGCGCCACAACAAGGGGGACCAAATATGAATATCACCGTGTATCTGGGTGCCAGTGCCGGCAATGACCCAGCGTTTCTGCCCGCGGTGCAGGAACTGGGCGACTGGATTGGCGCCAACGGACACGCGTTGGTATACGGCGGGTCCAAGTCGGGCCTGATGGGCGCGCTCGCCGATAGCGTACTCGAGGCAGGTGGACACGTGACGGGTGTTGAGCCGAGCTTTTTTATCGAGGCCGAGTTTCAACATGACGGTATCGACGACCTTATCGTGACAAGTGATATGGCCGAGCGCAAAGCCAAGATGATCGAGCTCGGCGATGCGTTCATCGCCTTTCCCGGCGGGACGGGCACGCTCGAGGAGATTGCCGAGGTTATGTCCGCGGTGTCGTTGGGGCACCTGAGCTCTCCGTGCATCCTGTATAACCTGGACGGTTACTACAACGACCTCAAGGCGTTGCTCGGGCACATGATTGATAAGGGGCTTTCGAGCCCGAGGCGCCAGTACGGCATCTACTTTGCCGACGATTTGCGCGAGATTGCCTCGATTATCAACGGATAAGTCTTGAGCCTGCCCCACCATGACTCCCAATGGTGCCGTTTGCGGCGCAGATGGTTGGCTCGTTCGAGCAACGCTCGCTCTACAATAAAACGTATCTATGTCGACTTTAACCGCGGGAGGACCCGATGGATAACCTTGCCAAACCCACAAACCGCGCGCTGTTTTTGGTCAGCGTTGCCGTGACCGGTGCACTCGCAGGTGCTGTGGTCTGGCTGTTCCTTTTTGCGATGGAGCACGGTATCGAGTATCTATGGACCGAGATTCCGCACGCGCTGGGCGTCGCTTCGCCCGAGCTTGCCAGCGGCCCGTTTGGCTTTCTGCCGTACCCGTTTTTATCTGCCTGCTGGGCGGCCTGTTAATCGGTCTGTACGAAAAGATGACAGGCACCAAGACCGATGACCTCAACCAGCCGATGGCTAAGGTTAAGCAAGACGGGCACTATCCGTACGACAACCTGGGCAAGCTTTCGCTCGCGGCATTGCTGCCGCTGCTGTTTGGCGGAAGCATTGGACCGGAGGCCGGCCTGACCGGCGTTATCGCTGGTCTGTGCAGCTGGGTCGGCGACCGCATGCGTCGCTTTGGCGCCGAGTTTAGGGAGCTTACGCTGCTGGGCACCCAGGCTGCCCTGACGGCGCTCTTTACCGCGCCCGTCTTTGGTTTTGTGGCACCGCTCGCTGGTAGCGCCGACGGCCAGGGCGAAGACGCCGACGATGAGTCCGTGTCCGACGAGGTCACCATCAAGCTGCCCAAGGCGCAAAAGACCGTGGTCTACGGCATTGCGATTGCCGGCGGTCTGGGCACCTACCTGCTGCTTGGCCAGCTTGTGGGCGACGGCATGGGTATGCCGAGGTTTGAGTCCGCCGAGGTGGGCAACCTGGAGCTTACCTGGCTCATTCCTCTGTCGCTGATCGGAACAATCTGCGGCTGGCTGTACTTTGTCTCTGAGCACGCGAGCGAAGTGCTTGCCCACGCAATAGGGGAGCGTCCTGTCGTCAAGGCCATGCTGGCCGGTCTGGTACTTGCCGCCTGCGGTACGGCTCTGCCCTTCACCATGTTTGCCGGCGAGACGCAGGCCGACGTGCTCATGGAAACCTATCTGACCATCCCCGCCGGTGTGCTTATCGCGACCGGCCTTGTTAAGGCCATGCCGACCCCCGCCCTCATCAACATGGGCTGGCGCGGTGGCCACTTCTTCCCCGTTATCTTCTCGGGCGTGAGCCTGGGCTATGGCCTTGCCATCCTCATCGGCGCAGATCCGGTCTTTTGCGTCGACGTCTGCACGGCATCGACGATGGGCGCCGTCATGCGCCAGCCCATCATGGTCGTGGGCCTGCTGCTCATGTGCTTCCCGCTCAAAGGCATCGTCTGTATGATCATCGCCGCCGCCATCGCCGCCGGCATTCCGCTGCCCAAGCCGCTGCGCAAATAGTGCGGTGGCGCACGCCGGGGACATGCCCTTTGCCACGGATTTGCGGGGAGGGGGGCGATCGCGTCCTTCGCGGATTGAGACTCGTGTGGCTACAGATCGCGTACTCGATAAACCTTGGTGCTGACGGTGCAGCTGATTGCGCATAGTGCGAGCGCCAGTACGGCAATTCCTGCACACAGACAGCCAAGGACGGCAGGATCGGGATTCGCCCCGGCAATCGACATGAGCCAGTTGCTGATGGGGTTGGAGGAGCTCAGCGCTGCCATGGTAAGGCATCCGAGTAGGGCAAACAGGCCAACGGATAGGCGCAGTGCCTCCATGTGTCCAAATCGGAAGAATAGCGGCTGTGCCAAGAACACCATCATGAGGGAGATGAGCATCGATGCTGCCGAGGCAATTGCGATCTCAAAGATGGTTTGTCCTGTCGAGGCCACGCCCGCGCTGTTGAAGAACGGAAGGGCGATGATGTTCAAAAGCACGGCGGCGCAGGCCATGATGGCCGAGAAGACAACGATGCACAGGTAGCGTGCGCAAATAATGTCTTTGCGCGAGAAGGGCAACGTTGCTCGATAACGCTCCCAGCCATTTTGATTGTCGAAGCCTGCCAGCGAGTTCATGATTATGATGGGCGATATGGCACTGACGGCGCAGGCACCGGCGCTCATACCGGAATCGCCATCCGACGCGTTGGCGAGCGTCAACACGACGAAGATGAACAGGCCGACACCCGCGATGCTCGGGATGAGCGTGCGAACGATGGCGAGCTCGGACATAAAGGCGCGTTTCATTTCGAAGCCCCTTTCAGCATGAGGCGAAGATAGTCATCAATGGTTGCCCGGTCGCAGGGAATCTCGGGAAAGGCCTCGAGCGTTTCGCGACGGTTGGGCACGAGCACGTCCACGCTATAGGCGTGGTGGACGGCACGGGCGCCTTCGACGCAAGTCATAAGCTCGGCAGCCTGTGCTTGGGTACAGTGGGCGATGCCGGCGCGGTCGGTAATGTCCTCGCGCGGCAGGTCAAAAATAATCGCGCCATTATCGATGCAGATGACGCGATCAGCGGTGCGATCGAGGTCGGACGTAATGTGGCTCGAGAGCAGCACGCTGTGCTGGTCGTCGGCGACAAAGGCAAGCAGCTCATCAAGCAGTTCCTCGCGTGCCATGGGATCGAGGCCCGCGGTGGCTTCGTCCAAAACGAGCAGCTTGGCATTGTGGCTGAGTGCACAGGCAAGCTGCAGTTTCATGCCCATGCCGCGGGAGAGGTCCTTGACCTTTGTCTTGGGATCGAGGCCAAATTGGTTGATGAATCCGGCGAACGTTTCGCGGTCCCACGTGGGGTACGCCGGGCCTACGAGCGACTCGACCTGGCCCACCTTGAGCGTGGAGGGGAAGGGGCACGTGTCCAGGACAAGACCGACGCGGGGGCGTAGATGGCGTTGCGACCCATCGGGCGCGTCGGCGCCACAGCGCTGCCCAAACAGGTGCACCTCGCCGGCATCGAGCTTTATAAGCCCGAGCGCGGCGCGAATCGTCGTTGTTTTGCCGGCACCGTTTGCGCCTACAAAGCCGACGATCTGGCCAGGCTCCACGGCAAGCGTGACGTCGTGCAGCGAAAAGCGATCGCTCACATGGCGCGATGCACCTTTGATTTCTAGCAAATATTGCATGGTATAGCCTTTCTTGCAGATGGCTACTGCATGGTTTCGGGGGCTACCAGGTCGAGCATCTCGTGCAGCTTGTCGCGCGTGACACCCAGGGTTTCGGCTTGGCTCGCCGCTTTCGCAAGCAGCTCTTCGATATGGCAGAGCTGGTTTTCGCGCAAGAGCTCCTGGTTGCCCTCGGCGACAAAACAGCCCTTGCCCTGCACGGTGCAGATAAACCCGAGCTGCTCCAGGTCGGCGTAGGCGCGCTTTGTGGTGATGACGCTCACGCCAAGATCGCTCGCGAGTGCACGGATGCTGGGGAGTTTGGCTCCCGCAGCGAGCGTGCCCGATAAGATCTGAACTTTGACTTGCGAGGTTATCTGCTCGTAGATGGGCTTGTCGCTCGAATTGGATAGGATGATGTCCACAGCGGCTCCTTAGCTGTTGGGCTACACGTGTATATAACCGGTAATCACAGTATATATACACTATGCACAGTTATGCAAGAGGAAAATACGGATTGGGCCGGCTACCCAGGCCCCAACTGATGAATTTGTCCTGATAGGCGCCCTAGAGCGGGATTTCGCGGCTACAATAGTGCGGTTACAACGACGTAATGCACTCAATGCAAGAAAGGATCCGCATGGCAAGCCTGTCGGATGAAATCTCGTCGCGCCGCACATTCGCGATCATCAGCCACCCGGACGCCGGTAAGACCACACTTACCGAGAAGCTGCTGCTCTATACCGGCAGCATCCAGACTGCCGGCTCGGTCAAGGGCAAGAGCTCGGCCAAGCATGCCGTCTCGGACTGGATGGACATCGAGAAGGAGCGCGGTATTTCTGTTACCTCCTCGGTCCTGCAGTTCACCTATAACGGCGCCTGCGTCAATATCCTCGATACCCCCGGCCACCAGGACTTCTCGGAGGATACTTACCGTACCCTTATGGCCGCCGACGCTGCTGTTATGGTCATCGACGGTGCTAAGGGCGTCGAGGCCCAGACCAAAAAGCTCTTTAAGGTTTGTACGCTGCGTCACATTCCCATCTTCACCTTTGTGAACAAGCTCGACCACGAGGCTCGTGATCCGTTTGAGCTCATGGAAGAGATCGAGAACGTCCTGGGTATCAATACGTATCCCATGAACTGGCCGATCGGCAGCGGCCGCAATTTCCGCGGTGTGTTCGATCGTCAGACCCGTCGCGTTATCGCCTTCGAGGGCGACGGTCACGCCAACGCCACCAAGAAGGTCGCCGAGGTCGAGGCCGAGTTGGGCGATCCTTCCATGGATGAGCTCATCGGCGAGGAGAACCATAAGAACCTGATGGACGACATCGAGCTGCTCGATGGCGCCGGCGACGAGCTCGATTTGGATGCCGTGGCCTGCGGCAAGCTGAGCCCGGCGTTCTTTGGCTCGGCGCTCACCAACTTTGGCGTGGAACCCTTCCTCAAGGAGTTCCTGCGTCTGGCCCCGACGCCGCGTGCCTATACCGATACGCTCACCAGCGAGCCGGTCGATCCCTGCCGCGACGACTTTAGCGGCTTCGTGTTTAAGATCCAGGCCAACATGGACAAGAACCACCGTGACCGCATCGCCTTTGTGCGTATTTGCTCGGGCAAGTTCGAGCGCGGCATGGACGCCTTCCACGTGCAGGGCAACCGCAAGCTTAAGCTTGCCACGGGCACGTCGATGATGGCCGATGACCGTGCCATCGTGGACGAGGCGTACGCGGGCGATATCGTGGGCCTGTTCGATCCGGGTATCTTTAGCATCGGCGACACCGTGTGCTCTGGCAAGCGCCACGTGCAGTATCCGCAGATCCCGACGTTTGCCCCCGAGATGTTCGCTCGCATTACGCAGGTCGACACGCTCAAGCGCAAGCAGTTCGTCAAGGGCATGGAGGAGCTTGCCCAGGAGGGTGCCATCCAGATCTTCCGCGAGCTGGGTGCCGGCATGGAGAGCGTCATTGTGGGCGTGGTCGGCGTGCTGCAGTTTGAGGTGCTCGAGCGCCGCCTCAAGGCTGAGTACCGTGTTGAGGTTCGTCGCCAGCCGCTGCCCTATACGGACATCCGCTGGATCCAGAACGACCCCGACACCATCGATATCCCGGGCCTTTCGCTCACGCGCGACACGTTGCGCGTCGAGGACATGCGCGGCGGTAAGCTGCTGTTGTTCACGAGCCCGTGGAACGTGGATTGGGCAACCGACCACAACCCCGACCTTATCCTGTCGGAGTTTGGCAACGTGGCCTTTTAACGCATCGGCGCGGTGGCCCTGCGGGGCTGCCGCGCCGTTTGCTTGCCTGATGCCGTGTGAGCGGCTATCATACCCACCGTCGTCTCAAGACCGGGGCGTCCGAGCAGTTCGGGTCCGATATCCTGCTCGTTAAACCTAAAACCAAAGGAGTACATAATGATCAAGAAGGTCATGGAGGACTACAAGGTCCTGTTGCGGAGCATTCCCGCGGCAACGGTTTCGCTGTTTTTCGTGAGCGTCATCATGATGAACCTGCTGGCCAACAAAGAGCTTATCAGCCTGCCGTATCTGGCACTCGATTGCGGCTTTGTGGTGAGCTGGGTTTCGTTTTTGTGCCAGGACATGATCTGCAAGCGCTTTGGCGCCAAGGCATCCATCAAAATCTCTATCCTTGCGCTGCTGGTCAACCTCGCCGTCAGCCTGTGCTTTTGGGCGTGTTCGCTCACGCCCGGCATGTGGGGCGCTTACTACGATACGGGCATGATCGAGGTCAACACCGCCCTTAACGCCACCATCGGCGGCACCTGGTACGTGGTGTTGGGCTCTTCGCTGGCAATGCTCGTTTCTGCCGTGGTTAACTCCACGCTCAACCAGTCGCTCGGCCGTATGCTCAAAAAGAATAACTTTGCGAGCTTCGCCTTCCGTTCCTATGTGTCCACGGGTGTTGGCCAGTTTATCGACAACCTGGTCTTTGCCATTGTGGTGAGCCATACGTTCTTTGGTTGGACCTGGGTGCAGGTCCTTATGTGCTCGCTGACGGGTGCCGTTGCCGAGCTGCTGTGCGAGGTTTTCCTGAGCCCCGTGGGCTACAAGGTCGTGCGCGGCTGGGAGCGCGAGAATGTGGGCTCCGAGTACCTCGAGCGCCACGCAACCGCCTAAGGAGCAAGTATGCGGGTTTTGATCACGGGCGCTTCGGGCGGTATTGGAACCGCATGCGTGCAGCGCTTTTTGGACGAGGGCCACGAGGTCGTGGGCTTTGATCTGCTGCCGGCGGCGATCGAACACGAGCGCTATCGCCATCTGATTGTTGATGTCCGCGAGCCGGACGCGTTTCCAGGCGACCTTGAGCCTCAGGTGATCGTGAACGTTGCCGGTACGCAGGATTCGGCCGACGACATCGCCGCCAACCTGTATGG
This sequence comes from Collinsella sp., assembly GCA_048201895.1. GTDB lineage: Bacteria > Actinomycetota > Coriobacteriia > Coriobacteriales > Coriobacteriaceae > Collinsella. Next base: position 15,373 of record DBFBGO010000004.1, on the reverse strand, counting down.
CACCATCAACGTGACCGAGCGCTACGCCTTTGCGGGGGAGGGGCTTGCCGCCAAGCCGACGCCGGCTATCAAATCCGTGGTCAATGTGGGGTCGGCGAGCGGGCATACGGGATCGGAGTTTCCCGACTATGCCGCCAGCAAGGGCGGCGTTATCGCCTACACCAAGAACCTTGCAAACCGTCTGGCGCCGCAGGCTATCGCCAACAGTGTGGACCCGGGCGGCGTTATCACGCCGCTCAACCGTTGCGTGATGGAAGACGAACACCTGTGGAACCAGATTATGGAGCTCACGCCGCTTAAGCGCTGGGCCACCGCCCAAGAGATCGCCGAGTGGATCTACTTTGTGGGCGTGACCAACCGGTTTATGACCGGGCAGAGTCTGTTGATCGATGGCGGCGAGGCTGGCCGCACACAATTTATATGGCCCGAATAAGAAACGCGCCCGGCGGAAAGCCATCGGGCGCGTTTTTTGATGTATCGATTTTTAGCCGATGCAAGTCCAGTTGACGGGGGTCGAGCCGTGCTGTTCGAGTAGCCGATTGACGGCAGAGAAGGGGCGCGACCCCATAAAAGCGGGGAGTTCTGCCGTGGCACGGTTGGCCGAAAGCGGCGAGGGGTGCGTGGAGGCCAGGCAGAACTTGTCGGTTGCCTTGCCCGCACCAGTTGCGACGAGTTTGCCTTCGACCATCTGTTGGGCAAAGCGGCCCCATGCCAAAAAGACTACCGGCTGGGACAGCTGGCAGCAGCGTTCGATAACGTAGTCGGTGAGCGTGCTCCAGCCCAGTTTGGCGTGCGAGTTGGCGGCATGCTCGCACACGGTGAGCGTGGTGTTGAGAAGCAGGACGCCCTGCTGTGCCCATGGGGCTAGGTCTCCCGTGGCGGGAATGGGGCAACCCAGATCGGCTTTGAGTTCTTTATAGATGTTGCGCAGGCTCGGCGGCAACTTGGTTTGCGTCGCGGGGACCGAGAACGACAGTCCCATGGCCTGGTTGGGTCCGTGATAGGGGTCTTGACCCAAGATGACAACTTTGACCTGGTCGGCCGGGGTGTAGGCGAGGGCATTGAGGATGTCGTCTTGTGCCGGGTAGATAGTCTGCTCGGCACGCAAAAGGGCGATGCGCTCGAGCAGCTGGTTCGTAGTGTCACGTACCGGCTGCGGCGCATTGCCCAACCAAGTTGCTATGTTGCGGTCGCGGGTTGCGGTGTCCATGGGGCTCCTTTATGGCAGATGCTCTGTTGGCATCTATTGTAAAGGCGCACCGGTTGCCTTTATGCCGCGGCTGCATGAAGAGCGGGGTCTACGAGGCGCGCTCGGGCGCTCCCGCCATACGAGCTCGTCCATGTGCGCGGAGGCGCGGAAGCTCGACGGTTGCCGCCATGACGCCGGTGAGGATGAGAGCTGCACCCAGGAAGGCGATGGGGCTCAGGACCTCGCCGACTAGGAAGAACGAGAAGACAGCGGAGCAGACCGGCTCGAGCGAGAAGGCAAAGCCGGTAGTCTCGGCGGGCACGTGGGGCTGCACGAGCGTCTGGGTGATAAAGCCGTAGGCAGAGCAGATGAGTGCGAGCGCGACGACAACGACGATCTCGCTGGGCGTGCTGGGAAGCGTGAAGCCGCCAAAGGTGAATGCCGCGACGCCCGAGAACAAACCGCCAAAGCCCAGCTGCCAAACGCCCAGAGCCAGCGGATCGACTTCTTCGACAAACCGCTTGGCGACAATGATGTGTCCGGCGTAGACAAAGGCGGAGAGCAGCATGATGAGCGCGCCCGGGTTCAGGCTGGTGAAGTCAGCGCCCGAGAGCAGCAACATACCGCAGGTGACGATGGCGGTGCCGACGAGCACTTTGCGCTCGGGGGCGCGGCGCAGCAGAGCTGCGTTGGCAAACGGCACGATCACGACCGTCAGGCTCTGCAAAAAGCCGGCAGTGGAGGCAGAGGTGAGGCTGGAGCCCAGGCACATGCAGGTGAGCTCGGTTGCCATAATGGCGCCGATGATGGCGGCACGGACCATAAGGTCGCGGTTGATGCGGAACGCGCGCTTGTGGAAGAGTAACAGACAGGCCACAAAGGCGATGATGCAGCGCAGCGCGACGATGCTCGTGGCGTTCATGCTGTCCATGCCGATCTTCATGAGAGGGTACGAAAAGCCCCATGCGACGGGAACGGAAAATGAGAGCGCGATTGCTTTTTTGCGATCCATGGGACTCCTTTTGTTACAGAACGATTACGCAAAAAGGATTCTGCTCCCAGATGTTGATGTAGTAAAGCGAATGTATCTTCAGTATGATTAAGAAATACTAATGTTGACAGAAAGAGCCATGGCAAAACGTTTTACAACCATATCGATGTGGAGGCACGATGGCATCGCGGTATCAGATTGTTTGTATGGTAGTCGATCGCGGCAGTCTGAAACGTGCGGCCGACGAGCTGGGCTATACGCAAAGTGCGGTGAGCCAGGCCGTCAAGGCACTCGAGCGCGAGCTGGGCACTACGATTATCGAGCGCGGCAAGCAGGGCGTGTCGCTTACGCGCGACGGTAAACAATATCTGCCGTACCTGCGCCAGATTGTGACCGCCGAGGCCGAGCTCGAGGGCAAGCGCCAGGAGCTGCTGGGACTTTCGTCGACTGATATTCGCATCGCGACGTTTACCAACGTGAGTCGAACCGTATTGCCGCGCGTGATCCGCGACTTTGGGGCCCTGCACCCGGGCGTACGCTTTACCCTCAAGCAGGGCGATTACACGCGCAACGCCCAGTGGGTGCACGATGGCGTGGTTGATTTTTGCTTTACGGCACGCGGATTTACCGCTGGGCTCGAGAAGCGCGTGGTCTATCACGACGAGTTGGTGGCATTGTTGCCGGCCGCGCATCCGCTGACGGCAAAGGAAAAGGTGACACTCGCCGACCTGGCGTCCGAGCCGTTTGTACTGCTGGATGAGGGCGAACAGAGCCTGGTGCTCGATGCATTTGCGGCGCATGGGCTGTCGCCGCACGTGACGAGCGAGGTGACCGACGACTACACCATCATGGCGATGGTGGAGGAGGGCCTAGGCGTGAGCATGCTCTACCGTCGTACTGTGGAGGGCATGCGAGCCGATATTCGTGTGCGGCCCATCGTGCATGCCCCCTCGCGCGACGTGGTGGCGGCTTGGCGCAGCTGGGACACCATGCCTATCGCCACGAGGCGCTTTATCGACTATATGAGCTCGCATATTGTCAATTAATGACTGGCGTAGCGTTGGGTGCGGTGTTTAGCGGGCTGTCGCTTTGGCTTGGGTGGCGCGATAGGTGCGTGCCGGGTGGCAGAGTAGCACCGCCACGACCATAAAGAACGCCGTGGTGCCCAGGCTGATGGGGTAGACCATCATGATGTTCGCAAAGGTGCGGAAGTGCGGGAACACGCAGAACACCCAATAGAAGCGGATGCCGCAGACGCAGATCATGGTGATGAGGGCGGGCGTGAGCGAGATACCAAAGCCGCGCAGGTAGCCTGACATGTTTTCGTAGAACATGCTAAAGGCGTACGCCGGGAAGATCGAACACACGCGGATATAGCCGATCGAGACGATGTTGGGGTCGCTGTTGAACAGCGACAAGATCTCGCGTCCCAGGCCGACAATAACGATGATCGTGGTGAGTGCAACGATACCGCCTTCGACCAGGCAGACCTTAAGCGTTTTGGTGCAGCGATCGATCTGGCGGGCACCGTGGTTTTGTCCCACAAAGGTGGTGCACGCCTGGCTAAAGCTGTTGAGCAGGTTGTAGCACACGTACTCCAGACTCATGGCGGCGCTCGATGCGGCCATGACTTCGGTGCCAAGGCTGTTGATGGCAGACTGGATGATGATGTTGGCGACGGCAAAGACAGCGCTTTGGATGCCGGCGGGCAGGCCGATCTTAACGATGCGCTTGAGGGCGACGGGGTCGATAGCCAGGCCGCGTGGGGTGACGCGGACGACGGAGTCGGTCTTGAGTAGGCGGATAAAGAGCGTGGCGGCGCTGACGGTGTAGGCGATAGCGGTGGCGATGGCGACGCCCGCGACGCCCCAGTGGAGTACGGGGACAAAAATGAGATCCAGGCCAATGTTGAGGACGGTGGACACGGCAAGCGCCTGCAGCGGCATGCGGGTGATGCCGACGGAGCGGAAGATCGCGGCCTCAAAGTTGTAGAGCAAGATCGAGGGCATGCTGAGCAAAAAGACGCGCAGATAGAGTGAGGCGAGCGGCATGGTCTCGGCGGGAACGTTGAGCGCGGCGAGCATGGGCTCGGCAAAGATCTCGCCCAGTGCGATGACGACAAAGCCCACGAGTGCCATTAAAATCGAGGTATGGACGGCGCGTTTGACCATGTTCCGATCGTTGCGGCCGATAGCGTTGGCGATGACCACGTTGGAGCCAAGCGACATGCCAATAAACAGGTTGAGCATAAGGCTGGTAAGCGGAACATTGGAGCCGACCGCCGCCATGGCGAGGGTTCCCTGGTCGCCCGAGAAGTTACCGATGATGACCGTGGCGATGAGGTTCGACAACTGCTCCAAGATGCTCGTGGCGGCCACGGGGAAGGCGAACAGGGGAATATTGCGCCACAGCGAGCCGGTGGTCATGTCAATGTGCTTAGATGCGGTATCGGCCATACGCTCTCAATCTCTAATATGCTCTTTCGTGCTTATTTGCGCAGACGATGATACTCCTAATCGACTAGTCATTGGGGACGTTCTTAAACGACTAGTCCTTCAAGAACGTCCCCAATGACTAGGTGGGGAAGGCGTGAGACAATGATGGGCGTTGTGTTGTTCGCACTAAGGAGTTGCCATGTTGTTATGTCCCGTTTGCCATGAGCCGTTGGTGGACGACAAACGTGGTGCTGCATGCGCGGGCGGACACCGGTTTGACCGTGCACGCGAGGGTTATCTATATCTGCTGCGCTCGTCCAAGAGCGGCGACTCTATGGGCGATCCCAAGTCGCAGGCGCGCAGTCGCCGCGACTTTTTGAACCGCGGCTACTATGCGCCGTTGCGCGATGCGATGGTTGAGCTGGTGCGCGAGCGGGCGGCTGGGCACGCTGCGTCTGCGAACGGCCTCATGACCTTGCTCGACATTTGTTGTGGCGAGGGCTACTACACCAGCGCCATGGGTACGGTTTCGGGCGTGGATGCTTACGGCTTTGACCTTGGCAAGGAGATGGTGCGCCTGGCCGCCAAGCGCGGCGATGCAACCTTTTTTGTGGCCAACATGAAGGATATCCCCGTGGCCGATGGCGCCTTCGATATGGTGACCGAGCTCTTCGCTCCCTTTAACGAGCGTGAGTTTGCCCGCGTGCTGGCGCCAGAGGGCTCGCTCTATACCGTGGTGCCGGGCGCCCGTCATCTGTTTGGGCTTAAGGAAGTGCTCTACGATACACCGTACCTTAACGACGAGAAGCTGCCGAAAACCACCGAGCTCGAGTTGGTCGGAACGCAGCGGGTGTCTGCGATTATTACGCTTCAGACCCAGGCCGACATCGAAGCCGTATTTCAGATGACGCCCTACTACTACCGCACACGTCCTGCCGACAAAGAGCGCCTGGCAAATCTGGACACCCTTCAAACCGACATCGACTTCATCATCGCCGAGTATCGCCACAGCTAACAACCTACCAAAAAGGGACAGGTTTATTTTGGTAGGTTTTATCTGGGCAAACGTAAAGGGCCGACCGCGGAGATGCGCGATCGGCCCTTTTTAGTTGCTTGGCTGCAGAGGTTATGAGAAGCGAGCGCTTACAGGCGGTCCTTGTTCTCGGCCTTAACGGCGTGCGCCTGCTGAACAAAGAACAGGTCGTACACCACGATGACAAAGGCGACGATATTGACGGAGCTGCCGCCGAGCGCGGGAAGCGTGAGCACGGCCTGCGCAATCGTGGCGATTGCGGCAACGATGCCGAGCTTAAACGCGCCATCCACCTGCGAAGGCTTGTTGGCACCCTTGATGCCCGCAACGCCCGCGGCGAGATCGATGAGGCCCTTGGCGATAATCACGACCGCGGCGAGCATGGCATTCGATCCGTAGGTGGACTCGAGCTTGCCGGTCGCGATGCCGGCGATTCCAATGACGAGACTGGCGATGCCCAGAACAAAATAAATCAGGGCAAGGATTTTGAGTGTCTTGCGAGCGGTGCTCATAACTGGTCCTTTCGATGTGGGCAGGACGACCTCGTCGTGCCCCATGTACAGCACATATGGTGAAGCACATTGTAGTTCAACGGGGCGATGCATGCGCTTGAAAGCGTCTCTTACCTGTACGGTCCAACCTTTCAAAAAGGAAAGCTGGACGTAAGCCAAATCGATGGCAGCTCATGTGCGGCGCTGAGATGATGGGGCCATGGTAAGAGCTGGACCGAAGGAGGAGCCATGATGTACGGAGCAGGGCAAGTGCGTGAGCCGCGGTCGTTGGGAAGGCGCATGAGTGATTCCGTGATCGCTGCTGTGTGCACGGGATTGATGGCGGTGCTTTGCATTGCGATGCTGTGGGCCATGTCGCATGTGGGACAATAGCGGACGGTTGGGTGCTGGCATAAACGGCGCCCCGCGTATTCGTTTTGCTTGTTAAGGAGTGTCCATGGGCGTCGTCGATCCCTTTTCTGTTGCTCGGGCCGCGGGGCTTGAGCTGACCGGGAAGTCCGAGGGCCTCACGCTCACCGACGGCACGATGGAGCTGCGTGCCGATTTCACCCGCATGCTTCCACGGCTCAAGCAGGGCCGTCTGCAGCAAGAGCTGTTGGTAAAGGCTGCGCGCACAAAAGGCATCGAGAGCCCATGGGCGATTGACGCCACGGCAGGCTTTGGCGAGGATTCGCTGCTGCTGGCTGCCGCGGGCTTTACCGTCGATCTGTATGAGCAGGATTGCGTGATCGCGGCGCTCCTCAAGGATGCCCTGGATCGCGCGGCAGATGATCCGGCGCTTGCGGCTGCCGTGGCCCGCATGCGCCTTCATGCGGGCGAGGACAGCATTGCCGGTCTTCGCCATATAACTGAGCTGATCGAGCAGGACAAGCTCGCGACTCCCGACGTGGTGTATCTGGACCCCATGTTTCCCGAACGCACCAAGAGCGCGGCGGTTAAAAAGAAGTTCCAGCTCCTACATCATCTAGAGCAGCCATGCGCCGACGAGGAATCGCTGGTCGAGGCGGCGCTTGCGGTGCATCCGCGCAAGGTCGTTATCAAGCGGCCGGTGAAGGGGCCGCTGCTTGCCGGCGTTAAGCCGAGCTATCAACTTGCGGGCAAGGCCGTCCGTTACGATGTTTTGGTGCCGCCGCGCCCGTAGCTTGCGTGCGATGGCTGGCGCTCCGTCGATGCCGTGCCGATGCGGTGCCTATTTCCAAGGGTGCGACGTCAGGTGCCATCCGCCACAGTATTCGCATTTGTAGCAGGCCAGCCCGCGCCGCCCGCGGTTTTCGCAGTCGGCCATAACGGCCTCGGCCTCGGCGCGTGTATCGTAACGGTTTTTGCGCTCGCACGACTTGTAGCGCCAGGCTTCATCGCGCTCGGCGTCCAGGGCGTCGCGGCGCTCGTCCTCGCGCGCAAACAGGTCGCTCATATCGCCGCCGGTGGCAGCGCCCAAAAACTCGCTTTTTGCCTTTGACCAGGCGGCTCGCTTTTTGCTCCCCATCTGCTTCGCGCCCCTCTCCAAACGCTGGTATCATTGCTCAGTCAAAGTGATACCAATAAACGTGAGGTCGCCGCGTGATGATCAGAAAAACCCTCGATACCGACATTCCCGCCGTCATGGCTATCTATGACGCGGCCCGCGCCTTTATGCGCGCGCATGGCAACGCCACGCAGTGGCCCGAGGGCACGCCTTCTGCCGAGCAGCTGGCTGCCGATATCGTCGCCGGTGGCAGCTATGTGTGCGAAGTCGACGGTCGCGTGGTGGCGACGTTTGCATTTTTACAGGGTCCGGACGAGTGCTATGACGTAATTGAGGACGGGCAATGGCGCAGCGACACTCCGTACGCCGTGCTGCACCGTGTGGCGTCCGACGGCACCGTGCACGGTATCGCGGCTGCGATGTTTGCCTTTGCCAAAGAGCGTGCCGATCACCTGCGCATCGATACGCACCAGGACAACCTGCCCATGCAGGGTGCGAGCCTCAAGGCCGGATTTGAGCGCGCCGGCATCGTGTATGTGTCAGACGGCACGCCGCGTGTTGCGTTCGATTGGCTGCGCGAGGCGTAAGAGCAGGGGCGCGTGTCAACAATTCATGCGAACGAAAATGGCCCCGGGTGGGGCTATTTTCGTTCGCTGCGCTGATTTAAAGCCGGCTTTCGCAAGGCGCGAACCTACGAAAATCGCCGCGCGGCAACGCGGGGCGATGAGCTCGGTCGGGGGATAGGGCCCGCTTCGCCCGCCGGCCCGTAAATTGTATCATCCAGTGTGGAGCGTGAGCGCCCGTTGCCGCGTGCGATGGGCTTGTAATAAGAGGAGAGCCATGTCGAAGCAAGCGGTCGTTGGAATCTTGGCGCATGTCGATGCCGGCAAGACCACGCTGGCCGAGGCCATGCTGTTCAACGCGGGTCGCATTCGCAAGCGCGGGCGCGTGGACGATGGCGATTCGCATCTGGATACGAACGAGATTGAGCGCGAGCGCGGCATTACGATCTTCTCGTCGCAGGCCGTGCTCGACCATGGCGATACCCACGTCATGCTCGTGGATGCACCGGGGCATGTCGATTTTTCTGCCGAGGCGGAGCGCACGTTGCGCGCGCTGGACTACGCGATTTTGGTTGTGGGCGCCAACGATGGCGTGCAGGGACACACCGAAACCCTGTGGCGCCTGCTTGCGCGCTATGACATCCCGACGTTCATCTTCATCAACAAAATCGATTTGGAGAATCCCGGCCGCGATGTTTTGCTGGCACAGCTCGGGCAGCGCCTTTCCGAAGGCTGCCTGGATGCCAACGAACTGCTGGCGGGCGGCGCCGTTCAGGAGGACGCTGCTGCGTTGGACGAGGCGGCGCTCGAGGAGTTTCTTGAAGCGGGTGAGCTTTCCGTCGCAACGCTGTCGTGCATGGTTGCCGAGCGCAAGCTCTTTCCCTGCTTTGCCGGCTCGGCGCTCAAGGACCGGGGCGTGGACGAGCTGCTGGATGGTATATGCGCGCTGATGCGTGAACAGGCGTGGCTCCCGGAGTTTGCCGCGCGCGTCTACCGCGTGAGCCGCGGGGATCGCGGCGAGCGCTTGGCATGGGTTAAAGTGACCGGCGGCACGCTGCATGCCAAGCAGATGATTGCCGGACGTTCCGGTGCCGAGGCATGGGAGCAGAAGGTCGATCAGGTACGCATCTATAACGGCGAGAAGTATGAGCTTGCCCAAGAAGTTGCTGCTGGCGGTATTTGTGCCGTGACGGGTCTTGCGCACGTTCGCCCGGGGGACGCCTTGGGCGCGGAGCCCGCGGGCGATGCGCCTGTCATCGCTCCGGTCCTCACCTATACGGTGCTTCCGGGCGAACACGATGTCCACGCGGTGTTCAAAGCGCTGACTGAGCTTGCCGACGAGGATCCCATGCTCGGCGTAAGCTGGAATACGCATCTTGAGCAGATTCATTTGCAGTTGATGGGCGCCGTGCAGCTCGAGGTCGTGCAGCGGGTGTTGGCCGATCGCTTTGGCCTTTCGGTTGCGTTTGAGTCTGGCGGCATCCTCTATAAGGAGACTATTTCGCAGTCGGTCGAGGGCGTGGGTCACTTTGAGCCACTGCGCCACTATGCCGAGGTGCATCTGAGCCTGGAGCCGTTGCCAGCGGGTTCGGGCGTGCAGTTTGGCACCGTGGCCTCGACCGACGAGCTCGATCTTAACTGGCAGCGTTTGGCACTCACCAACGCCATGGAGCGCGATCACCTGGGCGTGCTGACCGGCTCTCCCATCACCGATATTCGCATTACGCTCACGGGCGGTCGTGCGCATGCCAAGCACACCGAGGGCGGCGATTTTCGTCAGGCAACGTACCGCGCGATTCGCCAGGGCTTGATGCAGGCGCGTGAGGCCGGCGCGGCGGTGCTGTTGGAGCCGTGGTATCGCTTTGAGCTCGAGGTACCGGGGGAGTGCGTGGGTCGGGCGCTCTCGGATGCCACGCGCGTGGGTGCCGAGTACGAGCCGCCGACGATGGCAGGAGACCGGGCGAAGCTTGTGGGTCGCGTGCCAGCATCCGAGGTGCAGGATTACGCGCTGGAGGTGGCTGCTTACACGAGTGGTCGTGGGCATCTGTACCTAGAGTTCACCGGCTATGCGGCTTGCCATGATGCCGATCGCGTAATCGAGACGGCCGCCTATGAGCCCGAGGCCGATCTGCCCAACACGCCCGATTCGGTCTTTTGCTCTCACGGCGCCGGTTACACGGTCAAATGGTACGACGTACCCGCCGCGGCGCACGTAAAGGTCGATCCCTCTACCTTCCACCCCTGGCGAGCAGCAGACGCCGAGTTTTTCGGCCACATGTGACAAAGGGACAGTTCCTTTGTCACATGCTATTGGTATAACTCGGTATAAGTTGGTATAACTATTGCCAGGGTTTGCCAATCCGAGGAGGCCGACATGAATCCAAATCCCTTTAAGCCAACGGCTGGCAAGCGGCCTCCGATGCTCATCGGTCGCGAGTCGGTCATCGAAGATTTCGAGGAAGGGCTCGATAACGGCGCTGGAGCGCCGGGCAGGCTCATGCTCATTACGGGAAACCGCGGCTGTGGCAAGACGGTTCTCCTGCGGGAGCTGCAACGTCTGGCCAGCGAGCGCGGATGGGCGGTTGTCTCCGATTCCGCTTCGCTTGGCTTATGCGACCGCTTGGCCGACGCGCTTCGCTCGAATAAACCCGTTGTGACGTCAATGGAGTTCGGTCCGTCGTTTGGGCGGATGTCGGTCGAGGCGGCGCGAGCAAAGGGCGAGACGTTGCGAGGGCTGGTCAACGAGCGCCTCAAGAAGCTCGGTCCAGGCAAGGGCATACTGTTTGCGATTGACGAGGCGCAATCTGCGTCTATCGAGGAACTGGCGGCTCTTGCCGTTCTCTATCAGCAGGTGCTCGGAGACCAGGATGCCACGGGCTTGTCCGATAGCGACCAGCGCGGTCTTGCGCTGGTGTTCGCCGGCTTACCCAGTATGGTTGACGATCTGCTCGAAGAGCCGAGCGTGACGTTTTTGCGGCGTGCCCAGCAGCGTACGTTGGGGGCGATCTCTTTGCCCAAGGTACGCGATTCGTATATCCAGACGGTCAAAGACGCTGGTCTTCACGTTGACGCGGAGACGGCGGACCTTGCGGCACACAAGAGCATGGGGCATCCCTACATGGTTCAGCTGGTGGGCTATTACATGTGGCGGTCTGCTGTTCGACGCGGCTCGCAGGTCATCGAAAGACGCGATGTCGAGGATGGCCATGCGGATGCCGTCTCCGAGTTCTACGAAGCGGTTGACGCGCCCCTGTATTACGGGCTGCGCAGTCCACAGCGCCTTTTTATCGAGGCTATGGCAGTTGACGAGAACAAACCGACGCGCATGGCGGATATCATTGAGCGTTGCGACCGCACCCAAAGCTGGGCGAGTAAATATCGCGCAAGCCTGATTCGCGAGCGCGTCATCGAGGCTGCCGGATACGGCCTCGTCCGGTTTACCGTGCCCATGCTGGGCGCGTTCGTTCGCGATCGAGTTTTATGGCATGAGTAGGGTGATAAAGGTGACGGAACAGAAGATGAGTCCGCAGGCTATCGAGGTACGTGGCGCGCGCGTCCATAACCTCAAGGACATCGATATCGACATTCCGCTGGGAAAGCTCGTGGGCATTGCCGGCGTGTCGGGCTCGGGCAAGAGTTCGCTGGCGCTGGGGGTTCTTTATGCCGAGGGCTCGCGTCGCTATCTGGAGGCGCTCAGCACCTATACCCGCCGTCGTCTGACGCAGGCCGAGCACGCCCAGGTGGACGAGGTGCTGCACGTGCCGGCGGCGCTCGCATTGCATCAGCGCCCCAGCGTGCCGGGCGTGCGTTCCACCTTTGGCACCATGACCGAGCTCAACAATAGCCTGCGTCTACTCTTTAGCCGCTGCGCCCATCACGTGTGCCCGCATTGCGGGGCGCGTGTGGAGCCGAGCCTTAACGTGGCTGCGGGCCTGTCGCTCACGTGCCCCGCATGCGGCCGCGAGTTCTACGCGCCGGGTGCCGAGGACCTTGCCTTTAACAGCGGCGGCGCGTGCTCTACCTGCGGCGGTACCGGTGTCATGCGCGAGGTGGACGAGGCGAGCCTGGTGCCCGACGAGTCAAAGACTATCAACGAAGGCGCGGTGCTTCCCTGGGGCACGCTCATGTGGGATCTGATGAAGCAGGTGGCAGGCGAGATGGGCGTGCGCACCGACGTGCCGTTTAACCAGCTCACGCCTCAAGAGCGCGACATCGTGTTTCATGGTCCGGCGGTTAAGAAGCACATTCTCTACGTCCCCAAAAACGGTGAGGGCGCCACGCCACTCGACTTTACCTACTACAACGCCGTCTATACCGTCGAGAATGCGCTCGCCAAGGTTAAGGACGATAAGGGGCTTAAGCGTGTAGCTCGCTTTTTGTGCGAGAGGCCATGCCGTGACTGTGGTGGCACGCGTCTCTCCGAGGCTGCGCGCCAGCCCCAGGTGCGCGGTATCAATCTGGCGCAAGCCGCGGCCATGACGCTGGGCGAGGCGATTGAGTGGGTGCGCGGGGTGCCTGCATCCTTGCCGACTGAGATGCAGCCCATGGCAGCGGATATCTGCGATTCGTTTTTGAGCGCGGCCCGTCGTCTGGTCGACCTGGGTCTCGATTACCTTTCACTCGACCGCGCCGGTGCCACGCTCTCCACGGGTGAGCGCCAGCGCGTGCAACTCGCCCGCGTGGTGCGTAACCGATCGACAGGCGTGCTTTATGTGCTGGACGAGCCTTCGATCGGCTTGCATCCTGCCAATGTCGACGGCTTGGTGGGCGTGATGCGCGATCTGGTGGGCGACGGCAACACCGTGGTTGTTGTCGACCACGATACGCGCGTACTGGCGGAAGCCGACTATCTGGTCGAGATGGGCCCCGTTGCCGGAGCAGGCGGCGGCAATGTGATCGCCGCTGGTACGGTAGACGAGGTCGAGCAATCGCAGAGCAGTCGCATCGCGCCGTTTTTGCGCGCAGACCCCAAGCGCTTGCGCCCGCAGGTGACTGACGAGGAGATGTTCGACCAGGGCCATATCCGCATGGCGACCGATACCATCCATACCGTCAAACCGCTCGAAGTCGATATCCCGCGCGGCCGCCTTGTCGCGGTAACGGGCGTTTCGGGTTCGGGTAAGACGACGCTCGTGCTCGAGACGTTCATCCCGGCGCTTAAGGCGCAGGCAGCTGGCGTGCGCTTGCCACGCCATGTGCGCTGGATCGATGCCGAAGGCATTGCCCGCGCCAACCTGATTGACGCTACGCCCATTGGCGCCAATGTTCGCTCGACGGTGGCAACCTATGCCGACATCCATGACGAGCTGCGCCGCACCTTTGCCCGTACGCCCGAAGCCAAGGCAGCCGGCTACAAGGCGGGCGCCTTTAGCTACAACACCGGCGCCTTGCGTTGCCCTACGTGCGATGGCACGGGCTCGATATCGCTCGACGTGCAGTTTTTGCCCGACGTCGAGATTGTCTGCCCGGCATGCCGTGGTTCGCGCTACGCCGAGGCCGCCTCGCATATCCATCGCGAGGGCAAGGACGGGAGCTTGCTTACGTTGCCGCAGCTCATGGACATGAGTGTGGACGAGGCCCTCGACGCCACGGTGGGACTCAAGAAAGTCCAGGCGCGCTTGCAGACCTTGCACGACCTGGGCTTGGGCTATCTCACGCTCGGTGAGCCCACGCCGGCGCTCTCGGGCGGCGAGGCACAACGCCTTAAGCTCGCGAGCGAGATGGGCCGCGTACGGGATGATGCCGTATTCGTATTTGACGAGCCCACGATCGGCCTGCATCCGGTCGATGTTCAGGTGCTATTGAACGTGTTTGATGGCCTCGTTGCCAAGGGCGCCACGGTTATCGTGATCGAACACGATCTCGACCTTATCCGTAACGCCGATTATGTGATCGATATGGGCCCAGGGGGCGGCGACGCGGGCGGGCAAATCGTCTGCGCCGGTACGCCGGCGGATATCGCTGCCTGCCCCAAGAGCGTTACCGGTCGCTATCTATAGGCGATGTGACAAAGGGACTGCCTCTTTGTCACATTGACTTCTATTTCACGCATTGAGCCGCGAGATAGTCGCGGAAGAATGGCAATTCAAATGCGACGAGCCCTCGTCCTCGTTCCCCGATGATGCCGGCATCTATCATGCGGCGTCGGTAGCGGGAGACCTGCTGCGGCGAACGCTTAAGGCGCTCGACAAGGTCGGCGGTGGTGGACTCTTCCTCGTCATCGAGCATGGCGATGAGGAATCGCTTGTCCTCTGCCGTGAGTTCCCGATAGGTTGCCGCGAGGATTCGGTCGTCCATCTCGTCGCGCGCGATTTTGATTCCCAGGTCAAAGTCGCGTGACGAGATCTCCTTCGAATCGCTTGTGAGATCCCAGGCACGGTAGCCTACGAGTTGCAATAGGAAGGGAAAACCAGAGATCGAGCGAACGGCTCTATCGATTCCCTCGGCATCTGCCAGGCGATCGTTTTCCTGGATTGTACGAATCAAGGCCTCGCGCACGTCATAGTCGGCAATGCGACCCAGATGATATTGTTGGGCGCGGCGAAGGAACGAGACCGTTTTGTGGTTCAGCAACGTCGAGACGTTGTTGGGAAGTCCCGCCATGAGCAGCGCGACGCGTTTCCCATCGGTCACAAAGTGCTGATACGTTGCTGCGAGCTGAATCATCTCGTCGAGTGTCGGGTCCACCTCGTCAACCGTGACGAGCAGACCGGTACCGGCCCCGTTGAGCTGGTCGATGATGTCGCTCATGCGATAACGCCAGGTTGAGGCATCGTGAACGCGGTTGACCTCGATGCTGCCGAGCGGTGCAACTCCGAGACCGGTGACTTCGAAGTGGTTGGACGAGTCGATGAGATGAGCTGCGGCACGTTTCGTCCCAAACTCGATTTCCTCAAGCATTCCCGGTAGCGCTGTCGTCTTTACAGCTATCCAGCCGTGGGATTCCGCCCTTGTCGCGAGCGACGACATGAGAGCGGTTTTACCGGTTCCACGCGCGCCTGAGAAGATCGAGGTCAATTCTGGGCGCCTGCGCTGGCTCAAGAAGGCACGGTCCAAATCCCGAATAATCTGTTGTCTGCCAGCGAGATGGGCAGGAACCTCACCAAAACTGGGGGTAAACGGGTTCTCGAGATATTTCACAAGGCTCTCCTTTCACACCGCCGTTTAACTTCATTTTATTGTAGT
>DBFBGO010000003.1:0-151424 GCA_048201895.1 Collinsella sp. | reverse complement strand
GAAGAAACCCCCGCGCTCCCCCTTGCTTCGCAAAGGTCGCGCGGGGGTTTCTTCTGTTCCGACGGCTCGCCCTGCCGCGGCCGCGCTTTTGTCTGGTGGGATTTCGCTGAAACGAAGTCTCGCCTTCGGCGGGCGTGGTAGCCTTTGTCGTTGATTAAACTTTTTATGTAACGGAAGGACAAATATGGCAGCTGCACAGCCGCTTAAGATTCGCATGGTTGCCGGGCTTGGCAACCCTGGCGAGGAATATGCCGAGACCCGCCACAACGCCGGCTTTAAGGCAATCGACGAGCTGGCCCGTCAGGCCGGCGTCACGTACTGGAAAAACCAGGCCGGCGCCGAGGTCGCGCTCATCAACATCAACGATCCCGAGGAAGAGGGCGGTAAGCGCCAGATTGTGCTGGTCAAGCCGCAGTCGTACATGAATACCTCGGGCGGCCCCATCTCCAAGCTCTGTCGCGAGTACAAGATCAAGGCCGAGGAGCTGCTCGTAATCCACGACGAGCTCGACATTCCCGCCGGTGACGTACGCGTCAAGGTGGGCGGAGGCCATGCCGGTCACAACGGCCTGCGCTCCATCATCGACAAGATGGGCAGCCGCGACTTCAGCCGCATCCGCACCGGCATCGGCAACCCTCCCGGCAAGATGGCCGTCGCCGACTACGTTCTTAAGCAGCTGCGCGCCCGCGAGGCCGAGGATTTCCAGGACACCTGCGCCCGCGCGGCCGACGCCGCCAGCCTGGCGATCGTGCACGGCGTGGTCTATGCCCGCGACCATGTCAACGGCGCCGCCTCCGCCAACGGCAAGCACTAAAACCTATCATTTAGGAACAGGTTTATTTTGGCAGGTTTTACCTGCGGAAACGCCCCAGTTGCGGCATCGCAATCACCCGCGCGCCGACATACATGCATAGCACCCCAAAGGGGGCCGGCCTCATCACAACCCGAGGCCGGCCCCATTTGCCGTTTTACCTGATAAAACCGACCAAAATAAACCTCTCCCCCTTTGGTAGGCCAAAGGGGATAAACCATGCTCCCAACAGCCGAAGACACACGTAAGTGACATGTCCATGAGGGTATAATTTGCACCGTATGTCTGCACAACGCCTGTGCGCGTACGGTTTTATTCGGGCTACCGTCCATTTCCGTGGAGGCACGGTTCGGCGGCCCTAACAAGAGAGGGGTTCTATGTATAAGATCCTGGAGAAGACGCAGTTCTCGGAGAAGGTGTTCAAGTTCCGCATCGAGGCGCCTGCAATCGCCAAGCATGCGCACGCTGGACAGTTCCTCATGGTTCGCGCCAACGAGACGGGCGAGCGCGTCCCGTTTACCCTGGCCGGCTGGAACGGTGACGAGGGCTGGGTCGAGTTCATCTTCATGGTGATCGGCAAGACCACCGAAATGCTTTCCACCTACGAGGCCGGCGAGTCGCTGCGCGACGTCGTGGGCCCGCTGGGCGTTCCCACCGAGATGGCCGAGGGCCCCTGCGCCGTCATTGGCGGCGGCGTCGGCCTGGCAATTGCCTTCCCGGTCGCCAAGCACCTGGTCGAGACCGGCCACGAGGTGCACGCCATCATGGGCGCCCGCACCAAGGACCTCCTGCTCATGGAGGACCAGTTCCGCGAGCTCCTCGACGAGGACCACATCCACATCACTACCGATGACGGTTCCTACGGCGAGCAGGGCGTTGTTACCGCTCCGCTGGAGCGCCTACTGCAGGACAAGGCCGTGAGCCAGGTCTTCTGTGTCGGCCCCGTTCCGATGATGAAGTTCTCGACCCTCACCGCCCAGAAGTACGACACCCCCATCACCGCGTCCCTCAACCCCATCATGGTTGACGGCACCGGCATGTGCGGCTGCTGCCGCGTCGAGGTGGGCGGCGTGACCAAGTTCGCTTGCGTCGACGGCCCCGACTTCGATGCCACCCTGGTCGACTGGGATGACCTTCGTGCCCGCCAGGCCGCTTACCGTTCCGAAGAGGGCGAGTCCCTCAAGGCCTATGAGGAAAAGAGCTGCGCATGCCACTAGTTAACGGTCGTTTCGTTGCCGATATGAAGTCGCCCCGCACCCCCGATAACGAGGAGCCGGCTGCCGAGCGCGCCTGCGACTTCCGCCCCGTCGACAAGGGCTTCACCGAGGAGATGGCGCTGGCCGAGGCCGAGCGCTGCCTCAACTGCAAGAAGCCGTTCTGTGTTGAGGGCTGCCCCGTCAACATCAACATCCCCCGCTTTATCGAGCAGATCCGCGCGAAGGACTTCGGCGGCGCCCTCGATACCATCCGCGAGGACTCCATGCTTCCCGCCATCTGCGGCCGCGTCTGCCCGCAGGAGAACCAGTGCGAGGGCAAGTGCATCCGTGGTAAGAAGTCCGAGCCCGTGGCCATCGGCCAGCTCGAGCGCTTCCTGGGTGACCGCCCCGAGCTCGCCTCCACGCCCAAGATGGCTCCCAAGAACGGCAAGAAGGTCGCCGTCGTGGGCTCTGGCCCGTCCGGCATCACCTGCGCCGGCGAGCTCGCCCGCAATGGCTTTGACGTCACCGTCTTTGAGGCTTTCTTCACCGGCGGCGGCGTGCTGGTCTACGGCATCCCCGAGTTCCGTCTGCCCAAGGCGGTCGTCAAGCGCGAGATTGACGGCCTGGAGGACATGGGCGTCAAGTTTGAGTACAACTCCGTCGTGGGCAACATGGCCACGGCCGAGGAGCTGTTCGAGCAGGGCTTCGACGCCATCTACGTGGCGACCGGCGCTGGCCTGCCCAAGTTCCTCAATGTCCCCGGCGAGAACCTGCCCAACGTCTTCTTCGCGAACGAGTACCTCACCCGCGTGAACCTGATGAAGGCCAACAAGTTCCCCGAGTACGACACCCCCACCAAGCACGGCAAGAACGTCGTCGTCTTTGGTGGCGGCAACGTGGCTATGGATGCCGTCCGTACCGCCAAGCGTCTGGGCGCCGAGCACGCTATCATCGCCTACCGTCGTACCGAGGACGAGATGCCCTGCCGTCGCGCCGAGCTGCACCATGCTAAGGCCGAGGGCGTCGAGGTTCTGCCGCTCGTCTCCCCGCTCGAGTTTGTCGCTGGCGAGGACGGCTCCGTGTGCGCCGTCAAGGTCCAGAAGATGGAGCTCGGCGAGCCTGACGAGTCCGGCCGTCGTCGCCCGGTGCCCATCGAGGGCGCCATCGAGGAGATTCCCTGCGACGTCGCAATCTCGGCTATCGGCACCAACGCCAACCCCTTCGCAAAGAAGATCGGCGGCAAGATGGAGCTCAACAAGTGGGGCTACATCGTTGCCGACGAGGAGACTGGCCAGACCACCGATCCCCGCATCTGGGCTGGCGGCGACATCGTCACCGGTGCCGCTACGGTCATTCTGGCGATGGGCGCCGGCAAGAAGGCCGCTGCCTCCATCACCAAGAGCCTGCTGGGCGAGTAATCACCTACAGCGCTAGCCATCAAACGGCAAAGTCCCCGTCGAGCACACGCCCGGCGGGGACTTTTTTCTATGCCGGCCGCCCAAACCACCACAAAGGTGCCTGTCCCCTTTGTGATGGTTTTGGTCGGTTAGCCTTCGAGCTGGGCCACTTTGTAGCGGTAGGCAGCGGCGATGACGTCTTTGCAACCCTCGCGGCCCAGCTTGGCGCGATTGACGACGATGTCCTTGCCGCTCGTCATCTTCCACTTTCCAGCGCTGTAGCGCTTATAGAACGCCTCGCGCGCCTTCTGCTGCTGCTTGACCAGCTTGGCGCCCTTCTTTTTGTTAAGGCCACGCTTCTTGCGCACGATCTCGACGCGGTCCTCAAAGGGGGCGGTCACCAGCACGGCAATATGGTTGGGATTATTGCGCAGCAGATAATCGGACAGACGGCCTTCGATAATGCAGCTCTCGGTCTCGCCCAGATCCAAAATCACCTGGCTCATCTTTTGGAACAACTTATCCGAGTACGAACGGGCATCGTAACGGTCGGGCAGAAACGCCATGTTCTCCACGGCCAGACGTTCGTCGTAGGCGGCCATCTTATCGAGCGACTCGCCCGCGCGCAGCGACGCACGCACCAGCAGCTCGTTATCGTACAGCGGAATCCCCAACTCGTCGGCAAGCATGCGACCAATCTCGTGGCCCTCGGCGCCAAAGTCGCGCGCGATGGTAATGACCACAGGATTCTTCTTATTCTCCAGATCGCTCATCGCGATTCCTTTCTAACAGATGAGAAAAAGGCTGTCTATCGCCTTTTCTCACGATAGCGTACCAGGGAAAGCCAGGCTATGCGGCCACGATGCGACGTTGATATGCCCTCACCAGCAGCGAGATGCCAAAGTTGAGCACAAAGTACATCGCAAACACCAGGCCGTAGAGCATAAGCACCTGCGACAGGTCGATCGCGTGGGCCATCACCACGTTTGCCGTGTACATGAGTTCGGCCACGTTAATGCCCGAAAGATACGAACTGTCCTTGATGACGGTCGTGCACTGGCTAAACAGCGCCGGAATGATCGTCTTAAATGTCTGCGGCAGAATGATGTAGCGCATGGTGGCAAAGAAGCCGAAGCCCTGGCTCTGCGCTGCCTCAAACTGGCCGCGCGGAATCGAGTTGAGGCCGCCGCGCACAATCTCGGCCATAACAGCGCTGGTAAACAGCGTAAAGGCAATGGTCGAAATCACAATGTCCAAACCCTGCACCGTAAAGTAGATAAACAGGATCCACAGCAGGTTCGGCGTGCAACGGAATAGCTCGATATAAGCGCTCACCAAAATACGGAATGGACGGGGCGCATAGCTCTTAACGAGCGCCAGCACCGTGCCAAAGATGAGCGAGAAAAAGATCGACAGCGCCGAGATCTCGATCGTCTTAACAAAGCCGCCCCAAATGTAGAGCAGGTTGGTCGCGTTGAAGATTTCCATGCGCTAGGCCTCCTCTACGTTGTCGAGCCCCAGCTCGGCCAGGCTCACGCCGCGCGGACGCTCTTTGGAGCGGCGCTCGAGCCACTGCACCAGCATGGCGAGCGGAAAGCAGATGATGAAGTACATAAGGCAGCAGACGATGTATCCCTGGAGGTAACCGTACAGACTCACAAAGTTGTCGGAACGGTACATAAGGTCGCCGCCGGCCACAAGCGCCAGCACCGACGTATTCTTGACCAGGTTGAGCGCCTGGTTGCACAGCGGCGGCAGAATGATCTTGAATGTCTGGGGCAGTACGATGTACCAGTACGCCTGCGCACGGGTGAAGCCCTGACTCTGGGCCGCCTCCATCTGACCGCGCGGAACCGCCTCGATACCAGTGCGGATGACCTCCGAAATGTAGGCCGCGTGATACAGACCCACGCCCAAGAAGCCCAGCACGAACGGCGCGATGCGCACCGGCTGGTCGGCACCGGTTATGGCCTGCAAAAACTGCGGACCGGCCATGTACATAAAGAGCACTTGTACGGGCAACGGGGTATTCTGGTAAAACTCCACGTACACGCGGCTTATGGCGCGCAGCACGCGCGAGCGAGTGGTAGAGAACACGCCCAGCAGCGTGCCCAGCACCAGCGACAGCAGCAAACCGGCAACGACCACCTGTAGCGTCACGCCAAAGCCCTCCCAGAAGGGCCCCATGTTTTGAAATGTCGTCGACCAACGGTCGGCGTCAAATAATCCTTCGAGCATTTGATTCCTTCCTTGGACGATGCGCCTATACAAGACCCCAGGTCTTGACCTCTTGGTCGAGCCAGCCGTCGGCCAGGCGATCGCAAATCACCTGATCGACTACGGCCGATAGGTCGCAGCCCTTCTTGGTCGCCACGCCGTAGCCCTGCTCGCCAAACTTGACCTCGGGCTGCAACAACTCAACGGTCTCGTTCATGTAACCGGCCAGCGTGGAGCGGTCCATGGCAAAGACGTCGATATTGCCGGCATCGAGCGAACTCTTGATGATGGGATAGCCGCTAAAGGCCCTAAACTCGGGCTTACAGCTAAAGCCGTTGTCCTTGATCATCTGCTCGATCAGGCTCTGCGTGGTAGCACCCTGGCTCACGCCAATAACCTTGCCGTCCAGGTCCTCAATCGAGGTAAAGCCCGAACGCTTCTTGACCATGAGTCCCACGTAGTCGGTACGGTACGGCGTCGAGAAATCCCAGCTCTTCTTGCGCTCGTCGGTGATGGTGTAGGTCGCCGCGACCACGTCGAGTTGGCCGTTATCGATCAGCGGGCCGCGTGTCTTGGGCGTTACGTCGGTAAACTCGACAAGCTCCTGGGCGCGGGCCTCCTTGTAGCTCACGCCAAAGACGGCAGCGGCGATCTGGTAGCACAAATCGACCTCCATGCCCTCAAAGCGGCCCTTGGCGGTGTCGTAATAGCCGTAGCCGGGAACGTCCTTCTTAACGCCGGCATTCAGATGGCCACGCGACTTAATGGCCGCAAGCTTAGACCCCTTGTCGGAACCCTCGCCGCTGGTGGAGTTACCGCAACCGGCAAGTGCGGTCCCCGTCAGCGCGAGCATGCCGGCGCCCGCCAGCTGCAAAAAGTGACGGCGCGACACGGCCGCCCTCGTCATATCCGTCATGTCCATCACCGCGCCTAGTGTAGAATCTTGGACAGGAACTCGCGGCAGCGCGGGTTCTCGGGGTTGTCGAAGAAGTGCTCGGGCGTGCCCTCCTCCAGAATGCGACCGTCCTCCATAAAGATGACGCGGTCGGCCACCTGGCGCGCAAAGCCCATCTCATGCGTCACGCAGATCATGGTGATGTCCTCCTGCGCGAGCTCAATCATAACGTCCAGAACTTCCTGGACCATCTCGGGGTCGAGCGCCGAGGTCGGCTCGTCAAACAGGATGATGGGCTGCTTGGTGCACAGGGCACGGGCGATGGCGATGCGCTGCTGCTGACCGCCCGAGAGATTCTGCGGATACTCGCCGGCCTTATGCGCCATGCCAACGCGCTTGAGCGCGGCGATGGCGATCTCGGTCGCCTCCTCTTTGCTCTTCTTTTGCAGCTTGATGGGCGCGAGCGTCAGGTTGCCCAGCACCGTCATGTTGGGATACAGGTTGAACTGCTGAAACACCATGGAGCTGTACTTGCGAGCCATCTCCAGGTGATTCTTTTTGGTGAGCGGCGTACCGTCGATGACGACCTCGCCCGACGTGGGCTCCTCCAGATAATCGACGCAGCGGATGAGCGTCGACTTACCCGAACCGGACGGCCCGATCATTACGAGTTTCTCGCCGCGCTTGACGGTGAGGTTGATATCTTTGAGCACATGCAGGTCGCCAAAGTACTTGTTGAGATGCTTGATCTCGATCATGTCTGCCATGAATGTCCCTTCCCTGCGTTTACACGAGTTGAACTATTGTACGGAAAGAACCGCGTTTCCGCAGCCCACACTATATTCCCGTAAAGAACCCGCAACCTACCACCCACTCATTGGGGACAGACTTAAATGAGCACCCGCTCATTGGGTACTCATTTAAGTCTGTCCCCAATGAGCACCGCCCAGCAAAAAAGGGGCGTGACCGCAATGGCCACGCCCCCCTCAACATCAACTATATGCCGCTCGGCCCCTACGCGAGTTTGGCTCCGACAATCTTTGCCGCGGCAGGCTTATCGAAGTTGCCGCCGGTGGCCTTGCCCAGGGCACCCATGACCTGGCCCATCTGCTTCTTGGACGTGGCACCCAGCTCGGCGATAACCTGCTCGATCAGGGCCTCGAGCTCCTCGCCCGAAACCTGCGCGGGCAGTAGGCTTTCCAGAATCTTGACCTGCTCGGTCAGGTTGTCGGTACGCTCCTGGTCAGTGTCGGCCTTGATGGACATCTCCAGTGTCTCGCTCGTCTGCTTGATCAGACGCTTGATCATGCTGTTGACGTCTTCCTCGGTCACATCGCGGCGCTCGTTAACCTCGATATTCTTCACCTCGGCCTTAACCTGGCGAATGATGGACAGGCGTACCTTGTCCTTGGCCTTCATGGCCGCGATCATTTCTTTCTGCAGCTCTTCGTTGGTCATCTGCAAATCCTCCTCAATAGCGTGGGCGGCACTCGCGCGGGCACCGCCCCATGATTACTCGGTCGTCGACGCGTCGTCGGTCGAACTCTTGGTGACGCCCTTCAGGCTAACGTTATACGGGACGTCCTTGGGCATGGGATTGACGGTGATGTCGGCATCCTTCTTGTACTGCTCCAGCCACTCGCTGTACGCAGTGCTGGCCGCTTGCGTCTTCACCACATTGGAGACGTACTTCTTGATAGCCTTGGGCACCTGGTTGATGTCATCGACCTGATTATCGACATGGAAGTAGTCGGTGCACTTGATGATGTGGTAACCATAGGTCGACTCGACGACTTCACTCACGTCGCCCTTGTTGAGCCCCTCGAGCGCCGTCTGGTAGCTGTCGACGAAAGTGGTGAGCTTATCCCAGTCCACATCGCCCTTCTTCTCCTTGGAACCGGTGTCCTCGGAGTACTGCTCAACGGCGTCCTCAAAGCTCAGCTCACCGGAGTTGATCTTGTCCAGGCACTCCTGCGCCTTGGCCTTGGCGGCAGCCTTGTCCTCGTCGGAAGCGTCGGAATCAACCTTGATCAGGATGTTCGACGAGCGGCGAGCATCGTTGTAGTTAGACAGATTCTCGTTGATGTAATCGACGATCTCGCTGTCCTTGGGCTTGCCGGTGGGCGCCACGGCATCCTTAAGCTTTTGCTGTGCCAGGCTCTCCTTGAGTGAGTCCTTGTAGGTGTCCTCGGTATAGCCGTAGGTCTTGAGGGTCTTCTTAAAGGCCTTGGCACCGCCCGCGCTCTTGCACGCGTCCTTCCAAGCCTTCTCGACCTCCTCGTCCGACACCGTCACGCCGTTTTCCTTCTGTGCCTGTTGAAGCAGAATCTGCTGCGTGTAGGAGTCGATAAGCTGCTTGCGGTACTTCTTGGGCGTGAGGTCGTTGTCGACCAGGTACTGTGCCCAATCCTTGTCCTTGGTGTAGCCGTAGGACGTGCGCATGCTCATGATCTGCTTGGTCACGGTGTCCTCGGTGAGGTTGGTGCCGTTGATAGTTGCAGCAACACCGCCGGTCAGCTTGTAGCCCGAGGTGTCCTCGGCCTGCGACATAAGGCCGGAGCACGCCATCGCCGAGACGGAAAGCAGCATCGCCAGCACACCGATGACCACCAGGACGATCTTGACGGTCTTAGACACGTACGTCTTGCGCTGCTTCTTGCGAGAGCTGGAGGCAGCGCGGGCCTGCTGCTCGGGCGTCGGCGCGGCCTCGGAGTTCTTTTTCTTATTTGCCATAGTTGGCCTTTCGCATAACGAATCGAACAAACGCCATTGTGTCACAACGCAGCCCCCGCGGCACGCTTGGTGCATTGGGGGCAGGTCAATCTGCACCATTTTGGTGCAAAGGGGACAGATGTGGCACTTGGCACTTGGGGACGTTCTTTATATGCCGGCACTTGGAGACCGCCCCTTACTGCCAGCAGAAAAGGAACGTCCCCAAGTGCCGACTCAGCCCCACCTTAGAAGTGGCGGCGGATGGCGTCGACCATGCCCTGCGGCGTGGTTTGGCCGAGCACGTCGGCTGCGGCATCGGCGTCCATAAAGATGTTCATGAGCGCCTGCAGGGCCTCGACCTGACCGCCCGGCCCTGCGATGCCCAGATTGATGACGATCTGCGCCGGCACCGGAGCGCCCATGCCAGCCATAGCGTTAAATGTCACGGGCGCGGCAGGCTTCACCACCGCGATATAGGGCTTGGCCACAAACCCCGGATCGGTATGCGGAATGGCAATGTTTGCCGCCGGCATGGCAAGACCCGTGGGATAGGCATCCTCGCGCGTGCGAACGGCGTCGAGCCAACCGGATGCAATGTAGCCACGTGGTGCAAGCTCGCCCTCGAGCCGCGCGAACACCTCATCCGGCATCGCACACTCCCAATCAAAAAACACCAGCCCAGGCGTAAACAGCGCTTCGTTATCCGCCATGCGCTCACCTCTCTCACCTAGTCACCTGCGACGTTCTTGAATGACTAGTCGTTAAAGAACGTCGCAGGTGACTACCCAAAACAAAGGGTGGCCACGTGCGCCTTGGCGCCAATGACCACCCTGACTACTCGGCTAAATTGTACTGTGCGCCGCTAGCCGCGAGGCGCGTCAATTGCGACCTTGCCGCTCTCCAGCACGTGGACGCGGCCGTCGGCGAGCATCTGCACGACCTCGGGGTACAGCACGTGCTCAATCGCGTGGATGTGCTCCTCGAGCGTGTCGACATCCCAGCCCTCCTCAACAGCCAGCGCACGCTGGGCGATGATGGGACCGTTATCGTAGATCTCGTTGGCAAAATGCACGGTCACGCCAGTTACCTTGACGCCGCGCGCAAAGGCATCGTCAATCGCATGCGCACCGGTAAAGCTCGGCAGCAGCGCCGGATGCAAGTTGACCACGCGGTTGGGAAACGCCGCCAGCAGCGGCGTGTGCACCATGCGCATGTAACCGGCCATGACCACATATTCGCAGCCGCGCTCGAGCAGCTCGTGCGCGATGATCTCGTCGGCGGCGATGGGGTCGGCATAGACATCCTTGGACAGCGTAAGCGTCTGGATGCCCGCGCGCTCAGCGCGCTGCAAACCCTTAGCCGAAGGACGGCTCGACACCACAAGCTCAATCGAAGCGTTGAGTTTGCCGGCAGCGATCAGATCGATCAGCGCCTGCAGGTTGGTACCCGAACCGCTGATGAGCACACCGATCTTGAGCGGCTCGGCCGTATCGGTGCCGGTCGGACGGGTGTAGGGCACAAAACCCAGGCTCGCGGCAGCAGCCATCTGCTCGTTAGCGCTCATCGGAGTACACGACCTTACCGGAGCCCTCGACGCACTCGCCCACGCGGAACGGCTTCTCGCCCAGCGCGACCAGGGCCTCGGTCACGGCATCCTCGTCCTCGGGGGCGACGATCAGGCACAGGCCGACGCCCATGTTGAAGGTCTTGCATGCCTCGTTGGGCGCGAGCTCGGCCTGGCGCGACACGTAGGTGATGACGGGCGGAACGTCCCAACCCATCTCGGCGCCGTTGCGGGTGACCACGGCGTCGACGTCGTCGGCAAGCGCGCGGTTGAGGTTCTCGGTAATACCGCCGCCAGTGATATGGGCGATAGCGTGCACGTTGGCGCCGCCGCGCAGCAGCTCCAGAATCGGCTTGACGTAGATGCGCGTGGGAGCCAGCAGGGCGTCTGCCAGCGATGCGCCGCCGAGTTCCTCGAGCGGACGGCTCAGCTCCTCGGCCTTAGCGGCGGCCTCGGGCGTGCCCGGCTTAATGCCGTCGACGCCAATGACCTTGCGCACGAGCGAGTAGCCGTTGGAGTGCACGCCAGTGGAAGGCAGGCCCAGGATCACGTCGCCGGGGCGGACGTTCGCGGGGCCGAGCATCTTGGGACGGTCGACAACGCCCACGGTAAATCCGGCAAGGTCGTAGTCGGCAGGAGCCATGACGCCGGGGTGCTCGGCCATCTCACCGCCCACGAGCGCGCAGCCCGCGAGCTTACAGCCGTCGGCTACACCCTTGATGATCTTTGCCATGTGCTCGGCCTCGATGTGGCCGATGGCAACGTAGTCCAGGAAGAACAGCGGCTCGGCGCCCGAAGCCAGAATGTCGTTGACGCACATAGCAACCAGGTCCTGGCCCACCGTCTCGTGACGGTCCATGATCTGGGCGAGCACGAGCTTGGTGCCCACGCCATCGGTACCGCTAATCAGAATCGGGTCTTCCATATCCTTAAGCGCGGCGGCCGAGAACAGGCCACCGAAGCCGCCGATGCCGCCGATAACCTCGGGGCGATTGGTGTCCTTAACCATCTGCTTAATAGCGTCGACGGCGCGGCCGCCCTCGGCGGTATCGACGCCGGCATCCTCATACGTCACATGCTTGCTGTCGCTCATCTGAGCCTTCCTCTCCCACTACCGTGGCGCCGCGCGGGCGCCAAACGGTGCTCATAGTTGCGTTCATTTCGGCGCGCGCCATAACAGCGCGCGCCGTCATATCAACAAAACAGCAGGTAAAACCTACCAAAATAAACCTGTCCCTACATGGCAGGTTTTAGGCCTCGCCGTGTTCCTCTTCCCAGCTGCGGTCGTCGTATTTCTCGACCACGGCGTCATCATCAAAGTGCAGCGGCTTGTCCAGGTTGCGGGGCTTAAAGCCCTCCATGAACTTGTCGCGGCCAAAACTCTCGGGAATCGCCACGGGGTAGCGGCCGGTAAAGCACGCATCGCAGTAACCGCCCTTGGGCATGACCTTAAGCAGGCCCTCGACCGAAAGGAAGGCCAGCGAATCGGCGCCGATATACTCGCAAATCTCATCGACCGTCTTGTTGGCGCTGATGAGCTGCGACTGCACGTCGGTATCGATGCCGTAGAAGCACGGCCAGATGACCTCGGGCGAGTTGATGCGGATATGAATCTCCTTGGCGCCAGCGTTGCGCAGCATCTTGACGAGCTGCACCATGGTGGTGCCGCGCACGATGGAGTCGTCGATGACGACCAGGCGCTTGCCCTCGATGTTGTCACGCAGCGGGTTGAGTTTCATACGCACGCCCATGGCGCGCAGCTCCTGCGTGGGCTCGATAAACGTACGGCCCACGTAGCGGTTCTTGATAAGGCCCTCGCCAAAGGGAATACCGCTCTCGTGCGAATACCCCTCCGCGGGCGGCAGGCCGGAGTCGGGCACGCCGATGACCAGATCGGCCTCGACGGGCTCCTCGTGTGCCAGCTGACGACCCATGTCGTAACGGCAGGCATAGACGCTCTTGCCGTTCATGATGGAGTCGGGGCGGGCAAAGTAGACCTGCTCAAAGATGCAGTTTGCGGGCTCTTCGGCCGCAGGCACGCCCTGCTCGGATACCAGACCCTCGGCGCTGATGCGCAAAATCTCGCCGGGACGAACGTCACGGACGTACTCGGCACCCACGATGTCGAGTGCGCAGGTCTCGGAAGCAACGACCCAGCCGCCGGCGCGCGTGACACGGACGGCGGAGTCGACCGTCGCGGCGCCGTCCTGCGACGGCAGCTGCGAAACGGATGCGGCATCGGCCTGGTCCAGGCCCTCGTCCACCAGCTTGCCCAGCACGAGCGGGCGAATGCCGTGCGGATCGCGGAATGCGTAGAGTGCCTGCTCGTTGATGAGCGTCATGGCGTAGCCGCCGCGCACGAGCTCCATGGTCTTGCGAATGCCCTCGCGTAGATGGCCTGTACGCTGAGTAAAGTAGCCGATAAGCTTGGTCGCGACCTCGGAATCCGAATTGGAGAGGAACGGCACGCCCAGCTCGATCAGCTGGCGGCGCAGCTCGTCGGTGTTGACGAGGGTACCGTTGTGCGCGAGCGCGATAATGACGCTGTTGATGGTAGAAAGATGCGGCTGCGAGGCTTCCCAGCTCTTGGCACCGGCAGTGCCATAGCGCACGTGGCCCACGGCCAGCTGGCCGGAGAGTGTCGACAGGTCGGCGTTGGAGAACACGCGGTCGAGCAGGCCCAGATCCTTGCGGACCATAACCGTGCCGCCATCACCCACGGCGATTCCCGCCGATTCCTGGCCGCGATGCTGCAGCGCGCGCAGACCAAAGTACGTCAGTCGAGCCACGTCGCGATCGGGTGCCCACACACCAAAAATGCCGCATTCCTCATGCAGCTGGTCGGAGTCCGGATCATACGTCGACATGGTCTTCACCTGTCCCGCGGCACGCTCGGCCGCGCGGATGGTTTCTTGAGACATGGCATCCCCTCAGAGCCTCGTTATTTGGCGTTACCTGCCCTATTATACGCACGGCAAGACAAGCGCTCCCGCGCATGAACAGCGCTTTTTAAAAGCCCACCGAGCTTATAATCCGTTTTGCAGCCAAACATTTTATTGGGCAACCTCCTCGGGGCCGACGATCCCGCATACTTCCGTTGCGACGCGTCTCGCCCGCCGTTGGGGCTTGCATTGTTGCAATTGGGACGTTCGTCCTGTCTTTTGGCAGGTCGGCGGCGTATCCTTGTACCTACAGCAAAACGAGAAAGGTTATGTATGGATCGAAACGAACTCGACCCCAGCGTCCCCAGCGCCACGGAGGTCAAGAAGATCCCCCTCATCATTAAGGTGTACGCCGTCCTGTGCATCCTGTCCGGCGTGGGTACGCTCCCGTCGGTCGGCGCCTTTATGTGGCAGGTCATCACCGCACTCATCAACGGCAACGCCGCCGCCAAGCTCGGCGACAACACGCTCGTCGCGGTCGGACTGATTGTCGCCTGCATCATGCTCTCGGCTGCCAGTGCCGTCATCTTGATCATCTTTGGCCTGGACCTCATCAAGAACCAGCGCCGCAATGCCGCCCGTCTGTCCTATATCCTTATCGCATTGACCGTCGTCGAGCTTTTGGTTGACGTGATGCTCCAGGGTATCGGGCCTTTCTTGCTGCGCCCTGCCATCCAGCTCGGCATCCTCGTCGCGCTTTCGACCACCGTCGACCCCACGCTGCGCCAGGAGCGCGAGCTGCAGCGCCGCCTGCAGGAGATGCTCGATCGCGACGCCGCCGCCGAGGGCATGCTCGGGCGCGATGAAACCGGCGAAGGCTACATCAAGCTCAATTACTTCAACCTGTTCTGGGTATTCTTTGTCTGCTGCATACTCGGCCTGATCGCCGAGGACATCTGGCACATGACGGTCAACGACCCCGGCGTCTACCAGAACCGCGCCGGCATGCTGTTTGGCCCCTTCAGCCCCATCTACGGATTTGGCGCCGTGCTCATGACCATGGTGCTCAACCGCTTCTACAAAAAGAACCCCATCATTATCTTTTTGGTGAGCGCGCTGCTCGGCGCGAGCTTTGAGGTGTTCGTGGGCTGGTTTATGCAGACCTCGTTTGGCGTGGTCTCGTGGAGCTACTCGCACATGAAGCTGTTCGGCATGCCAGACCCGCTCGCCGTCCTTACGGGCGGACGCACCTGCACGGGCTTTGCCTGCCTGTGGGGCCTGGGCGGACTCATCTGGATCAAGCTGCTGCTGCCGAGACTGCTCAAGCTCATCAACATGATTCCGTGGAAGAGTCGCTACTCGGCTACCGTCATCTTCACTATCATTATGCTGGTCGACGGCGTCATGACGCTGCAGTCGCTCGACTACTGGTACCAGCGCGTCAACGGCACGGAACCGGATATTCCCGTTGCGCAGTTCTACGGCAAGTACTTCGATAATGACTTTATGGAGAATCGCTTCCAGAGCATGACCATGAGTCCCAAGGATACGACGCGCGTGTAGCGCCCACCGCGCCCAAAACGCAAAATGCCCGCCGGTATCACACGTACCGGCGGGCATTTTTATAAACGAGCCTTCTATCGACGCAAGCCTCTACGCCTCGCGCTCGACCTCACTCACACATTCGTTCTTGATGATGCCAACGAGCGCCTGCAGCGCATCGACCACATGCGGGCGAATGTCCCCGCCAATGAGCACGAGCATGATGTCGTCACCTACGGCAAGCTCGCCGCTTGCCAGCCACACACGCACATAGCCGATACCCGGCATCGCGCGCGTGGCCTCGATAGCAGCCTGCACTTTCTGAGCATCGAAGCCGAACACCATGCCGCCCACCCTGCGTCCGGGAGCTACGCCATCGGTTTCGATCCCGCGGACCTCGGACTTGGGCGTCGCGCGCACCACGCCGTTATGCGTCAGATACATCCCACAGCCTGCCGCCGAAGCATCGGCCTTGGCCTCGCGCAGCCAAGCATCAACCGAAGGCATCGTTTTGCCATTCTCGAGCATCATTTCCCCTTTCACCGTCATTGAGTAGCCCATTATCTATTCCTCGACCGGCGTGAGCACCATGACGGCACGTGTGTTGCTCAGCGATAACGAACGACAGGTCACAAGCGTTACGACCTTGGTTGCCGAAGCGGCACGATCGGTGGCATCGCTCGCCACGGCAGAGGCGCCGTCGAGCATCTCGGACAGGTAGTTCTTAAGCCCGTCGTCGCCCTCAAAATTGGTCGTGCGCGCCTTAGCATAAGTGTCCTCGACCACTTTGGTCGCCAGCGGACGCAGCTTATAGGTGGCGTCGCGCGTGATGTAGTACACATATTTAATGCTATCGAACGTTGCCTGGTCAGTCGTATCCGAAATCACGTTGAACATCGATCCGTCGTTCATATGGTGTCCGTAGATCGTGGTTTGCTGGTCAACCATTCCCGGCGCGGTGTCATCACTATCCAAGAAAATGGCCCCGGACGCGTTAGATGTACCGTCAAACAGCGTGTTGAGGTACTTGGAGTTGTTGTTCGTCTGCACCACGGGATAGTTGATGTTGGTGCCGGGCGCGTAAATCCAACCCACAACCTCGGGATTTGTCTGGGCAAGCGCATTAAAGTCGATAATTGGCACGCCGCTGGCGTCCTTGTCGCTCACATATTGTTTTTCAATCTTTTGATACGACTCGCTCGCCTGCTTGTAGCCAATCTGAGCATTAATAAAGATAGCGGCGGCGGCGACAATCAGACCGATGCCCACGATGATGAGCAAGATGGGAATGATGGAGCGGTGCTTCTTACGCGGCGGCTCGGTGTAGCTGGACGACGCGGCATGCGATGAAGACCGGGACGGCTTCCTAGCTGCGCTATAAGACGAGGGACGATACGCAGCCGGCGTATCCTGGCGACGATGGGACGCCGGCGTTACGGAACGCGGCGCGCGCTGCTGCTGAGGAGAGGATGTCCGACCCTGCCGTGCCGCACAGACAGCACCCGGCTTCGACGGATCGGGAATCTGAGAAGCCTTGAATCGTTTTCCCTGATAGTCGGACATGGCTCTCCTTATACTGCGGCGAAACGGCGGAACGCCTAGGCGTCGGCCATCTCCTGCTTCATCTTCTCGATAACCTTGCGGTACTCGGGGTCGCAAGCGCCTAGAATCTGCGTGGCGTAGATGGCGGCGTTCTTGGCGCCGTTGATGGCAACGCAGGCCACGGGCACGCCCGAAGGCATCTGCACCATCGACAGCAGCGAATCCATACCGCCCAGGTCACTCGTCTTCATAGGCACACCGATAACCGGCAGCGGCGTAAAGGCAGCCACGACACCACCCAGGTGAGCGGCCTTGCCGGCGGCGGCGATAATCACTTTGATACCGCGATCGGCAGCAGTCGAAGCCCACTCGTGGACCTTCGCCGGCGTGCGGTGTGCGCTCGCAATGACGAGCTCATAGGGCACACCGAGCGCCTCGAGCTCGGCGGTGCAACCTTCCATAACGCCCAGATCGGACTTGGAGCCCATGATGATCCCGACAACCGGCTTTTGATCTGCCATAAACAAAGACCTCCTGTTGAGAGCGGTGACGCGGCCAATCCGCGACCCTTAACTACTGAGAGTAGTATAGCTGCTCCCGTCCCTGCGGTCTTTGTGGCGCTTCGCGGGAATTGCTATGACGTACGTTGGCTGATTTGATTTGAAATGGGAGGTTGACGAGACTGACAGGCCCCATACAAAACGTGGGCCCCGCCGTTCGAACGAACGGCGGGGCCCACACTCATTTTCTATTCAGCCCTAGTCATCGCGCAAAGCCCCTTCCACAGCACACGGTGCACCCGAGTCACCGAAGGCCGGGACGGAGGGGGCCGAGTTTCCCACTGAGCGACTCTGCTTGCAGCCGGAGCGAAGGGGGAAACTCGGCCCCCTCCGTCCCGGCCGGACAGGTCACACTACACCGTGTACTGCGGCAGGTCCTGCAGGGCGATGACGTCCATGCCCATGTCGTTGGCACTGCCGTGGCCCTGCTGGTCCTCGCGCACGGCCTCGATGGCGCTCACGTACGTGTTGGCTGCAGACATCGCGGTCACGCAGGTCACGCCGCGGCGCACCGCCTCGGTACGCAACAGATAGCCGTCGCCACGCGAACCCGGGCCGTACGGTGTGTTGATGATTACCGCAATCTTGCCATCGGCGATGAGATCGCCGATATTGAGACGCTCGCCGTCGTGCGGGCCGCTAATCTTCTCCACGACCTCGCACGTCACGTTGCCTCCACGCAGAACGCGCGCCGTACCCTCGGTGGAGCAGATATCAAAGCCCAGGTAGCGCAGGATACGAGCGACCGAAAGGATATGACGCTTGTCGCGGTCGCATACGCTGATGAACACCTTGCCGGCGCTCGGGTCGGGCAGCTTGTAGTCGATCGCCAGCTGCGTCTTGGCATATGCCTCGGGATAGCTCTTGGCGATACCCATGACCTCACCCGTCGACTTCATCTCAGGTCCCAGGATAACGTCGGCACCGGGGAAACGGCCCCAGGGCATAACGGCTTCCTTCATGCAGAACCAATCGAGCTGACGCTCGTCGCTCGGCAGGCCCAGGCTCGCGATGGAATCGCCCGCCATGATACGCGCCGCGCACTTGGCCAGCGGCACGCCGGTGGCCTTGGAGATAAACGGCACGGTACGGCTGGCACGCGGGTTGGCCTCGATCACGTAGACGGTCTCGCCCTTGATGGCATACTGCACGTTGACCAGGCCGCGTACGCCCAGCGCCATCGCGATGCGGCGCGTGGTCTCGCGAAGCTTTGCCTGTAGGCTCTCGCTAAAGCTAAACGGCGGAATGCAGGTCGCGGAGTCACCGGAGTGAATACCGGCCTCTTCGATATGCTCCAGGATGCCGCCGATGTAGACCTCCTCGCCGTCGCACAGGGCGTCGACATCGGTCTCGATCGCACCCTCCAGGAAGCGATCGAGGTACACCGGGTAGTCGGGGCTAATGCGCGCGGCCTCGGCCATGTAATCGCGCAGATGCTCGGCATCGTAGGCGATCATCATGCCGCGGCCGCCCAGCACGTAGCTCGGACGCACCAGCAGCGGGTAGCCGATGTGCGCGGCCACGGCCTCGGCCTCCTCAAACGAGGTGGCCTGGCCCGCCGGCGGGTACATGATGCCCAGTTTGTCGAGCAGGGCGGCAAAACGCTCGCGGTCCTCGGCAAAGTCGATGGCATCGGGCTTGGTACCCATGATGTTCACGCCGCTCTCCTCGAGCATGCGCGCCAGCTTAAGCGGGGTCTGGCCGCCGAGCGTCACCACGACGCCGTCGGGTCGCTCAACATCGATAACGTCCATGACGTCCTCGTAGGTGAGCGGCTCAAAGTACAGGCGGTCGGACGTGTCATAGTCGGTCGAGACGGTCTCGGGATTGCAGTTGACCATGATGGTCTCAAAGCCGCGGGCCGCCAGCGCGTAGCTCGCGTGCACGCAGCAGTAATCGAACTCGATACCCTGGCCAATGCGGTTGGGGCCGGCGCCCAGGATCATCGCCTTGGGCTTGTCCGCCGGCGTGGTCTCGTCGGGAGCCACGCACTTCTTGGCATCCGGACTCGTGCGGTAGATGTTCTCGTACGTCTTGTAATGGTACTCCGTGGCGCTCGAGAACTCCGCAGCGCAGGTATCGACCGTCTTCATGCTGGGAACCACGCCCAGGCCCTTGCGATAGGCGCGCACAAAGCGCTCGTCCGAGCCGGTCAGCGCGGCAATCTCGGCATCGCTCGTACCGTACTGCTTGAGCAGGCGCATCGCGTCGGCGTCGATATCCTCCACACGCAGGCCGCGGATGCTCCCCTGGACCTGCACCATGTCGTTGATACGGTTGAGGTACCACGGATCGATACCGCAGATGGCATGGATGCGAGCGATGTCCCAGCCACGGCGCAGGGCCTCGACCACAAAGAAGATGCGATGCTCGGTCGGGGTTGCCACGGCCTGAGCAAGCTCGTCGTCGCTCAGCTTATCGGCACCTTCCTTGCCACCGGCACAAATGCCCTGATGCCCGTCCTCCAGCGAACGCATGGCCTTGCCAAAGGCCTCCTCAAAGGTGCGGCCGATCGCCATAATCTCGCCCACGGCCTTCATGCGCGTGGTGAGCGTGGGGTCGGTACCCTTGAACTTCTCGAAGGCAAAGCGCGGCACCTTGACGACGCAGTAGTCGATTGTGGGCTCAAAGCAGGCGGGCGTTGCCTTGGTAATGTCGTTGACGATCTCGTCGAGCGTGTAGCCCACTGCCAGGCGCGCGGCGGCCTTGGCAATGGGGAAACCCGTGGCCTTGGAGGCTAGCGCGGACGAACGGCTCACGCGCGGGTTCATCTCGATGACG
Source organism: Collinsella sp. (assembly GCA_048201895.1). Taxonomy (GTDB): domain Bacteria; phylum Actinomycetota; class Coriobacteriia; order Coriobacteriales; family Coriobacteriaceae; genus Collinsella. Next base: position 131,322 of record DBFBGO010000003.1, on the reverse strand, counting down.
ATCAGGCGGCCGGCCTGGGGGTTCACGGCAAACTGCACGTTGGAGCCGCCGGTCTCGACGCCGATCTTCTCCAAGATGGCGAGCGAGGCGACACGCATGCGCTGATACTCCAGGTCGGAGAGGGTCTGCGCCGGCGCCACGGTGATGGAGTCGCCGGTATGCACGCCCATGGGGTCGAGGTTCTCGATGGAGCACACGATGATGCCGTTGCCGGCGTGGTCACGCATGACCTCCATCTCGTACTCTTTCCAACCCTCGATGGACTCCTCGACCAGCACCTCGTGGGCAGGCGAGAGTTCAAGGCCCTGGCTCACGATGGAAACGAGCTCCTCGTGAGTGTGAGCGATGCCGCCGCCGGCGCCGCCGAGGGTAAAGCTCGGGCGCAGTACGCAGGGATAGCCCACGCGCTCGGCGATAACCTCGGCGTCGGCCACGCTGTAGGCATAGCCCGAGCGCGCGACTTCCAGGCCGATCTCGGCCATGGCCTCGTTAAAGAGCTTGCGGTCCTCGCCGCGCTCGATGGCGGCCAGGTCGCAGCCGATCATCTCGACGCCGTATTTGTCGAGTGTACCGTCTTTCGCCAGCTCGACGGCGGCGTTCAGACCGGTCTGGCCGCCCAGCGTGGGCAGCAGCGCGTCCGGGTGCTCTTTCTTGATTACGCGCTCGATAAACTCGGCGGTGATGGGCTCGACATAGGTGCGGTCGGCAAGACCCGGGTCGGTCATGATGGTCGCCGGGTTGGAGTTGACCAGGATGACCTCAAAGCCATCCTCCTTGAGCACCTTGCAGGCCTGGGCGCCGGAGTAGTCGAACTCGCAAGCCTGGCCGATAACGATGGGGCCCGAACCAATAACGAGGATACGCTTGATGTCAGTACGTTTCGGCATGTTAGTTCTCCTCGGTCTCAGCGGTCTCGGACTCAGCAAAGTTCCAGCCGGCAAGGCGGTCCTTCGCGGTGTCGATGTCCAGGTAGTTCTCCTCGCCGTCCATGAGTCGCGTAAAGGCGGTAAAGAGATAGTGGGCATCGGTGGGGCCAGGCGAGGCCTCGGGGTGGTACTGGACCGAGAAGCACGGTGCGTCGAGCAGCTGGATGCCCTCGGCGGTGCCGTCGTTGAGGTTCACATGTGTCAGGCGAATGCGTCCAAAGCGCTCGTTCATCACGACCGGCGCGATTCCGCGGCGCACCCAGACGCGCAGGTCTCCATCGGCCGCATGCTCGGTCTCGCCGCCGGAAAGCTCGGGGACAAGCTTGCCCAAGCTGGGGAACAGCAGGCCAAAACCATGATTTTGCGCAGTGATCTCCACACGGCGGCTTACCAGGTTCATGACCGGCTGGTTGCCACCGCGGTGACCGAACTTAAGCTTTTCCATCTGGGCGCCGCAGGCCAGGCTGATCATCTGGTGACCAAGACAAATACCAAAGACCGGCACCTTGCCGATCAGCTGCTGCACCTGCTCGTAGGTCCCCACCACGGCGTCGGGGTCGCCGGGGCCATTGGACAAAAAGACGCCGTCGGGATTCATGTCGAGCACCTCACTCGCGGGCGTATCCCACGGCACGACGGTAAGGTCGCAGCCGGCGCGGACCAGCCCCTCCAGAATGCCGCGCTTCACACCGCAGTCGTAGGCGACCACGTTGTGACGGGCAGGAGCGGCAACCGCAAGCGCAAAGTCATGCGTGGCAGGCAGGTCGGCGGCCACAAACTCATGAGGCGCGGGGCAACTCACGGTCTTGACCAGGTTCTCGCCTACCAGCGTGGGCGCTGCGGCCAGACGCTCGGCAAGCTCGTCGATGTCGAAGATCTCGGTCGAGATAATACCCATCTTGGAACCATTGTCGCGCAGGTGGCGTACCAGAGCGCGGGTGTCGACGCCCTCGATAGCGACGATGCCGTGGGCGCGCAGATACTCCGGCACGCTGACGGCCGAGCGCCAGTTAGAAGGCGTGGCGCACATGTCGCGAACGATCATGCCGCGCATAGCCGGAGCGCTCGCAGGGCGCACGGCGTCGCCGGGGAAGGCCGACTGGACGTCGGTCTCGTCGATACCGTAGTTGCCGATCTGCGGATAGGTCATGGTTACGATTTGGCCGGCATAGCTCGGGTCGGTCATGACCTCAAAGTAGCCCTCGAGCGAGGTGTTGAAGCAGACTTCGCCGGTCGCGGTGCCCTCGGCGCCGCATGCACGTCCATAAAAAATGGTCCCATCCTCAAGATACAGGATGCAGGGACCGCAGGTGCCCTTGCTGGTTTTGGCCAGCATGCGCTGGCAAAGCTCGCTGGGCGCGAAGGTGCGGGCGGCTGCGCCCGCGGTATGGTTGTTCGCCATAATTCTCCTTCCCGGTCTCACAGGACCGGCTTAAAGGTGTGTAGTTAGGCCTCGCGGTATTGTAACCGCAAGCATGCCTCATGGCGTTAATTTCATCGAAATGTTTACGAAATGATAATTATGACTTTCTATGCATAATGATTTTTCTGGGACGGGGATTAAAAAATCATCCCGCGAGGCTTGTGGCTCACGCGGGATGATGACGTCTTACTTTCTCTTGTCCTGCTCCAGCAAATCGGACGGTGAGCGATCGGGCTTGCCACCGCGGAAAATCTCGCGGCCATGCAGACGATGTTCCAGGTCACGTTCGGCCTTTTCCTCGTCAATCTTGGTCTGGCTAACCACCGGGTCCTCAATCAACGACGACACCGAGTTCACCTGCTTCTGAATGCGTTCGGCGATGGTGTCATCCATACTCACGATGCGCATCTTCCAGTCGATACTCGTGGCGTTGGATGAGCTCTTGGTCCACACGAACGTCAAAATGGCGCTCTGGTGGCCCCGCGCGGGGAACATGCCAAAGAAGGAATCGTGCTGAATGTTGCTATCCTCGTCGATATAGGCGTGAACGTTATACACCACGCGGTCGATCTTATCGTTGAGCAGCGCGTTGGTCGCAAGCGCCGCGGCCTGGATCTGCCCGTTGGACAGCAGCTCGAGCTCGTTGGCAGACGATGTGTCCAACACCGTCACCTCGACCGTGCCCGTACGCTCATCGGCTTCATCGACGGTAAAGTCGAGCGGAAACTGCGTAAAGCCGTTGCCCCACTCAAGGCCGCCCTTCAGCGCCGTCGAAACGGTATCGACCGAAACGCTCTCGGACAGGTTGGCGGTATTCAGGCGACGCATCACGCCGTAGCCAATCTGCATGCCCACGATCAGCACCAAGATGCCGATAACCACGGCCATGGCAGTCTTCGTAATGGTATGGCTCACCTGCGAACCCGAAGGATCGTCCTCGGACAGCGGGTCGATATGTTTTGCCTGGCTCGCGCGGTCCTCGCTGCGCAGCTGCGCTAGCGCCGCTTTGTCACCGCGCTTGGCCGCGGCCTCTTTCTCTCGCATGCGCTCGGTACGCTTTTTGGCAAGCGTAGGATCCAAGACGCCGGATGCATCGATTTCGGAGAATAACTCCGTCACTTCTTCCGGAGTCAAAGGGTTCTTGTCAGCCATAAACTTCCTGTCATATCAATCAGTCGAGCTCGTGCGCACGCGCACCTTCGAACTGCACTCGATAGTAACGGGCATAGGTGCCGCCACGGGCGAGAAGCTCCTCGTGCGTGCCACGTTCCACAACGCGACCATGCTCAACGGTCGCAATCTCGTCAGCATGCTTAATGGTCGAAAGGCGGTGGGCGATGATGATTGTGGTACGGCCGCGTGCCAGCTCTTCGAGCGACTCCTGGACCGCCTCCTCGCTCTCGTTATCCAAAGCACTCGTCGCCTCGTCCAAAATCAGGATCTTGGGGTTCTTGAGAAACACGCGCGCGATGGCGACGCGCTGCTTCTGTCCGCCCGAAAGACGGCTGCCGCGCTCGCCCACGACCGTGTCATAGCCCTGTGGAAGCGACTCGATAAAGGTATCGATATTGGCGCGATGGGCGGCGTCGGCGATCTCTTCCGCCGTAGCACCCGGCTTGCCGTAGGCGATGTTCTCGCCAATCGTACCGTCAAACAGATAGACATCCTGCTGCACCAGGCCGATGGCACGGCGCAGGCTCTGCTGCGTCACATCGCGCACGTCTTGGCCGTCGATGCTAATGGATCCGGCAGCCACGTCATAAAAGCGCGGCAGCAGCGAACAGGTCGTGGACTTGCCGCCGCCCGAAGGGCCGACCAAAGCGATGGTCTGCCCGGGCTTGATGGACAGGTCCATATGGTCGATAACGGGACGCTCGTCGGCATAGCCCTCGCCCAGCTCGACATCCTCGTAGTTAAAGCACACGTCGTGATACTCCACGGCGCCGGCAGTCACCTGCAGATCCGTAGCGCCCGGCTTGTCCTGGATATCCGGCGCGGTCGAGAGCACCTCGTCCATACGTTTAAAGCCGGCGATAGCCTTCTGATACGTTTCGGCCGAATTGACGAGCGTCTCAAGCGGCGTGCAGAACAGCGAAATATAGAGTGCAAAGGTCGCCATATCGACCGCCTGTAGCTGTCCCTGGGCGACCAGCCATCCGCCCAGCAGCACTACGATCACATAGAGCACACCCGAGAGCAGGCCATACGTCGCGGTATAGACGCCCATGGCGTGATACATGTTCTCCTTGGACAAAAGGTAGCGGTCGTTAGAGGCACGGAACTTGGCACGCTCGGTCTCCTCGTTGGCAAAGCTCTTGACCACGCGCATGCCCGCCAGAGAATCCTGCAGCTGTGCATTAATGCCGCTGATCTTCTTGCGGTTGTCGCTAAAGACCTCGCGCATGCGCATGTTCTGCCAAAACATGACGACCGCAAACGCCGCCGTCACCACGGCCATGGCAAGCGCCAGCACCGGAGCGATGGTAAAGAGGATCACAAACGAGCCGATAATCTCGATACCGCAGATGATGATCCACTCGGGTACGTGATGCGCCGCCTCGCAGATATCGAACAGGTCGTTGACCACGCGGCTCATCATGTCGCCCGAGCTGTTGCGGTCGAAGTACGCAAAGCTAAAGCGCTCATACTGGTCGAACAGGTCCTCGCGCATTTTGGACTCCATGCGCGCGCCCATCACGTGACCCCAATAGCTCACAAAGTAGCGGCAGGCGCAGCGGACGGCATACATCAGCACCAAGCCCACCGCGATCATGCCGAGCGCCTGCATAATGGCAGCCTGACCCTGAGTAAATAGCCCGCCGGTCAAATTGCGCAGGATAATGGGGAACGCCAGGTCAATGGCGGCAAGCACCAGAGCACAAACAGTATCAGCAACAAAAAGCCCCATCTGGGGCTTGTAATACGAAAGAAACCTCTTCAGCATGTGATCCTCAAAGAAATATCAGCAACGTAAGGCCCTGGGACAAAGCAATCAGTAGTACTTGTCCCAGGGCTATCCCCACTCGTTAAAGCTCCGTGCCCCCAAGGCGATGCGCGATGCTATCGCAGGCCAAGGCGCCTACGACGGTCTTGGCGTCTTCAATCTTGCCGTCGAGCACGGCGTCAATCAGCTCGTGCAGCGGCACCAGGTCCACGTTGACAAACTCGTCATCATCGGGGTTGGGCACATCAAACTCGAGCTTGGTAGCCAAGTAGATGTGGATGATCTCATCGCAAAAACCGCAGGACGTGACAATCGACGTCAAAAAGCGAATGCGACCGGCCCTAAAGCCCGTCTCCTCATGCAGTTCGCGCTTGGCGCAATCGAGCGGGTCCTCGCCTGGATCGAGCTTGCCGGCGGGAATCTCGACCGTCACGCGGTCGATGGCGGTGCGGTACTGACGCACCAGTACGATCTTGCCGCTCTCGGTCAGTGCCACAACGGCCGCCGCGCCCGGATGGCGAACGATATCGCGGGCGCTGCGGTGACCGTTGGGCAACTCAACCTCAAGACGGTTGACGTCAAGGATTTTGCCCTTCCAGGCGCACTCCTCCGAAAGAATCTTCTCGTGCAGCTCGGCATCGTGCGGGTCGTCGTCGCCCAGCACCAGCGCCGGCTCGTCAGCGACCTCGCCACCCGGCTCGCCCTCGGCGTGCCCATACATGCGGCTGTCCTCTTCGACGATTTGCGCGTCCACGAGCTCTTCGTTCTTCTCGTCCATCCGTCTCATCCCTCTCGGACTTTAGGCATCCCAGGCGTCGCGGCCGCGCAGCGCGCGCAGGCCGATGTCGTGACGCAGGGTCTTGCCCTCAAAATCAATCTTCTCGCAGGCCTCGTAGGCAAGGTTGCGAGCGTTCTCGAACGTGTCGCCCAGCGCGGTCACGGCAAGCACACGACCGCCGTTGGTCACGAGCTGACCGTCCACCACGGCGGTGCCGGCATGGTAAACGGTCACGTTCTCCATGGCCTCGGCGTCGGCGATGCCGGTGATGACTTTGCCCTTCTCGTAGCTGCCGGGGTAGCCCGCGCTCGTCAGGACAACAGCCACGGCCCACTCGTCACGCCAATCGAGCTCAATCTGATCAAGCTCGCAGTTGGCGCAGGCGAGCATAACCTCGACCAGGTCGTTCTTAAGGCGCGGGAGCACGACCTGCGTCTCGGGATCACCAAAGCGGGCGTTGAACTCCAGCACCTTGGGGCCGGCGGGGGTGAGCATAAAGCCGCCGTACAGGCAACCGCGGTAGTCGATGCCCTCGGCAGCGAGCTCGGCAATGGTCTGCTCCATGACCTTCACCATCGTGGCGTGCTCCTCATCGGTCACGATGGGCACCGGGCTGTAGACACCCATGCCGCCGGTGTTGGGACCCTTGTCGCCCTCGAGCGCGCGCTTGTGGTCCTGCGAGGTGGCCATGGGGCGCACGGTCTTGCCGTCGGTAAAGGCCAGCAGCGAGCACTCGGGACCAACGAGCATCTCCTCGATAACCACGGTATTGCCGGCATCGCCAAAGGCGCCGCCAAAGCACTCGCGCACGGCCTCTTCGGCCTGCTCAAGTTCGGTCGCCACGATAACGCCCTTGCCCGCGGCAAGGCCGTCGGCCTTGACGACCAGCGGGGCGCCCTGCTCGCGCACGTAGGCGAGAGCCGAAGCCTCGTCGGTAAACGAACCATAGGCTGCCGTCGGAATGCCCGCACGCTCCATGAGCTGCTTGGAGAACAGCTTGGAGCCCTCCATCTGGGCACCCTCGGCACCCGGGCCAAAGCAGGGAATACCAGCCGCGCGCACGGCGTCGGCCACGCCCGCCACGAGCGGGGCCTCGGGGCCAATTACCACGAGTCCGCATCCGTGGCTCTGCGCAAACGCCGCCACGGCCGCAGGATCGCAGTCGTCGAGAACAACGTTCTCGCCGCAGCTCGCGGTGCCGCCGTTACCCGGCGCGATGTAGAGCTTGCCGGCGCGCGGTGATGCCGCGAGCTTAGCTGCCAAAGCATGCTCACGGCCGCCGCTGCCCAACAACAGGATGTCGATGGTTTGAGTGTCCGCCTTCAAGGGTGCCTCCTCTATGGATTAACGGCCCGCTCCGCGCGAGCCCTTTGCAAGCAAATATACCCCTCGGCCGCCCATCCGGGCTGCAAAGGGGTATATCGCAATAACCAAATAGTCCCGATTACTTCCAGAATCGATTGATGATCTGCTCGCGACCAGCGCCAACGCCAATGAACGTCACGCGGGTGTGTGCCAGATCCTCGATAAACGCCACGTAGTCCTGAGCCTCCTGCGGCAGCTCCTCAAAGCTGCGGCAGCCGGTGATATCGCACTTCCAGCCAGGAAGCTCCTCGTAGATGGGCTTGGCATGCTCAAAGCGCACCTGGTGCTCGGGCACGCTCGTGTAACGCTCGCCATCGACGTCATAGGCAACGCACACCTTAATGGTGTCGAAGGCCGAAAGCACGTCGAGCTTGGTCATGGCGATATCGGTGAGGCCGTTGACGCGCGAGGCGTAGTTGGCGATGGGGCCGTCAAACCAGCCGCAGCGACGACGGCGACCGGTGGTCACGCCGTACTCGTAGCCCTCCTCGGCCAGCGTGTGGCCGGCCTCGGACCCATAGGAAAGCTCGGTGGGCATGGGGCCCGAACCGACGCGGGTGATATAGGCCTTCATGACGCCCAGCACGCGGTCGACATTCTTCATACCCACGCCGGAGCCAGTGATGGCGCCACCGGCGGTGCAGTTGGAAGACGTCACGTACGGATAGGTGCCGTGGTCAATGTCGAGCAGCGTCGCCTGGGCGCCCTCAAACAGCAGGTCCTTGCCCTCATCGATCATGTTGTTGAGCAGCAGGCTCGTCTCGGTGATGTAGGGGCGCAGGCGCTCGGCCATCGGCAGGTACTCGTCGCAAATCTGGTCCACGGTGTAGGTGGGCAGGTTGTAGATGAGCTCGAGCTCGGGGTTCACGCGGGCGAGAGCGGTCTCCAGCTTGTCGCGGAACAGCGCCTCGTCCAGCATGTCCTGCATGCGCAGGCCAATGCGGGCCATCTTGTCCTGATAGCACGGACCGATGCCGCGCTTGGTGGTACCGATGTTCTTCTTGCCGAGCTTCTGCTCAAAGGCGCCATCCAGATCGATGTGGTACGGCATGATGACATGCGCGTTGCCGCTAATCTTGAGGTTCTTGGTGGTGATGCCGTCGGCCTCGAACATATCGATCTCCTCAAGGACAACCTTGGGGTTGACGACGCAGCCGTTACCGATCACCGACACGTGGTCGGAATACATGATGCCGGAGGGCACCTGGTGCAGGCCGTACTTCTTGCCGTTGACGACGATGGTGTGACCGGCGTTGTTGCCGCCCGAGTAGCGCACGACGGCATCGAAGTCGCCGGCGACTAGGTCGCAAATCTTACCCTTGCCCTCATCGCCCCACTGGGCACCGACCAAAACGGTTGACGGCATGTTTACTCCTTACATTCATGGACTGTCTACGCGCCACGCCGGCACGCAGAAGCACAAAACATTCCCAGTATACCCGTGCAACGGGCGCCTGTCCTACTCCTCGGCATGTGCCCCATCAAGCTCATAGAACTTGGTGGATGCCGGCAGGAACATCAGGTCGACGTCGCCGATCGGGCCCGAACGGTTCTTGGCCACGACGATACGCGTGACGCCCTCGTCGGGTCGATCGTCGCGCGAGGCCTCGGCCTCGTCGGCGGAGCGGTCCAAGAACATAACAATATCGGCGTCCTGCTCGATGGAGCCCGATTCACGAAGGTCGGAAAGCTGCGGGCGCTTGCCGGTACGGGATTCAACCTGACGCGAGAGCTGCGACAGCGCGATGAGCGGGATCTTGAGCTCCTTGGCCATGATCTTCAGACCACGCGACATCTCCGAAACCTCGACGGTACGGCTCTCGGAGCGGCGTCCCGGCGGAGGACTCACCAGCTGCAGGTAATCCAGGATGATGATTGCCTTCTCCTTGTTATGGAGCATGCGGCGGCTCTTGGCGCGAATCTCGGTCACTGTGGTGCCGGGCGTATCGTCAATCAGAATATCGAGCTTGGACAAGGTCTGCGTGGCCTCGTTGATATTGGCCCACTGCTCGGGGCTAATGCGGCCCATGCGGAAATCACTGATCGAGATCATGGCATAGGCGCAAATCAGACGCTGGGCAATTTCCTTGCCCGACATCTCCAGCGAGAAGAAGCCGACGGTATAACCAGCAGCGGCAGCGTTGAGCGCCAGATTCAGAGCGAACGACGTCTTACCCACGGCAGGACGGGCACCGATGATGATGAGCTGGCCTTCGCGAAAACCCATGAGCATGCGGTCGAGCGACGGGAAGCCCGTGGGCACGCCCGCAGCCTGGCCACCGGCCTGGCACACTTCCTCGGCCTCGTTATAGGCCTCGACCATAAACTCGGTCAGCGTCTTGTAGCTCGACTTGACCTCGCGCGCCGTAACCTTGAGCAGTTTGCTCTCGGCCAGCTCCACGACCTCTTTGGTGTCGGTGGGGGCGTTATATGCCAGCGCGTTGATCTCGTTGGTGGCGCCGATCAGCTCGCGCAGCATCGAGTCGCGGCGAACGATGGCGGCATGGTGCTGCCAGTTGACGAGCGACAAGGTCTGACCCATCAACTCCAAAATGTACGCCTCGCCGCCCACGGCATCAAGTTTGTTGATGCTTCGCAGGTAATCGATCAGTGAGATGGAGTCAATGGGAATGCGACTGTTGTACATATCGACCATCGCGGTATAGATGGTCTTATGAATGGGCCGGTAGAAGTCATCGGGCTGCAGCTCGACCTGGGCTTCTTCGACCACCTCGGGCGATAGCAGCATAGCGGCCAGTACATTGGCCTCTGCATCTTGGTTTTGGGGAAGACCCAACTTTGAGCCGCGGTCCTCAACCGTCAGCCCGGTCTCCCTATCGTCATATGCCATGAGCATCCTCATTCATATTGCTTGCGAGCATCCATAGTATCAGCCACGATCCCAAAACGCGCCGCGCGCCGCCAATCATCACCGAACCAAACGGATGAACGGTCCTGCATATAAGACTTCGACGCAACGTTCACCATGACACTCACTCAGCGCAAAAAACAAAAGGGCACCCTGGTTTCCCAGAGCGCCCTTCTTAGAACAAGATTGTTGCGTTGCAGCAAATGCTACTCGGCAGCAGCCTCAGTCTCGACCTCGGCGGTCTCGGCGTCGGCGACCTCAGCGGCCTCCTCGACCTCAGCCTCGGCAGCGAGCTCCTCGGCGGTAACGCCGACGAGAACGACAACCTCGGCCTTGATCTCGCGGTACAGCGAGATGGCAACGGTGTGGGCACCGGCAACCTTGATGGGCTTACCGAGCTCGACGCGCTTGCGGTCGATGTCCATACCGAGCTGAGCCTTGATGGCGTCAGCGATCATAGCGGCGGTAACGGAGCCAAAGAGGATGCCCTCGTCGCCGACCTTGACGTCAACGGTGACCGTCTTGCCCTCGAAGGCAGCCTTGGTCTCGTTGGCGGTAGCCAGACGGACGGCCTCACGCTTGGCGATGTTGTTGCGACGCTCGTCAAGCTGCTTGAGGTTGCCCTTGGTGGCGGCAACAGCGAGCTTCTTGGGGAACAGGAAGTTCTCAGCGTAACCCTGAGCGACCTCTACGACGTCACCCTCGCCGCCCTTGCCCTTGATCTCATCGAGAAGAATAACCTTCATGATGCGTCTCCCTTCTTAGCCGCGGTCGCGGTTGCCACGAGAGGAAACCACGGGGACGGTGTACGGCAGGAGAGCCATCTCGCGGGCGCGCTTGATGGCGTTGGCGATGTCATGCTGATGCTGCGTGCAAGCGCCAGTGACGCGACGGGGCTTGATCTTGCCACGGTCGGTCATGTACTTACGGAGAAGCTGAGTGTCCTTATAGTCGATGAACTCAGTGTTCTCCTTGCAGAACTGGCAGTACTTACGACGCGGCTGACGTGCAGAAAAATCATTAGCCATGTCAAAATACCTTTCGTTTGGCAACTTCGGCGAACCGAAGCCGCCTCTCACTCAAAAATAGGTGAACAACCCTTAGAACGGGATGTCCTCATCGTAGACGTCGACCGCGGGCGGCGTAGCCACCGGTGCGGCAGGACGTGCTGCGGGCGCGGGAGCTGCGGGGGCGTAACCGCCCTGATCGTAGCCACCCTGGCCACCACGGGAGCTCATAAACTCGATCTCGTCGACGATGACCTCAAGCTTGCTCCGGCGCTGGCCGTCGCGCTCCCAAGAGCTGTAGCGCAGCTTGCCCTCGATCGCGACCTTGTTTCCCTTTGCCAGGAAACGGCTCACGGCCTCGGCGCGGGTGCCGAACATGGTGCAGTCGACAAAGTTGGGATAGTCCTCCCACTCGCCAGTCTGCGCGTTGCGGCGACGATCGTTCACGGCGACGCCAAAGGACAGAACCTGGGTTCCGCCGGCGGTGGCGCGCAGCTCGGGATCGCGGGTGAGGTTACCGGTGATGTTCACTCGATTGATGCTCATAACTCACTACTTCCTCTTGGGGCACAAGCCCAGTCCAAAACGACAGTCTTACTCCTGGTCGTCGCGACGGACGATCATGTGGCGGACCACAGCGTCGGTGATGCGCAGGACGCGATCAAGCTCGGCGATCTGGGTAGGATCTGCGTGGAAGTTGATGAGGGTGTAGTCACCATCGGTGAGGTCGTTGATCTCGTAGGCGAGCTTGCGCTTGCCCCACTCGTCAACGGAGTCGACCTTGCCAGCGCCCTCAGCGATCGTGGTATCGATACGCTTCATAACAGCGAGACGAGTCTCGGGGTCGAGCGACGGGTCAACAAAGAACAGCAGTTCATAAGCCTTCATATTGTCACCTCCTCTGGGCAAATGTGGCTTCAGGTCGTGAAGGTGCGCCTGAAGCAGGAAAAGACTTGGTAATAATATCTTTCAACCTCCTAGGCTGCAATAATTTGCAGCTACAACCTCATGACCTCCACATATGCCCATACTCGCACGACGTTTCATGCGCATTCCAACCAAATGCTGACCAAAAGCTTGACGGATCTGCGGGCAAGATACGGTGCCGTGGGGACAAGCTGAGCCAAGCCACAGGTCAACGGGCACAAGGCTGTGGTCGCAAAATGCATACCGGTGGTCCACAGCACCACCCAAAGATTTTTATATTCATTGCCAAGTCGCTTATAAATACCCCTTTTGAACAATTGAGTTGATCAACCACACTGGTCGGAAGCCGTTTTTTGGCACCTCGAACCCCACTGCAACGCCAAGCGCGGCCAAGCGTTTTAAAAAATGCCAACTTTTCTGTTTGCACTTTGCGATTCCTCGTGTATACTGACTTTCGCATTTAACGGAGAGTTGTCCGAGTGGCCGAAGGAGCACGATTGGAAATCGTGTAGGCGTCAAAAGCGTCTCCAGGGTTCAAATCCCTGACTCTCCGCCAGTTAATTCCAAAGCAGGCCTTCGAGCCTGCTTTGTTTTTACCCCACGCGGAGGGGTGGCAGAGTGGTTGAATGCGGCGGTCTCGAAAACCGTTTGGCCTGTATAAGGTCACGAGGGTTCGAATCCCTCCTCCTCCGCCATTAGATGGTATGAGCCCCAGCAATGGGGCTTTTTTGTTATCGAAATACGTCTCGATCCCACGCTTCCCCAAACATGTACGTCACCCTCCAAAACCGACATTTTTCGACATCTTTGAAGGCTGACGTACACGTTTGGATTGAGTTCACGGGAGTGGCACTATTCGGAAGGTGCCTCTTCGTCTCGCATGCCCTTCCAGTTGCGGATAAGCGCCTTGCGTAGTTCGTTTTGCTCTCGCTGGTACCCGGTGTCGGTACAGCGAGGCATGCCGAGTGCTTCGCGAATGTTGTTCATGGCGCGGTGAAAGGCAAGCTGGCTGCCGAACTGAGCCGAAGTGAGCGTAACGATTCGATATCCCATTTGGGCGAGAACGGCCTCTCGTTCCGCATCTGCTCCCTTGCGCTCGAACTCATCGTGAAAGCCGCCCTTATATTCAATACCGAGCTCCCTGCGCTTATAGGTAACGAGCGTGTCGATTTTGAGCGTTCGAGCTTTGGCGCAGTGCCAAAGACGTTGAGGGATTTCAAGCGGTTTGTTGAGCTCGATGCCTCGAATGCCAACACCGCCTTCGCTTGTTGGGAGCGAGAGGGCGATTGCCGAAGCGGTCTCCATAGGCGAGGCAGAATGGTCGTAGATATGTCTGAGTGCGAGTCGCGCGCGTGTGGCACCGGGTTTGCCGGGGTGCATATCGAGCAGCTCGGTAATTTGTTCCTTGGACGCGGTGGCTGGTTGCTCGGTATAAGGGTCGACGGGATTGAGCCCCATACGATAATCGCCGCAAACTTCATAGCCGTATTCGAGGTATTCGATCCTATCCATCCACTCGGCAGCGAGCACGAAGGTGAAGGCTTCGTCGGTGATGAAGATTCCGGGCGTCAACTCGTCAATATGCTCGTAGGGAAGATTTTGTCCAAGAATGTGGCAGATGACGCCTTTGGTTCGAATTCGCTCGAATTCGAATACAACCGATATGTCGATAGTCTTGAGCATATCGGGCGGAATGCCGCAGTCGGTAAGGGCCTGTCGTATGCGCGCAACACGTTGCTGGGTGGAGATGCCTTGTGCGCCTATCTGGTAGTCGTGCCGCGCAAGAGACTGAACCAAATTCTGGGGTGCATGATGGACAAGCCATGCGGTTTTATGCGAAATGAGAACAGGGGTATCCATTGAGGGCCTCTCGCTCTGAGCCGGTATCCAACTCTTATGTCCGTTGAAGTGGGGAAATATACCGGATGTGAGTAAATCAACTCACTCATGCTGTGAGCTCAATCCAAACATGTACGTCCGCCTCCAAAGATGTCGAAAAATGCCGTTTTTGGAGGGTGACGTACATGTTTTGGATCCCTGGCATTCCAGCAATGCCATGTCAGCATCCGCTGCCAACCGTTTACCGAGCAATAGGGTCGCCACGCCCGCCGAACATGTACTATGTACGGGCATTGTCCAAATCCGTAATCCAAAGGACCCCATCTTGCCCGTCGTCGCCGCTATAACCATTACCTCACATGCCTCGGATGCCATGGTCGCTATTCCGTTTTGGCTCGAGATGTTCGCTGTTGTCGCTGCATCGATCTCGGGCGTGCTGGTTGCGCGCGAGCATAAGCTCGACCTGGTGGGTGCAGTTGCGCTCGCCGTGGTCTGCGGACTGGGCGGCGGTCTTTTACGCGATATGACGCTGCAGGTAGGCAACGTCTACATCCTCAACCAGCCGATGGCGCTCCCGCTTTCCATTGCCACGGCAGCCATCATCTATATCTTCCCGGCTATCGTCGACAAGCCCGAAAAACTCATCCCCTTGCTCGACATCATCTCGGTCGGCATCTATGCGGCAACCGGCGCAGACAAGGCGCTGGTCTACGGCTTTGCGCCGGCGGTGTGCATCATGATGGGCTTTTTTACCGCGGTGGGCGGCGGCATGCTGCGCGACGGCTTTATGGGCGTGGTTCCGGGCATTTTCCAACGTACTAACTTTTATGCCATCGCCGCCATCGCCGGATCGACAAGCTATGTGTGTCTCGTTATGAGCGGCATCATGAGCAATGTCGCCGCGCTGGTCGTATGCGTTGTCGTGACCATGGGTCTGCGCTGGCTCTCGCTGCGCTTTGACATTAAAAGCCCCGCCGAAGAAGATATCGCGCGCTTTTTGCACCGTAAAAAGTAGACAGCACGGCACGACCCTTCGAAATGCAACCGAGAGGTTCTTTTAGAGCGCCCACGCGTTGGGTACCCTGTTAGGTATATGCCGAGTATCTAACAAAGGATTCACTATGCCCTGCAATCAATTCCCGTCGAGCCAGCGCCGTAAAGCGTGGGGCCGCATCACCATCCTATTCGCGCTCATCGCACTGGCGATCACTGCGCTTCCCACGGCGTCGTTCGCCGGCACGGATACCGCAGGCAACGTACTTGCGACCGACAATGACGCCAATCCGTCCGGCGTCGAGGGTGACCTGTACTGGGCCGGTCAGGCCCTCAACTTGGACGATGCTTCCATCGATCACGATATCATCGCTGCGGGCGATACCCTCTCAATTCGCGACTGCACGGTGGGCGGCGCCGTTCGTCTTGCGGCGCGCACGATTGATATCGCCCAGACCACGGTTGATGGCAGCGCGACCGTCGCTGGCCAGCACGTTGTTCTCAAGGCCGACAGCACCGCCAACTGTTTTTACGCGATAGGCGAGACGGTTGCCCTGCGCGGCTCTACCAAGTCGGCAGCGCTTGCGGGCAACACGGTGACAATCGATGGCACCGTCGAGGGCGATGTCGAGGTTTGGGCCGATAAGCTCATCCTGGGCAAGAACGCCCACATCACCGGCACCGTGAACGCGCACGTCTCCGAGGACCCCGAGCGCGCCGCGGGAGCCGAGGTCGGCGCGCTCAAGATCGACCGCACCGAAAACGAGGATACTTCCACCGTTAACGATGTCATCGGCGGCACCGTCGCCGCAGCGCTTTCCACCTGCTTTGTCGCCCTGCTACTCGAGCTCGTCTTTCCGCGCGCGACCGCCAGCGCCGCCGGCATGCTCCACCAGCGCCCCACGCCCCTGTGGGTGAGCGGTCTTCTGGGCACGATTGCTATCGTCCCCGCCGTCCTACTGCTGATTATCTCCATCGCTGGTCTATCGCTTGCCGGAGCCCTCATGTGCGGCGTTATCGGCATCGCATTGGTGTCGAGCGCCTTTGCGGGGTGTGCGATCGCCCGCATGGTCGGACACAGCCAAAACCGCTACGCCATGGCAGCCGTGGGTGGCATCGCCGCAGGCGCCCTCACAGGGCTTCCCCTCGTAGGCGGCTTCATCAGCGGCGTGGCCTTTGTCTTTATGCTCGGCTACATCATCCAGATCATCTGGCGCAACGCCCGCCTCAAGCCGCAGCAGCCGACTAACACGCCGGGACTCCCCACCGCTTAGCAGCTAACCACCACAAAGATGCCAAGCACCTTTGTGGCGGCGCAAACGAACCTGCCCCCTGCACCAAAAAGGGCGCCGGCCATTGCGGTCGACGCCCTTTCTTGTTAGTCGCTATAAAGCCCCAGCGCTTATTTGTTGACCTGGCCGGCGCGGACGGCAGCCTTCTTGCGGTCGGTGGCGTTGAGCAGACGCTTGCGCAGGCGGATGTTCTTGGGAGTAATCTCGACCAGCTCGTCGTCGGCGATATACTCCAGCGCCTCCTCCAGCGAGAAGGTGCGGGGCGGCACCAGCTGGACGGAGATATCGGAGGTCGAGGAACGCTGGTTGCCCAGGTTCTTGGTACGGGCGATGTTGACGACCATGTCGCCGGCCTTGCTGCGCTCGCCCACGATCATGCCCTCATAGCACTCGGTGCCCGGCTCAACAAACAGCTGGCCGCGCTCCTGCAGCGTACCCAGGGCATAGGCAACGGCCTTCTCGGTGGTCATGGAGATCATGGCGCCGTTCTGACGGTTACCGATCTCGCCGGCGTAAGGACCATACTCCAGGAAGGTGTGGTAGAACACGCCCTCGCCGTGGGTGACGTTCATGATGCGGTTCTTAAGACCCATGATGCCGCGCGTCGGAATCTTGAACTCGAGGTGCGTCACGATGCCCGAGGTGTCCATGCTCGTCATGATGCCACCGGAGGTACCGAAGACCTCAACGACCTTGCCCGAGTACTCGTCCGGGCACTCGACGACGGCCTGCTCGACAGGCTCCATCTTGTTGCCGTTCTCGTCTTTCTTAAACAGAACACGGGGACGGCCGACCTGGAACTCAAAGCCCTCGCGGCGCATAGACTCCATCAGGACGGACAGGTGCAGGATGCCGCGGCCCGAGACCTCGACGCCGCTCTTGTCCTCGAGCTCCTCGATCTTCATGGTCACGTTGTTCTCGGCCTCGTTGAACAGGCGCTCCTTGAGCTGACGGGCGCCCACGATGTCGCCGTCGCGACCGACGAGCGGAGAGGTCGAAGCCTCAAAGACGATGGACAGGGTCGGCGGGTCGATCTCGATGGGCTCGAGTTCAACGGGGTTCTCGGGGTCGGTGTAGACATCGCCGATATCGGTGCGATCGATGCCCACGACGGCGGCGATGTCACCGGCGCCGACTTCCTGGCACTCGGTGCGGCCCAGGTAGTCGAAGGTAAAGAGCTGCTTGACGGTAGCGGTGGCGCTGGAACCGTCATTCTTGACAACCAGGATCTGGTCGCCCTGGTGGATGGTGCCGGAGTACACGCGACCGATGCCGATACGGCCAACGAAGTTGGAGTGGTCGATGGTCACGCACTGCATGGCCAGCGGGGCGTTCTCGTCAACCTCGGGCGCGGGCATGTCGTCGATGATCATATCGAGCAGCGGATACATGTCCATGTTGCCGTCGTTGGGATCGAGGCGGGCAAAGCCGTTCATGGCGCTGGCGTAGACCACGTGCTCCATGGCGAACTCAAGCTGGTCGTCGGTGGCGCCCAGGTCGGCCATAAGGTCGAGGCAGTCGTTGTAGGCCTTCTCGGGGTTAGCACCCGGACGATCGATCTTGTTGATGACGATCATAATCTTAAGGCCGGTGTCGATAGCGTGACGCAGCACGAAGCGGGTCTGGGGCATGGGGCCCTCAAAGGCGTCGACCAGCAGCAGGGCGCCGTCGGCCATACGCAGCACGCGCTCGACCTCGCCGCCGAAGTCGGCGTGGCCCGGGGTGTCGATGACGTTGATCTTGACGTCCTTGTACTCGATAGAGATGTTCTTGGCGAGAATCGTAATGCCGCGCTCGCGCTCCTGGTCGTTGGAATCCAGGACGCGGTCCTCGACCTGCTGGTTGGCACGGAAGGCGTCCGTGGCACGCAGGAGCTTGTCGACCATCGTCGTCTTGCCGTGGTCGACGTGAGCGATGATGGCGATGTTCCTCAGATTGTCTACGCGCATGTAGTTCCCCTATCTTCTATCCATATACAAACGGCACGCGTATGCGGCCCGCCCAGCGATACAACGCTCAGCGGGAATATTGAGCCTTTTACCGAAAACTCGTTTATTTTAGCGATTTTAGATGAGAGGGGTTTCCTCACCTGCAGGTTCAGGGTCGCTCCACATAAAACCATCGCCGGCACCCATGCCCTCATACAGCACATATGCCGAAAAACCACTCTCGAGCGTGGTTTCGAAGAAGCTCACGAGCAGAGCATCGTGATAGCCGCCGTCAATCTCGACGCAGCCGGTGTAGCCGATGGCATAGCGAGCGATACGGCCCAGGCCCTCGTCCTTAAGACCCATCTTGTGCTCGGAGATAAAGTTGGTGGCCGCCTCGAGGCACGCCTCTTCGCCATCCTCATCGAGCGCCGCCAGATAACGGTTGGAAGCGGCATCCTCAATTGCCACGACCACGCCAGGGTTTTCACCGGCGGCAAGGTCGTCCAAGAACGCGCCGATCAGATCGCACACCATGGCGTCGAGCTCGGCGGAGACGTTACCGGCGTCCTGCATATCCTGTGCCATCTTTAGACCTTCCCATCGAGTCTGGCGTCGTTACAGTTCTTGTGCCTCGGCGGCGATCCTGGCGGCAGCGTCGCGGGCGCGCATCATGTCCGCTGCGCGCTTGTCGAGCACCTTGATCTGACTGGTCAGCATTACCGCATCGATCACACCCCAGATCACAAGGCCCGTAGAGATCGAAAACCCAAGCGCACCAACTGTACCACGAAGGCGCGAGCAGATTGCCGCGACAAGGACGGAGACGACAACCATCTTGATAAACGAGCCGCGGCGCTCGCGAAGCGTGCGGGCCTGCGTCACATAGGCAATGCGAGCCGCCTCAGAAGCCTCCGAGCGCATCTGGGCCTCGCGGGCGATCGCAGCCGCCTCAGCCGACATACCGCCGGCCATCAGCGAACGCTCCGCAACCTGGACGCCCCGCATTTAGAAGTCATCGGGGGAGAGCGTATGGACGAACTCGTCGAACTTCTCGAACTCCTGCTCGTCGTCGACTTCCTCGGCGTGGGTAGAAACAGTGCCCAGGCGATTCATGATGTCGTCCTCCACAAACATGGGGGCATTGCTGCGCACGGCAAGGGCAATGGCATCACTGGGGCGGGCGTCGATCTTGCGCTCGCCACCATCGGCCAGTACGACGATCGTCGCGTAGAACACCGGCGGCTCGGCGCGAACGATCTCGATGCGCTCGAGCTTGGCGCCCAGGGCGCCAACAGTATCGAGCAACAGGTCATGGGTAATCGGGCGCTCGGCGCGACCGCTATCGATGCCGCGGCTGATGGCAGCAGCTTCAAACGAACCAGTCTGAATGGAAAGGGAACGCAGTGGCGCGGGCGAGTCCGATTTGCTGCAGCGCTCGCGAAGCACGATAAGCGATGGCACGGGACCGGCGGCCATGACGATGGTCTCTATGTCGACACGAACCATGGAACACCTCCGGTACGTAGCGGTTAACACGCGGCAGTCCGCCGCATTGAATAGCTATACTACCCAAACTTTCGCACAGCACACAAAACCAAAATGAGATTTATCGCAGACAAGAAAAAAGCCCCGAGGCAATGCCCCAGGGCTCTTCACAGTTTTGATGGTGGACCTGACAAGATTCGAACTTGTGACCTCCCGGTTATCAGCCGGACGCTCTAACCAACTGAGCTACAGGTCCATCATGGTGGAGGTTAGGGGGATCGAACCCCTGACCTCAGGCTTGCAAAGCCCGCGCTCTCCCAGCTGAGCTAAACCCCCACGGAGACAGTAATAAACACCCCAGCGGCGACTCGGCTCTCGCTGGGGTGTTTATTGCGAAAGAAAGTGGTGGACCTGACAAGATTCGAACTTGTGACCTCCCGGTTATCAGCCGGACGCTCTAACCAACTGAGCTACAGGTCCATCGCGCAAGGGATATATTAGACGAGTCGTTACGCGCGCGTCAACAACTTTTTTGAAAATCTTTGGAGGGGTTCGCCCCGGCCGCCCGGCGGCATATGAAGTCGCCTGCTCGGACAGTCCTGACTCGCACGGAGAGCACATTAAGTGCTCTCCGGCTCGTGCGGAACTCGCGATCGACCTTATATATTTGCCCTCCCCGGGGCTCCCGCACAACGGGACCTCAGTTGGGTTCTATCCCGGTTGCAGTCGCTTCGCTCCTGCACCACTTGGCTGGTGCGGCGGTTTGGCGTTGGAACGGTTCTTTTTCTGATATATGCTGGTTGTGGCTCTTCTTTTGGGAGGAGTCGCTTTTTTGTTGCTAGGAGGTTGGCCCGTGGTTGATGGGGATGCTCGCGCTGAGCTGCTTTCTGCGGATTGGAATGGCGAATGGATGCGTCTGCAAGCTGCTCGGCGGCGGGCTGATGATTCTTTTGAGTGGGATAAGCGAGCTCGGCATTTTCGTCCACTGGAGACTGCTCCGTATGCCCGGGATTTTATGAAATTGCTGGCGTTAAAGCCTAGTGAATCCGTGCTGGATATGGGGTGTGGAGCTGGGTCGATTGCTATTCCGCTTGCTCAGGCTGGGCATCCTGTGATTGCGGCTGACTTCTCCCCTGCCATGTTGGGCACGCTTGATGCCGGCATTGAGTACTATGGGCTCGAGGATCGCATTACGCCACTTGAGCTTGCTTGGGATGATGATTGGGATTTGGTTGGACCGGTCACGAAAGCGGTGGATGTTGCCTTTGCCAGTCGGTCGGTTACGACGACCGATCTGAAAGGCGCGCTTGCTAAGCTTGATCGTACGGCTCGTCGGCGTTGTGCCGTCACGATGGTCGCCAACTCCAGCCCGCGCTATGATCTGTACCTGATGAACGCTATCGGCGCCTCGATTACCTGCAGTAATGGCTTTGTGTACGCCTTCAACATCCTCATTCAAATGGGTGCCCTGCCGCAGGTCACGTACTTTGAATCGCCTCGTCGCGATACCTTCGACAGCCTTGAAGCGGGCGTGGCGGACTTTTCCCGCATGCTTGAGCATGGCAACGAGGATAAGATCGATCGCCTGCGCGACTACATCGCCCAGCACATGATTGAGAATCCCCATGCCGGCGAGCCAGGGTCCAAAGGGGTGCCGCAGGGACGCTACATGCTCGACCACGTCCGCAAGGTCCGTTGGGCGTTTATTGCATGGGAGCCGGTCTCTTCGGGCCGTCCATAGACCGCTTTCGGCCGCCGCACACGTCCGCCCGTAACCCGCGCTGTTCTCCCGCTCGGCATCCGCATTCTTTTTGAACTGGGCAAACACGCCCCACACCGCGCCGTTCCTGCGCTATCGTGGGACAGCTCACGTAGATTAAGGCCCCATCGCGGGGCGCCCCATAACATAGAAAGCGAGAACCCATGGCACTGCCAGGAGCCCAAGTCAAGCAGCTTCGCAGCATGGCCCATCACCTCAACCCCGCCATCATCATCGGCAAGTCCGACATCAACGAGGGCACCGTCGAGCAGACGGTCGCCTACCTGGAGAAGCACGAGCTCGTTAAGTGCTCCGTACTCGACGGTTCCAGCCTTTCCGCCCGCGAGGCCGCCGAAGAGCTCGCCGACCGCTGCCATGCCGAGGTCGTCCAGGTTATCGGCCGCAAGTTCTCGCTGTATCGCGAGTCCTCGCGCAAGGACATCGAGAAGATTAATCTCGTCTAAGAGCCAACGATCCGGCGAGCCAATATACATCAAACTTGCGAGCGTCCAAGCAATTCGGACGCTCTTTTTTATCGCTCGACGAGCACGCGGTTAAGCCTGCCCTCCACCAAGCGCTCGTACAGACGCCGCGTCTCGGGCTCGGGCACGCCATTGACCTGCTCCCTCAGGTGATGCATATGCCCACTGTACAGCTCGACGATATCGCGTCGTCGCCCCGCCGCACCGTAGACGCGCATAGCGCAACGCACCATGTCCTCGCGCGCCGTCTCTTGCCGCAACCCCGATTCCACCAGCCATACCGCCGACTGCAGGTCGTTTTCTTCTAGGGCGGCATTCGCTCCCCGAATCATGCAGTCGATATACTTCGATTCCATAATGCGCCGCATACGCAAAAAGTAGGTGGGATTACAGCCATTGGGAACATACAACGGGCCGGCATAGAGCTGCTCGATCTTAAGGCACAGCTCGATCAGATGGGGTCCGCGCGCACCCGTGCGATTTCCCAAAACTTCGCGGCTTATCTGATCAAACAACCGCACGTCGGTCTTGACGTAATCGCCGTTAAGCCCAATGCACTCGTTTTGAATCAGCACACACGACTTGCCATCCGGCGTCGGCCCCAAGGCCGAACGCAGGCGCGATATCGTCGAGTACAGATTGTTACGGGCGCTATTGAACTCGGCATGGGGCCACAGCTCCATGGCCAGCGTCTCGCGGTCGACCAGTGCATCCATGCCCAGCGCAAGCCGCTCGGCAAGCGTCGCCGCTTTCTTGCGGCGCCACATCTTATCCGTGATGGGAAACCCGTCGCGCTCGGCGCGAAACGCGCCAAACATGCGAATCTCGATATGGTCGATGGTATCAACGGTTTCAACCTCGCCGGCCTGGAACAGGCGCTCGCCCTCCCCTTCCAGATCGTCGCGCAGCGAATACCGCGATAGCTCGCGCACGGGAAGCTTCTTGCGAATCCTGGTCGCCGGCTCGCCCAGACAATGCATGGCAAGGCGCGCAAAGAGCCGATACGACGGTTCCAGAATCCCCGCACGATTCATGGACATCCAGGCCGCAAGGTCGCTGTCTCGGCCCGCACAGGCCAAATGCAGCGCCACCATCCAGGCCTCCGCTCCACCAACCTGCGTCTGGCTTATATCGAGCAACTCCGCTTCCTCGCGCACCGAAACCATCGAGGTGTTACGCAGATACGCCGCGCGCTCCAGCAGCAATGCGTTATCGCGCATGTACGCAATCGACTCCTCGGCAAGTTTGAGCACTTGAACCGCACGGAACTTTGCATTAACCGGCCGTCCCTCTGCCAGCGACTGCCAGCCTTCTAGCAACAGGCCAAACAGCTGAATCTGGTTGTCGCGCATGCGCACGGCAAAACGATCGAGCTCGTTGAACGCCGCATCGTCGGTTACCGGCAAACCAGAAAGGAGCCGCCGTGCCGCCAACACCATGCGCACCCAGATAGCCATCGCCTTAAGCCCACGTACGTCGAGCGCCTCCCGCACCACCGTCATCTCGTCGTCGCGCTCGTCGGTTCCCGCAAACGACCCGTCAAAGATCTCCACCAGCATGCTATCGGCCCGCACAACAATCCCCGCGATATCGAGCTCGCAGTCGTAGGCCTTGCTCGTTTTGAGCTGCTGTAGAACGCCGCCGTCATCTCCCCGCTCTGTCAGACAGCGCTTGACCTCGATATGCGCAGACAACATATCGAGTACGATATGGGATGTCTCGATTTCTGGCACGGCAAGGTTCATAGGAAGCCCAAGCCCGTTGTCCCCATAGCAAACAGCCGTCAGTGTCTGGGCCACCCTCCATGAAACAGGATCTATTTCGCAGGCCGCCCGTTCGCCCCCGCGCTCGATGACCGATGCCATATAGCGAGCGAGCTTTGTATTGGACACGCTGACCGCTGCCAGATATACGCCAAGTGCCTCGGCAGGCGTTGGCTCTGGAGCCGGATCGCCGGCATCGATCGCGCCCAGCGCTGCTCGGCAGATATCGGCCCCGTGCCCCGTCAGAGCCAAATCGACCCCATACTGCCCAGCAAGTTCAAGGACCGCTTCACGGTCCAAAAAGGCGTCCGCCAGGCCCATCGCCGCATCGCATCGGCCCGCCTTAAGCAAAATCCGGACCGCCCTCGGAACAAGTTCGGGGCGAACCTCGGCCACCAACTTACGCAAACGCAAGCGTCCGTTATCCTCCGTGCCCAGACACGTAAAACTCCGCTCGGCGGGGTCCAAGCCAAAGATCGGGTAGTCGCGTACAAAGTAGGACTGGTCGACCATCGACAGTCTCACCCCACAAGCCTCGAGTTCTGCGATATTGCCCTCGCCCACCAAAATCATGAGACATGCCACGCAAAACAGCGCATTATTGTCGAGCGAAGCCAGATCGACAAGTGCCGCGCCATATACGTTGACAATCTCGTTTTCGAGCAGACCGGCTACGTCGCCTTGGCCATACAGGCCCGTCTGCAATGCCGAAACGAGCTCGGGCACGCCCTGCGTGAGCTGATAAAAGTCGAGCGATGTGCTGATCGAAAACGCCGATGCCCACGCCGAATACTCATAGGCATGCACCTTGAGCATCTGCGCATTGATCTTAACCGAATCGCCCAGCCCATGAATCAGCTGACGATTTGAAGGACGGCAGGAGATAAAGACCCCTACCCCCATAGCGCGCAGGCCGCGAATCCTGTCGATGAGGTCTTCGGTATCGTGCTGATCGAGGTTTGGCACATTATCAATTGCGATAAGGGAGTGCGGTTTGTCTTTGAGTTCTTCGGTAACCACCTCGAGCTGCATAAACACCTCGCGCCCAGTGGCGCGATCGGCCTCGATAATCCGCACGGGGCCTCGCGTCGGGTCGCATTTAACCTCATGGGTGTACTGCAGCAGCACCGAGGTCTTCCCAAACCCGTCGGGCGCATAAAGAACCACGATGCCGGCCTTTCGGCCCTTGGCAATAAGCTCATTTATCAAGCGTTCGCGTCGCACCATATAGCCTCCGCCCAGCGGCATCAGCTCGAGGTCGTCTATACCGCTCAAATCGTTTACCATGCCCGCTCCTCAACTCGACCGTATGGACACTGTAGCCGCAAGACCATACAAGCCGCGCTATGAATAGAGCGACCTTGTGTTTTAGGTTGTCTTTTGGTACGCAAGCGGCAAGTTTTTGTACAGCGAGGGCCGATTGTTATTAATCCCCCGACTAATCGGTCTTTAGGCAGGTAAATGAGCTTGTCAGCTTGTCCCATCTAAGCGGCAGTGTAGCGCAGATTAACAAGGATCAGCCATGTCATTCAACTCGCCTAGCACCCGCTACCGTCTACGACCTTCTAGTGGCATTTTTGCATAGAATCTGGTATGGAATGAATCAAGCTGTTGGGCATCCGGCGTTCGTCAAGCTTGCGGCAAGATTTTGGTCAAGTGGACAGAAAGGGATAGCAAAAAGGCCCCGCAAAGCGGAGGCCTTCGGCAAAGCTATGTCGAGGTGATAGGCTTTCGCTACTTGCAGAGCGAAAGGGCGGCCTCGTCGGCAACGACAACGCAGTTGGTGTGCAGTTGCAGGATCGAGGCAGGGCACTCGGGGGTAACCGGACCATAGCACATGTCATGCACGGCCTGTGCCTTGGCCTCGCCGTTGGCGACAACCAGGATCATGCGGGCATACATGATGGTCTGAGTGCCCATGGTGTAGGCCTGACGGGGCACGTCGTCGATGCTGTCGAACAGGCGGCTGTTGGCCTGAATAGTGCTCTCGGTAAGGTCGACACAGTGCGTACCCTTGGAGAAGTGGTCATCGGGCTCGTTGAAGCCAATGTGACCGTTGTTACCGATGCCGAGCAGCTGCAGATCAGGGTAACCGGCAGCAGCGACGATCTCGTCGTACTCAGAGCAGGCAGCGGCAGCGTCGGGATTGGATCCATCGGGCACATGCGTGTTGTTCAGGTCGATGTTGATGTGATCGAAGAAGTTCTCACGCATAAAGTAGTGGTAGCTCTGGGGATCGTCGTGCGAAAGGCCACGATACTCGTCGAGGTTGTAGGTGCTGACCTCGGCAAAGTCGACGTCACCCTTCTCGTACCAAGCGGCGAGCTGCTTGTAGGCGCCAATCGGGGTGGAGCCGGTGGCAAGACCCAGCACGCAATCAGGCTTGAGGATAACCTGGGCCGAGATGATATTGGCGGCCTTGCGGCTCATATCCTCGTAGTCTTTAGCTTTAATGATCTTCATTACGCGTCCTTTCTCGTACAAGAGAGGCAAGGCTCTCCTTACAAGCACTTGCCCGCGGCCCGCGTCGGCCGCAACCAACGTGTGCGGCCACCAGGGCGAGGTCGCGTAATGTATGTGTCTCGTGTCTAGCCGCGTCGAGGCCCCTGCCCGTCCACGGTGACCCAAAGCTGTTTGGCTTCGGACAAATCCCATCTTGCCACGGAGGGTGTCCTCTTTCAAGGGCGCCCTCCGTAAACGTGTTTGAATTGTAGGCTAAAGGCAAAGCGCCTTGCTAGCGCTCGCGAGCGACAATGAGTTGGTCCATCTCCTCGACATGCTCGCCAACGGAACCCTTGATACTCGAGAACTCAACGGAGTTGCACACCAAGATGGGAACCGTCACATCGTAGCCCTCGGCAGCAATTGCCTCGCGATCGAACTCAATGAGCACATCGCCCTTATGGACGATGTCACCCACTTGCGCATGTACGGTAAAGTGCTTGCCCTCGAGCTGAACAGTGTCCAAACCAACGTGGATGAGCACGTCCAAGCCATCGACCGTGTTAAGCGCAACAGCGTGTCCCGTGGGAAAAATGGCCTCGACCTTGGCATCAGCCGGTGCAATCACACGCGTTCCGGTGGGCCGAATCGCCACGCCCTGGCCCAAAAGGCCGGTGGCAAACGTCTGGTCGTTTACCTCGGAGAGCGGAATGACGTCGCCCGAGATGGGAGCATCCAGCGTAAGGACCCGACCACGCATACCAAAAGACCTCAGGACTTTAGTGAACATGCTCCCCCTCGGACATACCAATCAATCAAAATAACCTTAACAGTTTACCACTTGGCAACGGTTTTTGACCATTAGGGAAGTTCGCGCTTGACAACCTCGACGATGTCGTCGACGACGCGCTGAGTCAGCTCGTGCGTCTCGGCCTCGGCCATCACGCGGACCAGCGGCTCGGTACCGCTCGGGCGCACCAGAATGCGGCCGCGGCCGTCAAGCTCCTTCTCGGCAGCAGCGACAGCATCCCAGATGGGCCGGCAATCGTCCAGACCAGCCTTGTTGTCGGAATGCACGTTGACGAGTACCTGCGGGTACTTCTTCATGATGCCAGCAAGATCGGTGAGGGTACGACCGGTGCGCTTGAGCACGGCCAGCAGCTGCAGAGCCGTCACCAGGCCATCACCGGTGGTGTTGTGCTCCAGGAAGATGATGTGGCCGGACTGTTCGCCGCCGATGACGGCGCCGTCCGCGAGCATGCGCTCCAGAACGTAGCGGTCGCCCACGGCGGTCTGAACCATCTCGAAGCCCTGCTCCTTCATAGCGATGGAGAAGCCCAGGTTGCACATGACGGTCGAGACGATCTCGGAGTTGGCGAGCTTGCCGCGAGCGGCAAGGTCAGAACCGCAGATAGCCAGGATGTAGTCACCGTCGATCTCATTGCCCTCGCTGTCCACGAACAGCACACGGTCGGCGTCGCCGTCGTGGGCCAAGCCGATATCGGCATGGGTGCGCAGCACGAGCTCGCGCAGGGGCTCGAGGTGCGTAGAGCCGCACTCAACGTTAATGTCGGTGCCGCAATAATCGGTGTTGATGGCATGGACCGTGGCACCCAGGCGCTGCAGCGCGGCGGGCGTGGTCTGGCAAGAAGCGCCATGGCCGCAGTCGACGGCAACGACCAGGCCATCGAGCCTAAGACCGTCAAGCGTATCGATGGCATGATCGACATATGCCTTGCGAGCGCCCTTCATCTTGATGATGTGGCCCACACCGGCACCGGTCGGCAGCGTGTCGGCAGCCATGGCTTCCTCGGACATGACCCAGGCGCTGATTTCTTCCTCGACAGCATCGGGAAGCTTCATGCCCTTGCGGCTAAAGAACTTGATACCGTTGAACTCCGGCGGATTATGCGAAGCGGAGATGACGATGCCGCCGTCGAGCTCGTTCTGAACGGTGAGCAGCGCCACGGCGGGCGTGGGGATAACGCCGCAGCAATGCGGACGGCCGCCCTCGGCCATGATGCCGGCGGTCAGAGCACTCTCGAGCATGGTGCCCGAAAGGCGCGTGTCACGACCGATGCAAATATCCGGACCAAGAAACTTGGTCGCCGCGCGACCCAGACGAAACGCGAGGTCGCACGAAAGATCGGCGTTGGCGACGCCACGGACGCCGTCGGTACCGAAGATGTTCTGGGGCATAGGATCGCTCCTTCCCTAGCAGGCGACATGCAACCGCCCGCCCTAGTCGAAAAAGAAAAGCGGGACCCGCCGAGGAATCGGCAGGCCCCGCTTGTACATTGTATCTCGAAAGGAGATAAAACCTTAGCGCTTGGAGAACTGGGGAGCGCGGCGGGCCTTCTTGAGGCCGTACTTCTTGCGCTCGACCACGCGAGCATCGCGCGTAAGGAAACCGGCCTTCTTGAGGTCAGCACGGTAGTCGCCAGCGTTCAGAAGAGCGCGAGCGATGCCCAGGCGCAGAGCGCCGGACTGACCGGAGATGCCGCCGCCATCGCACAGAGCGATAACGTCGAACTGACCGGCGGTGTCGGTCACCTTGAAGGGAGCAAGGGCGTTCTCAACGAGCTGATGACGGCCGAAATACTGCTCGGCGTCACGCTTGTTGATGGTCACCTTGCCGGTGCCGGGGACGAGACGGACGCGGGCGACGGCGTTCTTACGACGGCCGGTACCCTGATAGACAACGGTGTTCTCAGCCATCTTTAAGCCTCCAGCTCAATCTTCGTGGGGTTCTGGGCAGCATGCGGATGCTCGGCACCAGCGTAGACCTTAAGCTTGGTCATCTGGGCACGGCCGAGGGTGGTCTTGGGCAGCATACCGCGAACGGCGCGCTCGATGACCTTCTCCGGGTGCTTCTCCATAGCCTGGCGGAAGCTCTCAGCCTTGAGGCCGCCGTTGTAGCCGCTGTGGCGATAATAGGTCTTCGTGTCGGCCTTGTTACCGGTAAGCTGGACCTTATCGGCGTTGATGACGACAACGAAGTCGCCGCAGTCGCTGTTGGGCGTGAACTGGGGCTTGTTCTTACCGCGCAGGATCATTGCGATCTGGGTGGCAAGACGGCCCAGGACAGCACCATCGGCGTCGACGAGAACCCAGTTGCGCTGGACCTCGCCCTGCTTGGCGTAGTGAGTCGATTTCGAAATCACTTAGACTCCTCCATGTACAGTACGTGTTGTTACAGAGATTCACGGGGCTCTGCAAGTAACCCGTCCATATTACCCCGCTCGCCGTACGAGTCAACAGGTATTTTGGCTCCGACCAGAGTTTCTGCACATGTCATCCACGAGCCGTGATTTTTCCTGCCGTTTAGCTTTTGTCATTTTTTGAGAGTTCGCCGTCGCTAGCGCTCAACGAACTCTTGGATTTCCGCGAGCAGGCGCTCTGCCTCCTGACGGCCCTGGATATACAGGTCCAAAAGCTTTGCCGAATCGTGCTCAACGTGGCCGACCTCGACCGGCTTTTGCGGAGCGACGACCAGCGCACGGCCCTCGCGCTCATACTTCCACAGGTGCATGCGTTGTATGTTGTAGCGGTCGTGGCGCGTCTCGAGTCCCTCGAGCAGATAGGGGTAGTCGGCATAGCGGGCGCGCGCGGCAGGCATAAACTCGTAAGGCTTTTTCTCATACGAACGGTCCTGCGTGACGATGACGACCGCGCGATCGAAGCCCGCCTCCTCCAGCA
Organism: Collinsella sp.; assembly: GCA_048201895.1. Classification (GTDB taxonomy): domain Bacteria; phylum Actinomycetota; class Coriobacteriia; order Coriobacteriales; family Coriobacteriaceae; genus Collinsella. Next base: position 101,398 of record DBFBGO010000003.1, on the reverse strand, counting down.
CGTGCTCGATAGGGATCGAATCGGCCACGCCGCCGTCGACGTATTTGTGCCCGTCAATCTCGACCGGCGGCGTCACCAGCGGCAGTGACGTCGAGGCGCGCACGGCGTCGAGGTCGAGCACGGCACTTTTGACCGGGAGGTACGTGGCGGTTCCAAAGAGCATGTCCGTCGCGACGGCGTACATCTCGATGGGGCTCGCATCGAACGTCTCGTTGTCAAAGGGATCCAGGCGGTCCTGGACATCGTTGAAAATAAAGTCGTAACCCACAATAGAGCCCGTGGACGCAAACGATGCGGCGCCCATGAAGCGGCTGTCGTTGCAGAAAGCCAGGTTGATGCGGTTGGCGCGGCCGATCTGGTGCGACTTGTAGTTCACGCCGTTGAGGGCGCCGGCCGATACACCGTAGACAGCCGGAATCTCGACGCCGGCCTCCATGAGAACGTCGAGCACGCCCGCGGTAAACTGCCCGCGGAAGCTGCCGCCCTCAAGGACGAGCGCGACCTTGCCGGCGTTCTTTGCCTTATCTTCTGCAGTCATATTGACCTCCTGCGATTGCGTTTTGGCCTTCTTCTACCCAGTTTTGGGATGGCGAGCGCGCAGGTTTTGGAGTTGAAGAGGGCGGGGCGGTCGACGGGAAAGCGCGTCCCGTTCTCAGAGCAAATTCCGGGTCTCATTTTCCGCTGAGCCCACCATCAGGAAAATGAATCCCATTCCGAGCTTAGATTCCGGGATGCGCTTTCCGCTTGAGCTGCCATTGGGAAAGCATGTCCCACTCTACGGCTCGATTCCGGGTCGCAGTTTCCGCTTGATGTGCCATCCGGAAACTACGTCCCAGTCTGAGCGCGGATTCCGGGATGGACTTTCCGCCTGGGCCGCCATTGGGAAAGCGCGTCCCACTCTGCGTCACTGAGGCGTTTTCTTTACGCCCGCGCCTTGCATAGAGTTCGATTCTCCGCGGATGAAGGAGATCTGTCGGCGCGAGGCACAGCCAGCAGAAATGCCGTCGGCAGCACATCTGTTCTGGGCTGGAGCTTTGCGCGGAGAATCCGCGTATTTGCTTCGCGAACCCGCACCGGCTTCGGCCGCCTGCCGGCGTCCTCGCCCGCGGGCTACAAACGCTTACGCGTTTTCTTTACGCTCGCGCCCTGCACAGAGTTCGATTCTCCGCGGTACGGGCTAGAAATAAAAAGGCAGGTAGATACGAATATCTACCTGCTTATAACTATTGGTGGAGGCGCGGAGAATCGAACTCCGGTCCACGAAAGCCCCCTGATTGGCATCTCCAAGCTCAGTCGCTGGTTTTGTCTCGGACGCTTTGCGCGCAGCGACACGCTCGCGGCGTCCCAACCGGTTCGGTCTTAGCCTGCGCCATACCGATTACGTGCGCAGGAGCATTCCCCTAAAATGACGTCGCGCCGGTGTCGGGGAAATCACCGGGTTGACGCGCCGCTATAAACTAAGCAGCGAGAGCCATAGGCTCAAAAGAAGAGTTGTTGTCAATTCAATTTGACGGTACCCCTGTTTAACGAGGCGAGGAGACCTCGGCTTGCTTCCTCTCTCAGAGCTATCGTGTCGAAACCAGTCGCCCCCGAATGTCGGGAAAGTCTGGATGGCATTGGGCACGAGCACCCAATACCCGTCGACTTTTCAAGGAACACGCGGGGTGAACCCCGCTCGCGAATAGCTATCTTACCACGTTCTAAAGGTAGACAGCTGCTCTATGCACGAGCTGTGAAGACCCTAACGTGCACCACACTTCGCACTTTTGCCACCGAATGCGTCACGTATATTTTCGCCAAGCAAAATTGACCCGCCGAAAGGACCGTTATGGATACCAAGCAACAACTCGTCAATGCCCTCGCAGGCCTGGGCTCAACCATTACCGAAGCTATGGATGTCATCGAAGGCTTTGTCCCCTGTGGACATCCCGCCCTCACGGTATCCAACGCACTCGTCGCGCTGGACGCTGACGATGATGCGGCTCTCGCCCAGCAGCTTGAGACCGTCGAGGGCTTTATCGACCACGTGAGTGAGAACCGCGGCGTGGCCGCCTACCACGGCATCGAGGTCGAGCTCGCGGGTCCCAAAGCCGATCTGCTCGCAGCAATCCGCGAGGTAGGCGCCCTTATGCAGACCGCAGGCGTCAAGAACACCCAGGTTAACGAGTGGGTCTACCGCAGTCTGGCAGCACTCGACAGCTCCGACGAAAAGGCAGCCGAGCAGCTCGCAGAAAGTCCCGCCATTAAGGCCGAGCTTTTGTAAATAGCAGGCGCGGGCCCCTTGGCGCATCGTCGTCCAAGAGGCCCGCAAACAGTTCGCGTCAACCGATAGCCGCGCCGCCGCGTTCGGCCAAAACAAGAATCGGCATCATTTGGCACGGGGTCTTTGCTGCAAGATCAGCATGTTCGAGCAGCTTGCGATCGTTGGTCACCAAGTAATCAACCTGCGCGCGCTTGCACGCGGCGAGTACCAAGTTGTCCTCGTAATCGCGATGGAGCGCTAAGCCTCGAGCAGCTCGCCCACGTTGAGCAGGAACATCGTCTGACCCGCAGTGTCGACGTCGCGCTTGACGAACGAGATGCCGATGGCCGAGGCGTCGAGCACAGGGACGGTCAGGCGCGGTTGCGTCAGCTCATGAAGGGCAGAGCGCAAAAATGCCATGTAACCGGCCACGACAAACACCGCACGCAGAGGCGTCGGCAAGAACCAGCGACGTGCGTAATGGGCACCGACGAGTGTCGCCAGGTCCATAACGAGTTTGTGCTTGCGCGGCTCGAGTTGCATCACGTAGCCCGACTTGGCATCGGCGATAGTTTGAGCATCGAGTGCGCCCAAGGCGTCGAGCACGCTTGCGCGGCGCGGCTCGTCGTACTCCAGCGCCATCTGGCCAATACGGCCATACACACGCACCTTGTGCACGCCGTCGATATCGCCGCTGAGCTTAAGAAGTGCATCGAGATCGCTCTCTGGCACAGGACCCGCCAACTGGAGGCGGGTCCTGCCGGGGATCTCGCTGATAATCGAGAATCTCATAGTTTGTGCCTGGGAGCGTTACTCGGCTGCCTCGTCAGCAGCGGTCTCGCTCTGGGTGATGTAGGCAGCCTCGGCAACCATATCGTCGACATTAGCCTTGGCCTGCTCGACCATGTCCTGGTAGCCGTTCTTGATGCGCATGCCGCACGCAATGCCCTGCACGCAGGCATTCTTTACCGGAGCGCTGGTGAGCAGCTTGATGCCAGCCGTACCAAGCAGAAAACCGCCACCGACAAGCAGGGTATTGAACGTCGACTTCTTCATGTTGCTTCTCCCTTTTGCCGCATTGGACGCGGCACGGTGCCTCAGCACCCGAGTAAACAAGTTTACTCGAGCACACTTTTAGAAAAGAGTTTAGTTTATCTAACTATTAAGTTCAACAAAGGTTAACTTTTTGGAAATCTTGGGGCGCGATGTAACCAAGGGGACCGTCCCTGCGCCACATCCACAAAACAATGGGCGCGCCAAACGGCGCGCCCATTCACTCTATTCCATTCAGCCCCACCTGACCCGAACGGCCGAGTCGTCTGGCCGGGGAAGCCCCGAGTCGCCGGGGTGTTTGCTCCAAATGAGTTCCGCATGCAAAGAAGGCCACTAAATGTGGCCTTCGTCTTGCATAGGACTGTTTGAAATTTGGAGCAAACACCCCGGCGACTCGGGGCTTCCCCGGCCTCGCAGCTACGAGAGCGACGTTCTCAGCAACTCGTTGAAGAGCTTCGGATTGCCCTTGCCGCGGCTCGCCTTCATACACTGGCCCACCAAAAAGCCGATGACCTTTTGGTTACCGTCACGATACTGCTGCGCCTGATCGGCACAGTTCGCCAGCACCTCGTCCACGATCGGCTGCAGTGCGCCGGCATCGCTCACCTGACGCATACCGCGCTCGTCGACGATCTTGTTGGGGTCGTCGCCGGTCTGGGCCATGGCCTCAAAGACCTCGTGCGCCTGGTTGGAGCTGATGGCATCGGTCGCCAGCAGCTTGGCGAGCGCCGCCACCTGAGCCGGCGCGATGCCGGACTCGGCGAGCGACACGCCCGCACCCTTAAGGTAGGCGATCATCTCGTTCACCAGCAAGTTTGCAACCGTCTGGGCCTCCTTGCCAGCCATACCGGCAGCGGCGGCCTCAAAGAACTCGGCAAACTCCGGGTCGCCGGCAATCTGCTCGGCGTCGGCTGTCTTAATACCAAAGTCGGCCTCAAAACGGACGCGCTTGGCATCGGGTAGCTCGGGGATCTCGCCACGGCAGCGGTCGATGAACTCGTCATCCAGATCGAACGGCGCCAGGTCGGGATCGGGGAACAGGCGATAGTCATCGGCCGTCTCCTTCACACGCATGACCACGGTGCGCTTGCGGCTGGGCTCCCAGTGGCGAGTCTCCTGGTAGATGATGCCGCCCTCCTCGAGCACCTCGGCTTGGCGGCAGATCTCGTAGGCAAGGCCGTCATGCAGACTCTTAAACGAGTTGAGGTTCTTGAGCTCGGTCTTGGTGCCCAGCTTGGTCTCGCCGCGGCGGCGCAGCGACACATTGCCGTCGCAACGCATGGAGCCCTTCTCCATGGAGCAGTCGGAAATGCCCAGTGTCACAAAGATGCGACGGAGCTTCTCCATAAATAGGCGAGCCTCCTCGGGCGTGCGCAGATCGGGCTCGGTGACGAGCTCAATGAGCGGCGTGCCGCAGCGGTTGTAGTCGACGAGCGACTCGGCCGCGGCGGTAATGCGGCCCTCGGCGCCGCCCACATGGACCATCTTGGCGGCGTCCTCCTCCATATGGATGCGCAGGATGCGGATGGGCACCGTGTAGGAACCGTCCTCGCGACGCTCGGGCATCTGCAGGTTGGACGCGTCGTAGCCGGCCAGGTGACCGGCGCGCTGGTTACCCTCGCGCATGGTCGACGTCATGGACGTGGACAGGCCCTCGGCGTTGGCCGAGGCGCTCGCCAGGCTCTGGGCCTCGGCCTCGCCAAACGCGCAGTCGGGGCGCTCGGCGGCACCGCGACCGGTCACGTCCAGATCCAGGTGACCGTACATGGCAAAGGCGACCGGACCCTGCGTAGTCTGGAAGTTCTTGGCCATATCGGGATAGAAATAGTGCTTGCGGTAGAACATCGAGTGGCGCTGGATCTCGCAGTTGGTGGCGAGACCGGCCTTGACGATGCTCTCGATGGCGCGCTTGTTGGGCACCGGCAGGGCGCCGGGCAGGCCCAGGCACACCGGGCACACGTTGGCGTTGGGCTCGTCATCGTGGCTGAGCTTGCAGTTGCAGAACATCTTGGTATCGAGTGCGGTGAGCTCGGTATGGATCTCCAGGCCGATCACGGCCTCCCAATCCTGCAGGACCTCGGAAAGCTCCTTCATTACAGCTCGCCTCCCTTCCCGGCAAAATCGGGCGCGACGGAAAGCGCGGGCGCACCCGTGGCGGTATCGGCAAAGCCGCGCTCCAGGGCGCGGGCAAACGTGAGCAGCTGACGGTCCTTAAAGGCCGGACCAACCAGCTGGGCAGAAACGGGCAGCTGAGTATCCTCGCCCAGGCCCAGCGGCACCGAGATACCGCCGTTGCCGCAAATGTTGAGCGAGATGGTGTACAGGTCGGAGAGGTACATCTGTGTGGGATCGCTGATCTCGCCAAACTTAAAGGCCGTGCGCGGCGAGGCGGGCATGAGGATGGTGTCCACCTTGGCATACGCAGCGTCGTAGTCCTGCGTGATGAGCGTGCGGGCCTTTTGCGCAGCGTAGTAGTACTTGTCGTACACGCCCGAGCTCAGCAGGTAGGCGCCAAGCATCTGACGGCGCTTGGCCTCGGCGCCAAAGCCGTGGGCGCGCGAAAGCGAGCTCTGGTCGGACAGGTTAGCGCAGCCCTCCTCCTGATAGCCGTAGCGAATGCCGTCGAAGCGGGCCAGGTTGGAGAACGCCTCGGCCGGGCCGATGACGTAGTAGGCGGCGATGGCGGCGTCCAAGTGCGGCAGGTCGACCTCGACCAGCTCGGCACCCTGGTTCTGCAGCTCCTGGGCGGCGCGCTGAACAGCGGCCTTGACCTCGGGCGTCAGGCCCTCGGCCTCCATAAACGCAGGGATAATGCCCACGCGCTTGCCCTCGATGCTGTCGTTGAGGTGCTCGGTAAAGTCGACGGCACAGTCCTGGCTGGTGCAATCGTACGGGTCGTGGCCCGCGCCGGTAAGCGCGTTCATGGCCAGCGCGACATCCTCGACCGTGCGGCCAAAGGGGCCCACCTGATCGAGCGACGAGCCAAAGGCAACCACGCCGTAACGGCTCACGGCGCCATACGTGGGCTTAAAGCCAACCACGCCGCACAGCGACGCCGGCTGGCGAATGGAGCCGCCGGTGTCCGAGCCCAACGAGAGCGCGACCTCGCCCGCGGCGACGGCGGCAGCGGAGCCGCCCGAGGAGCCACCGGGCACGCGCTCGGTATCCCAGGGGTTGTTGGTGCGGTGGAACGCCGAGCTCTCGGTGGAGCTGCCAAAGGCAAACTCGTCCATGTTGGCCTTGCCCATGGGCAGGCAGCCGGCGTCGAGCATGCGTTGGACGCAGGTGGCGGTGTAGACACTCTGGTAGTTCTCGAGCATGTGGGAAGCGCAGGTGGTGCGCGTGCCCACGAGGTTCATGTTGTCCTTGATAGCCAGCGGCACGCCCGCAAGCGGGGGCAGCGACTTGCCTGCGGCACGGTCGGCATCCACGCGCGCAGCGGCCTCGAGCGCAAGCTCGGGCGCCACCTGCAGGAATGCCTGGACCCCGCCCTCGCGCGCCTCGATGGCGGCAAGGGAGGCCTTGGCCACCTCGGTAGCGGTAAAGTCGCCGACGGCAACGCCCGCGGCAATCTGGGCGGCGGTAAGGGAATCGAAGCTTAGCGCCATTACTTGCTCTCCCCCTCTCCCAAAATGGACGGCACGCGGAAGTAGCGGTCGCGCGCGCTGCCGGCGTTTTCAAGCGCGATGTCGAGCGGCAGATCGCGCTCGGGCTCGCGCAGGTCGTCGCCCATCACGTTGGACAGGCTTCCGATAGGATGGAACGTGGGCTCCACGTCGGGCAAGTCATATTGCAAGACGGGCTCGAGCATCTGGACGGCGTCGTTCATGTAGGACGTCATCTGGGTGAGCTCGTCATCGGTCAGCGCGATCTTTGCGTACTCGGCGATGCCGCGCACGTCTTTCTCGCTGAGTGCCATAGGCGCTCCCTTCCGCATAACAGTTAAACCGCTCTAGTATACAGGGCAACGCCAGCTTGGAGCAGGCGCTTTACCTAAATACAGCGAAAACGTAACGAGGGGCGGCGGGCTGGCAGGCGGCGGGCTGGCGGTTCTGCAACGAAACCGCAGCGTCCGCAGCGAAAACCGTCGCGCCCACAACGAAAACCATCACAGCATTCGACGCTTTTCGTCAAAATCGAGATTTTCATCGAATGTTGTGATGGTTTTGTCCCCATTGTGGTGGCTCTGAACGATGTCCTATGCCGAGGCTTTGGCCTTGCGGCGCTTGCGGATCGCGTGGATCACGATGTCCAGCAGCAACAGCACAATGGCTACGACCACAATGAGCACGGCAAACTCGCGCTTGCCCCAGTGGCGGCCGGCCAGCGACTTTTGCTTATCGACGTCCTTCTTGTTGTACTTGGTGCGTACGCAATGCACCAGCAGGCGATGGTCGTTCACGCCGTAGGGCGTGCAGGTGACGAGCGTCACTTTGTCGGCGCCGGGCTCGATGGTCAACGACTCCATCTCCTCGGGCAGCACGACCTCAGAGTCCACCATCTTGTAGGCGAGCGTCTTGTTCATGGTGTGCAGCAGCACCAGGCCGCCGGGCTCCAGCGAGTGGATGTCGTCGAACATGCTCAAGTTGCGCATGCCCGAGTGCGCGGTGAGCACGCAATGCGTCGAGGTGCCGCCCACCGGCAGGCTCGTGCCCTCCAGGTGGCCGACGCCCGCCATGAGGACTTCCTCGCTCGTGCCGTGGTAGATGGGCATGCTCACGTCGATGGAGGGGATCTCGACCCAGCTCATCATGGGGTCGCGGTCAAAGATGAGCTGCTGAGCGTAGGGCTCGATCTGGTCGACGGGAAGCTCGGTGGCCTCGCCCGCCAGCTGCTCGTTAAAGGAGCGTGCCTGGAGCAGGATGCGCTCGCGCTCCTCGGCAGACAGCGCGTCCACGGTGCTGGACACGGTGCTGATCTGATTGAACACGCCCGAGGCTTCGAGCCGGTCCAAGATCCACGGCCAGGTCATAAGGCCCACGCCAAAAAGGATGATGACGATGGTGATGAGCCGATCGGCCCAGCGCGGCAGTCGCTTGCGGCGGCGCTTGGGCTTTGGTTGAGGTTTGGGCTGAGGGCTTGAGCCACCGTTGGCCGCGGCGTTATTGCCCTTCATATGTTTAGCGCCCTGCACCATCGCCGGTCACTCCTCTACAACTCATGTTGTCTAAACAAATAATAGCCGATTAGCGAGCTTCCGCGCCAGACAACGCAGCTAGACTGCACCGTCCAGTCGAGGATAAGCCAGCATTTGAGTTTTCAAAATATCCCGAATCGACGGGGCGATTCGGGCTACAATAGCTACAGGAAACGACGCACCCTGCGTAAGTGTTCGAAAGCGCGGGCGGCCTAGTTTTCTGGTTTTGTTAAATGCCCGGGCCTCTAACCCCGGGCATTCTTATTTGCGCTTGTTGCGGCGCAAATGCCTTCTGCCGTCCGCACCGCGCGTGCGCCTACGGACCTTAAACCGAACCTCATACGAGTCAAGAAACGCGATGACGAACGTGCCCACCGCCGCGAGGGCGGCGAGCGCGTTAAGGAATTTCAGCATTTGGGGACCTCCGATCGAGTCGTCGGCCGCCCGCGCACGGAATGCGTCGCAAGGGTATTTTACTGCGAGCACTCACACTTACAGCTGGTAAACGCAATATTTGCAAACATTTGTTCGCTAATCATACGCTCGATCATACGAGCGACGGCGCCCCGGCTGCGCTGTTCAAAAAGAACGGGGCAAACTCCAGTGCGGAGTCTGCCCCGAAAAGAGAATGGCAAAGCAAGAACGTCGATGGACGAGAAAAGTGTCCGCAAGTCTCATGGCCATCACATCCCACCTGCCAAAGAGATGGGTGAGCGAGCGTTACTCCTGCTCGGACTCCTCAGCCTGCTTACGGCTGCGGATGAGGTGCGCCACGCCGATGCACAGCACCGCGCCACCAGCGATCCAAGTGAAGGTCACACCATTAAGGCCGGTGAGGGGAAGGCCAGAGCCCTTCTCGTTCTTGACGGTAAGGGTGATGGTGCCGCCGTCGGCTGACGGGGTAACCATGGTGGGATTATTGCTCTCCGCGGTTACCCTCAGCGTATTCGGGTCGGTGTTATCATCGAGCCTCTCGCCCTCGTGCTTATCAAGGCCATTGGCTTCAATGGTGAAGTTAAAGTCTTTCAGCGTGTTGTAGCCAGGGTTACTGCCCTCAACCTCGTGCACCGTGTAGGCACCGGCATCGAGACCCGCTACGCTGATCTCGCCATTTTTATTAGTCGTGAACTCATAAGAGTCAGCGCCGAGATTGCCTTTCTCTTGGACAAACTTGCCATTGGAGGACGCGCCGTCAGGAGTCGTGGCTTGAATGGTGAACCTTACGCCCTCAAGCTTCTTGGTCGTCTCCACAGAGTCAACCTTGACGAGTTTGAGCGCGTAGGTGTAGTCGCGGACGGTATCGGGCACAGACTCACCCGTTCCTTCTCCCAGGGGATTGTTGGAATAAATGAGTTTTACGGCGTTGTCGTTACCCGTGCCGCCGACAGTAACGTTCGTAGCCTTCGTGGGATCAAGCATAGCGGTGTAAGTGACAACGACATTGGAGCTGCCGTCGAGCGCCGCGCCAGCCTGTTTCGCAGCAGCCTTGAGGTCGGTAAACTTAACAGTCAACGTGTTAGTTGTATCAATCGAAACATCGTAACCGGTCTTGGCGCCAGAAGTCGTGTTGCGTGGAAGAATCGTATTACCGATTTTAACAACGACGCTGCTATCATCTGCCGTCAGACCGCCAGAAAGCTTATCGCTGAACTCATAATGGTAAGTATCGAACGTTGCGATATTGCTGGCAACGGTGCCAGTCAGCCTATATTCAACTTTCTGGCCCATCTGCGAGTCGGCCTTGTCGGCCCAATTACTGCCGTCATCGTTTTTGATCTTCTTCACGACCGTGGGGACGCTCTTCTTGGGGGCTACCTTAACGTCAGAGCCACCGACAATGGTGAAAATCGGCGAAGTGTACACGTCAGTATTGCCGGTCTTACTGGGCGCATCGGTCACGAAAAGCCAGTAGCCTTGGTCCAGACTCTCAAAGTTACCCTTGCTGGAATTGCTTGGCTGTGTCCAAGTAAGCGTCTTGTCCCCCTCCAAGGCCTCGGCAATCAAGTCCAGAACCGTGCCATTATCAACCGCCGTAGTCTCTCCATAATTAGAGCCTTGAGTCGTGCTGATGAACTCCGCCCACGTCTGGGCGTCTTCATTTACGTTAGGTACTCCAGGAACGCCTTTGAGCGCAGTCGTAACGAGGGTTTTCACATCGCCCGAAGCCCACTTAATATCGGAAAGAGTCTTAGCGGCCGAGACATCCCAGCTCCCATCGCCCTTCTGATCCTGCGTGACCTTCGCGGTGAAGATCTGAATGCCCTTGAATGTCGTGTCGGTGTATGCTTCGTCGGTGATAGCCACCTTACCCCTCTCCGTGGCCACCGTCGGCGTGCCCGCCGCAAACGCCATCGTGACCGGGGCCATCACGCCGCCGAAGCTCAGCGCTGCTGTGAGGCCGGCGGTTACTGCCAGGCGTGCGATGTTCTTGCTCATGCTATCTTCTTTTCCTCTGCTTTCTGCTTGAAGTCCGTTTGATCTAAATCTGTCTGTGTCTTAGCATCTACTTCGATACGTCTCGCCCCGCTCTCTGTGGGGCTACCAGCTACTCTTTATGGCTGCCACCTCCCCGCTTGACCAGGAGCGCGACCACGATGAGCGCGGCTCCGGCGACCGCTGCGGCGGCCGCGGCGTACATTGCCATATCGCCAGTCGAGGGCATAAAGCCTCCGGTGGTAATGCTAGAGGGTGTGCCGGCGGGCGTGTTGATGAGCGACGCCTCCAGGCCGCCCGTCGACCCGTCCGCGCTGTCGGCGCGCAGGGGCGACTCGGCCGTGATGGTGAGCTTGGGCTTGGCGGCGGCCACCTGGTCGACGTCCAGGCCCTCGGCCTTGACCGTCACGGAGCGCGTACCCTCAAAGGCGGTGTAGCCCTTGGGCGCCTTGAGCTCGCGGACCTCCAGCTTGCCCGAGTCCACGCCCGAGACGGTCACGCGGCCGTCCTCGCCCGTGGTGACGGTAGCCTTGCCCTCCGCATCCCGCGCGCCATCGGCCGCCAGCGTGCGGCCGCGGTCGTCGGCGATGCTCAGGACCGCCCCGGCAAGCGGCTTGTCGCCGTCGCTGCCGCGCTTGGTGAGCGCGAGATCCCAGGTGTAGGCGCACGCGTCATCGCTCGGCGTGCGGGTGAATCCGGCGTCGCCGGACTGATCGGCAAAGGGAGAGCGCGGGTAGCGCAGGTAGACCTCGTTGGGGTTGCCCTTCGCAATGCCGTGGTTGCATGCGCTGTTGAGCGGCGCATTGTACACGGCGACCACGCGGGCGCCCGCAGTGGAGGCGTCGGCCCCGCCGAGCGCGGCGATCAGGTCGCCGGTGCGCACGGTGAAGGTCTTGCCGTCGGCCGCTACCTTGGTGGCGCACTGGGCCGTGATGTCGGTCCAGCCCTTCGCGGGCTCAGTGCCGGCGCGACCGTCCTTGCCGGTCTGGACCGCGTCGAAGCCGCCGTCCGCGCCCGCCGCCACGTACACGTGCACGCTCGCGGCCACCTTGGATAGGTCGAGCCCCGCGCCCATGGTGTCGACAAACTGCACCGTATAGGTGTCGTAGGCCGTGAGGCCCGCCGGGATCGTGGCAGAGAGGCGCCAGTACAGGTCGTCGGCGACCGTGGCGTCGGCGGCCTTCTGCCATGCGGCGGTGCTGTCCTCCAGCACGTGCTTGGACACCTTGGGCGTCGCGGCCTTGGGCTTGACGGTGACGGCGCTGCCGCCCACCAGGGCCATGATCGACGCGGTGCCGGCCTCTCCCTGGGCGATGGCGTCGTCGTCGGCAACGATGAGCCAGTAGCCACAGGGCAGCTCGGCCGTCTTGCCCGCATTAAGAGCCACGGACACGGCACCAGAGCTCTGGAGGGAACGAGCGAGCTGTGCGCTCAGCGCGCTCGTAAGGTGGGAATCGGCGTTGAGCCACTCGGCAGCTTCCTGCGCGGTAGTCTGGGATTTGGGCATGCCGGCGCTGTGCAGCACAGGCAGTGCGGCGTCGCGCACGGCGTCGCTTGCCCAGGCGAGGTCGGCGGCGATCTTGGCGTCGCTGTCGCCGTCGACGACGTTGGCGCTAAAGATCTGGTAGGCGTCGTAGCTGCGCGCCACGGTACCGCTCACCGTGATGGAACCTGTCGAGGTCGGCGCGGCCTGCGCGGATGCGGGGAACACAACCGCGCAGGTGCCGATCAGGAGGGCAAGCAGCGCAAACAAGATCGGGAAGGAGCAAACTTTCTTATTCACGACGCTCGCCTCCCTTCGCATTCGCCTTGCGACGAATGTGCATCCAGGCCGCAGCAGCGCAAAGCACCGCCGCGCCGGCAAGGTACGTCAGAGTGACGCCCGACATACCAGAAAGGGGCAAAGAAGTGGAGTAGGTGTTGGTGAAGGTGGGGGTGTCGGTCGGGGTTGAGTTTGCGTTTCCGTTGGCGTCGACCTCGTAATAGACCGGCGTGCATTTCAGCGTGCCGTCACCGTTGTCCGTTGCCGTCACCACGATCTTGAACCTCTTGGTGTCGTTCTTGTAGCCTTCGTGTTTGGTGCCATCGACCTCGCTGGCGTCGCATTCACGGATGTAGTAGGTGAACGTTGCTTTACCATTGGTAAGATCATTGATGCCCAGTGGACCGATTGGTACCGGATCGAACGTTACTGTCTGAGAGTTTCCCGACCCAGCAGTAGTATATTTATATATGGATATGGGCTGAAAAGGTTTCTCCGTGTTGTCCGAATCCTTGGTGTACAACTCGAACTTGAACCTTTGCATCTCGCCGCCGTCGACCTTCTTGGTCACCTGAGGTGTCCAAGAGCCCTTGGCTGTGTATGCATTAGTAAAGGTATTACCATTAGTAAAGATCTCATCGTTCGTGAGTTTAACGGACACATTGCTGCCATCATCGGACGGGATGACCTCCATCGAGCCCCCTTTGGTGAGATTAGTGACCTTTACTTTACCAACCGAGTAGTAGGTGTAAGTAATGTCCAACACCTTCTGTGTCTGGGCCACCGTTGTTTCAAACTCAATCTTGTAGATAGTCTTGTCGTAAGTCACTCCAGAAACGGGCTTGTCACCGGGATCCTCAACTAGGTAGTAGACAACCGGGTCATCGGAGTAGACCCTGCCTAAATCAAAAGCAAAGCTACCGTCAGCGTTGTTCGTGACCCCATCGCCAATTTTTGAGCAGCCATTGAGCTGCAGTTTGAGTTTGCCGTCCTTGTCCTCGTCAAAGCTCGGGACTGTAAGTGAAATCTCACCATTATCTTTAGTAATCTTGTTCTGCTTGAGCAGCTGGAACTTGAACTCTTCTTTCTTAAGCTTGCGACCCGTCAGTGCCTTAGTGCCGTTGAGCTTCATCTTGGGATATACACTCACCTGCGTGGTGGAGCCGGCGACAACGTTTCCGTTGGTCATGATTCCGCCACCGTGGACGTTGGATTCGTTGCCCGTGATATATAACGAAGCCAGCCCTTTAGCGACATTTTGATCATCAACGGACGAGTCGGACCTTAGGCCAATCATGTACCTGGCCTGGGCCCCGTCATACTTACCGATGGTCGCAGTGTGACCGTCAATCGTGCCCGACCAGCTAGCAGCTCCGCCACCAAGCATCTGACCCGTTACGGCAGCGATATATTCACTGTTAGTACTATCGCGAATAAGAAAAAGATCCTTGTGACCGGCATTTTTAAAATCTTCAGTTATTTCGCCTTTGCCGTCATTGCTTTCATCCGCGTCATCGTTCTTGCCGTGGGTGCCACCCGATCGGTTATAACCACCGTCAGAATTACCGTCAGAATTACCGAAAATCGCGATGCCATTGGTATCGGTAATGGCAGTCTTACCAGTCGGGCAAGCGGCAAACCCGCCGCCAAAGCCATTGGCATGATTGTTGGTAATCAGCGCGTTATATATATTGAGGCTCGCCGATTTAATGCCTTGGTCACTGCTACCCTGAACGAACACGCCGCCGCCACCCCAGTCGTTGGTGGTATTGGTCGTATTGTTAGTGATGTAGGCTTTCTTGTCGCTCACGTTAAAATCGCCAACTGTAGGCGCAGAGATACGGATACCGCCGCCCTCCGAGTTTTGCGCCACGTTGCTAGCTATGGTTCCACCAGAAAACGTAAACCCGGAAAGAGCACTATTCCAAGCGCCAGCATAAACGCCGCCGCCAGCCTCGGCAGAGTAGTTGCCCGTGATGTAACCGCCTGCAATTGTGAGACTGCCGCCATTGAAAGCAGCAATGCCGCCGCCACCGTGACAACCGTTACCCTTGTGACTTTCATCGTAGTGCTGATATTTGTTGTTAGTAATGTAACCATCCGTAATGGTCACATTAGAGTTCTCAGCACAAATTCCCGCGCCATAACCGCTTTCATAATCATTTGTACCGTTACCGGAGATAATACCGCCAACCATATTTACCTTAGATTTCAGGGCATAAACGCCGCCGCCACTGGGAGCATAGTTACCAGCGATTACGCCGTCAGAGATCTCCAGGGTTGAGCCATTGACATGAATTCCAGCACCAGCACCATCTCTGCCCATAGAAGCACCACAAACGTATCCGCCACTCATGTTGACGGTAGAGTCGTCCTGGGCATAGATAAGGTGGCCAACATTTGCGTCCTGAGTCGTGGTCAGCACGCCGCTCTGAAGGTTAAACGTGCCGCCACAGACGTTGATGAGCTTCATCGTAGAGTGAGCAGTGGTGCCCACGATGGCGCCATTGATGGCAACCCCGTGCTTGAAAAGGGTCTCGGTAGTAGCAGTGTCACTCGAAGTCGACTCAGTCACGTAGTAAGTGAGCTTACTGGGCGTCGTGCCGTCGTAATCGAGCTTAGCAAGGTTGCCGTTTTTGTCGCCACCCTGCTCGAACTTGTTATCAGCCGCCTGCTGCAGATCCTCAATCGTGAGCGTCGCACCCTCGGGCACATTGAACATGGACATGTTGGACGACTTGCCAGGCTCCACGCCCGAGTGTTTGATCTTATGGCCGTTGAGGTCGATGGTGGTTTCACCCTGGCCAAGCGTAATGTCGCTTGCATACTCAATATCGAGATTCAAGCGATATTTGCCGGCCTTTTTATCAGTTTGAAGGTAGTGAGATAGGTCGTCTGCAGAATTAATCAGCGTATATTCGGTCGCATCCTCCGCAACAGGTGGAATTGCGCCCTCATTGCTAGCGTCATCCGCGGTCTGCTCGGCATCCTCGACCTTCGTGTCGTCGGACGGCTGGCCCTCGGTGACGGCGTCTTCGCTCGCGCCACCCTCAATCTCGTCACTATTCTGGTTTTTGGCGTCCCCGTTGTTGGTGTTATCTACACCAGTAGACTCACTTGAGGAACCCCCCCATCACAGTTTCCTCGGTAGAAACCGTCTGGGCATCGTTGGCAATGGCCTGCGAGATCGGAGGCATGACGAGCGACAGTACCAGGCTCAAAACGGAGGCTCCGCACAAAACGCCTGCCAGTACATGGCGCGTCGCCTTATTACTCTGCTTAGATTTGTCTGAATTTGCTTTCATCGATGTCTCCTCCCCAAGAGACCGCGATCTTGCTCTTTCACTATCAAACGTATCTGCGCAACCTGAAATTGCGCACGCTTAGTAATGAATATTGTAACGATTGTTTGAACATCTGGGCAAATATACCGATAGTTTTGCAGCGAATTGTCAATTCTCTTGACAATTGCTCAGATTTACCTTCGTTTATTCGCTATCTATTTTTTGTTTCTACTGGTAATTTAGTTGCCTATCATTTTTTAATGGCATTAGATTTATTTGCACAACATTTTGCTCAAGAGCAAGCATCCTGTGAACGGTCGAAAATCGACCGTGAGCGGTGGGTCATTAACCGGGAGGAACACCCTACCAAACTGATGAGAATATCTTTAACCCATCGGTGGTTAGCAGCGTAATGTTCTGACGAACAAATTTGAATTTGCGCGCAGATTTTAGACATCAATTCGTCCAAATCGCCTGAGGCCACCACAAAGATGCCCGCCCCCTTTGTGGTGGTTCTCTCCCCCGCGCTACAGCAGGTGCTCCTGGATAAAGATCGCGATGCCGTCTTCGTCGTTGCTCGCGGTTACATAGTCGGCGGCGGCGCGGGTGGCGTCGCTGCCGTTTGCCATCGCCACGCCCACGCCGGCGTCGGCCACCATGCAGATGTCGTTATCGGCATCGCCAAACACGCAGATGTTCGCAAGCTCCATGTCGTTGAGCTCCGCCACGCGCACAAGGCCGCGCGTCTTGGACACGCGCGGATCCATGAACTCGTAGAGCCGCTGCGTGGTTTGCAGAGCCGCCGCCTTAACAGTGTTATCGGCAAACGTCGACGCCCGCTCAATCACCCGCGGCATTACCTCGGGCACCATGGTAAACATCACCTTGGGCTGCGGCTCGCGCAAAAACTCAGCAAAATCGACCACCTGGTAGGGCACGCCGTCGACGCGCGACAGATGCTCGACGCACGCGTTGCTCTCGGGCACGTAGAACACGCCGTCTCGGGGGCAGACGGGCGTTGCCGGAAGGTCCGCCATGTGCTCGCAGATGCGCGCGATGGTCTCGCCCGGCAGCGGATAGCTCAGCTCGTTGATGTCGTGTGCGCGGTCGATGACCTCGGCGCCACCGCAGCCCACTATCACGTCCACCAGGCCTTTGATGCCCCAGAGCTCGTACATGGCCTCGGTCGCGTGGGCATCACGCCCGGTGCACAGGCCAAAGAGCACGCCGCGCTCGCGCAGGGCGCGGATTGCCGCCACGGTGCGCGGGGACACCGTGTGCTGGCTCGTGAGCAGCGTGCCGTCGATATCGCAGAACACGGCTTTGATGTGGCTGAAGGTGGTGTCCATGGGGGCCTTTCTGGGTTGTGCGGCGGTGTGGGGTGTATTCGTGAACGGCGTACATGGTATACCAAGGCACAGCCGCGGCCCGTCAAAGCAAAAACCATCACAAAGGAGCCTGGCCCCTTTGTGATGGCCGAACCCGCAGGATGACATGGCCCGGGGTGCAAACCATCACAATATTCGACGTTTTTCGGCAAAATCGCGATTTTCATCGAATGTTGTGATGGTTTTTACTGCTTTGCGGCACGATCAAAATGCCGGCGGCCAAACAGCAGCAACGCCGCGGGAACCGCCGTCACGACCATGCCCGCCCCTACGAGCGTCTGCTGCACGCCAAACTTCGCCGCCAGCCACGGGGCAATCGCCAACGGGGCCACGCCAGCGAACATATTGCCAAAGCCCATGACCGAGTTCACGCGACCGAGCTGCTCGAGCGGCGCCGTCGTTTGCACGATGGTGTTGTGGAGCGGGTTGACGACACCCCAAGCTATGCCCAGGGCGATCTGGCCGACGAGGGCCACGCCCACGTACGGCGTCCCCACATAGAGTAGACTTCCCAGGCCCACGGACATAAGCGCCACAAGCAGCGTTTTAAGGTTGACCAGGTGCGGCGGCAAACGGAGTGCGAGCACAGCACCCAGCACCGCGCCCACGCCCGAGGCCGACGAGAGCCAGCCCATCCACTCAACACCGACGTGTAGGACATCACGGTAGAAGAACGACTCCAGCGGATCGAAGGCACCGTAGCCAAAGTTCGAAAGGAAAATGATGCTGAACAGCAGGGCGAGGACGCTGTTGGTAAAGACCGTCTTGATGCTGGTCGCAAAGGTGACGCGGGAAGACGTGTTGGGGTCGGGGCTTTGGCTGGCCTTATCCGATGTGATGTCGCCGACCGCGGGTTTGCCTTCGTGTGTGGCGGCCTGGCCTGCACTTTGCCTAAAGCCCCAACCGGCAATGAGCGCCAACGCGGTAAAGAGCATCATGAGCACGAACACCGCACGTGACGATGTAGCCGCCGCGACAAAGCCGCCCAGCGTGGGGCCAACGATGATACTCACGTTTGAAAACATGGCGATGGCAGAGTTGATGTCTTTGAGCTCGACAGGATCGTCGGTAAGGTAGGCTGGATAGGATGTGGCGATGGGCTGGGCGAACCCCATCACAAAGCCCAGGAGCACCGCGCCGAGCAGGACAATACCGGTCGCGCTGCCAAAAACGAGGATCGTCGCGCCGGTTGCCAGCGTGCCCACGATGCTCAGCAAGAAATGACGGCGCGGACCCCAGGCGTCGAGCGCCGCGCCACCCGCAAAGGATCCCAAGATCACGAATACGTTCATAAAGAGGACAGCCAGCGATGTCGCCACGACCGAGGCATCGTCTGCATAGGTGAGCGTTCCGATGACGCCGATAAAGTAGCTGGTCTGAAAACCGGCGTAGATGAGAAAGCGCATCGCCACCAGGCGCTTGGCCTGCACGGACAGCGATGACTGAGGCTTTGAGAAAAGAGAGACGAGCATGGAGACTCCTTGTTTCATACGAATGCGGACGGCGGGCATTCGCCACCGTCTGTCGAATCAATCTATCCGCATGAAACATTAAGGACGCATCAAGAGCCCCTTCTCTCCGTTTTTCGCCCGTCATGAACTACTTGGTAGATTGTAAGGCATGTCCCACACATCTACCAAAGCAAAAACCACCACAAAGGTGCCTGGCCCCTTTGTGGTGGAAGTGACGTTTGCCCAGGTAAAACCTACCAAAACAAACCTGTCCCTATTTGGCAGGTTATGGCAGCGCAGCGAGCCAGCCCTTAAAGGTGATCTTGGATGAGGTCGCAGATGGCTCGGGCGTCGTTGATGTTGATGGCTCGGGTCGCAAAGCCGGCGTCGAAGGCCTGGCGTGCCAGGGCCTCGTTGCAGGCAAGGGCCAGCGTGTGACCGTCGACCAGGTCGAGCGAGCTCTTGCCGCGCAAACGGTCGACACCGGAGCGCGCGACGACGATGTTGTCGAAGCCCTCGGTCTTGTAGCCCTCGATGATCACCACATCGACATCGTTGTAGCGCGACAGCAGCTCGCGCGCGGGCATCTCGTCCTCCTCGCGCGTATCGGCGTACTCCGCCCAGCGCGTGGCGCAGATGAGGCCCACGTGTTTGGATCCGGCCTGGTGATGGCGCCAGGTATCCTTAGCGGGCACATCGATATCAAAGCCGTGATGCCCATGATGCTTGAGCGAACCCACGCGCAGGCCGCGGCGGGTGAGCTCGGCGATAACCTTCTCGACGAGCGTGGTCTTGCCCGAGTTTTGGTAGCCGATAAACGCGATCGCGGGGACGGCCGGTGTCGGAGCTGCGGGTGCGACGGCGACGGGTGCGCTCGCGGGCGCGTTGCCCGCGGCCCCCACGGCCTCAACAGCAGCGGCCTGACGCTCTGCGCGATCCCACACGCCCGAGCGGCCGCCCTCCTTGTGCAACAGGCGAACGTCAACGATCTCCATGCCGCGATCGACCGCTTTGCACATGTCATAGATCGTTAGGCACGCGGCACTCGCGCCGGTCAGGGCCTCCATCTCAATACCCGTCTTGCCCGTCACGCCCGCCGTGACCAGCACGTGAAAGCCAACCTGCCCGTCCGTGCGCGCCGGCGCCCAGCCCTCGGGCACGTCCTCGGCCGGCGTCCCCGCCGCAGCGATGGGCGCAATGTCGCACTTGCTCTTGGTAATGAGCAACGGATGGCACATGGGAATGATATCGCTCGTGCGCTTGATGGCCATGATGCCCGCCACGCGCGCGCAGGCAAGCACGTCACCTTTTTTGGCGCGGTCCTGCAGCACCATGGCCTGCGTCTCGGGGTGCATGAGGATGGTGCCCTCGGCGATGGCAATGCGATGCGTCTCGGCCTTGTCGGACACGTCGACCATGCGTACCTCGCCCTTGGCGTCCACATGCGTCAGCTCGTCGCGACGGGCGTCGCGGGCGGGCTCGGTGGCAGCGCTGGCAGTCGGCTGTGCGTCTGCAACGGCATCGGTGGCCGCAGCCGTGACTTTGTGGGCAGACATCGCGGCCCTGCGGGCGGCCTTGGTGGCATCGGCGTACCTGCTCTTGGCCATATGATCATCCTCCGATTTGGGACATAAATCGTTGCGTGCCCTCAATTATCGCGTGTTCCTGCGGTTTGTGGGCCACGGCATCGCGCCAAATCGAAAGTACCTGCATATCATCACCACGGCGCAGGGCGTCGCGCACCGAATACTCGGCATCACTGAACAGGCACGGACGCACGTTGCCATCGGCCGTCAGGCGCAGACGGTTGCAATTCGCACAAAAATGGTTGGACATGGCGCTAATAAAGCCGACCGTTCCCGCCGCGCCCGGAAAGTGCCAATAGCGCGCAGGGCCCGCGCCGGCAGGAGCGTCGTTGATGTCGAGCGGCTCGAGCTCGCCCAGTCCCGTCGCTGCGGCCCCGGCATTGATGCGCGCCCGCAGCTCGTCGCTCGGCACGGTATCGCTCGCGTCCCACAGCTCGGGATTGAGCGCAGGCGCATGCGGATCCACAGCGCAATGCGAGCTCGTGCGCTCGTCGCCGATGGGCATGTATTCGATAAAGCGCAGGTGGATGGGCCGGTCGAGCGTGAGCCGTGCAAGGGCCGCCACATCCTGGTTGAGTCGGCGCACTACAACGCAGTTGACCTTAACGGGCTCAAAGCCCCAAGCCAGCGCCGCGTCGATGCCAGCTATGGTCTGCTCGAGTCGACCCAGGCGCGTGATCTTTCCAAAGAGCGTAGGGTCGAGCGTATCGAGCGAGATGTTGACGCGGTTAAGCCCCGCGTCTTTGAGCTGCGGCGCCAGCTTGGGCAGCAGGGCACCGTTGGTGGTGAGCGAGATGTCCTCGATCTGCGGAATCGCGCGGATGTCGCGAATGAGCGGAATAATACGGCGGCTGACCAGCGGCTCGCCACCCGTCAGGCGCACGCGGCGAATGCCCTCCCCCGCCACCAAGCGCACAAAGCGGGCGATTTCCTCGGCGCTGAGCAGCTCGTCGTGCACGCGGGGCGCGACGCCATCGGCCGGCATGCAATAAATGCAGCGGAAATTGCACTTGTCGGTAACGGCAATACGCAGGTAGTTGATATCGCGGCCAAAGCCGTCATGTTGCACGAGCCCGCCCACGCAGCCCTCCCCTCGCGCTGGCCTTTATTCTTCGGGGAATATAGTACCGCACGAGAGAATCATGCCGACACCCGTACGACAGGACAGGCCGCTTCGAGCAAAACGGGCTTCCCAAGCCCATCCTCAACACGCAAACCATCACAACATTCGATGCTTTTCCCGATTTTGGCGAAAAACGTCAAATGTTGTGATGGCTTGCCTGCCCACGGCACCCCGTAGAAGGGCTGGAACGCCCCTAAAGGCTGCCGTCCCAGTGTCGAATCACGAATTCTCACAGGTCATTCTGACGTTTCTGGAATGTCTCGCTTCGGTCGCACTTAAGACCCATAGCAAGCGCGATGGCGTTCATCGCCCGGTGCAATTGCAGCTGGTGGGCAAACTGAGTCCCGGTGAGGACGATCATCCTAAAGCCCAGCGCGCTCAGCACGGTCATACGCTCCGCATCCGACGCGCTGCGCTGTTTATCAAGATGGTCCGAGCCGTTGTATTCAACCCCCGTACCGTTTGCAGGCGCATATACGTCGATCTCGAAATACCCGGCCTTTGCGAGATACTTGAACTCGTTGGGAACATCGACCCGATGGTTGAGCTCAACCTTGGCGTATCCCAATCCTCCCTGAGAACGTTTTGCCACGACCATGATTGCGGTGGCCTTCTCCATGGGCGACCGCGCGCCATCGTGCACGCGCTTGAGCGCGGCGGCCGCGCGTATAGCCCCCTGACGAGATCGGTTCTCATTGCAATAAGCGATCAAGTCGGCAACGGTATACCTCTGCCCCATCTCGATATAATCGCCTGTCGACAGATGATTCAAATGGTAACGGGCGCAGATTTCGTAGCCATATTCCAGCTGCTCGGGCTCACTCATCCACGAACCCGCTTGGACAAAGCAGATGGCCTCATCAACCACTAGAAGGCCCTCTGCCACCTCGATAAGATGGCCTGGAGGTATCGGCGCCCCAAACACGTGGCACCTAAATCCAGCCGACGTCGAGCGCTCAAAATCGAAGTTGACGAGCGTGTCGATATGATCGAGCTCTTCTCGTGGAATACCGATCGAGACCAGATAGTCGATAACAATCCCAACTGCCGTTGAAGCCCTCAGCCCCTTGGCATCGAGTCCCAATTTGGGCAGGTTCGCGGTCGGCTCCGCCTCGTTGGCAAGCGAGTCCTCATCGTATAGGCTGCTTGCTCGCGAGAGCGGCTCGGACGGGCGCGCCACGTTGTGGTACAGCCAGGCAGTCTTATGGGACAGGACGATCGGCAGGTCCATGAGCCCTCCAATGGAGTCGGATAACCAGCCTTATTCCCCTGCCCACGGGTTCGCACACCTTCGTGCGCAAGAAAGCGATTCCACCCGGTCGAGTGGCAGAAAAACCATCACAACATTCGATGCTTTTCCCGATTTTGGCAAAAAACGTCGAATGTTGTGATGGTTTGAGGCAAGGTGAGGGGCGCGGAGGGGTCAAAACATCGCGCCCGGAGCGTAACTTTTTTTCGCCCCACTGTCGACACGAACCTTGACTCTACAATCGTTTTAGGGTTTTCACTACACTGGTACGTAAACAGACCCAGCCAGAAAGCCCCGCCCATGGAACACGACCTCACACACGGCAATGTCCTTAAGACCATCGCGGTCTTTGCCCTGCCCTATATGCTCTCGTACTTTTTGCAGATGCTCTACGGCATGGCCGACCTGTACATGATGGGGCAGTTTAGCGGCGCCGCCGGCATCACCGCCGTGGGCAATGGCGCGCAGACGCTCTATATCATTACCGTGACGCTCGTGGGCCTGGCCATGGGAACGACGGTGATCGTCGGCCACGCCGTGGGCTCGCGCCGCTTCGACCGCGCCGAGACCGCCATCGGCAATACCATCACGCTCTTTATGGGCGTCTCGGTGGTGCTGGCCGCTGTCCTGCTCGCGCTGTGCCCGCAAATCGTGGCACTCATTGGCACGCCTCCCGAGGCGGTCGAAGGCACCGCCGCCTACCTGCGTATCTGCTTTGTCGGCATTCCGTTTATCGCCGCATACAACATCCTCTCGGCCATCTTTCGCGGCCTGGGCGATTCACGCTCGCCTATGTACGTGATCGGCGTAGCGTGCACCATCAACATCGCGCTCGACTTTCTGTTTATCGGCCACATGGGGCTCGGCCCCGTGGGCGCGGCGCTCGGCACAGTGACCGCCCAGACGGCAAGCGTTGCCCTCGCGCTCGTGTGGCTCAAGAGTCGCCGCACGAACATCCACGTTATGCGCAGCGACCTGCGCCCCCAGCCCGAGGTACTCAGCAGCATTCTAAAGATCGGCGTGCCCGTAGCCGTGCAGGACGGCTGCATCCAGGTGGCGTTTATGTTCATCACCGTCATCGCCAACCACCGTGGGCTCGTCGACGCCGCCGCCGTGGGCCTGGTCGAGAAGATGATCAGCTTTTTGTTCATTGTGCCGAGTTCCATGGGTGCCACCGTCAGCGCACTCACGGCACAAAACGCCGGCGCGGGCAAGGGCAATCGCGCACGTCAGGTGCTCAAGGATGCTATGACGATCTCGGTGGTGTATGGCTGCCTGATCACGGTGCTGATGTGGCTGGTGGCGCCAGCTTTTATCGGCTTTTTTGCCAAGGACGCTGCAGTAGTCGCGGCCGGCACCGGCTATATGCGCAGCTACATTTTCGACGCGATTTTTGCCGGCATCCACATTTGCTTTAGCGGCTTTTTCGCTGCGTATGGCAAGAGCTATATCGGCTTTGCGCACAACGTGCTGGCCGTGGCGCTCATTCGCGTGCCGGGCGCGTGGCTGCTGTCGAACGCCTATTCCGACACGCTGTTTCCCATGGGTATCGCTTCGCCATGCGGGTCGATTTTGTCGGCGGTCATCTGTGTTGTCGCGTTTACCGTGCTCAACCGGCGCGGGGCTTTTGGCAAGTTGGTGGCGTAGCGGGACGACGCGAGATTGCCCTGATCGATGACATCATCAGCGACGACCCCGCGACCTACGTGACGCAGATCACGGTGCCGGTTGCCCCAGCAAAGTAAGAACCGCCCGGAAGGCATCGTGCTTCCAGGCGGTTCTTACTAATCATCATCCAGCAACTCGAATCGATTTCTAGATATCACCAATGCAGCATAATCTTGGCTTTGGTGAAAAACATGGGCAATCACAACGTCCTCGTTATCGTAGTAATAAAGCATTACATAAGAATTAACGAGGCAAGCATGGTAACCAAGCGCTGCAAGCTCGGGTAACTTCGATAAGCCGTAGTCAACTACACCACTTTGAAGAAGCTGGAGCTGGCTACGGTATTTATCGAGAAAGTGCCGGGCAGTAAAAATACCATACCCCAATAGATAATCAACGATATCGTCAACTTCTTGTTCAGCTGTAGGCAGAATCTTGGCGTTATAGGCCATATTTTGCCTCAAGGTCATCGAGAGCCTCAAAGGCATCACGCGCCGTGCCAGCAGCACGCTCCCGCTCGGCCACAGCTATACGAGCCATCAGACGAGCCTTAGCCTGTTCCTGAACCATGAGGTCGTAGTCCTCGGATCGAAGTACAACAAATTTGCTATAGCCGTTTTTTGTAACAGTCACTGGACCAGTAGTAGTTTCAACGAGCTCCGAGAATTTCGCGGTGTCCCGCATATCTTTAATTGGAACGCAAACAGGCATGGCACACTCCTAACATAATTGTGTACATAATTATGAAGTATAGCTCAGCTAACGAGCGTCGGCTACAGGAGAACCGCCATGTCGAGGACAATCCCCGATATGGCGGTTTTACTCCTCCGGAATCGGAAACGCACGGATGAACTCTGCAGGCGAAAAGGTCTTGATGGTCGAGCGCACAAAAGCGGCGCGGTCACGCGTGATGATAAAGTCCACGCCGGCACGCTCGGCCATCGCACGGATACAGCCGTCCTCAAAGTCCGGCTCATCGGAATAGGCGGAGGTAAAACAAGCTTCTTGGTCGAGAGGCTCTACCGAGTAGCTCTTAAGACAGTCGCGCACTACCTCGCGGGCGCGCGCCTCGTCTGTCTGTTTAGTGAGAATGTAGTACGCGTCCTTGAGAGAGCAGGCCGAAACAACACCCTCGATAAGTCCCACGTCAACGAGCCCCTTGATCGTTTGCGCCGCTGCGTGCTCCAGCCTGCCCGGAAGCACGCAATCGAGCAGAAAGTTGGTATCAAGAAATGCCCTCATAGGTAGCGCTCCCTCGCGACGCGCTTTTCATCTTCAACCGTCATCGTATCGAGCGGCGTTCCCTTTGGCATGTTAGCCACGATATCGAGATACTCCTGGTAGTCCTCATTCTCCGCGAGCATCTCATGGATCTCCATCCAGGTGATCTTGGGATGCCACATCGTACCCACGTCGCGCTTGGGCTTGCCCGTGCCGCACGTCGGTTTTGCGCCCCCACGCTCCTGGGCAGCGTCATATTCCACTGCAACCGGGCCTTGATAGTCGAGCGGCACGATTTTGAACAACGGCTTGCTCCGCTTGAAAACCACAACCTCCTCGCCCTCATTAGCAACCTTTTCGGCCACCTGCGTAAGGTTTTGGCGCAGCTCCGAAAACGCGACCGTAACCATAACTGCTCCTCTCAACATATATCTTCACTGCTAAGTATACACGTTAATGTTAATGTTAAAGTGTATAAAACTCATCACAATGGGGCAGCCCCGTTGTGGGACCTCACTGCGGGGCCCCTTTGCTTTGTATGAATCTTCTATCGCTCCGGAACGACACCGCTCCGCAGGGTCATCCTCAGCAACCTACATGACGCAGATCATGCTGCCCGCCACCACGCCCAAATAAAAACCTCCCGGAAAGCATCAACCTTTCCGGGAGGTTTTCTAATTTGATTATCGATGTCCTAAGCCTGGGGCACCTGACCAGTCGCCAAGATCTGTTCGAGGGCATCCTCATCCAACACGGGTACGCCCAGCTGCTCGGCCTTGGTGAGCTTGGAGCCCGCTTTGGGGCCAGCGACCAGATAGCTCGTCTTCTTTGAAACACTGCCCGAGACCTTGGCACCAAGCACCTTGAGCGCCGCGCCTGCCTCGTCGCGGGTGCGGTTGACGAGCGTGCCGGTGAGCACGAAGGTCAGACCCGCGAGTGGCTGTGCGTCGGCGAGCTCGCCTGCCACGCCAGCGTCGGCTGCGGCTTGCGCGTGCACGGTGCCCAAGTCGACCTCGAGCGACAGACCCGCCTGGCGCAGGCGCTCCAGCACGGCAAGGTTCTCGGGCACGGCCAGGAACTGCTTGACGCTCGCCGCAATCTTGGGACCGATGCCCTCGCACTCGGCAATATCCTCTTCACTCGCCAAGATGAGCTTGTCAATCGACAGGAATCGCTCGGCGATGACCTCGCCCACGCTCTTGCCCACGTGGCGGATGCCCAGGGCAAACAGCACGCGACCGAGCGGCTGGCTCTTGGACTTGTTGAGCTCGGCGATGATTTTCTCGGCCGTCTTGAGGCCTACCGGAATGGGGTCGCCCTTCTTGACGCCCTTTTTGCTGTTGGAGCTGGCATACGTGCGCCCCGTGTCCAGGCCGGCGATGTCGTCGACCGTGAGCTGGTAGAAGTCTGCGACATCGTGGATCAGGCCGGCGGCGATCATCTTGTCGACGATCTCGTCGCCCAGGCCATCGACGTCCATACAGCCGCGGCTCACCCAGTGGAGCAGGCGCTCCTTGAGCTGCGCGGGGCAGTCGATGGAGACACAACGGTAAGCCACCTCGCCATCCTCGTGGACCACGGGGCTGCCGCACACGGGGCAGACCTCGGGCATGTGCCAGTCGACCGAATCGGCCGGGCGCTTATCGAGTACCGGGCCCACGACCTCGGGGATTACGTCGCCTGCCTTGTGCACGATGATGGTGTCGCCCTCGCGCACGTTTTTGCGACGGATCTCGTCGATATTGTGCAGCGTGGCGCGCGCGATGGTGGAGCCGGCAACCGTCACCGGGTCGAACTCGGCGACCGGCGTGAGCACACCGGTGCGGCCCACCTGGATGCGAATTTCGCGCAGGACGGTCTGCTTTTCCTCGGGCGGGAACTTAAAGGCAATGGCCCAGCGCGGCGCGCGGGCGGTAAAGCCCAGGTCGAGCTGCTGTTGGAAGCTATCGACCTTTACGACCACGCCATCGATGTCGTAGTCCAGGTCACCGCGATGTTCGAGCGCCTGGGCACAGAACTCGTGGACCTCGGCCGGCGTGGCGCAACGAGCCACGTTGGGGTTGACGCTAAAGCCGGCGCTACGCAGCCAATCGAGAAACTCGCGCTGGCTGTGGACGTGCAGCGGGTCGGTATCGGCGATGGCATAGATAAAGGTGGCCAGGTCGCGGCGCGCCGTGACCTTGGGATCCTTTTGGCGCAGGCTGCCGGCGGCGGCGTTGCGCGGGTTGGCGAAGGGGTCGCGGCCCTCGGCATCGGCCTCTTCATTCAGACGAACAAAGCTGCCCTTGGGCATGTAGACCTCGCCGCGTACCTCAATGGCGCGCTCGCGGTCGGCGCCCATGTGGGCGAGCGCCGGCTCGGACAGGTGCATGGGCACATCCTTGATGGTGCGCACGTTGAGCGACACGTCCTCGCCCGTGGTGCCATCGCCACGTGTGGCCGCACGTACGAAGGTGCCGTTTTGGTAGGTAAGGGCCACGCCCAGGCCGTCGATCTTGAGCTCGCAGGTATAGGTGACGCTACCGGCGCCGAGCGCATCCTCGGTGCGTTGGAGCCACGCGTCGAGCTCGTCCAGGTCCATGGCATCGTCCATGGAATACATGCGTGCCATGTGCGTGACCGGCGTAAACTGCTCGCTCACGTAGCCGCCCACGCGCTGGGTATAGCTGTCGGGCGTCACCAGGTCGGGGTAGGTGGCCTCGATTTCCTGCAGCTCAACGAGCATTTTGTCAAAGGCGGCGTCCGTGATCTCGGGCGCGTCGAGCATGTAGTAGCGATAGGCGTGGTAATCGAGCTCGTGGCGCAGCTCGGCCGCGCGCGCTGCCGCCCGGGCATGGGCGTCGGTCGGTGCGGCGGCATCCGCGCTCGCGGGCGTTTCGGTATCGATGCCCACGCCGTCACCAAACAGGCTCGATTGCTCCATAGCGGCACTCCTTCGCTCGATTTCAAACGGATACTAGAGTACCACCAGTCACCATGGGGCCGAATAACCCTTTCGAACCGCACCGAATCGGCAGCCGACGGACCGGGGTGGATCGCGCGATCAAACCATGTCCCTTTCAGCTTTAAATGATCCGTTTTCCTCCGTCCCCAACGGATCAATGAGAAAAGAGGGGCTGTCCCACGTTGATGGGACAGCCCCTCTGGCTTCGATATGTGCGATACGGCTCTCTAGTAACCCTGACCGTAGCCCTGGCCCTGCTGGCCCAGCAGCTCCTCCAGATACTGGCGCAGCTGCTCGTCGGTAATACCGCCGTTGCCGGTGTCGGTCGCGCTATCGTCCTGCTGCTGGTTCTGCAGCTCCTCGTCGGAGCCCAGCTCGACGGTGACCTTTTTCTCTTCCTTGCCGCGCACGAGCGTAATCTCGACCTTCTCGCCCACCTCGTGGCTGCGCAGCGCGATGATCAGGCCATCGGCACTCGTAATCTCATCGTCGCCCAGCTTGGTAATGACATCACCCTCCTGGATGCCGGCCTTGGCTGCAGGACCGTCCTCGACAACGCTCGCCACATACGCGCCGCTATCGGTACTCAGCTTGTTGGTGCGGGCGTTAAGCGCATTGACGCTCGAGAGCATGGTGCCCAGGTACGGGTGCACCGGCGTCTTACCGTCGATGATCTGGTCGGCAATGTCCTTGGCGTAGTTAACGGGAATAGCAAAGCCCACGCCCGAGCTGGAGCCCGAGTAGCTCTCGATGAGCGAGTTGATGCCCACGAGCTCGCCGTTATCGTTAACGAGCGCGCCGCCGGAGTTGCCCGGGTTGACGGCGGCATCGGTCTGGATCATGTTGGCGTAGATGGTGTTGCCGCTGGTAGAGCTCATGGCCGTGGAGCGATAGAGCGCCGAGACGATGCCCGTGGAGACAGACTGCTCGTTGCCGAACGGCGAACCGATTGCCATGACCCACTCGCCCACGTTGAGCTTGGAGGAATCACCGATCTCGATCGGCGTAAGCTTGGAGGCGTCGGCGTCCTTGAGCTTGATGACGGCCAGGTCGCTCGAGGCATCGTTGCCCACGAACTCGGCCTCGTACGTGGTTCCGTCGTCCATGGTAACCACGTACTGGTCATAGCCATCGACCACGTGGTTGTTGGTGAGGATGTGGCCCTCGGTATCGAGCACCACGCCCGAGCCGACGCTGCCCGAGCTGTCCGACTCGTCGGCAGACTGCGAAAGCGAGCCATTCTGGCTACCGCTCGAAGTGGCGGTAATGGAAACCACGGAGGGCAGGGCCTTAGCAGAAACGGCCTCGGCCAGCGTGGTGTCCTCGGAGTCAATGGTGATCTTTTGCGTCGACGCACCCGAAGCACCCGCCGTCACGGCATTCTTGCCGCCACCGATATCGAGCGTGCCGCTCATAATGAGCGCAATGACCAGCAGGGCTCCGCAGGCACAGCCGGCAAGCGCCGTAATAAAGATCGGCAGCTTTTTGGTCTTGGTCTTGACCACCGTGTGCTTGTTCACGACCTGCTGGCCACCCAGCGGCTTGCCGGTCTGCGTGTCGTAGGCCTGCGCGTAGGGAATATTACTGCCGGCAGGCGTCGACTCCACCTGCACACGCGGCTGCTGCTGGGTCTCGCCGGCGTTGCCCGCATCCTGGGGACGCTGGGAATCGTACTCGCTCATGGCTGCGATCCTTTCGTCAAATAACCAAAGGCCCGCCAAACATGTGGCGGGCCATCATTGTTCACGTTGAGTTGTACCCCAATATGCGGGCGCAAGTGTATGAGAACGCAATCTTTTAGGAAGGCTTAAGTTCTGCCGCAGACCCGAAAGGAATCCGCACCTGCGTCAAAACCACCACAAAAGTGCCTGTCCCCTTTGTGGTGAAAATCTAGTCCTTAAACAGATAGCCCACGCCGCGGACGGTGGTGATGTGTGCCGCGATCTGCGGGCCCACCTTGGAGCGGATGCGTCGAATGTGCACGTCGACGGTACGCGTGCCGCCGCAGTACTCAAAGCCCCACACGCGGTGCAGCAGCACTTCGCGGCTGTAGGCACGGTTGGGGTGCGTCGCCAAAAAGCTCAGCAGCGAATACTCCATCAGCGTCAGGTCGATGGGCTCGTTATCGAGCGTCACCTGATAGGTAGCCAGGTTAATCTCGAGGTTATCGATGTTGAGCACATCGTCGGCGGTGACGGTCTCTTCCTCGCCCATCAGGCGCTGCGCGCGAGCCTTAAGCTCGTTGGCCGTCGCCGTGGGGCATACAAAGTCGGCATGCGCGTGGTTGGGCAGACGCAGGGTGCCGAGCGCCTCGTCGTCGACAATCACCAGCATGGGAACACCGCCGCGATCGTCAAGCCACTTGGCAATCTGATCGATGCGGTCGCTGCGGATGCCATCGGAATCGAGGATCAGCAGGTCAAAGTCGTGCGCCGCAGTCGGCGAATCGGGGGTGGCCAGACTCACCTCGACACCCAGGGTGGTCGCCAAGCTGCGGGCAAACTCGTGGAAGCGCGTCGTGCGCGCCATGAACAGGGCACTCTTTTCGGACATATCGGCCTCCAAGGAAATGAGCTCAATCGTACTGGAACAAGCCAACGCGATTAAGAATTCGCCAGGTAGTGTCTGATCTCCCACTCGGTGATCGTAGACTCAAACTTATGCCACTCGTCGCGCTTCTTTTTGAGGAAGAAGCTGTGGATGTGCTCGCCGAGGGCATCCTTCATAAACTGCGAGTCCTCAAACACGTCAAGTGCCTCTTTGAGCGAGCGCGGCAGCGGCGTGTAGCCGGCCTCGAGCATCTGACGGTCGGTAAGCTTGAGTGTCTCGGCCGTGGCCTCGGGCGGGAGCTCCAGCTTGCGCTCGATGCCGTCCAGACCAGCCGCCAGCGTGACGGCGTTGACCAGATACGGATTGGCCATGGGGTCGGGGCTGCGAAGCTCGATGCGCGTGGACAGCTGCTTGCCGGGCTTGTAGACCGGGATGCGGACCATGCTCGCGCGGTTGCGCAGGCCCCACGTGGCGTACTGCGGCACGGAGTCGCCGCCCGTGGTGATGCGCTTGTACGAGTTGACCGTGGGGTTGGTGATGGCGCTGATCTCGCGGGCATGCGCCAGAATGCCGGCCATATAGTGCTTGGCGACGTCGGAGAGGTGGTACTTCTCGTCGTCCTCGCCCCAAAAGACGTTGTTGCCGTCGTGGTCGAATAGCGACTGGCACAGGAACATAGCGCTGCCGTCCTCGCCCGCCAACGGCTTGGGCATAAAGGATGCGTGGCAACCGCTCTCGTAGGCCTGCTGCTTAATGATGAGTTTGGCCGTGGTGATGGCGTCGGACATGCTCAGGGCCTCGGCGTGGCGCAGGCTCATGCCGTGCTGCGAGCGGCCGGCGGCGTGGAAGGTGTACTCCACGGGTACGGACATCTTCTCGAGCGTGAGGACCGTGTTGCGGCGCAGGTCGCGAGCAGCATCGCTCACCGAAAGATCGAAGTAGCCCACGTTGTCGAGCGGCTCGGGGGTGTGCTCGTCGGGGAAGTAGTAATACTCCAGCTCGGCGCCCACGTTGAGCAAGTAGCCAGCTTTCTCGGCCTTGCGGAACATGCGGCGCAGAGCATCGCGCGGGTCGCCGGCAAACGGCTTGCGATCGGGAGTACACACGTCGCAGAACACGCGGGCGACGCCGTTGTGGCTCGGGCGCCACGGCAAAATCTGGAAGGTCGAAGCATCGGGAAACGCCAGCATGTCGGCTTCCTCGGGCGTGGCAAAGCCCTCGATGGCGGAACCGTCAAAGCCAATACCCTCCTCAAAAGCGACCTCGAGGTCCTCGGGGCTAATGGCAAAGTTCTTGAGGCGGCCGAGAATGTCGACAAACCACAGACGCACAAAGCGGATGTCACGCTGCTCTACGGAGCGGAGTACGTAATCGATGTTCTGCTGGTTCATGTCGCTCCCCTTTCTTTCGGGCGGGTTTCGACTGGTCTATATCGCAGATACTATCGCAGAAAAATGTTTCCGCAGGGTTAAAGCGTATCAAGCGCTCAAAAAAACGTGTGCGAACAGGCCGTTGCGAACGAGCGGTTAGCGCGAGGTTGATGCGCGATGTTCGATGTGGCCGGGAATCTCGATGCGTTTGGGCGCCAGCTTTGCGGCCTCGCCCACCGTGGTGGTAACGACATCGATGCGCTCGGACAGGCGCTCGACCACGCGCTCGGCAATGGTAAGGGTGTCCTGCGCGGCCGTTGTCACACCGCCAAAGAGCACGTGGTTCCAGGGGTAGTCGTCAAACGTCGCGATTTTGAGCCCCGCCGGCAGCGAGGGACCAAGCTGCGCCAGCGCCTCGGTCAGACGCAGGAAAACCAGGCCGTTGACGGCGATAAGGCCGAGCCTTTTGCCCGCGTAGTCGCGGATGGTCTTGTCCAAACGGCCAACGCCCGTGGCGCCACCGTCGGCCAGGGTGACGACCTCGCCCGCAAGGCCGCGGCGCGAAAGCTCGTCGGCAAAGGCCTCGGCGCGCTCTCGACGCACGGGGCTATCGTCGCTTGCCTCGGTGAGCAGGCACAGACGCTCGCTGCCCGCAGCTGCCAAGGCGTCTACCAAGCCGGCGACCAGCTCACGGTTGTTAGATGTCACCAGGTCAACACCGCCGTCGGCAACGTCGCGGTCGAGCAGCACGACGGGCAGACGTCCCGCTGCCGCGGCGATCGCCTCGTCATTGCCTCCGCAGGTGTTGACGACCAGGCCGTCCACGCCGGCATCGATAAGTCTGGTGAGCGACTCCGCTTCTTTAGCGGGGTCGTTACCGCTAATGGCCGTCATGAGCGAGCAGCCGCGCGCCGCGGCGCTGGCGGAAAGGCCCTCGAGCATGGCGCTCGAGAACGGGTTGGCGATGTCAGCCAGAATCACACCGATGAGGTTCGTACGCGAGCTGCGCAGATTGCGCGCGGCGGCACGTGGGCGATAGCCGGTGCGCTCGATAACTGCCGCGATGCGAGCACGGGTCTCCTCGGTCATTTGCCCGGGGCGGTTGTTGAGATAGCGCGAGACCGTGGCCGGGCTCACGCCCGCCTCGGCGGCAATGTCCTTGATTCTCATCTGCGCCATAGCGCACCCCGTTTCCCAGTGTCGGCAGTCTGAGCCATTTTAGGCATTTTTTAAAAATCTCGGTTGCAAAACGCTGTAGGTGAGTATACTACAACTCGAAACGAAACCGATTTCGTAAACCGATTTCGGCAAGCGTTGGCACGCAGGTGCAAAGACGCACCCTACCGTCTTGGCACCTGCGTGCCAACGCCATATCAAAGGTGTACGCACGAGTAAAAGGAGCTGCGCGACCATGGGTAAAACGGTTCTTACCTTCGGCGAGATCATGATGAGACTCTCACCCAAAGACCACCTGCGTATTGAGCAGGCAACCGAGTTTGACGTCCGCTACGGCGGCGCCGAGGCCAACACTGTGCTTTCCCTGGCCTACCAGGGCGACAAGGCCGCTTACGTCTCCGTTGTCCCAGCCAACCGTCTGGGCGAGTGCGCCCTGCGTTCGCTGAAGGCCTACGACGTCGACACCACGCACGTCGTGCGTCAGGGCGACCGCCTTGGCTCCTATGTGTTTGAGGTCGGTGCCTCGCAGCGCGGCAACGGTTGCGTCTACGACCGCAAGTACTCTGCCATCAACATGGCCAAGCGCGACGTCTTTGACTGGGACGAGATCCTCAAGGGCATCGATGTCTTCTATTTCTCCGGCGTGACCCCCGCCGTCTCCGATGAGATGGCCGCCGCCTGCAAGGATGCGCTCGCCGCCTGCCGCGCCAGGGGCATCACCACCGTGTGTGACGTGAACCATCGCGGCAAGATGTGGTCGCCCGAGAAGTCGCAGGCCACCATGAGGGAACTCCTGCCGCTCGTCGACATCTGCATCGCCAACGACGAGGATGCGCCTGCTGGCCTCGGTATGACCTGCGTCTCTGGCTCCCTTGCCCACGGCATCGAGGAGCGCGACACCTATGTCGAGATGGCCCGTCAGATCTGCGCCGAGTACGGCTGCAAGAAGGTCGCCTCGGTCGTCCGCAACATCTCCTGCGTCGAGCGCTCCATCTGGATGGGCATGCTCTTTGAGGCCGAGAGCGGCGAGCACTGGTTCTCCCCTGCTCACGACGTGCACGTACTCGAGGGCGTTGCCGCCGGCGACGCTTTCAACGCCGGCCTCGTCCATGCCCTCATCAACGACTTTGACCCGCAGGACGCTGTCAACTACGCGATTGCAGCCTCGATCCTCAAGCTCACTATCAAGGGCGATTCCAACTTGGTGACCGCAGACGAGATCGCAGCCGCGGCATCCGTCGCCGACGGTGGCACCCGCGTCGCCCGTTAATTCGTTCCCCATTCCGCGGGCCGCAGCTTTCCAATCCCATACCCCTGCGGCCCGCTCCCCGATTCCTCCGGCCGGGCAAAACCACCAGTCCCATTCCGGTTTTGCCTGGCATTCCCTACATGACTGGTCGAGCAGCCGGTTTTGGAATTGCTTGAACCCCAAGCAGTGCCTCCGATAACCAATCCAAAATCGGCTCCTGACCAGCACATTTGGCAATCACGCGCCCATGCGCACCACACATCGAAAGGAACATCACGTTCGATCAGTTCTACACCACGCTTGAGTCCCTGGGCATCGTGCCGGTCGTTGTCCTCGACAAGGTCGAGGACGCCGCTCCGCTCGCCCACGCCCTTATGGCAGCTGGCATGAAGTCCGCCGAGGTCACCTTCCGCACCGCCTGCGCCGCCGAGTGCATCGCCGCTATGGCCGAGGCCGAGCCCGAAATGTGCGTTGGCGCCGGCACTGTCCTGACCGTCGAGCAGGTTGAGCAGGCCCGCGCAGCCGGTGCCAAGTTCATCGTCTCCCCGGGTTACAACGAGGACGTCGTGAAGCACTGCATCGACATCGACCTGCCCGTCCTTCCCGGCACCGTGACCCCCTCCGAGGTTACCGCAGCCGAGAACCTGGGCCTCAAGGTCACCAAGTTCTTCCCCGCGTCCCAGTATGGCGGCCTGAACACCATCAAGGCCTTCGCCGCTCCGTTTGTCGGTCACCGCTTTATGCCTACCGGCGGCGTGAGCACCGCCAACGTCGAGGAGTACCTGAGCTCCTCCGCCATCATCGCCTGCGGTGGCACCTGGATGGTCAAGCCGGCCCTGTTTGCCGACGGCGACTTCTCCAAGGTCGAGCAGATCGCCCACGAGGCCATGGACGTCGTCAAGAAGGTCCGCGGCTAGGTTTAGCTCTCTATCGTGAAAGGGGGGCGTGCCCTAAACCTCGCCCCCTTTCTTTTAAAGCGGCTCGGAAGCGCGCCGTTTCCGTCACGAACAAGAACCAAAACCGTCTTGTATGCTGATAGAACGTGACGGAAGCGACACGCCTCCAAGCCGCTTTGCCTACTCGGCTGGCCGTCGCGCTCAACTAAGCCACTTCGACAAAAGCCGAGCCACCAAAACAGCTGCGGTGCCGTCTGGAGGAATGGACCCTTGCTTCCGGTCTTTTCCTCCAAGCGGCGCCGCATCTTTGTGCCCCGGTCACACCCCAACGCAGTTGCGGTGAAATAGGGACTGTTTGCGCCACCTAGGTCACAAAACAGTCCCTATTTCACCGCAACTTATATGGGGATTGATTAGATGAACGAGTCTTTGGACAGCTCAAAATAGTCGGGATGCAAGGCGATAACCGGGCCCTGTTCCTCGGGCATCAGGTGCAAGTGCGTCTCTGCCAGATAGCTCGCCGTGTCGGTATCGCCCCTCTTAATGGCCTCGAGAATCCGGCGGTGCTGCCAACGAATCGGCTCCCAATCCAGATCCTGCGACACCATACGCAACCAGTTGTATCGCTCAAAATGCGTATTGACGCTCTTCATCCAATCCCACAACATGTGACGGCCGGCAATCGCAAAACACGTCTCATGGAACAGGTTGTCCAGGTCAAAGAAGCGGCGCGTTTCGCCATGGTCGAGCGACTCTGACTCGGCAAGAATCTGCTCGAGCCGCTGCTTTTGCTCGGGCGTAGCAGCCGAACAACATTTAATGAGTACGCTTCTCTCGAGTTTCTCGCGCAAAAAGCAAGCATTCTCGGCATGCTCCATGCTGATCTTAGAGACGTAGGTGCCGCTTTTGGGACGCGTTTCCACCAACTCCTGCTCGCGCAGGCGCACAAAGGACTCGCGAATGGGCGTGCGCCCGATTCCCGTCTCCTTTTCCAGACCAATCGCCGAAAGGCGCGTGCCGGGTTTGAGCTCGGCATAGATGATCTTGGAGCGCAATGCGTTGTATGCCTGATCTTGCAGGCTCTGATAATGCTGGTGTTGTTCCATAAAGCCCTCGGATGAAGCCTCGGTTAATCGAATACCACCATGCAATACTATCGCATCCCCCGCCCCCCTCATAAGTTGCGGTGGAATAGTTCCGGCTCAAAGCCTTCAGCAGCAAAAACAGGAACTATTCCACCGCAACTTCCAACAGTCTTTTTGGGACGTGGCTTTTTTGGCTACCCTGAGCCGCAGGTCGGCCCCCTGCCACAAAAGGGGCCCATCTACTACGTTAACGCGGAGAGCCCAGACCATGCTGAAAAGTGCGAAAACAAAACCGCAGGTAGACAGCTTGTCGATTTTCGAAAAAGCCGACTATGGTTGACCCCTGCGGCTTAAACGTAGTAGATAGGCCCTTTTCGTGGCGCAGCACTACTGCACCCCAAATTGGCACCCCGAGCCCTCGTGAGTTGCCAACAAGCTGTTCGCCCAGCGCTTTATCCGCGCGGCATTCGGAAAATAGCACCACCGTAAGAACCCGCGAACAGCGCTATACGTTGCTATATCTTGCTATACTTTGCTATATCTTTGTATACTTTGCTATATCTTGCTATATCTTGAGCAAAGGTGGCTCACATGCAAACAAACCCTTTTAAGCCCACAGCAGGTAAAACACCTCCCACGATTATCGGCCGCGAAGATGTGCTCGAAGAATTCAATGAGGGCCTCGTCAACGGGCCTGGTGCCCCGGGGCGCCTAATGCGCATAGCCGGCGTCCGTGGAACGGGCAAGACGGTCCTCCTTGACGAGTGCTCACGTTTGGCGCAAAGCCGTGGCTGGACGGTCATAAAAGAGGTCGCAACCGAGGGACTTTGCCAACGCATTCTCGAACAGCTGCAGCCCAAATTCCAGGCCAAACACGCCAGATTTGAGCCCACCGTAGCTGGCATATCCATCGGCAGCATAGACATTGAGCGAATCGGTCCATCGCTACGCGACGCCATGAGACAGACAATATCCAAGAATGAAAATGGCCTGCTCATCACTCTCGACGAGGTTCAAGACGCAGAGCTCGATGAGGTCCGAACGCTCTCCATTGCGATTCAGCAGGTTATCGGCGAAGACCTTGATATCGCCTTTGTTTTTGCGGGGCTGCCTTCGATGATTGAAAGCATCATCAACGGAAAGACACTTACGTTTTTGCGCCGTGCCCTCCCCTTTGACCTGAAGGCTGTGGCAGTAACCGAAGTGTCGTACTCCCTCGAGGAAACCATTGAAGCGTCTGGCATGGAGTTGCAGCCAGGTATTGCCGGCCAACTTGCTGAGGCAACGCAAGGCTATCCTTTCATGATCCAACTCGTTGGATACTACGCATGGCAGTTGGCAAGACGCGCACATACAGCGATTATTGGAGAAGAAGAAGCCGAGCGCGGCATTGCAACGGCACGCGAACGCTTCTGCGCCATGGTGATTGAGCCCGCGCTGCAGCGCATTCCGCCCACGTGCATCGCTTATCTGCTGAGCATGGCGTCTTTGGGGCAGACGAGCTCGACCAGCATGGTTGCCGACGCCCTAAACAAAACGCCTCAACAGGTGAGCTCCGTCCGCAGCCGCCTGTTAAGAGAATCGATTATCGAGGCTCCTTCGTACGGCAAGGTCTCATTTGCCATCCCCTACATGCGCGACTACCTCTGCGAACACAAAGCCGAACTGGAAGTTGAACTGTAGAAACGGCAACTGTCCTGCAAGACGAAAACCGTTTTCATACGGATTTAAAGCAGACGTAAACGGTTTTCGTCTTGATTTGCGTACGGAATTAAGACGTAAATTGCGCTTTCGTACGCTTATTACCAGACGCAAATTGTTTTCGTCCGGCCATGCGTCCCCAATCTAGACGAAAAGAGCCCCGAGCTCGGGGCTCGATGTAAGTTCTAGGGTGTCAGAAGTTACATCAGCCGCTTACGACCGCTCTGTCTATCTCTCCGAGCGGGACGGGCGCCGATGCCCTGATCTCTGCCATGTCGAGGTGCGAGATCAAATCCTTGGCGCGCTCGCCGGAGTGGTATGCCTTGTTCGGTGCCACCTTCCTGTAGAGCTTCTTGAGCTTCGTCTTCCCCTTGTTGCCCGGCGGCATCTCCGTCTCAGGTGGCAGCCCTAGGAAGGACAGGACGCCGGGCAGGTCGCACAGCATCACGTCCTCGATGTCGGCCTTGGCCGCCAGGTCGACGACTCTCTGCGCTGTCGGCGAGATGTTCGGGGTGCTGCTACCGCCCGCTGGTTCGGAAGCTGGCGGGCAGTAGCGGTGTGGCTCGATAGGCCCGAATATCCGTAAGGAAGGTGCTCGCTCTCATATGTGCTGATATGCCTCGCCTCGCGAACCTTGGGATGCTTCCTGAGGTAATCCCTCAATTCGAGCCACTCTTTATGCTCATAACGCTTCGAAATCGTTTCCCCGTCGACAGTTTCCTTCACATAATGGTATGTTCGAACGCCTTCGAACTTGCCGAACCCGTTCTCGACGCTGAAGTTTCTGAACCAGCGCGAAAACCCATTCAGGTCCATGAAGTTGACTTGGGGATGCCTGTCTTTCGTTCGTTCGAATGAGTGGACGAGCGGAGTGCCTTTGACTTGTTCCAGGCCGAAGGCTTCCATTTCGCGGGCCTGCTCCTTTTTCCAGAATTCGAGATACGACGTCAGCGTCTCGCTTATCGAGATCCTCCGCACGCTTTTCTTGCTTTTGGGCGAGCGAACGCTTCGATCGGCCGCGAACTGCTGCTCAATGAGGATGCTTCTGTTCTCGACGGAGACATCGGACCACGTCATCCCGAGGGCTTCTGCCCTTCTCATGTCGGTGTCGAGCATGAGCATCACGCATGTGATGTGCGCGTCCGGTTCTCGATTGAGTAGGATGTCGAGTAGGCGAGCGGCGTGATGGTTCCTTCGCGGTTGTCGTGGAACTTTTTTGCGTACGAGCCGACGGTGTCCCTCGATTTTTGGACGTAGGTGCCGCTGTTGAGTTCTGCCTTGTAGGCTTCGAGTGCGGCATCGACCTCTCGGCTTTTGGTGGTATGTATGGTCTGCCACGGCGAATAGCGGTATTTGCCCGTGACCGGATCCTTGCCGAGGCTGTGACGGTAGCGCCACGTGTATTTGTCGCGGCGTTGCTTCGTTCCTTTGCCTATGACGAGAGGTCGGTCGTTCATCGTGTTCCTTGCCTGAAGTGCCTGAGAATCGCGCTCGGTTGCGCGGAATGGCGCAAAGGGCTGGGGCGGGTGGGCATTACCCTTGCTGGTGGGCCCTGCGTGGGGTCACACCCCAAGGGTAATGCTCCGCCTGACCGCTTTCAAGCTCGTTGTGGGTCGAATTTGGGTCGAATTATTCCGCGTACTTTTCTTTCGTAAATCTATGAAAACATCAAATGACCTGGAGTCATATTGACTTCAATTTGGGTCGAAATGTCTGAATGAAACAACGTCGTAGCGACCTCATAACCCGAAGGTCGGTGGTTCAAATCCGCCCCCCGCGACCATGAAACTTCAGGTCGGAAGCATAAAAGCTCCCGACCTTTTTCTTTGTCTAGGGGTTTCGGCATCTCTCGTTCTTTGGGTACCTCGAGGCGGGCAATCAGATAGATGCTTACGAGTATCATAGGGTCTTTTTACGTCGCGGTCGTGTCTCGTACTGGTGCGCCGCTCTTTGTGGGACGTGTCACTTTGCCATAGGTTGTCCGGCGGCGGGGCGCAGGTCGTTCCCCGTGGCGTCGCTCCTTTCGACGCTACGCTGCCTGGCTACTCGTTCCACTGGTGCTTTTTCATGTCGACGCAGCCGTTGTCTCGGAAGGCGACTCCCTCCTCCGTCAGTAGTGCTCGCTGGTCGGGGAAGTTTGGCGCGAGGCGTCCCGCGTGGTTGACGACGCGGTGGCAGGGATAATCGCCGTAGCGATCCGCCTCGCTCAGCACCGCTCCGACCAGGCGAGAGT
Source organism: Collinsella sp. (assembly GCA_048201895.1). Taxonomy (GTDB): domain Bacteria; phylum Actinomycetota; class Coriobacteriia; order Coriobacteriales; family Coriobacteriaceae; genus Collinsella. Next base: position 60,597 of record DBFBGO010000003.1, on the reverse strand, counting down.
TTTTCTCCCTGCCGATGAGGCGCGCTATCTGACCGTACGAGACGACGCATCCCGCCGGAATCTCTGCCACGACGGAGAGAATCTCATAAACCAAATCTTCGTCCAGGACTTTTCCCATCGTATCGCTCCCGTGTTCGCTTTTGCCTTCGGGGGCGCGGCGCCGATCACCCGTGCTGCGATTTTCGCAGCTCCCCTTACCGAAGCATCGAGGGAAAGCGCGTGCGTGTCAAGGTTGCCTGGTCCAGTTGCTGGCTCGATGCCTCGAGATGTTCGCCTCAAGTGCGACCTGCCCCTATTGGAAAAGGATGCCGAAGATGTATTTGGTGATGGCGGAACGGCGGATGACCCCCACGAGTTTGCCCTCGTCATCAACCACAGGAAGCTTCTTGAACTTCTTCTTCGCCAGCAGCGCGGCGACGCGGGCGATGCTCTGCTCGGGACGGGCACACACTACCTGGCGCGTCGCGAAATCCATGACGCAGCGATCCTTCAGGTCTTCGATGCGCTGCTCAAGGCTCTGATCGTCGAAGTACAGCATGGACGCGTCGCCGCCCGTGAAGATGGTGTGAGCGCGATGCTGCGCGATGGCTCCCATGACATCGCCGTCGGAGATGAACCCGACCACCTGGTTGCGCTCATCGATTACGGGCATGCTGCTCACCTCGTTTTCGGCGAGCATGCGCACCACGTCGGAAATCGTGCAAACCTGCGTGCAGGTGAACGGCTCTTCAATCATGATGCTCGAAACGGGCGTCCCCTCGAGCTCGAGCGGGATGCGCTCGGACAGAATCTCGGACATCGCTTATGCCTCCTTCGTTTTCGGTGCGGTTTTCTTGGTGCGCACGCTGAGTATGGCGTAGATAAGGGAAACGAGGCCGATTGCCGCGCACACCTTGTAAGCGACGCCCGCGCCCACGGCGGTGGCTACTTGGATGCTCGCATCGACGTCGGCCGACGCGGTGACGCTTGTCATGACCGTGATGATGAGCGCCGTGCACAAACCGCCGGCGACCTGGCGGCCGGTGTTCGCGATGGCGTTGCCGTGGGCGATCATGTCATTTTTCAAGGCATTGACACCCCATGTGTTCACCGGCATGTTCGCGAGCGACTGGCCGGCGGACTGCAGCATGCAGAACAGCGCAACCACCAAGATGGGCGTGTTTACCGTCGAAAGCGAGAGCAGGAACAGGGCACCGGTCATGAGGGCCAGGCCGACGATCGAGATGGCACGCGGACCGAACTTGTCGAACACCACGCCGGAGATAGGGCTGATGATGATGCCCACCGCCGCGGCGGGAAGCATGGCCATGCCGGTTTCGAAGGCCGAAGCGCCAAGCGAGGTTTGCAGCAGCAACGGCAACAGCGTGTTGGTGACCAGGCATGCGGCGTTGATGAGCGTGACGATGATGGCGGCCACGCGGAACTCGCGCGTCTTGAGCGTGCCCAGTTGAAGCAGCGGGTCCTCGATTTTGCCCTGGCGTACGACGAACAGCACCAAGCACACGACACCCGCGACGATCGAGCCGAGCACCACGGGGTTGCCCCAACCCATCGACGAGGCGCTCGAGAACCCGTAGAGAAGTCCGCCGAAGGCGATGGTGGAGAGGACGACCGAGGGCAGGTCGAGCTTGGGGTTCTTCAGCTCGCCCACGTTTTTCAGCATGAACACGCCCAGCACCAGCACGAGAATTGCGAGGGGGACGATGGCGCCGATCATGGTGCGCCAGCCGTACGTGTCGATCACCGCGCCGCCTACGACGGGGCCGACCGCGGGACCCGCCGACATGACGATGCCCGCCACGCCCATAGCCGTTCCTCGTTTCTCGACGGGGAACACCAGCATGGGAACCACCGAGACAAGCGGCATGAGCACGCCTGAGCCTGCCGCTTGCAACACGCGACCGATGATGAGGAACAGGAAATCAGGGGCTGCGGCGCACAGCAGCGTGCCCAGCGCGAACACCAGCGTCGCCCCGAAGAATAGCGCGCGGGTGCTGAACTTGTCGATAAGGAACGCCGAAACGGGGACCATGATGCCGCTCACCAGCGGGTATATGGACATGACCCACTGGGCAGTCGAGGCATCGATGGCGAAATCGGACATGATGACCGGCAGCGCAGGCGACATCACCGTTTGGTTCAGTAGCGCCAAGAAGGCACCCAGGACGACGACCGCGACGATGCGGATCTGGGTACCGGTAATGCGCCCATTGGCGGGCGCGACCGTACAATTATCAGACATAAGCTTCCTTCGTATCTATTCGATTCTTCGCCGAAGGCGCGCCGGCCCACGGGCGAAATAACATGCACGTGCTATGCGTGCATCAGATACGACAGGAAGAAAGCGGCTGCTCAGAGCGCACTTGGGGAACAACAGGAGAGGCCCCGTATACCAGGGGCCGCCGAATTGCGATGTATGCTTTGGTCAAATCCTTCATAGCGGGGAGGTATTCTAGCAGCCGTCTTCGCCCCTTTCAAGGGATGTAACCCAGACGTTGATTTTCTTCACCGAGGCGCCATCGTTGACGGGTGGCGTGCTTCTCTATCGCCACACCGCGGGGCGAGGGAACGCCGCGGCGAGCTTGTACATCGGCTATGTGTGCAGCTGCGAGCGTGTCGCCGGCGCGCGCTGGGCGCCAGTCCGATCCGGCCGACTCTTGCCGACGGTCGGTCGCCGTCCTCCTCCATCTCCGCCTGCTCTGTTTTTGCTCGGCTCCCTTGTCGTATCATGGACGGACGAGAATTGAGCGAAGGCGGTACGTATGAACATCCAGATATTCGGCACGAAGAAAAGCTTCGATACTAAGAAGGCGCAGCGCTATTTCAAGGAACGTCGTGTGAAGTTCCAGTTCATCGACTTGAAGGAAAAGGGGATGAGCAAAGGCGAGCTCGAAAGCGTGGCGCGCGCCGTCGGCGGGATCGACGCTGTGATCGATCCAAAGGCGAAAGATGCCGACACGGTTGCGCTCGTACAGCATCTTGCTGCCGACCAGAAGTTCGAAAAGGTGCTCGATAACCAGCAGATTCTTCGTGAGCCCATCGTTCGCAACGGCCGCCAGGCAACCGTTGGCTACGAGCCTGACGTGTGGAAGGGCTGGGAATAAAGCGGCTGGGAATAAAGTGAAGCGCCCACGCCCGTGGTTTTATCCACGGACGCGGGCGCTTGCGTAAGACGTCTCTTGTCGTTTGAGTGGAGCGCCCCGGCGGCGCTGAACAACGCGCCCCGGTGACGTGGCTGAACTGCATCCCAATTCTTGGACGGGCTAATTAGCGGCCTACGCCGCACATGGGGACTGATTCCGGAACTCCTCCGGGGTCAGTCCCTTTAGTTCAACCTGCCTCCTTCTCGTGTTCCAGTGGACGACGCATTCGTCGAGGTCTCTCTTGAAGTCTTCGAAGCAGAGCCATTCCCTCCCCCTGAAGAGCTCGTCCTTCATGTGGCCGAACACCCGCTCGGTCGCCCCGTTGTCGATGCAGTTGCCCTTCCGGGACATGCTCTGCACCACGCCGGCCTTCTCCAGCCTGCTGCACCACCCGGCCTGCTGGCATTGCCAGCCCATATCGGAGTGCAGTATCGGGCTGGCACCCTCGGGCTTCCTGGATATGAACTCGTCGAGCAGCTCATGCTGCTGGGCCATGTCGGGGTGCAGCGACGTGGACCAAGCGACGATCTCCTTGCTGCCGAAGTCGTAGATCGGCGCGAAGTAGGCCTTGCCCCAGGGCCGCTTGAACTCGGTGACGTCGGTGCCCATCTTCTGCCAGGGCCCGTCGGCTTCGAAGTCCCTGCCGATGACGTTTTCGAAGGTTTTGCCGACCTTGCCCCTGTAGGAGTTGTACCTGTGGTAATCGGTCTCGCGGCGGATCCCGCAGCCGATACCCATCTCGTGCATCATCTTGAGCGCCGTCTTGTCGGCTATGCGCACGCCTTGCTCGGCTCGCAGGCACATGGCGATCTGCCTGTGGCCGCACCCGTTGGCGGTGCGCGAGAATATCTCGGCGGCGGCCTCCCAGAGCTCGGGCCTGGTGGGCGCCTTGGGGTGCGAAAGCGCGTAATAGTAGCTCGACCTCGCCAAGCCGGCGCATTCCAGCAGGTCAACGAGTGGGTACTGCCCTGAAAGCCCGCTCACGACAACCGCTTTCTCTCGGTTCGGGAGCGCTTCTCTGCCTTCAGGGCTATCGATTTTTTTAAGTAGGCGCTCTCGGCCTCGAGCTTCCGGACCCTCCGCTCGAGCTCCTGCTCGCGCGTCATCTCCTTGGCCGGGGAGCCGGAGCCTTTCGGCCTCCCCTTGGGCTTCGGCCTGAGCGCCTCCGGACCTTCCTCCCTGTATGCCTTCAGCCATTTCTTGAGAGAGCTCGGCGAGGCTATCCCGAACTTCGCCATGGCCCCGGGCTTCGTCATGCCCTCGTCAACGACCGCCCTGACGGCGGCCAGCTTCGTCTCAAACGAGTAGGCGGCGTGCTTCTTTCCCATCATAGCAAGAACCTCGATGCCTGCTGATCTGTAGATGTCTAGCCATTTTCTCACGGTTTCCTCTGGTATCCCGAGCAGAGCCGCAATCGATGCGCGGCCTCGCCCCATGTCGTACAGCTCGGCCGCGCGCAGCCTCAGACCGACGTCGTACAAAGCGTTTCCAGCCATAAAAGGGCCTCCCATTTCTCGTATCCAAGAAATGGGAGGCAGTTCATATGAACTCGGGGCTCTTTGTGCCGCACATCTATGAGAGGAGAAATTCGATGCGTACGTGCGCTACTCCATGTAGCCACCCTGAATGGCGGAAACTGCATGCTCGGTAAAGAACTTGAGCGTGCCGGAGGTATAGCGATTAGCCTTGGGCTTCCAAGCAGCTCGGCGCTCGGCCAGGACGACGTCGACCCCGGCCGGCTCTATCTCCCTACCGGCGATGCCCACGATGGACAGCGAGCGCTCGGGGATGTTGATCTGGATCAGGTCGCCCTCCTCGATCAGGGCAATCGGGCCGCCCACGGCAGCCTCGGGCGAAACGTGACCGATAGCCGGGCCCTTGGAGGCGCCGGAGAAGCGGCCGTCAGTGATCAGGGCAATGCTCGCGCCCAGCTCGGGGTCGCTGGCGATAGCCTCGGTGGTGTAGAACATCTCGGGCATGCCAGAGCCCTTGGGGCCCTCGTAGCGAATGATGACGGCGTCGCCGGGCTTGACCTCGTGCGTCAGGACGGCGTGGATAGCGTCCTCCTCGCAATCGAACGGACGTGCCTTAAGCGTGGCCTGGAACATCTCGCGCGGAACAACCGTGTGCTTGACGACGGCGCCCTCGGGGGCAAGGTTGCCGTGGAGGATGGCGATGGAGCCGTCGGTACCAAAAGCCTGGTCAAACGGGCGAATGATGTCCTCGCGCTTGAGGTTCCATTTCTCCAAGTAGCGGCCGCACTTCTCGTAGTAGCCGTTGTTCTTAAGGTCCTCGAGGTTTTCGCCGAGAGTCTTGCCGGTGACGGTCATAACGTCGAGGTGGAGCATCGACTTGATCTCCTCCATGATGCGCGGCACGCCACCCGCATAGTAGAAGAACTGCGCCGGCCACTCACCTGCGGGACGGACGTTGAGCAGGTAGTGGGCGCCACGGTGCAGGCGGTCGAAGTCGTCGGCGGACATCTCGATGCCAAACTCGCGGGCGATAGCAGGAATATGCAGCAGCGAGTTGGTGGAACCCGAAATGGCGCCGTGGACCATGATGAGGTTCTCGAAAGACTCCTTGGTCACGATGTCGCGGGGGCACAGGTTGTGCTCGGAGAGCCACACGGACTGGCGGCCGGCCTCGCGCGCAAACTCACGCAGGTCGGAGCTGGTAGCGGGCAGCAGGGCCGTGCCGGGGAGCATAAGGCCCAGGGCCTCGGCGGTAACCTGCATGGTCGACGCGGTGCCCATAAACGAGCAGGCGCCGCAGCTGGGGCATGCGTTGTGCTTGGCAAACTCAAGCTCCTCGCGAGAGATCTCGCCGCGCTCGTAGCGGGCAGAAATCGCGCCGAGCTGCTCCAGGGTCAGCAGGTCGGGTCCCGCATCCATGACACCGCCGGTAACGACGATGGAGGGGATGTTGATGCGGCCCATGGCCATGAGGTTCGCAGGCAGGCCCTTATCGCAGCTGGCGACAAAGACGCCGGCGTCGAACGGGGTGGCCTTGGCATGGATCTCGATCATGTTGGCGATCATGTCGCGGCTGGGCAGCGAGTAGTTAATGCCGTCGTGGCCCTGGGCCTCGCCGTCGCAGATATCGGTGCAGAAGTAACGGGCACCGTGACCGCCAGCCTCGGCAACGCCAGCACGGACCTCCTCGACCAGCTCAAACAGGCCGGCAGAACCCGGGTGCGAGTCGCCGAACGTCGACTCGATAATGACCTGCGGCTTGTCCAGATCCTCGATGGACCAGCCAGAGCCCAGACGCAGCGGGTCCATCTCGGGGCTGATGGTGCGAAACTTGCCGGAACGCGGCTGCAGCTTGGCAACCAGGTCGGCTGCCTCCTGCTGAATCTGTGCCTCGGTCTTCTCGTCCATGATGCTCTCCTCTTTTGATTTGAACGGTTGTACCAATCGTTGGTTAATGAATCAGGTGTAAATGGGTACCGAGCGATGCACTCGGCAAAAGATGCTTAGCTACGCGAACTAGGCGAAGAACGAAATCACCAGGGCGCAGGCAAGACCCGAAAGGCCGATGAGCGTCTCCATAATGGTCCAGGACTTGAGGGTGGTTTTCTCGTCAATCTCCAGGAACGAGGAGCACATCCAAAAAAACCGGCATCGTTGACGTGCGAGAGGGCCGTAGCACCGCCGCAGATAGCACGCATGGCGGCCGAGCGCGCAACCAACGACCAGGTCGTCTGTATCAAAGAGCTCTGCGACGAATCCGAGCGCCTGGCCGAGGCCGGTGAGGATTACTCCACCGCCGACACTGCGTTCCACAATGCCATTGCCGAGAGCTCCGGAAACCTCGTCGTTCCCCGCCTGATGGGCGTGTTCAAGGCATCCGTCCCCCTCTTTATCGACGTGACCGGCAAAAAGCTCGTCGAGGAAACTATCCGCACGCACCGCGATGTGGCCGACGCCATCGCCTCACGCAATCCCACCGCCGTGCACGACGCGATGTATCTGCACCTGGTGTATAACCGCAACATGATTGCGGAGGGAGCAGAAGCAAAAGGCATTTAGGGCCCGACAATCATCTTTCTTTGGCAAAACGCAGGCGGCGGCCGCCCAACACGCAGGGCAGCCGCCGCTTTTTGCAATCGATTGGTGCAAAGGGGGTTGACTAGAGCTCGCAGGCAACCTTGTAGCCATCGCCGATGGCATCGCGGATGTTGCCGCACTTGTCGGCGTCACCCAACACGTGGGTGGCAACGCCGGCAGCGGCAAGGTCGTCGGCCAACTTGGTATTGGGACGATAACCCATGGCAAGCACCAGTGTATCGGCATCGGCGATGGTGTGGACCTCGCCATCCTTCTCGTAGCTGATGGCATCCTCGGTAATCTCGGTCACCTTGGCCTCGGTCAGCACGTGGACGCCCTTGGAGAGCATGCGCGTGATGAGCACCGCGCGACCGGCGCCGCCCTCGTTGGCGGCGAGCGTCTTGGTCATCTCGATAACAGTGACATCGCGATTGGCCGGCGACAGGTCGTTGACCAACGGGGCCAGGTAGTCGGCCGTCTCGCAACCGACGGTGCCTCCGCCCACGATGACGATCTTCTTGCCCGGGAAAGCCTTGCCGCCCAGCAGGTCGTCAGCCGTCATAACCTGCTTAAAGCCCTGCATAAAGGCCGGAGCGATGGGCTCGGCGCCATAAGCCAGGACGACCTCGCAACCCGCGTAGTCACGCTGAATGTCCTCGGCAGTAAGCTCGGTGCCAAATACGCACTTCACGCCGGCCTCGGCCAGGCGACGGTACTGATACTTGATCACGCGGGTGAGCTCCTGCTTTGCTGGCGGAACGGCTGCGATACGCATCTCGCCGCCCGCTTCGTCCTGCTTGTCCACGAGCACCACGTTGTGGCCGCGCTTGGCGGCAATGAACGCCGCCTCCATGCCCGCAGGACCAGCACCCACAACCAGTACGTTCTTGGCCTCGGCGGCAGGCTCGTAGCCAGCCTCGTCGCGCTCCACGTCCGGGTTAACGGTGCAGGAGATGCGCTTGCCGAACATAATGCCGTTCAGGCAGCGCAGGCAGCCAATGCAGGGACGGATCTCGTCGGCGTTGCCGGCAGCGGCCTTGTTGCAGAACTCGGCATCGCACAGATTGGCGCGGCCCATCATGCATATGTCGGCAGCGCCGTCCTCGATCAGCTCCTCGGCGATCCAGGCCTCGTTGATACGTCCGACGGTGGCGACGGGAATGTTGACGTGCTTTTTGATCTCGCGCGAGCAGGCGGCATGCGAGGCCTGCTGCGTGCCGGCGGCGGGAATTGCGGAACCGCGCTTGATGGTGGTACCGCCCGACACGTGAATCATGTCGACGCCGGCCTTCTCCAAGCGACGCGAGACATAGATCATGTCGTTGAGGGTCAGGCCGCCATCGGTGTACTCATCGCCCGAGATGCGGACGTCGATGATAAAGTCCTTGCCGCAGCGCTCGCGAATCTCGGCGATGACCTCGAGCAAAAAGCGCATGCGGGCGTCGAGCGAGCCGCCGTACTCGTCGGTACGCTTGTTGTAGAGCGGGGTCAAAAAGCCGCCAAGCATGCCGTGGGCATGCGCCGCATGGACCTCGACGCCATCGACACCGGCCTTCTGCATACGCACGGCAGCGTCGCCAAACTGATGCGTGAGCTCGTGAATCTCATCGACCGTAATGGAGCGCGGCGCCTCGCGGGCATAGGACGGGCCCACAAAGGACGGAGCGATCAGGCGCGGCGTGCCCGGAATGTTAAAGGCCATGTAGGCGGGGTGGAAGAGCTGCGGCATGATCTTGCAGCCGTACTCGTGCACAGCGGCGGCGAGCTTTTCCCAACCGGGGATGAACGTGTCGTCGTAGCAGCACATGTCGCCCGGCAGATAGGTATAGGTGGGCTCGACCGTCACGACCTCGGTAATGATGAGGCCCACGCCGCCCTTGGCACGGGCGCGGTAATGATCGACCAAGTCGTCGGTCACGTAGCCATGATCGGCCAGGTTCGTGGACACCGGCGGCATAAAGACGCGGTTCTTGACCTCGGTCGTACCGACCTTGATCGGGCTAAAGAGCATCGGGTAGGCGGAGGACTCCATGCGGGATTCCTTTCATTTGAGCCGCTCGGCGGCAGTTGCTGACGTACCTATTGTACCAGCATCCGCTGCATTCGCACTCGCTCGCACTCCCCACCTTCAATCCCGACCCTCACAAAAAAGTTGCGGTGGAATACGGAGTAGGTGAGGCTTTTGACAGGCAAAACAGTCCGTATTTCACCGCAACTGATGGGCGGGGTGGACTTGAGGGCTCAGATAGTCAGTCATGCCCTCATCCGCCACTCCCTCACCTACAGCGCGCCGTCCAGCATAAGGTTCACCTTGAGCACGTTGACCGTGGGCTCGCCGAACACGCCGAGGAAACGGCCCTTGGTGCACGCGGCGATGATGTCGCGCACCTCGTCCTCACTTTTGCCCGTGGCCTTGGCAAGGCGCGGGACCTGGTACTCGGCGGCATCCGGAGAGATCTCCGGGTCGAGGCCGGACCCCGAACACGTCACCAGGTCGACGGGTACGGCGTCCATATCGGCATCGGGGTTGGCGGCGCGAATCTTCTCGACGCGCGCGTCCACAAGCTGCCGGTACTCCTCACTCGCCGGGGACAGGTTGGACGGGGCACCGTACGCCATGAGCTCGCCGTCTTCGCCTTCGACAATTGACACGTTCTGGATGCGGCCCCACATGTGATCCTCATCCTCGAAGTTCTGGCCGATCAGCTCGGAGCCCACGATCTTGTCGTCGACCTTGATGAGCGAACCGTTCGCCTGATACGGGAACGCAACCTGGGCGATGCCGGTCACGACGAGCGTATAGCCCAGGCCGCAGACAACGGTAAACAGCGCGAACACGCCCAGTGCGCGCGATGCAACACCTTTGAACATACAAACCTCCACTTACATAATGCCGCAGAACGCGAGCAGCATGTCGATGAGCTTGATGAATACGAACGGGGCAACGATGCCGCCCAGACCCCACACGAGCAGGTTGTGGGTCAGCAGCTGTCCGGACGGGACCTCGCGGTACTTAACGCCCTTCAGCGCTGCCGGGATCAGCGCGACGATAACGAGCGCGTTGTAGATGATGGCCGAAAGAACCGCGGACAGCGGGCTTGCCAGACCGAGGATGTTGAGCGCGCCAAGGCCCGGATAGATCGGCGAGAACAGGGCCGGAATGATAGCGAAGTACTTCGCCACGTCATTGGCTACCGAGAAGGTCGTGAGCGAACCGCGGGTCATGAGCAGCTGCTTGCCAATACGCACGACCTCGATGAGCTTGGTGGGGCTGGAGTCGAGGTCAACCATGTTTCCGGCCTCCTTGGCAGCCTGGGTGCCCGTGTTCATGGCCACGGCGACGTCGGCCTGGGCCAGAGCGGGCGCGTCGTTGGTGCCGTCGCCGGTCATGGCGACCAGGTGGCCCTCACGCTGGAACTCGCGGATCTTCTCGAGCTTGCCTTCAGGGGTGGCCTCGGCCAGGAAGTCGTCAACGCCGGCCTCGGCGGCGATTGCCGCGGCGGTGAGCGGGTTGTCGCCCGTCACCATGATGGTCTTGATGCCCATCTTGCGCAGGTCGGCGAACTTCTCCTTAACGCCGGACTTGATGATGTCCTTGAGGTACACAACGCCCAGCACGCGGCAGTTCTTGGTCACGACCAGCGGGGTGCCGCCGGCCTTGGCGATGCGTTCGACGGCCTCGTCGCACTCCTTTGAGAACACGCCGCCGGCTGCCTCCACATAGGTGCGCACGGAATCGGCAGCGCCCTTGCGGATCTCATTGCCCTCGTAGTTCACGCCGGACATACGCGTCGCCGCGGTGAACGGGATAAACTCCATACCCTTATCCTCGAGTGTGCGGCCGCGCAGACCGAACTGCTCCTTGGCGAGGACGACGATGGAGCGGCCCTCGGGGGTCTCGTCGGCCAGCGAGGAAAGCTGGGCGGCATCGGCCAGCTCCGCGGGATCGACGCCGTCGACCGGGATGAACTCGGCGGCTTGGCGGTTACCCAGGGTGATGGTGCCGGTCTTGTCGAGCATGAGGATGTCGACGTCGCCGGCGGCCTCGATGGCGCGACCGGACATGGCCAGCACGTTGGCCTCGTTCAGACGGCTCATGCCGGCGATGCCGATGGCGGACAGCAACGCACCGATGGTAGTGGGAGCTAGGCACACGAGCAGCGCCACAAGCGTGGTCACGGCCGTGGGGTTGACCATGTCGTTAAGACCGGCCGAGAAGCAGGAGTAGCAATACAGGGCCAGCGTGACCAGGATAAAGACGATGGAGAGGGCCACCAGGAAGATTTCCAGAGCGATCTCGTTGGGGGTCTTCTTGCGCGCGGCACCCTCGACCATCGCGATCATCTTGTCCAGAAAGCTCTGGCCGGGCTCACTGGAGATCTTGACGACGATCCAGTCGGACAGCACCGTGGTACCACCGGTAACGGCAGAGCGGTCGCCGCCGGCCTCGCGGACCACAGGGGCGGACTCGCCGGTGATGGCGGACTCGTCAACGGAGGCAGCGCCCTCGATGACGTCGCCGTCGCCGGGGATCTGCTCGCCGGCGCGTACGATCACCAGGTCGCCGCGCGTGAGCTCGGTGCCGGGAACGACGGTGAAGTGCTCCTTGTCCTCAACGGACTCGATGCGATGCGCCTCGACATCCTTCTTGGCCGCACGCAGGGAATCGGCCTGAGCCTTACCGCGGCCCTCGGCAAGCGCCTCGGCGAAGTTCGAGAACAGGTCGGTGAGCCACAGGATGACCGCGATGGCGACCACATAATAGGTGGGCACACCCGCGTCCTGCACACCGAAGATGGAAGCGACGGCCAGGACGGAGGTCATGACGGCGGAAAGCCACACCAGGAACATGACCGGGTTTTGAATCTGGACGCGAGGATCCAGCTTGGCAAACGAGTCGCGGACCGCGCGGCCCATCATGTCTTTTTGCATAGCCATAAATCTGCGCCCTCCTTTACGCAATCATCTGGAAGAACTCGGCAACGGGGCCAAGCGCCAGGGCCGGGAAGAAGCTCAGGGCACCGATCAGCAGAACGATGAACACGAGCAGGAATACGAACATGCCGTTGGTGGTAGACAGGGTACCGGCGCTCTCGGCGACCTTACCCTTCTTGGCCAGCGAGCCGGCGATAGCCAGCGTGCCGATGATGGGCATGAAGCGGGCGAACAGCATCTCGAGACCGAGCATGACGTTGATCCAGGGAATGTTGCAGTTCATGCCTGCAAACGCCGAGCCGTTGTTGCCGCCGCATGATGTGAAGGCATACAGCACCTCGGAGAAGCCGTGCGCGCCGCCATTGTTGAGCTGGTCGACAAGACCGGGCACCATGCAGGCGATGGCCGAGCACACCAGAATGGCAAACGGAGTTGCCAGGCACAGGACAACTGCCCAGCGCATCTCACCCGGCTCGATCTTCTTGCCCAGGAACTCAGGCGTGCGTCCGACCATGAGGCCGGCGATGAACACCGTGAGGATGGCGAAGCCGATCATGCCGTACAGACCGCAGCCCACGCCGCCAAAGACGACCTCGCCCAGAGCCATCTGGAGCATCTGGACAAAACCGCCCAGCGGGGTGTAGGAGTCGTGCATGGAGTTAACCGAGCCGTTGGAAGCGGCGGTGGTGCATGCCGACCACGTGGAGGAAGCGGCGATACCGAAGCGGCTCTCCTTGCCCTCCATGTTGCCGCCGGCCTGGCCGTCGGTCATCTCGATATTGACCGCTCCGCCATCGGCCAGCTGCGGGGTGCCCGCATGCTCGTTGACGGCGATGATGCCGGTGAAGATCACTAGCAAGATGAACATGGCGGCAAAGATGGCCTTGCCCTGCTTGGTGTTCTTGACGCCGATACCGAAGGTGAAGCAGCAGGCGGCCGGGATCAGCAGCAGGCTGGTCATCTCGATGATGTTAGTGAAGGCGCTGGGGTTTTCATACGGATGGGCGGAGTTCACGCCGAAGAAGCCGCCGCCATTGGTGCCGGACTGCTTGATGGCGACCTGAGGAGCCGCGGGGCCCTGGGGCAGGAACTGCTCGGTGACCACGCGTGCGTCCTCGACGACCTTGCCATCGACCTTGACCGTGTCGCCTTCGATCTGGGCGCCGTCGATGACGCTCCAGCCGCCGTCTGCATTAGGCTGGACAGCGACGGGCTCTACGAGCTCGGCCTTCTGAGCCGGCTGGAAGTTGGAGATGACGCCACCGGCAGCCAGGCAGATACCGAACACGAGGTTCAGCGGGATGAGCACATACAGGACGGTGCGGGTGAGGTCGACCCAGAAGGAACCCAGACCCTGCTCCTTGACCTGACGGAAACCGCGGATGAGCGCGAACATGACCGCAATACCGGTGCCGGCGGACAAGAAGTTTTGCACAGTGAGGCCCATGAACTGCACAAAGTAGGACAGGGTGGTCTCACCGGAATAGGACTGCCAGTTGGTGTTGGTTATGAAGGAAGCAGCCGTATTGAACGACAGGTCCCATGACACACCCGGCAGGTGCTGGGGATTGCCTGGCAAGAAGGACTGAAGCGCCTGGAGTGCCACAAGAGCCACGAGGCCGATCCCCGAAAAGACCAGCACGCTCGCCAGATAGCGCCTACACCCCATCTGTTCTGCCGCGTCGATGCGAAGCAGACGATAGACGCCGCGCTCCACAGGAGCAATCACAGGCGACAGGAACGTATGCTCACCATCCATGATATGGGCCATGAACCGACCGAGCGGAACGGCCAGGACGACGAGCACGGCAAAGTACAAGATGTACTGAATCGCAGCGTCCATAGTTTACGAATCACTCCTCATCAGAATGTAGATGTAATAGATAAGGAGTCCAATGCAGACGACTCCGATGATGGGAATGAGGATGTCCATTTACCGCCCCTTTCACACGCGGTCCGATGTCTCGGACGCCTGCCCTCGCAAGCGCCTGGGGACAGTAAACGCTTCTAGGGATTAAAGAGGCGTGAGGGCTGGGGCTCACGACCTTAAGATGCCGTAAAGATGCAGGTAAAAAGCACTATTGCGGCTGCAGCGCGCCTATACTTGACCTCGCGAGCATACAGCGGCGTCCTCACCGCGTATGCACGCATGGACAACGCTTCAGAAAGGCTACGCTATGCAGCGCGACGCATCGGACACTCGCGTCAATCCAGACCTCATCCTCAAGGCAATTGAGAAAGACGAGGTCGCCGATGACGCTCGAACCAGCCGGGGACACCTCAAGATTTTCTTTGGCTACGCTGCTGGCACGGGCAAAACTTATGCGATGCTTCAAGCCGCCCACGCCGCCAAGCGGCGAGGTGTCGACGTCGTCGCGGGATACATCGAGCCGCACGAACGTCCGGCAACTGCCCATCTTGCACAAGGGCTTGAGAACGTGCCCTGTAAACTCATCGAACACAACGGTATTACGCTCAACGAGTTCGATCTAGATGCGGCTATCGAACGCGCCCCTCAACTCATCCTTGTCGACGAGCTCGCCCATACGAATGCGCCGGGGTCTCGCCACGACAAACGCTATCAAGACGTCGAGGAACTTCTACATGCGGGCATCGACGTCTATACGACCGTGAACGTTCAGCATATCGAGAGCCTAAACGACATGGTTGCATCCATCACCGGCGTTGTCGTGAGCGAACGAATCCCCGACCGTATCTTCGATGATGCCGACCAGGTCGAGCTCGTCGACATAGAGCCCGAAGACCTACTTGAGCGCCTTCGCGCCGGCCTCGTCTACCGTCCCGCACAAGCCGACCGAGCGCAACAGCATTTTTTTACCGTCGAGAACCTCACCGCACTCCGAGAAATCGCGCTGCGCCGCTGCGCCGATCGCACCGGCCACCTCACAGACGCCGCACGCGTGCTGGGAAACCGTGACTACTACACCAAGGAGCGTATCTTAGTCTGTGTCTCCCCGGCGCCGACCAATCCCCGCATCGTCCGTACCGCCGCACGCATGGCGAAAGCGTTTCGCAGCGAGCTCGTCGCCCTGTTCGTAGAGAGCCCGCGCACGCAAGCCATGAGCGATGATGAGCGCGCCAAGCTTGCAGCCAATATCGCCCTAGCCGAGCAGCTCGGAGCACATATGGAAACCGTCTATGGCGACGACGTCGCGTTTCAGATCTCCGAGTTCGCGCGCCTGTCGGGTATTTCGAAGATCGTCATGGGGCGCACGGGCGAGCACAGCAGCGTCCGTCAGGCTCTCTTCGGCCGCAAATCTCTCGTAGAACAGCTCATAACATTCGCCCCGAACCTCGACATTTACATCATTCCAGACCAGTCGACTCCGCCCTCCCGGCCCAAAGGACGCCGCCGTGCGCTCGCCCCGCAGCCGCCCAGCAGCCGAGACGTGCTTCGCGCGCTGGCCCTCTCTCTTGTCGCCACGGCGATCGGCACGGCTTTCCGCCATCTGGGATTTGCCGATTCCAGCATCATATCCCTCTATATCCTCACAGCCCTGCTGACCGCCGTCACCACGACGGGGCGTATCTGCACGATCGTATCGAGCGTGCTCTCTGTAGTGCTTTACAACTTCTGCTTCGTCACGCCTCTGTTTTCGCTCGCCAGCTATGACCGAAGCTATCTGGTCACGTTCGGCATCATGTTCGCTACCGCCATGGTCGCCGGCGAGTTGACTGCGCGCATCGCCGACAACGCCCGTACCTCCGCCGAGAACGCATTCAAAACGCGCGTACTCCTCGAAACGAACCAGCTCTTGCAGCAAGCCCATAGCGCGGAGGAGTGCGCCCGCGTCGCCATGAACCAACTCATCAAACTGCTAAAACTCGACGTGGTCTTCTACACCGCCGAACACGGCACGCTCGGCAAGACGCTCTATGAGTCCGCTGGCACCGAAAACCGATCCGCGTCGCTGCTCACCGACTACGAGCGCGCCGTTGCAACCTGGACCTACACCAACAACAAGCGCGCGGGCGCAAGCACGCGGACCCTGCCTGAAGCGCGCTGTCTCTACCTCGCGGTTCGCACCGGCGACAAGGTATTCGGTGTCATCGGCATCGACCTGGAGGGGCGCGAGATCGAAGCCTTCGAGCATTCGATCGTCCTATCTATCGTAGGCGAATGCGCCTTGGCGCTCGAAAGCGACCGGGCGGCGCAAGAGCGCGAAGAGGCTGCGGTCTTGGCGAAAAACGAGCAGCTGCGCGCCAACCTTTTGCGCTCCATCGGCCACGATTTGAGGACACCTCTCACGGCTATATCCGGATCTGCGGCAATCCTTCGGAAGAGCGACGAGAAGCTCAGCCTCGAGCAACGCTGCGATCTTGCCGATGCCATCTACGACGACTCCCTCTGGCTTATCGATACCGTGGAGAACCTCCTCGCCATCACACGCGTCGAGGACGGCACCATTCGCCTCAACTTAACATCCGAGCTCATCGACGAGGTCATCGAGGCCGCCCTCAGCCATGTCGCCCAAGCATCGCATGGACGTGCCGTCACCATCGAGCACACTGACGACATCCTGCTGGTACGCATCGACGTCCATCTCATCATGCAGGTGCTTACGAATCTCATCATGAACGCCTTCAAATACACGCCCGAGGACTCGACTGTCACCATCAGCGCACGTCGCGAGGGCGCGTTCGTCGTGGTGGACGTCGCAGACGATGGGCCGGGTGTGGCAGACTGCGACAAGCCTCATATCTTTGAGCGCTTCTTCACCTCAAGCAATACGCGGCCCGTGGATTCGCGCCGAAGCATCGGCCTTGGGCTGTCGCTCTGCCGCTCCATCGTGGAGGCGCATGGCGGCGTCATCGAAGTTCGCGACAACCACCCCCATGGGGCCGTCTTCCGTTTTACCCTGCCCGCCGAGGAGATCGAGATTCATGAATAATGCCGCTAAGCCACGCATCCTCCTGGTCGAAGATGACCTGACCGTTCAAAACCTCGTTTCGACCGCACTTGACCTCCACGGCTATGTCGTGAGCAAGGTTTGCAACGGCCAGGCCGCCATCATGGATGCGGTGTCGCACGGCCCCAGCCTCATCATGCTCGACCTCGGCCTTCCCGACATTGACGGTATCGAGGTCATCACGAAGATCCGAAGCTGGTCGGCAGTCCCCATTATCGTCATTTCGGCGCGCACCGAAGATTCCGACAAGATTGCAGCACTTGACGCAGGGGCAGACGACTACCTCACCAAGCCCTTTTCTGTGGATGAGTTGCTCGCGCGCGTCCGCGCGAATTTGAGGCGCTCCTCGATGGCGTCGAGCGAATCGACAGAAGCGAGCACGTTCGACAACGGTCCGCTGCATATCGACTACGCCGCGGGATACGCGACGAAAGACGGGCGCGAGCTCTCGCTCACCCCAACCGAGTATAAATTGCTCGTCCTTCTGGCGAAAAACGTCGACAAGGTGCTCACCCACACCTTCATCACCCGCGAGATATGGGGCACGAGTTGGGACAGCGATCTGGCGAGTCTGCGCGTGTTCATGCGCACCCTGCGCAAGAAGATCGAGGCAGACCCCTCTCACCCCAAGATGATTCAGACGCACATGGGTGTCGGGTACCGCATGCAGCGTCTCTAGCCCACCCCACAAAAAGTTGCGGTGGAATACGGAGTAGATAAGGCCTTTGACAGCCAAAACAGTCCGTATTTCACCGCAACTGATTTAACGATACCCAAAAATACTCTTCGACTCGCCGTGCTCTCCCTCAAATGCACAAAGCGCTCCGCGAACGGATGCCCGCGGAGCGCTTGGATGTCCGGACCTTATTTGATACCGCGACCCAAGTCTTCGGCGATTTTGTCCACGCCCTTAAGTGCGGCGCACGTCTTTTTGTTGGAGCAATGCCCGGTGCAAACGCCTCCCTGAGCGCAGTCGGCGCAAGTGCCCTTGCGGTAGATGCGCACGCATACCGCGACAAACGCAATACCGATAACAGCCAGTACAACAATATCGATAGGTGCCATAGCAAGCCTCCTCTAGTTAACCACCACTTACTTTACCCTATTCTCCACCTACCAAAAGGGGAAAGGTTTATTTTGGTCGGTTTTATCTGCGGAAACGCCACATCTTAACTTCTAGGGCAAAGCAATCTGTCTCCCATGCACAAAAAGCCCGGGGTCGCTGGGACACCCGGGCTCGTGAAAAGAGGCTAATCCTTATTCGGACTTAAGCGGAAACTGCGGCGGAAGCAGTGTTGGTCTCGTCCTCGTCGGTCCATGCATGCTTGGGCATGGGACGGAAGATCTGGAAGAGCATCGCAACCAGCAGCACGATGGCCACAATCGTCCAGATACCAAACTGTCCCAACACAAGCAGGTTGTAGAACTGGTTGATGAACAGGCCGATCACCCAAGCGAAGGCGCACTCGTAACCGATGGCGATCGCAGTCCACTTGCCGGAGTCCATCTGGTTGCGGATGGTACCCATGGCGGCAAAGCACGGGGCGCACAGCAGGTTGAAAGCGCCAAAGGCAACGCAAGCGCCCATGGTCGGGAACATGCCGGCGAACGCGGTCCACAGGCTCGGGTCGGTCTCGGCGACGTCGGCAACGGACAGCAGCGAACCGGCGGTTGCGACGACGTTCTCCTTAGCGACGAGGCCAGAGACGGTCAGCGCGGTGGCCTGCCAGGTGCTAAAGCCGAGCGGGGCGAAGATCCAAGCGACCAGGTTGCCCAGCATGGCGAGCACGGAGTAGTCCATGAACTCCTCGGGGATGCCGCCCATCGCAGGCAGGAAGCCAAAGGAACCGTTGTAGCTACCAAAGTTGGACAGGAACCAAACCACGACAGTGGACGCGAAGATGACCGTGCCGGCCTTCTTGATAAAGGCCCAGCAGCGCTCCCACACGTGCAGCGCCCAAGAGCGGATCGCCGGGAAGTGGTAGGCAGGAAGCTCCATAACGAACGGCGTCGGGCGGCCGGCGAAGAGCTTGGTCTTCTTGAGCATGAGGCCCGAGGCGATGACGGCAAAGACGCCCAGGAAGTAGAAGAGCGGGCTGATCCACGCGGCGGTGGTGGAAGAATCGCCGATGATGGAGCCCATGAGCAGGGCGATGATCGGCAGCTTAGCGCCACAGGGAATGAACGTGGTGGTCATGACCGTCATGCGGCGGTCCTTCTCGTTCTCGATGGTCTTGGTGGCCATGACGCCGGGGACGCCGCAGCCCGAAGACACGAGCATAGGAATGAAGGACTTACCGGACAGGCCAAAGCGGCGGAACACGCGGTCCATGATGAAGGCGACGCGGGCCATGTAGCCGCAGTCCTCCAGGAAGGACAGCATGACGAACAGCAGGAACATCTGCGGCACAAAGCCGAAGATGGCGCCCAGGCCGCCGACGATGCCGTCGCAGACCAGCGAATCGACCAGGCCACCGTCCTCGGTGCCGCCCGCCACAAGGGCGTCGTGCACCACGGTGGTGATGCCGGGGACATAGGGGCCGTACTGTGCCGGGTCGACCGAGTCGGCATTGTCGCCCGCAGCCTCGACGGCCGCGTCGTAGGCGTCGCGGCCCTGACCGAGCACGTACCAGCCGTCGGTGCCGAAGAGCTGGTCGTTGGTGAAGTCGGTCACCGTGCCGCCCAAGGTAGAAACGGCGATGTAGTACACGCAGAACATGATGACCACAAAGATCGGCAGACCCAGGATACGGTTGGTAACCACGCGGTCGATCTTCTCGGAGGTGCTCATCTTGGCCGGAGCCTTAGTGAGGCACTCATCGATGATGTGCGCGATGACGCCATAGCGCTCACCGGTGATGATGGACTCGGTATCGTCGTCGCAGTCCTGCTCGCACCGGGCGACCAGCTCCTCCACGCGAGCGGCCTTCTCCTTAGTGAGGTTGATGAGCTTGCAGGCGTCTGCGTCACGCTCGAACAGCTTGACGGCGTAATAGCGGCGCTTGTTGGCGAGAACGCTCGCCGGAAGGTTGTTCTCGATGTGATCTAGAACGTCCTCGATGGAGGAATCGAACTTGTGCTCCGGCACCTGGCCCTTAGAAGCAGCGGACTTCTTGACCTGCTCGAAGAGTTCCTTGATGCCCTTGTTCTTAAGAGCCGAGATCATCATGACCGGGCAGCCGAGCTTCTTGGAAAGCTTGTCCGTGTCGATCTTGTCGCCGTTCTTCTCGACCAGGTCGGCCATGTTGAGGGCAACGACCACGGGCAGGCCGGTCTCGATAACCTGAAGCGCCAGGTACAGGTTACGCTCGAGGTTGGTGGCGTCGACCACCTGGACGACAACATCGGGCTCGCCGCTCATGAGGTAATCGCGCGAGCATTGCTCCTCGGAGCTGTAGGGGGAAAGCGAGTAGATGCCAGGGAGGTCCGTGATGGTAACGTTCTTGTCGCTTAGGAGCTTGGCTTCCTTTTTCTCAACCGTGACGCCGGGCCAGTTGCCAACGTAGCCGTTGGCGCCGGTGATCAGGTTGAAAAGCGTGGTCTTGCCGCAGTTGGGGTTACCCGCCAGCGCGACATGGATCTGAGAATCCGCCATTCAATCCTTCTTCCTTGTTTGCCCGCGCTGCTTTCTCCGCGCAGGCTGGATAATGTGCTTCAAAGATGCTGCATTAAGTTAGAAAAAACTAACTTTATCTGCAGAAATATGCACCACGAGTCCTTACTGGACCTCGACGACGGCGGCCTCCTCCTTGCGGATGGAAAGCTCGTAGCCGCGCACGTTGATCTCTACCGGATCACCGAGCGGTGCAACCTTCACGACCTTGAACGAAGTGCCCTTTATGAGCCCCAGGTCCATAAGGTGGCGGCGAAGCGCACCCTCACCGTGAAGTTTGACGATGGTGGAGCTCTCGCCCACCTTAACGTCACCCAACGTCTTCATCCTCTTGTCCCCCTTTCGGTTTTATGAAATGCTGCGGACTAACCGACGGTCATGATGCGCATGGCAACCTTGGAATCGATACCAAAGCGTGCGCCCAGCACCGTGACGATGGTATTGCCGCCACTCGAGCTCACCACGTGGATTTCGTTGCCCTCGACAAAGCCGAGATCCTTGAGGTGGTGCTTCATATCCTCATCGCCCTTTACACGAGACACGCGCACGGTTTCGCCCGCTTTTACCATCGAAAGCGGCATGGCCGGCATCTGCGGTCCGCAAGACATGAGTGGCTCCTAACGTCAGTTCGTCTTCAACATCGACGCGTTAAAAGTTAACCACGTCTATGTTCGCTATAGTAGACTAGCACGTGGTTAACTTTTTGGAAAGGGTCCCCATTCAGATTTCGAAAAAGTTTCCTATACGAAACAAAAGGGCGCGGCAAAGGACCATCCTTTACCACGCCCTGTCATGCTTAAAGCGAGAGATTTCTGATCGATGTGACACAGGAGGCCTCATCTACGCCCGAAACGCGGAAGATGATATCCTCGCCGCACTCGCCGTAGAGAGCCATGAGTCCCATGACATCGCGGCCGTCCGTGTGGCGATCACCGATGCTGACTGACACGTCGCTACGATGCTTGGCAATGATGTCATAGAGCAGCGCAACCGGGCGGGCATGTAATCCCAACGGATCTTTAATCGTCTTTGTAAACTCGACCATGTCCCCTCCCACGACATCGCACATTCGGCCGGCAAACCCAGCCACGTGGTAGTTATTGTAGCGTTAGATGCTTGTTGAGGGCGGAACGGAAATCGCATCCCATTTCGAGCGTCAATGATGGGACACAGTTTCCGCCAGAAGGCTCAACCGGAAAGTGCGACCCGTTATTTGGCTGGATTCTGGGACGCAGTTTCCGCTGAGCGACCCTGGCGGAAAGTACATCCCATTCTGGACGCAAATTCCGGGACGCAGTTTCCTCGACGTCCGGTCACCCCATGCCCTCACAACCTCGGCGCATAAAAAACGAGGGAAGGCACGCGTCCTTCCCTCGTTGCGGGCAATATATAGCCGCTCGCCTACATCAGACGCAGGCTGACGTCCTTGAGCTGGGCGCCGGAAACGGCACTCGGGGCGCCCGACATAAGGTCGGAGCCGCTGGCCGTCTTGGGGAACGCCATGACGTCGCGGATGGAGTCGGAGCCGGTGAGCAGCATGCACACGCGGTCCAGGCCCAGAGCAAAACCGCCCATCGGGGGCGCACCAAACTTGAGCGCCTCCATGAGGAAGCCAAACTGAGACTCGGCGCGCTCCTCGGTAAAGCCCAGGAGCTTGAGCATGGACATCTGCATCTCGGCGTTGTGGATACGCATACCGCCGCCGCCGGCCTCAAAGCCGTCCATGACAAAGTCGTAGGTGCAAGAACCGGCTGCCAACGGGTCGGCCTCGATCTTGGCGATGTCGGTCTCGGTCGGCAGGGTGAAGGGCTGGTGCTCGGCGGCATAAGCCTTACGGTCCTCATCCCAGTGGAACAGCGGGAAGTTGACGACCCACAGGAAGTCGTGGCCCTCGCGCTTGATCTCGAGCGCGTTGGCCATGTGGGAACGCATGCCGCCCAGGATCTCGTCAGAGAGCAGGCGCGGGCCGGCGGCAAACATCACAAGGTCGCCGGGCTCGACGTCCATGCGCTCGCGCAGGGCTGCCATCTCCTCGTCCGAGAAGAACTTGACAATGGGGCTGTTGATAGAGCCGTCCTCGCGGAAGGCGATCCAAGCCAGGCCCTTGGCTCCAAACGTGGAAGCCACGCCGGCGAGCTTATCGATCTTGGCACGTGCCCAGGCACCGGCGCCCTTGGCGTTAATGGCCTTGACGGCAGAGCCCTCCTCGTTTGCGGCAGTCGCAAAGACCTTGAACTTGGAGTTGGCAAAGATGTCGGTCAGGTCGACCAGGTGCATGCCATAGCGGGTATCGGGCTTGTCGGAGCCATAGGTGTCCATAGCCTCCCAGTAGTCCATGCGACGCAGCGGCGTGGGCATCTCGACGCCCATGCGGCCGAAGGCGTCGGCCAGGACCTCCTCGAGCGCGCTCATGACGTCATTCTGGTCCACGAAGGACATCTCGATATCGACCTGAGTGAACTCGGGCTGACGGTCGGCACGCAGGTCCTCGTCGCGGAAGCACTTGGCAACCTGGTAGTAGCGCTCGACGCCACCGACCATGAGCAGCTGCTTCAGGAGCTGCGGGGACTGCGGCAGGGCGTAGAAGTTGCCCGGCTGAATACGGCTGGGAACGATGAAATCGCGGGCGCCCTCGGGCGTGGACTTAAACAGGGAGGGCGTCTCAACCTCCATGAACTCACGGTTGTGCAGCGCCTCGCGAATGGCAAAGGTAAAGTCGGAGCGCAGCTTGAGGTTGGCCATCATCTCGGGACGACGGAGGTCCAGATAGCGATAGCGCAGACGGGTGTCCTCGCTGGTCTCGATGCCGTCCTCGATCTGGAACGGCGGGGTGACGGACGTGTTGAGCACCTCGGCGTGGTCGGTCAGGACCTCGATCTCGCCGGTCGCGAGCTTGGCGTTGGTGGTCTCCTCGCCACGGGAGCGCACAACGCCGTGGATCTTGATGGGCCACTCGGGACGCATGGTCTCGGCGATCTTAAAGGCGTCGCCGTCGGAGTGCTCGGGGTCGAAGGTGAGCTGCGTGATGCCCTCGCGGTCGCGAAGGTCGCAGAAGATAAGGCCGCCGTGGTCGCGGCGACGGCTCACCCAACCGGTGAGGGTGACCTCTTCGCCCACGTTCTCGCGGCGAAGCTCGCCGCAGGTACGGGTGTGCATGGAATGCTCGTCGATGGGACGGGTCTGGCTCATACCAGTGATCCTCCTTTATGGATCTGTGCCGCCCCGTGTCGTTCCGGGCGGCGTCGTACAGATTTGCCCAGCCTGCGTAGACCGCGCAGCCAGACATGGCGTTCTATCTTATCGCACCCGCGTCGATGTGCCGCGAAAAAGTAGCTCTTGCCCAAAGACTTGACGGAGACGAAACAATTGACGCACCGTGACCGTCGCCTAGGCGTGCGGCGTGCGACAATGTGCCCCAATACAACTGCACTCGGAAAGGCCCGCCATGACCGCACGCCTCATCGTTATGGATATCGACTCCACGCTCATCAACCAGGAGGTCATCGACCTGTTGGGCGAGGAGGCCGGCGTAGGCGAGCAAGTGGCGAAGATCACTGAGCACGCCATGCGCGGCGAGCTCGACTTTAAGCAGGCGCTCGAGGAGCGCGTGGGGCTGCTTGCCGGCCTTGACGAGAGCGTGTTCGAGCGCACCTTTGCGCGCGTGACGTTTACCCCCGGCGCGCTGGAGCTTGTACGCTCGGCGCACAGCAAGGGCTGGAAGGTCGGCGTAGTAAGCGGCGGTTTCCACGAGGTCGCCGACAAGATCGTGGCTGCCGCGGGTATCGACTTTTGCCTGGCCAACCGCCTGAAGATCGTGAACGGCAAGCTCACCGGTAAGTTGGCTGCCGACATTGTGACCAAGGAGTCCAAGCTCATCCAGCTGCTGGATTGGGCGGTTGAGTGCGGTGTCGATATGGCCCATACCGTCGCGATCGGCGACGGCGCCAACGATATCCCCATGATTCAGGCCGCGGGCACGGGCATCGCATTTTGCGCCAAGCCCAAGACGCGCGAAGCCGCCCCGTTTGTCATCGACGAGCGCAACCTCATGCTCGCTATGGACATCATCCTGCGCGACTAGCCGATCCGTCTAACAATTGAATCAGTCTGTCCTATAGTTTCCGAACAATTTTGTCTTAGTGTTCGGAAACATGCCCTTTGAGTGCTAGACTTTGCGCCGTCGAAGGGAACATATATGGATAAGCAAGATCTTGAGCAATTGCTGAGCGATGTTGCCGGCGGAGCAGTCACCCCTGCCGATGCCCTTACGCGCATCCAGACGGCTCCGACCGCCGATCTGGGTTTTGCGCAGCTCGATCTTTCGCGCGGAGTGCGCCAGGGAGCCGGCGAGGTTGTCTACGGTGCCGGTAAAACCACCGAGCAAATTGCCGCCATTATCGAAGCGCTGCGCGATGCCGGCCAGGAGCGCATCCTGGTCACGCGCCTGGACGCCGAAAAAGCAGCCCGCACCTCGGAGCTCCTCGGCAACGACATCGACCTGGGATATGTCCCGGACGCCCGGCTCGCCCTGGTGGGTGGCAAGCCCTCCCCCACCGGCAACGGACGCGTCGTCGTCGCCTGCGCCGGCACGAGCGACCTGCCCGTCGCCGAAGAGGCGGCGTTGACGGCCGAGTTCTATGGCAACGAGGTCGACCGCCTCTACGACGTAGGTGTCGCCGGTCTGCACCGCCTGCTCGCGCATGCCGAGGAACTCGCCCAGGCACAGGTGGTCATTGCCATCGCCGGCATGGAGGGCGCGTTGGCGAGCGTTATCGGCGGTCTGGTGAGCTGTCCGGTCATCGCCGTTCCTACCAGCGTGGGCTACGGCGCGAGCTTTGGTGGCATGGCCGCACTGCTCGCCATGCTCAACTCCTGCGCCAGCGGCGTTTCGGTCGTCAACATCGACAACGGCTTCGGCGCCGCCTATCAGGCAAGTCTTATCAATCATCTGAGCGCCGGCACGTCCTGCGCCCGCTAAGGAGCATTTCATGTCCAACCATCAGCACACGCTTATCATCGACGGCACCTCGGGCATCAGCGGCGACATGACCGTCGCGGCCCTGCTCGACCTGGGCGCCAGCGAGGAGCATCTGCGTGAGCAGCTCGCCACGCTTCCG
The DNA here is from genome assembly GCA_048201895.1 of Collinsella sp. GTDB lineage: Bacteria > Actinomycetota > Coriobacteriia > Coriobacteriales > Coriobacteriaceae > Collinsella. The sequence continues at coordinate 34,806 of DBFBGO010000003.1, read as the reverse complement.
GTCGGCGGCTTTGAGATTGCCGTTACACGTGTAAACAAGCATGGCATCGACGCCTGCGACTTTGACGTTCAGCTGGCAGAGGAGCTCGAGAACCACGATCACGATATGGCCTGGCTCTACGGCAACGAAGCAGCTGCCGAGCACACGCACGAGCACGAGCACCACCATCATGACCATGGCGAGCACGAACACTGCCACGAGCATGGCCATGAGACCCACGGCCATGGCCACGAGGTCCATCATCACGCCCACCACCATCACCACCGTTCTTTGGCGGACGTCACCGCCATCATCGATGGCTCGCAGCTAAGCGATGACGCTAAGCGTCGTGCGCTCGCCATCTTTACCGCGCTCGCCGCCGCCGAGGCCAAGGCCCACGGCAAAACGCCCGAGACCGTCATGTTCCACGAGGTAGGCACTGTCGATTCCATCGTCGACGTCTGCTCTGTCGCCATCTGCCTCGATGACCTGGGTATTGAGGACATCGTTGCCGAGTCGCTCTCCGAGGGCCACGGAACCATCCGCTGCGCCCACGGCCTTATGCCCATTCCCGTCCCCGCTGTCGTCAACCTGTGCCAGGCGGGCAATATCGCCCTCACGCCCGCACCGGTCGCCGGCGAGCTCGTGACGCCCACGGGCGCCGCCATCGTCGCCGCGCTGCGCACATCCGAGCACCTGCCGGCCCGCTACCGCATCGAGGCCGTCGGCTACGGTGCCGGTAAGCGCCCCTACGAGGGTTGCTCCGGTACGCTTCGCTGCCTGCTCGTTCACGCGGACGCATAGCCATGGATGCCCGCAAAGAAAAAAGCCGCGCCGCCATCGTTGCGGCGTTCTCCGAGCTGCTAGGCGAAGAGGACTACGGCAAGATTACCGTCGGCGACGTCATCGCGCGCGCTCACGTAGGCCGTGCGACATTCTACGGCCTCTTCAAGAGCAAAGACGACCTACTGTCCGAGCTCGTGAGCGACATCTGCGCCCACGCCCTCGACGATCATGGCACGCCGCTCGACGACCCACTCGTGCAGGTCGAGCATATCCTCAACAACCTCTGGGAGCGCCGCCAGGGCGTTCGAGCCCTCGTAGCCGGCGCCGGCTCACGCGTCTTCGCCGACTGCTTACGTAAGACCATCATGTCACGAGCAGCCGAAACCGTCTCCGCCGACCCCGCAGGCCCCGCCGGCACCATGGACCGCAGCTTCTTACTACACCACATAGCCTCAAGCTTCGTAGGAATGGTCCAATGGTGGGCCTGGCATAACTTCCAAGCAGACAAAGCCGACGCAGCCAAAGACTACCTCTCGGCCATAAAGCCCCTCTTCAGCTAAGTAAGAAGCTCATCCCAAAGCATAGCCCCAACCCAGAGCGCCACGCATCCCAAAGTGCCACTCACGCTTCAATGCCCCCCAACAGCAACAAGCCCCTCCCATCCAAATCCAAATTCAGATTTATATGTTGGGTTGCTTGCTCGAGCGCAGCAAAGACCCCGCAGCTGGCCGCATGGGGTAACTTCCCAGCGCATTCCGCAGGACGAAAGAACCCCCGCCGCACGAAGTGCGCAGCGGGGGTTCTTTCATGTCCGAGGACGCGCTGGGAAGTTACCCCATGCGGCCAGCGGACAACTATGTAGCCTCAGACTAGAACATGCCCAAGAAACCGTGCACAAACAGCGCAGCCAGAGCGGCACCAACAAACGGAGCGATACCAGGAACGAGCAGGCCGTACTTCCAGTTGTTGTCGGCCTTGTTCTTGATCGGCAGCACCTGATAGGCCATGCGAGGACCAAGGTCACGAGCCTGGTTCATGGCGAAGCCAGTAATGCCGCCCATGCCCATGCCAACAGCCCAAACGATCAGACCGACGCAGATAGCGAGCATCAGGACGTTCTCGCCAGCACGGTTAGCAGCAGCAAGGATGGCGCTGATGAACACAAAAGTGCAGATAGCCTCGCAGAAGAAGTTACGGGCGTAGTTCGTACCCTCGGTGGTAGGGTTGGTCGAGAAGATGTTGCGCTGGGCAATGGGGTCGACGACGCCATCGGAAGCCTTGAACTCATCGGCATACATCAACCACGCGATCACGGCACCCGCAAAGCCGCCGAGCATATCGGCAACCATGAAGGGGATGCAACTGCTCCACGGCACCAGGCCGACGATGCACTGGGCAAGTACCATGGCGGGGTTCATGCACACGGCGCCGCCAAAGACAAACAGGCAAACCGAGATGCCAAAAGACCAGGTGGTGATGGCAAACATGTGGCCGGAGCCCTGATACTTGGTGCCCTTGAGCACGGTATCGCAGTGCACGCCCACGCCAAAGATGATCATGAGGGCCGTTGCGCCGAATTCGCAGAGGAGTTTGGTAAGCATAAAACCTTATCTTTCTTGTCGGTTATAAACGATTCGTTTAGGCCGCGTACTAGTGCTGTGCGACGACAACGCCCAGGCCATCGGGAATGACGGCCACCTTGGCATCGGCACCCTTCATCTCAAAGGCGAGCTTGAGCGCCTCATCGAGGGTGTTAACTGGCGTCATGTGCATATCCTTGATCATCTGGTGATCGCACAGGTCGGTAACCATGATCACAGGGTGATGCGCCAGGATGCGGGCAAAGATCTGGCTCGTCCACTGGTCGGGCAGGGTCTCGTCCTTAGGACGGTCGATGCAGGCGCGCTCAAACTCTGCCGGATCATTGTCGGCGATGTTGTGATAGAAGCCCTCGCCACCGTGACCGTCGGCACAACCGGCGACATCGATGATCACGCCGCCCTCGGGAAGTGTGGCCTCTGCAGAGCACATGCCCTTCACGGCCTGATAGATGTTCTGGTCGAGCGGGTAACCGCCGTTGGTGGTGATGGCAATCTCGCACTCGACGGGCTCAACGCCGGCAAGGCTCTTCACGAACTCGCAGCCAGCCTCGTGCGCCTTGTGGATATCGCCGGCAAAGGAGCCAATGACCTCGTGCTTGCCGTTGAGCACCACGTTAAGCACAAAGGCAAGGTGAGCCATCTCGGCAGCAGCAAACATGTCCTCGCTCACGTGGTTGTGGCACAAGTTGCCGGCACGCGAGTGGGAATCATTCACAAACTGACCGTTGTGGTTGTACATGATGGTCTTATAGCTGGCGATGCCGGGCAGCACGGACTTGCGGCTGCCGGAGAAGCCGGCAAAGAAGTGCGGCTCAATAAAGCCCTCGGCAAGCAGCAGATCGCAATCGGCGGCAATCTTGTTGATGATGCACTCGCCGCCAGAAGGCAGGGTGCCGATCCTTTTCATCATGCTGTCGTCAGTCGCGACGTGCATAACGATTTCCTCGTTGGCAACGATCTCCTCGCCGTACTTGTTGACGAGTTCCTCGTGCGTCGACGGACGATGCATACCCGTAGCAACCAGAATGCGAACACGCGCCTCAGGCGCAGCGGAGTGGATGTGATGCAGCAGAATAGGCATCGTCACACGCGAGGGAACGGGACGCGTATGATCGGAGCTAATGATGACAATATCCTTCTTGCCAGCGCAAAGCTCCTCGAGCGAAGGCGAGCCATAAGGGTTGGCAAGCGACTCCTCTACCAGCTCTTCCTGCGATTTTGTGGTCTTAAACTCGTTTTGATGACCTTCCATCACACCCGCGAAGTTCTTATCCTCGAGCTCCAAATGGAACGTCTTGTGGTCAAACGGCAGTTCACATTCAAACAATGTCGAGCGCCCTCTTCCTTTCAACTGACACACTAGATAAACCGTTGGAAGGATACGCCGCTCACCGAAAAACACCACCGTCCACCGACTCATTAACACAACGTTCATATTTGACCCACAACAAAACGGCCGCGATCCCAAACGGGACCGCGACCGCTGCAGTCATAAGGCGAGAAGCGCACCTAATTCTCTCCAGCCCCAATCCCTGAAGACCGAGGACGAAGGGGCCCAATGGGTTTCCCGCTGAATGCATTCCGCAGCACGAAGCCCTTTCCAAACGCGCGAAGTGCGCCATTATTTCCCCAGCCAGTAATCCGCCGAAGACCGGACATCGAAGGGTCCGCCATAAGTTTACTTTTAGGCACACTCCGCAGGACGCAAGAAGCCCTCGCCGCACGAAGTGCACAGCGAGGGCTTCTTGCATGTCCGAGGACGTGCCTAAAAGTAAACTTATGGCGGACCCGAACGACTACAGGGCTATCGATTACCCCGTGTTCTGCAGACCTGCCGAGACGCCGGTCACAGTCGAAAGAATCAGGCTCATGTATTCGGCCTTCTTCTCCTCGGCCATCTCGTCCTGATTCATGCGCACCTCGCGAAGGGCGCGGACCTGGGCGATGGACAGAGCGTCGACGTAGGGGTTACGCACGCGAACGGCGCAGCCGAGCACGCGACGACGCTGCAGCGGCCACTCATCACCGACGATGGCAAGGACCCACTTACGCGTGAGCTGCATCTCGGTGAAGACCTTCTCGGACAAATCGTCGCGGTCGCCCAGGTGCAGATACATCTTGGCGATGCGCTGGTCGGTCTTGGCGATCGACATCTCGATGTTGTCGATAAAGGTGCGGAAGAACGGCCACTCCTGGTAGGCAGCCTTGAGCTGGTCAAGATCGCCAAGCTGTTCGCAGGCGGTGCCCAGACCGTACCAAGCGGCCAGGTTAATGCGCGCCTGGCTCCAGCTGAAGATCCACGGGATGGTACGCAGGTCGTCGAGCGACTTGGCACCCAAGCCGCGCTTGGCGGGACGCGAGCCGATCGGCAGCAAGCCGACCTCGGTCAGCGGCGTCACGGTCGAGAACCACGGTGTAAAGTCCTCGGTGTTCAGCAGGTCCAGATAGCGCTCGTGGCTTGCGGTGTTGAGCTTCTCGGCCATATCCCAGAACTTCTGCGTGGTCTCGGTGTTGGTCTTCTCGACACTCGGGGCCGACTGCAAAAGCGTTGCGGCGGCAACGGACTCAACATGGCGCTGAGCCAGCGTGCGGTTGCCGTAACGGGCAAAGATGACCTCGCCCTGCTCGGTGAGCTTAAAGAAGCAGTTGACCGAACCCTTGGGCTGCGCAAGAACGGCCTTGTTGGCCGGGCCGCCGCCACGGCCCACAGCACCGCCGCGACCGTGCATGAGCACCAGGTCGATATCGTTCTTCTCGGCCCACTTGGCAATGCGCTCCTGCGCAGAGTGCAGTGCGAGCATAGCCGTGGTAGGACCGGCATCCTTGGAGGAGTCGGAGTAGCCCAGCATGACCTCCATGCGGCGGTTGGTCTGGGCAAGGCGCTTTTGCACCACGGGCAGCGTAAGCATCTGGTCGAGCACGTCGACGCAGCCTTCGAGGTCCTCGAGCTGCTCAAACAGCGGGATCACGTCGAGCTCAGGGACATCCTCCTCGTGTGCGAAGGACAGGTGGGCAAGCTCAAAGACGTCGGCCACATGCTGGGCGCTCTTGGTAAACGATATGATGTAGCGGTGCGCCATCTTCTTGCCGTAGCGCTTTTGGATGGAACCGATGGCACGGAAGGTGTCGATGACCTCGCGCGTCATGGGCTGCAGGTCGCCATGGATACCGTTCTCGTGGATATCCTTGAGGGCGCGGGCATGCACCACGGAGTGCTGACGGAACTCCATCTCGACCATATGGAAGCCGAAGGACTCGACCTGCCAGATGATGGTCTGGACCGGGCCGTAGGCAGCACGGACGGCACCGCAGGCGGCCAGCGATCGCTGGACGACGCGCAGGTCCTCCAGGAATTCATCGGCGCTGTGGTACATGGTGTCGGTGATACGGCGCACAGTGGCGTTCAGACGGTCAGCCATGACGAGCATGACGGCGCGATGCGGCTCGTGCTCGGAGATCAGCTCAGCGCAAGCCGTGTACCGAGGCATCATCTCGACCTGATGGTTCCACAGGTTAATGAGTTCAGCAGAAGGCTTGCTGTAGGTGGCCTCGAGCGTGAGGTTGCGGCCGATGCGGCGGCACTTGTCCTCGAGCTTGAGCACCATGTGAGTGAAGTACTTGGCGGCGACCTCACGGCTCACTTTGGCGGTGACGTTGGGGTTACCGTCGCGGTCGGAACCGATCCAGCTGCCGGGATGGAAGAACGCCGGGCACAGCGGCGGCACGGCACCGGCCTTGTCGCCCAGCACCCAGTCGTCAAAACGACGATAGATAACGGGGATGACGTCGAACAGCGTGTTATCGAAGATGTCGATGATAGTATCGGCTTCCTCGACCGGCGTGGGCTTCTTGAGCGCGATGGGGCTCGTACGCACCAAGGCGTCGATCTCCTGCAGCATATGGCGCTCGTTCTCCACCAGGTCGGAGCCGCCCAGGCGCGGACGCTCCTCCAGCAGGTTGGAGATACGGCGAATCTTGCCCTCGACGGCCTTACGACGGGCCTCGGTGGGATGTGCGGTAAAGACAGGGTGGAACTCGAGCTTGCCGAGCAGCTCGTTGGCGCCCTCAACACCCATCTCGTTTACCAACTGGTGATAGGCGACGGTGAGCTCGTTGGCGGGATCGACCTCGGTATCGGTCGATGCGCCGGCCTCGCGCTCGCGCAGCTGCGCCACACGGTAGTTCTCCTCCGACAGGTTTGCCAGGTGGAAGAAGCTCGTAAAGGCGCGAACGATAACCTGCTGCTTAACGAGCGGCAGACTGTCGATCAACTCGACGACCTCACGAAATGCCACGGCGGTGGGCTCGTCGGCGGTGGGCACGCCCTGCTCGTCGACGGCCTCGTCGGCAGCACGGGTACCGGGGTTGCCGGCATTGACCACGATTTCGGCCGACAGGATTTTGTCGAACAGGTCCGCGATCTCGGGATCATACTCGCTAAGCACACGACGCTCCAGGCGCAGGAACAGCGCCAGATTATCGCGCAGCTCCTCGGGGATCTCGATCTCGGCGAGACGCTCCCTGGACTCGGCATTCGAGCCGATTCGGTTAACGAGGCGGTTGACCACGGCAGCGACGCGCGCCGCGGCTTCGGGTACAGACTGGTTGCTTAGGTTCTCAGCCACGTTTCCTCCCATTCCTCCTTCTATGCACGTAACATGCGGTATTCATTATAGGCGCTTGAGAAATACTTTCGACACTGATTGCGCTTTACCACACAAAAGTATTTTCTGCATTGCAAGGGTTTTTGCTCTAAATGGTCGTATTTCTCGGTGGACGGCATACACAAACGGGGGCATTCCGCATAAATGCGAAACACCCCCGTAACAATCGCTCGCAATGGACGGGACACTTAAGCGGGCCCGCAGCTCAAAAAGATGCGCTACAGGCGCTCGCGAACCGCCTCGACGACGTTGGCCAGATCGACCAGCACCTCGTCATGGCTCTCCATGTCGCGCACCTTGACCTTGCCGGCGGCAAGCTCGTCGCCGCCCAGGACCAGGATGAGCTTGGCACCTACCTTATCGGCCTGCTTAAACTGGGCCTTGAGCGAACGGCCCTGATAGTCGGCCTCGGTCACGATGCCTGCGGCGCGAAGCTCCTGCGTAATGGCAAAGACGTTCTGGCGCAGCTCCTTGCCGGCGTTGGCGACATAGACGCACGGGGCCTCCTCGGCACCCAAATCGCTGCCAAAGGCCTGCAGGGCCAGCAGGGCGCGCTCAAAACCGACGGCGAAGCCGACGCCGGCCGTGGGCTTGCCGCCCTCGAGCTCGACCAGGCCGTCGTAGCGGCCGCCGCCGCCGATGGAGCCGACGCCGGCGCCGGGGGCCTCGACCTCAAAGACAGTACGGGTGTAGTAGTCCAGGCCGCGCACCAGGGTGGGATCCTCGACATACTCGATACCCGCCGCATCCAAATAGCGCTTGACCTGCTCGTAGTGCTCGCGGCACTCGTCGCACAGGTTGTCACCCATCAGCGGCGCGTTGGCCATGATCTCGCGGCAGTGGTCGTTCTTGCAGTCGAAGGCGCGCAGCGGGTTGAGCTCGGCGCGCTCGCGGCACTCGTCGCACATCTCGTCTGCGTGATCGAGGATGAACCGCTTGACCTGCTCGCGGTAAGCCGGACGGCACTGGGCGTCACCCATCGAGTTAATAAGCAGGCGAAGCTTGGAAAGGTCGAAGCCCAGGCGCTTGTAGAACTCCATGAGCATGATGATGCACTCGGCGTCTGCCGCCGGATCGGGAGCGCCGAGCCACTCGATGCCCACCTGATGGAACTGGCGCAGGCGGCCCTTCTGGGGACGCTCGCCGCGGAACATGGCCTCGGCGTAGTAAGCCTTAAACGGCGTAGAGCCCTGGGGCACCAGGTTGTTCTCCACGACGGCGCGCACCACACCGGCCGTGCCCTCGGGACGAAGTGCCAGGCGCTGCTTGGGCTTGAGCTTGGTGTCGGTACCCTCGGTAAAGACGCGCTCCAGGTTGGCGCCGCTAAACACGCGGAACATCTCCTTGCGCACGACGTCGGTCGACTGGCCGATACCGTGGACAAAGACGTCCACTTGCTCGATCGCGGGCGTCTCGATGGGCTTAAAACCAAACGGCTCGAACACGCCGGCAGCAATCTGCTGCATCTTTTGCCAGGCGCGCATCTCGGCGCCGATAAGGTCGCGGGTTCCCTCCGCCTTCTGTGCCTGCATGGGCAAACACCTTTCTTTTGTATCGCGTCATAGGTAACGGTCATTATACGGCACAAAGCATCAACGCGGCGGCGCGGACAAGCGGCGATGCGCTTTGGCCTACCTACTCCCCCGCCACGCTCGCGCGCAGCTTGGCGGCGATGGGCTCGGATGCCAGCAGGAACACGAGCATGACCACGGAGCACGCCAGGCACACAATCCAGGCGCTCGCAAAGGAGCCCGTGGCATCGAACAGCACGCCCGAGACAATAGCGCCCACGGTGCCGCCGACCATCTCGAGCGAGGTAATGGTGCCCGTGACCTTACCGAGGTCGGCCATGCCAAACTGCTTGGAAGCCGCGATCGTGGGCGCGATGGTGCCCATGCACGTTCCGATACCAAAGCTCACAGCGGCGACTATAGGACCGAGGTCCGTCGTCGGGAAGCACAGCGCCGCGCAGGCGATAATGCACGCAACGGAGCCAAGGATATTGCCAAAGCGCAGGCCAAAGCGGTCATAGATCGCACCGAGCGAAATTTTGGCGATAACGACGGTGACCATGTAGGCCGAAAGTACGGTACCCGCCCACATGGGATCGTGACCGCCCGTGACAATCTTGGCGCCGTTGACGGTAACACTCGTCATGTTGGTAACCTGGTTGGGCAGGATGGCGCCGTTGACCAAGCCCATAAAGAGGAAGGCAACGACGAGCAGCCAAAACGCCGGGCTCTTCTTGATACGAGACCAGCCGACGCTGACCTCGGGCGCCGCGTGCTCGTCCTTGTCGCCAGCCGTCGAGACGGACGGATCGCCCGGGTTCTCGCCGAGCGGCTTAACGCCGATCTCGGAAGGCTTGGTGCGGAAGGAGTAAGCCGTGATGGGCAGTGCCGTCACCATGCAGACGGCAGCGAGTACCAGGAACGCAGAGCGCCAGCCCACACTCACGATAAGAGAGCTCACGATCGGCGAGAGAATGGCTCCGCCAAAGCCCGAGCCCGAAAGTGCGATGGAAATGGCAAGGCCGCGTTTAGCGGTAAACCAGTTGGCGGTCACAAGGCTAATGAGCAGACGGGTCGAGGCCACAGCGAAGCAGCCCGAAACGGCAAAGAGCACGTAGACCTGCCACAGCTCACCGACAAAGCTCATGCCAGCAAGCACCGCCGAGGTAGCGATAACGGTGAGCGAGCCCAATACGCGGCCACTCACCTTATCGGCAACATGACCGATAACGAGCGAACCCACGACACTCACCACGGTGGAGATGGCATTGGAGACGTTGTACTGCGCAAGGGCAATACCCAGGTCGCTGACGATCAGCGGCTGGAACAGGCTCATGCAATTGACGAAAATCGTGTAACACGTGGCCATGATCACGAAGCCGGAGGCCACCACGAGCCAGCCGGGGAAGAACTTACGCTGCTGGGGCATACTGCTCCTTTTAGACAAACGAATAGCCTGCGCCGGGCGCCGGTAGTGCCCAAGATTGCCTTGAAAGACAAGGGCATAGGCCTTACGGCCATGCCCGCAGGCTTGAAAGGCAAGGTTGGGTGCTACCGGTGGTCGGCGATATAGCCCAAAGCGACGGCGGCATAGGCCGCGGCACCGAGCGGCAGCTCGGCATCGTTAAAACGTGCCTTTGGATGGTGCTGGGCAAAGTGTTCGTCCGTGTCGGTTACGGCCGCGCCCACGGTAAAGTACGCACTCGGAATCTCGCTCGAGATAAGCGCGAAGTCCTCACTCGCCATGGCATGGAAAAGCGGCAAGAAAGCCGCCTTGGGCAGCACTGCGCCCACGTAGCCAAGCGACGCCTGAGTCATATCGCTGTCGAGTACAAGCGGCGGAACATCCGAAAGTGTCTCGATGGTCGCCGGCGTACGATAGGTCGTGGCAACGCCGTTAACGACCTCCGCGATGCGGGTCTTTAGGTGAGCCATGAGCTCAACATCAAAGCCGCGCAGCGTTCCCTCGAGCACGCAGGTGTCGGGGATGACGTTGGCCGCTTGGCCACCGGCAAACTTACCCACGGTCAGTGCGACCTCCTTGGCCGCCGGCACTTCGCGAGCAATGAGCTCCTGAAGCGCCAGGTGCACATGGACGCCGGCCGTGATGGGGTCGATGCAGATCTCGGGGCTCGAGCCATGTCCGCCCTTGCCCTGCAGCGTGATGCGGAAACCGTACACGCCCGAAAGCGCCGGGCTCCCATAGAGCACCAGGCCGAGCGGCGATTGGCTGTTAACATGCATGGCAAAAGCCGCCTGAGGACGCGGGTTCTCGAGCAAGCCGTCGGCGATGGCAGCGCGTGCCCCCTCAAAGGTCTCCTCGCCCGGCTGGAACAGCAGTTTGACGGTAGCGCTGGCGTCGACAAGCTCGGCCTCGCGGGCCTTGAGCAAGCGCGCCGCGCCAAGCAGCGCCGTCGCGTGCATATCGTGACCGCAAGCATGCATGCAGCCATTGGTGGATGCAAAGGGCTCGCCGGATTCCTCGACAACGGGAAGGGCATCCATATCGCCTCGGAGCATGACGACCGTTCCGGCCTGCTCGTCCTTGCACGTGCCATTGCCCTGAGCGGCCGCGGCCGCACCGGCACCGATCAGGCCTACGACGCAGGAACCGTCGACGAGCGTGGTATGGGGGATGTCCATCTCGGCCAGGCGCGCTTGGATATACGCAGAGGTCTGCGGGAGGTCGTTACCAAGTTCGGGCGTCCGATGCAGATCGTGACGCCATGCGGCAAGCTCATCGGCAAAAGTTTGAGCCTCTTTGACCAGACTGTCGCCAATGGCGGCTTGCGCCGCCGCGGTGGCCTTGGGCGCTGATTGCGGTTGAAGATCGGACAGTGCTGGTGCCATAGACGCCCTCCAGTAACGTTTTTGCAGCAAGCACTTTGATAGCGTAAAGTGCAAGGTACTACTTTAAGGGCGACGCATAAAAAATGCCGCCCCGGGAGGCGGCGCAACAAATTGTTTACAATTGCGGGCGCGGCTTTCGACGCAAAAAATCGAAATGCGTCTCGCTCAAGATAATCGAAAGAAAGATGAGCGCGAAGCCGGCGAGCAGGCGCGAGGTGAGCGCCTCCCCCATCAGCAGCACCGAGAACAGCACGCCCGAAGGCGACTCCATCGAAAGGAGCAGCGAGCCCGTCGAGGCCGGGACATGCGCCAGGCCGACGTTTTGGATGAGCAGAGCCACACATGTGCAGCCCACCGAGAGAAACGCCATCACACTGATAAAGCTCGGCGTCCAAACGGACAGCGGCGCTTGGGTCTCGAATAGCAGCGACGAGATCAGGCTCAGCACGCCGTTGCCCACAAACATCCAAAACGTGATGACGTTGATGTCCATCTTGCGGCCATACTTGGCGGTCACCGCCATCTGGATGGCAAAGAAGACCGCACCGCCCAGTGTGATGACATCGCCGACATTGAACTCGACGCTATCGAGCGCCACCAGACCAATGCCCGCCAGGCACAGCAACGCGGCGCCCAAGTTGTAACGGGTAAGCTTTTCGCCGCTTAGAACGTAGCTCGCAAACGGAACCAAGATGCAGTACGTGCCCGTCAAAAATGCACTCTTGCCTGCCGTGGTCTGTGCCAGGCCGATCGTCTGCAAACCGTAGGCACCCCACATGAGCGCGCCCATGCCAAGTCCAACAATCAGGTTTCGAGCGTTGAAATGGGCAACAATGCGCTCGTGGAAGATGGCAAGCATGACCAACGACGCCGGAAGAAAACGAATGTAGAGCAGCTCGAACACCGGAATGGTATCGAGCGCATCCTTCATGGTGGTGAAGGAATAGCCCCAGATGACCGCCACCGAAAGCAGCAAGACCTTCCAGAACAGCGGCGAGCGCGCACCGGCACCGCGAGAGGCACCGCCGGCACCTAGGTCTTCGCGGGCTACAGGGCTATCGGGCATATTCTCGATTTCGTTGGCAGCGTATTGGGCCATGGAACATCCTCACACTCAATCTGGGCGTGGTGTCCGCACGCGTATGGCTGCGTGCCGCCTCATGGTCAAATAAAAACGGGGCGCACCGGACCCCCGGCACGCCCCGCTACTGTAGCAACAACCAGCGTTGCATCGCAATCCAGTCCGCTAAAGCGTTTTGTTCCGCCGTTCTACCGAACGGCGGACCGGCCGACACTGCGCGAGCCGCATTCACGCCAATCTGACGTTCAACTTCAAGGGCGCGACCAGAAGGTCAGCGCCCTTTCATTTCACGTCACCTTGGCGCAAATGCGGCTCGCTCGCTGGCATTACCGCTGCATCAGCGTTAACGTTGCTGTACTAAATAAGCTTTGTTGATTCCAGCTTTTCGTTGATCCAGTCGTTGGCTTTGATGACCGGGCGGCGGAAGACGACGCCCAGGGCCAGCGACGGAATCAGATAGCTCGCCAGAATACCCAGCTCAACCCAGTACTCCATATGGTAGGCGCCGGCCATGGCGGCGTGCATGGCGTTGATGCCGTGAGTAAACGGCAGGAACGGATATATCGCCTGGAACACAGGCCCGGTCATCTCGATGGGGAACGTACCGCCCGAACCGCCGACCTGCATAACCAACAGCACGACGGCGAGTGCCTTACCGATATCACCAAACGACACGGTGAGCGTGTAGACGATATTGGAGAACACGAGACTCGCGACCCAGCCGGCAAGTACAAACTGCAGCGGGTTGTCGCATTGGATGCCAAAGAACAGGATGTCGCCCGCGCACACGAGTGTCGCCTGCAGCAGGGCCAGACCGCCAAAGAACAGGTAGCGGCCCAGGTAGATCTCGTGCAGGCGCACGGGGATGAGCTCGTTGATGAGTTCATCGTCAACCGAGACCTTCATCATGGCCGCCAGCACGATCGAGCCCACCCACAGCGACAGAATCGTGTAGAACGGCGCCATGGCCGAACCGTAGTTGCGGATCGGATAGACCGGCTTGCGGTCGAGCGCGACGGGGCCGGAAAGCGACACGGCCAAACCCTCGGGATCGTTGCCGATCATCGTCTTGATCGTGGCAAGGTCGTCCGACATCAGGGCGCCATCGAGCTCGTCTTTAAAGGCACTGATCTTATCGGACGCTTCACCTAGCTGATCGGAAGCCTTGTTGACCAGCTTGGCGGCCTTGGAGAGGCCCTTCGCCAACGAGCCGGATGCATCGGTGAGGCCGCTCACGGCACTATCCAGATTGCTCGAAATACCGTTCAGCGAATCCAAAACGCCCGAGATGGTCTTCTTGAGCTCCTTTGCCTTGACCGAGAACGTAGAGTCGTAATCGATCTTGGCACCCGAGACGCCCGCCTTGGCGTCGGCGATCGCCTGGTCGGTTTCGGCGCGGACATCGTTAACCTTTGCCATGCTGTCCGAGAGCGACGCTGCGATGCCCATCAGCTCCTTGGCATTGTTGCGGTACTCCTCCGCAGTTCCGCCAAGAGACGTCGCAACAGACTCGAGACCTTCCTTGAGCTTATCGTTGCCCACCTGGCCGGCAAGGCTGCGGAGCTTATCGGCAGCAGCGTCAATCTCATCGGCGCGCGCGTTGAGCGACGCGGCGCCATCCTTGAGTTGCGATACCGTCAGATCGACATGCTGGTTCGCGGCGTCAAAGGCCTTTGCGAGCTCGGTGGACACGTTGTCGAACGACCCGGCACTTCCATCAATCGCGGCATCGATGGCATCGCTAGCGGCCTTGAGCGCTTGCTCCGAATCACCGATACCGCTCTTGGCATGCTCCATCAGCTGTTTCACCGACTGCTCGGTAGTTCCGGTCTGCTTGAGCAGGCCGCCCGCCGACGTCAGCGAATCGGACGTGGAGCTCAAAATGCCCGCAAGCGAAGTAGCGCTGGCCTTGATGTCCTGCAGGTCCTGAACCGAGTCGCCAAGCGTCGAGGACAGGTTGGCGATAAAGTTGCTGACCTGGTCGGTGCTCATGTAATCGAGCAGGTTGGACACCGTCTTAAGACCGATGCTCGTAATGGTCTCGGTAAAAGTCTCGTTAACCTGGCTTTGAACGGCGCTCGAACCCTTCTCGGTCACGATCTGCGCGATGGCGTTGGCTTTCTGGTTCTCATAGAACTCGATATCAGCGTGTTTCACGTCGGTCGAGAAAAGCGTCATCATGTCAGCGCTAAACGTTTTGGGGATAACGACGGCAGCATAGTACGCGCCCGACTTAACGCCCTCGATAGCCTTTTCGCGATTGTTGAGCACAACCCAATCGAAGCTCTCGTTGCCGCGCAGGGTGGCGGTTACGTTTTCGCCCACATTGACCTCGACGGGAATCAAATCGCTCTCGTAGCCCTCGTCGGTGTTGACCACGGCGATCTTAAGATTGCCGGTGTTGCCGTACGGATCCCAGCTGCCGGCGATGTTAAACCACGCGTACAGACACGGTACGATAATGAGGCCCATCACGACAACCAAGCCGATCACGGAGCGAGACACGTTTTGGACATCGCGCTTAAACAGATGCAGGATGTTCTTCATTTATGCCTCACCTCCTTTGGAGTGCTTGCCAAGCGGGGTGGTGTCCCCGTCGTTTCCGCTTACGTTGTCAACGCCGTCGGCATCTTGAGCCTTACGATGCGCACCGATATGCGACAGACGGCTCGTGGGCTGTTCGCTGTCCTTGGTGCCCCGCTCGCTGGCGTTGAGACCAAACATGCGACGGGCAGCAGGGATGGCGGCCGTGTGCTCGCGCATCTCGCGGCGAAGGTCCTCGTCCGAAAGCGCCGAGATACGCATCTGGGTATTGAGGCTCGCACGGATGTACTCGATGTTGATGAGCCAGCCACAGATGGCGATAACCGAAATGATCCAGATAACGAGCAGGATGATCTTGCCGTTATTGTCGATATCGAGCACCGTCGAGAGCGCAAAGAGCAGGACCTGCACGCCTACCACGGCAGCAAAACCGCCCTTGATGTAGTACGGGTAGCGATGCTCAAACGCCACGGCATGATCGAGCAGCTCGCGACGGTACGAATCCGAATCGAGCATGACGCGCATGGCCGTGCGCAGCGAATAGCGCTGGCGCGGCAGGTCGTTGGACTCGCAGATCATGAGGCCCGTCGTGGAAAGCTGCTTATCAAAGAGCAGATTGAGGTTGAGCAGCAACGGGCGCAGCTGCAGACCGATAAAGAGCGCCACGATCAAGAACACGACCAGGATGCACAGGTTGAACAGGTAGTTGAACGAGTACATGCCGCCGACCGTCTCGCGCAGCAGATTGATGCCGTAGGTAAAGGGCAGCAGCGGATGCAGCCACTGGAAGAAGCCGGGCATCATCTCGATGGGATACATGCCCGACGAACCCGGAATCTGCACGATAACGAGAATGACACCGATAGCCTTGCCGATATGCTTAAACGTGGTGGACAGCGCATAGATGATGTTGACGTAGGTGAACGAGATTGCGACGCCGCCCAGCACGAACAGCAGCGGGTTGACGCACTGCACGCCAATCACCAAATCGCCCACCGTAACGATGATGGCCTGGAACGCACCCAGGATCACCATCAGCAGCCAGCGGCCAAAGTAGCCCTGACGCGCCGTAAAGCTACCGATGCCCTCGCGGTCGACCTCGAGTTTGTAGATAGCGATGAGCACATAGCCGCCTACCCACAGCGCCAGATTGGTGTAGAAGGGCGCGATGCCCGAGCCAAAGCTCTTGACCGGATAGATTGACTTGGACGTCAGCTCAACCGGAGATGCCATGAAATCTGCCACATCATTGACGTCGACGTCCATGAGATCGGCTAACTCGCCCATAGACTCAGAGGTCTGCAGCGCCGCAATGTCATTGGCGGCGGTCGCGAGCTTGTCCTGAACCTTGGCAAGGGAGGCGTCGGTTTGGGACAGCGTGGTCTTTGCCTGCTTGAGCGTGGCGTCGAGCTGCGCCAGCGTGCCGCGCGCGCTCGCTATCGTGGGGGTCATACCCGATACAACGCCGGTCAAATCGCCCGAAACGGCGGCAAAGGAGTCAAGCGCGCTCGAAGCCTTCGGCAGCGCGTTCTGCCCCAGATCGGTCTGAGCCTGACCGAGGTTAGCCGTACCGGTCTGAATTGCCGCGTTGAGTGCGTTGCTCGCGTTCGAGATTGCCGTAGCGTCGTTTGCCATGGCGCTCGACTGTGCAGAGAGGCCATCCTTGATGCTCTGCAGCTTCTGGTTTTGCTCGCGAAGCGAATTGATGGTCGACGCGATGAGCGCGTCGGCGTTCTCCGATCCCGTCGACGTATCGTTAGCGAGAATCTGCAGGCGCTCGATGACAGCGCTGTTGTGGTCAATCGTCGCCTGAAGGGATTCGAGCGAGTTGTCGATTCGAGTGGTCGTGGACGTAACCGTACCGGTAAGTCTGCCAATCGCGGCGTTCGCAGAAGCCGATGTCTTACTCAGCACGATGCTGCCCTCCGAAAGTGCCTTGGAGAGCGAGGTGATGGACTTGCCAGCCGTGGTGCGAGCTTCGCCCAGCAGATCATTACCCTGAGCGATTGCCTGCGTTAGCGAAGGCGCCTGTCCCTGCAGGCCCGCCAGCGCAGCATCGGCCGAAGCAATCGAGCTGCTTGTCTTGTCGATGGCGGTGTTCATGTCGCCAATGGAATCGCGTACTTCGCCCAGGGTATCAGACGCCTCGGACACCGAGCCCGCCAGCGAATCCTGGGTCTGGGTTGCCTTGTCTTTAAGGTCGATGCCAGCATCTTTGGCAATGCCCGCGACGGTCTCGCCCACCGTGGAGACAAACTCCGAGTTGATCTGCTCCTCGATGGTGTTGGCACCGGTATCGGTGACCTTGGGCGCAATGGCGCTCTTTTTCTCGTTGACGTAATAGGTGAGCTTCGGCTGATGGTAATTGCCGTCGAGCATCGAGACGAGATTGTCGGAGAAGTTCTTGGGAATCACGATGGCGGCATAGTATTCGCCACTTTCGACGCCCTCTTTGGCATCTGCCGCCGAGTCGACGAAAGTCCAGCCAAGCTGGTCGTTCTCCTTGAGCTGGTCGACCACCTTATCGCCTGCGTTAAGCTCGCCCACTAGGTCGTTCTGGGTGCCCTGATCGTTGTTGGCGATGGCGATTTTAATGCCCTGGGTATTTCCGTACGGATCCCAGTTGGCAACGATGTTGTACCAGGCATACAGCGAGGGAATGACGCACACGCCCAGGGTGACCACCAGGGCGACGGGATTCATAAGCAGTCGCTTAATGTCGCGCTTAAATATCGCAAAGGAGACCTTTGCGTTGGATAGTTTGCTGCCGAGACTCACGCTTGGACCATCCATCCTGTCGTTGAATCGAATCGTACTATCGACAACCATTGTACGTAGACGCTTTAGTGCCTCGCGGCACAATGGTGCTGAGTTTTGCGGGTAGCAATATACTACGAAGATGATTTAACGTACAGTTGTACAGTATCTTAAATTCCCGCAGCCCCCAAAACCACAACCCGCACAAACTAGCAATCCAACTAGTCATTGGGGACGTTCTTAAACGACTAGTCAAACAAGAACGTCCCCAACGACTAGTCATTTAAGAACGTCCCCAATGACTACTCCGTACAAAAGCAAACGAGAGTGGAAAATCCCCCACTTCAAGCCCGCGCTCGAGCCAAAAGTGGGAAATTATCCACTCTCGTTCTAATCTAGTTACGGTGCCGTATCCCCGAACTACATCAAGTTACAAACAGCTGCCGCGAAGGCAACGGGGTCCTCGGGCAAAATACCCTCGACGAGCAGGGCCTGGTCATAGAGCAGGCCGGAGTACTGCTTGATCTTGTCGGCGTCGCCCGCCTTCTGGGCAGCGACGAGCTTGGCGAAGACCGGGTGCTTGGCGCTGAGCTCGAGCACACGCTGGCTCTTGGGCATACCGTCGGGCGCACCCTCGGGACCCTTCTGAAGCACCTTCTCCATCTCGAGCGAAAGCGGACCCTCGGTGGTGATGCACGCGGGAGCATCGGTCAGGCGCGCAGAGACAGCGACCTTCTCGACCTTGTCACCGAGCGCCTCCTTCATGGCGCTAAAGAGGTCCTCGTTCTCCTTGGTGGCGTCCTCGGCCTCCTTCTTCTCGTCCTCGGTCGCCAGGTCAAGATCGCCGGTAGCGACATTCTTGAGCTCCAGGTGACGATCTTCGACCTCGGGCTCGGCACCGTCGGCAACGGCCTTCTCGGCAGCCTCGCGGGCAGCGTCGTCCTCGTAGATCTTGGGCATATCGACGGCAACGTACTCACGCATAGCCTGGAACGTGAACTCATCTACATCCTGCGTCAGCAGCAGCACGTCATAGCCGCGGTCGAGTACGCCCTTTACCACGGGCATCTTGGCCAAGCGCTCACGCGAGTCGCCGGCGGCGTAGTAGATGGCCTTCTGATCTTCGGGCATGCCCTTGGCATACTCGGCCAGGGTAATCATCTTCTGCTCCTTGGCAGACCAGAACAGCAGCAGGTCGGCGAGCTCATCGGCCTTCATGCCATAGCTCGAATAGATGCCGTACTTAAGGCCACGGCCAAAGTTTTCAAAGAACTTCTCGTAGGCCTCGCGGTCGTTGTCACGCATATCCTCAAGGTCGGCGGTAATCTTCTTTTCCACACGCTTGGCGATGGCCTTGAGCTGACGGTTCTGCTGCAGCGTCTCACGCGAAATATTGAGCGTCACGTCGGCAGAGTCCACGACACCGCGCACAAAGTTGTAGTAGTCGGGCAGCAGGTCGTCGCACTTCTCCATAATCAGCACGTTGGAGCTGTAGAGCGCCAGACCCTTCTCGTAGTCCTTGCTGTACAGATCGAACGGGGCGCGACCCGGCACAAACAGCAAGGCGTCGTACTCGAGCGTGCCCTCGGCGTGGAAGCTGATGGTGCGCGCAGGATTATCAAAGTCGTGGAACGTAGACTTGTAGAACTCGTCGTAGTCCTTCTGCTCAACGTCGGAACTGCGCTTTTTCCAAATCGGCGTCATGGAGTTGATGGTCTCGAGCTCCTGGTAGTCCTCGTACTCGGGCTTGTAATCGTCGCCGGCGTCCTCGGGCTTGGGTTTCTGGCGGCTCTTGGACACCATCATCTGAATCGGGTAGCGCACATAGTTGCTGTACTGCTGAATCAGGCTCTTGAGGCCCCACTCGGTCAGGAAGCGATCGTAGGTCTCGGCCTCGCCGTCGGCGTCGAGCTTCTCGTTCTCACGCAGCGTCAGAATGACATCGGTACCGTGCTCGGCGCGCTCGCCGTCCTCGATGGTATAGCCCTCAAGACCATCAGACTCCCACACGTGAGCGGTGTCCTCGCCATAGGCGCGGCTGACGACCTTCACATGGCTGGCGACCATAAAAGCCGAGTAGAAGCCCACGCCAAACTGGCCGATGATGTCGACATCCGAACCCTGCTGCTCGGCGTTCTCGGTCTTAAACTCCTCGGAGCCGGAATGGGCGATGGTGCCCAGATTGCGCTCGAGCTCCTCGGCGGTCATGCCAATGCCGTTATCCGAGATAGTAATGGTGCGGGCGTCTTTATCAAAGGAGACGCGAATGGCCAGGTCGCTCTGGTCGATCTTGACGCTCGGGTCCTGCAGGCTCTTAAAGTTGAGCTTGTCGACGGCGTCGCTCGCGTTAGAGATAAGCTCGCGCAGGAAGATTTCCTTATTGGTGTAGATGGAGTTGATCATGAGGTCGAGCAGTTTTTTGCTCTCGGTCTTAAATTGACGCATGTGCAGTCCTTTCGCGCTACCCCCGTCCGCAAAAACGGCCCGGTCGCCCGAGCCGAATCGCAGACCTGCTATGTTCAGACTTAGATTTTATAACCCATTAGCGCGCATATATACATACGGAATCGAAAAACTGTATGTCTAAGCGCTCCGATGCGCCAATTGCCAAGGAGCGTCCCCAACTGCCGGCAGAAAAGGAACGTCCCTATCTGCCATCTACGCGCTTGGCCATCCAGACATGGGGCTGGCCCTCGTCTTCGTAATCTACCGGGGCAATTTGCGTGTAGCCCGCCTTTGCATAGAGCGGCAACACGTATTCCTGCGCATGCAGCTTAATAAGCTTAGCGCCGGCATCGCGTGCACACGAAGCACTGGCCTCGACGATCGCACTCGCCAAACCGCGACGGCGCATGGTGGACAGCACGGCGACGCGCCCCATAATGTAGGTCTCCCCCGCCGCAACGCCTTCGTCCATGTCGCATGCCGGCAATACCGGGGCCCCTGCGTCAGCCACGCGCTCAAGCTCTTCGGGAAACACGCGCGAGCAACCGGCAAGCTCGCCGTCTACATAGAGCGTCACATGAATGCAGTTCGGGTCCTCGTCGATAGCGTCAAACTCGCTCTCGTAGCCCTGCTCGTCCATAAAAACGACGCGGCGCACCAACGCCGCGTCATCAAAGCATCCCGTCTTAAGTTGGATATCCATGGCTGCCCTTTCATTCAATGCGAACGTTAGGGACAGATTTTAGCGAAAATGAGCTCCGCGCACGCTAAACTTCGCGCGAGCCTTCGCCAGGCAGTCGTAATGACCCACGTTATGGGCATCGCTCGCGATGAAGCTGTACAGGTTCTGATCGAACAGGCGCTGTGCCGGCTTTTTCTCGCGACCAAAGCGACCGCCGGCAATAAAGTCCGCCGAAGCCTGCAGTTTGCAGCCCATATCGACCAGGCGCTCCGCCACGCTTACATCCTTTTGAACCGCACGATAGCGCTCAGGATGAGCGATGATCACCTGGTAGCCACGGCACTGCAAATCGTAAATCGTGTTCTCGTACTCTCTAAACGCATACGCATCGGCATGCGTCGAAAGCTCGAGCAGGAACTCGTTGGTCCCATCGAAATGCAAGTGCTCCGCGGCATCGATACCAAGCTCAACGAGCTTTCGGTGGTTGACTTCGAAGCCCATCTGGAGCGGAAAACCGTCAGCGTTATCACGCAGCAGCTCAAAGGCATCCCACATCTTGTCGTAATCAAAATAGGGATCACGGCAGTGAGGAGTGCAAACGATTCTGGTTACACCGGCCCGCTTGGCAGCCTCGAGCATCGCCAAGCTCTCATCGAGATCGGCGGCGCCGTCGTCTACACCCGGCAAGATATGGCAATGAACGTCACGCATAGGTCGGCCTCAATCAACTAAACGTTTGTCCGGTTGGTGAAGATGCCCTTTTTGGAAGTGCCCTGATCGGCGGAGCCCTTCTTAACCTTCTTACCGTCCTTGGTGTAGTAAGAATAGTAGTACTCGCTGGTCTCGGTCTCACAGTAATTCATAACGGTACCGATGAGCTTGACCTTCTCGGACTTCTTAAGCTGGGCGATAGCGTTGAGTGCCTCTTCGCGCTTGGTAAAGTCCTCGCGCACCACGAACAGCGTGCCGTCGGTCAGGCTGGCAATCTCGGCAGCATCAATGAAGGTGCCGACCGGAGGAGCATCGAAGATGACATACTGGAACTTAGCAGACAGTGCCTTGACCAACTTGGAAAAGCGATGAGAGACGATGATGTCTGCAGGATTGGGAATATGCGGCTCGGCATCGAGGAAGTAGAAGTTCTTCTGACCCGTCTCGACAATTGCCTGGTCAATGGAGATCTGCTCGGAAAGGACCGCATAGAGTCCGCCGCGCGAACGAACGCCGAGCATATCGGAAAGGGACCTGCGGCGCATATCAGCCTCGACCAGGAGCACGGACTTGCCGCTCGTGGCGATTGCCTGAGCAAGGTTAATGGAAACCGTAGACTTGCCCTCGTTGGGAATCGAGGAGGTAACGGTGATGGTGCGAATGGGGTCGTCCACGCTCGCAAAGCGGATGTTGGCCAGAAGGGTCTTGGCGGCATTCTGTACAACGAGCTTATCGGTGTTCTTTGCCTTAGCCATGCCTATTTACCACCTTTCATAGCCGGAATTCGGCCAACAACGGGAATGCCCAGGAGCTCTTCTGCCTCTTCGGCACCGCGGATGCGGGTATTGAGCATGTCTGCCAAAACGACATAGGCAACTGCGATAAAGATACCGGCGAGGAACGCGACAGCAACGTACAGCGTGCGCTTGGGGCCGCTGGGGACTTCGGGAGTCTTAGCCTCGTCGATAACGTTGATGCTCTGGGCAGCGCCGACGTTCTGAGCGACCGTACTCACCGAGCTGGCCATGGCCTTTGCGACCTTAGCCGTCTCCTTGGCATCGGTGCCGGTAACCGAAAGCGTAATGACGCGCGTGGTGGTCTCGGAGGAAACAGACACCTTGTAGTCATCCAGGTCAGCAAGGCCCAACTCATTGGCAGCACCGCTCTTAACGCTATCGCTATCCAGCAGCGTGGCGATATCGTTGGAAAGCATCTGGCTCGCCGAGAGATCGTTGTAGCTCATCTGACCGCTATCGTCGGTCTTGGCGAGAATGTACATGCTCGTCGTCGCGGTGTAGGTGTTGTCCATCGCAACGAAGGACACGATGCCCATGGCGATCGCGCAGACCACCGGAAGGGTGATGACCAGCCTAAGGTGCTTTTTGAGCAGCTGGAACAGTTCGAGAAGGGTCATGCAGCTTGCCTTTCATTTCCCCAGTTCGGATTGACAAAACTGTCCGTATGTTATCGCATCTTTTTACCGAGGCCAAACTCTATACATAAGAAACAGGCTCTCCTGTAAAAATGTCGGAAGCAATCGTAAAATTGCACAACAACGCCGCACCCGAAAGTCAAATGTGGCGTCTACATCAATATCTATGTTGCATCGCTATGCGAATGGCTCGTCCTGCTGTATGGGAAACGTCACCGTAATGGTGGTTCCCACGCCCAACTCGCTCGACAGATCGAGCGCGGCGTGATGATACAGGGCCGCATGCTTGACAATGGCAAGCCCCAGACCGGTTCCGCCGCGTGCCTTGGACCTACTCTTGTCCACGCGATAGAACCGCTCAAATACCTTGCCCTGTTCTTCAGGCGCGATACCGATTCCCGTGTCGGCGACCGCGAGGAACGGATGGCTTTCGTCGTTGGTGCCGCACTGCAGCGTAACCGTACCGCCGGGTCGATTGTAGCGGATGGCGTTGCTTGCCAAATTATAGATGAGCTCGTCGATCAAGCGCGACACGCCTTCGATGACCACAGGCTTGGTCTCATGACTTATCGTCACATTCGCCTGACGGGCGACCTGTTCAAGACGTTGCTCAACCGCGTAGATGGCACGCGAGAGCTCAATAGGCTCCGTGGACCCAATGGGCACCGCCTCGCCCTCAGTTGCACGCTCGGCCTCGTCCAAGTTAGACAGCGTAAGGATGTCGTTGACAAGCGCTGCCAAGCGGCCCGCCTCACGATAGATGCGACCGCCAAAGTTGCGCAGGTCGTCCTCGCCCTCGACCATGCCGTTTGCGATGAGCTCGGCATAGCCCGAAATCGCCGTAAGCGGCGTCTTGAGCTCATGGGTGATATTCGCCGTGAACTCGCGGCGCATACGGTCGTTGTCCGCTAGCACCGCCATTTGGCGCTTGAGCTCCTGGCGCTGCGACTCGATACGCTCAAGCATGGGGACCATCTCGGCATAGGCGTGCTCATAGCTACGGCGCGGGTGGTCCAAATCCACCTCTTGCAACGGCGCGATGATGGCACGGGACTCGCGGCGCGCCATAAAAAACGAGAGTACCGCACCCGCTGCCGCGATAAGCAGCATCGGCGCCACCATCGACAGCAAAATCGCCGCAACGCCAGGCTGGGCCTGCGCCAAGCGGACAACCTGGCCGTTATCAAGGGCGACGGCGCGATACAGCATAATCTCGTCGAGCGTAGAGCTTGCACGCTCCGCGGAACCCAAACCACTCTTAAAGGCCTCGATGACCTCGGGGCGATCGCCATGGTTGGGCAGTGTAGAAGGCGACGCCTCGTTGTCGTAGGCAACCGATCCATCCTTGTTAATCAGCGTGATGCGCAAGTCCTCGCGATCGAGGCTACGCAAGAACGGGATGGGCTCCTGCTGCTCGTCGAGGGCGGCAGCGATGAGCTCGGTTTCCTGCGCCAGGTTGGCACTCGTGGCATCCGCCAAGGTGTTTTGCACAAAGAACGCACCCAGCACCGTAAACGCCACGATAAGCGCCATGGCGCAGACAAAGATCGTCACAAAAACGCGGTGCGACAGCGTATGTTTTCCCTGGGGGGCGAAGACCACGGGTTACTCCTCCGATGCGGTGGCCGCGGTGTCGTCACCTTCGGCACCATCACCGGCAGAAGGCTCGGCCAAGCGGTAGCCCACGCCGCGCACGGTCTCGATGGCGCCGGCATGCTCGCCCAGTTTTTGGCGAAGCGTCTGCACGTGCACGTCAACGGTGCGCGAACCGCCGTCGAAGTCCCAGCCCCACACGCTCTGCAGCAACGACTCGCGGGTAAAGACCACGCCGGGCTTGCGCATGAGGTACTCGAGCAGGTCGAACTCGCGCAGGGTGAGCTTAAGCGGCTCGCCGGCAACGGTCACCTCGCGATGGCTGGGCGAGAGCACGATGTCGCCCACGCTGAGCACATCGCTCGCCTGCTTGACCATGCCGCCGCGACGCAGCAGTGCGCGGCAGCGGCTGGCGAGCTCCATGAGCGAGAAGGGTTTGGTCAGGTAATCGTCGGCACCGCCATCGAGCGCCATCACCTTGTCGAGCTCGGTATCCTTGGCGGTAAGCATCATGATAGGCACCGTCGCCGTCAGGCGATCGGCACGCAGACGACGCATAATCGCCAAGCCATCGGTATCGGGCAGCATGATATCGAGCAGTACAGCATCGGGCACCCGTCGCGCCACGGCAGCTTTAAACTCACCATCGCACGAAAAGCCTTCGGCCTCGATCCCCTGCTTGCGCAGTGCATAGACCGTCAAATCCCTGATGTTGTCATCGTCCTCGACGTAATAGATCATGTTGAACCCCTTTGCGGCCGGCATAACCGCATCTTAACCCTAAAGGTACCTTTACTAGATGGTATCAGCCAAAACGTCCCGTCAAATAATCCGCCGTGCGCGGATCGGTCGGATTCTTGAAGAGTTGCGCGGTGGGCGCGTGCTCCACCAACTCACCCAGCAAGAAAAACGCGACCGAGTCGGAGATACGCGCCGCCTGCTGCATATTGTGCGTAACGACCACGAGCGTACAGGTCTCTTTGAGCTCGCAGGCCAGCTGCTCCACCACGAGCGTCGACACGGGGTCGAGCGCCGAGGTCGGCTCGTCCATCAGCAAAATGTCGGGCTGCACGGCAAGCGCGCGGGCGATGCACAGGCGCTGCTGCTGTCCACCCGAAAGACCCAGGCCCGACTCCTTGAGCTTGTCCTTGACCTCGTCCCACAGGGCAGCGCGACGCAGGGAGTCCTCGACCAGCTCATCCAGCACAGCGCGATCGCGCACGCCCATGCCGCGCGGACCATACGCGACGTTGTCGTAGATGCTCATGGGAAACGGGTTGGGGCGCTGGAACACCATGCCCACGCGCTGGCGCAAGCGGCAGATGTCGTAGTCGCCCAGGATATCTTGACCATCGAGCGCAATCTTACCCTCGATGCGGCAATCCTTGATGCCGTCGTTCATGCGGTTAAAGCAGCGCAGCAACGTGGACTTTCCGCAGCCCGAAGGCCCGATGAACGAGGTGATCTGCTTGTCGCGGATCTTGATATTCACGTCCTTGAGCGCATGGTGGTCGCCATAGAACAGGTCGAGGCCCTCAGCATCGATGCGCGTCGGCGAGGCGGCAAGATCCTCTGCCGTGGGGCGAGTCGCATCCCCAACCTCGCGCTCGCGCGCGGCCTCGGCCTGCGCTTTCATGAGTTCTTCAAGCTCCGTGGGCCCCACAGCCGCAGCAGCCGTCATACCGCATACCTCCACATCGATATCAATTCAGCAGTATCGATAGTAGGAATCGCGGCTCATATGCACGTGAGCGCATTGTCAAGTGTTTGTAAGGGGACACTGGCTATGCGGCGGGCAGCTCGATGGTGAATATCGTGTGTTCGGGCGTCGATTCACATGCAACGGTACCGCCGTGTGCTGCGATGATCTCCTTGGCGATGGCAAGCCCCAGTCCAGCGCCGCCGCGATTGGTCGCACGCGCCGCATCCAGGCGATAGAACTTCTCAAAGATCACCTTGAGCTTTGCCTCAGGGATGGGATCGCCCTGATTGATAAAGCGCACGCGCACGCCGCCATCGTCTTGGCGCCCGGCCTCAATCGTGATAGTCGAGCCCTCATAGCTATAGGCGACGGCGTTTTTCATGATGTTGTTGAACACGCGAGCCATTTTGTCGCCATCCACGAGCACCGTCAGGTCCTCGCGAATATCAACTTGGACTTCCTTATGCTGCTCGTTGAGGATGGGATAGAACTCGTCAGCCACCTGAGCCAGCAGCAACCCCAGATCAACATAGCCGCGCGTGAGCACGATATCGTGGAAGTCAAAGCGCGTGATATCGAAGAACTCTTCGATGAGCGTATCGAGCCGGTGCGCCTTGTCGAGCGCCACGCCCGTAAAGTGCGCACGTTGCTCAACCGGCAGCTCGGGAGCCTCTTGCAGCAGCGAAAGATAGCCCACCACACTGGCAAGCGGGGTGCGTAGGTCATGTGCCAAGTACGTGACCAAATCGTCCTTGCGATGCGACTCGTCACGCAGAGCTTGCTGCACCCTGCGCTCACGGTCACGCACGCGGTTAAGGGCGCCCTCGACCTCCAAGAAGTCGCCGTCGATGTTATCCCAGGTGTCGGGGTGATCGATCAGGCGATCTTGAATACGAGCGGCCAGCACACAATCGGCATGCTGCTCGCCCTGCTCGTAGCCCTGGTAGTACAGGGCGCGGCCGCACAAGAACAGCACGCACGCGGCAAGCGCCAGCACAAAGCCAAGCATGTTGAATACAAAGCCGGCATCGAACAGCACCGGCCCTTCGATGCCGCCGAGCGCCATGGCGCCAATCGTCAACGTCATGGCCCACGCGGCACCGCCAATCACCACGCAACGACGCACGATTTCAAATCGATCGATCAGCAAAAAGCCGATAAGCAGCACCGCCAAGATTCCGGCGATGTTGTCGATGCTAATCAGCAGCAGACTCAGCAAAAAGAGCAGCACCGTCGCAAGCGCGCGATTATCGACGACCGCCCTTACATATTCAAAGAGCCGATCGGGCACCTCAAACGCCTGCTTATCGTCTTTTGTCATGTCCATGTCCTCGCAAACAAAGGCGTTATTCGATGATATAGCCGACGCCCCAAACGTTTTTGATAAAACGCGGCTTCTGAGCGTCGTCACCGATCTTTTCGCGCAGGTGACGAATGTGCACCATCACCGTATTGTTGGAGCCGGGCATAAAGTCCTCGTTCCACACCGCGCGGAACGAGTCCTCCACGGGCACTACGCTGCCGCGATGCTCGGCCAGATACAGCAAGATGGAATACTCGATGGGCGTGAGGCGAACCGGTGAACCGTCCACCGTTACGGAACGAGCATCGCGGTTGATCTCCAAGCCGTCGAGCTGAATGGTCGGCGACTCGGCCGCCTGCGCACGGCTACCGTAGCTGGTGTAGCGGCGCAGCTGAGCGTGCACACGCGCGATGAGCTCCAGCGGGCGGAACGGCTTAACCACGTAATCGTCCGCGCCAAGCGAAAGGCCCTCGATCTTGTCTTGCTGGGCATCGCGCGCCGTCAGCATGATCACGGGATAGGTATGGCTGGAACGGATTGTACGCAACAGCTCAAACCCATCGATATCGGGCAGCATGACATCCAGCAGCGCCAAATCAAACTCCTGCTCCAAAATCGCCTTGGCAGCATCGGCCCCGCTATAGGCAATCTGGACATCAAAGCCCTCTTTTGTAAGGTAGATACCAACCAAGTCGGCGATGGCCTTCTCGTCATCAACTACCAGTATGCGCTCGTTCATGCGTGCTCCTCTCGCGCTCCATTATGCCCGAGGCGACGCACGCCACACACAACAAGCGTGGGTGATTAAGTCGGCCTTAAGCACCCTTGTGCCCGTTCGGGAGCAGATGTGGGCCACGCACGCACGCGATGATCGCCGACGCCGGCAAACGATATACTCTAATTCCAGAAGAGACCATCCCGTCGAAAGCGAAATCCGTGAAGTCCCTCACCTCTTTTGCAAAGCGCTCAGCCCAGCTTGCCACCGGCTTTGTCTGCGCTATCGCCCTTGCCGCTGGCGTGCCCACCGTCGCCGGCGCCCAAGTGCTCACGACCGACAATGTTTGCGGCAAAACCGCCGATGTGCGCGGTATCACGGCCGAAAACCTGCCCGATATCGATGCGACCAATGCCCTCGTCATGGGCAAAGACGGCACCGTCTACTATGCCCGCGACGCCGATGAACAGGTCAAAATTGCCTCGATCACCAAGGTCATGACCGCAATCCTAACCGTCGAGAATTGCAAGATGGACGAGAAGGTCACGGTGAGCAACGCCGCAGCCACCGTGGGCAATTCGACCGCCGGCTTGCTCGAAGGCGACAAGCTTACCGTGGAGCAGGCGCTGCGCGGCCTGATGATTCCCTCGGGCAACGACGCCGCCATCGTGCTCGCCGAATATGTGGGCAAGAAGATCGACCCTAAGACCAAAGACGCCGAGGCCACCTTTGTGAAGGCCATGAACGAGCGCGCTAAGAAGCTCGGCTGTACCGGTACGCTTGTTGAAAACCCACATGGTCTGGACTTTGATGAGTGGGCTGGCGATATGCACTCAACCGCACATGACGTGGCGCTGATGATGCAGGAGGCCATGAAAAACGACACGATCCGCGAGGTCGTAGCGAGCGAGGATTCCTGGATCGAGGTCACGGGTGCCGACGGCACCGACCATTCGCATTCCATGGACACGCATAACTATTTGCTGGGCCAAGATGGCAACATCGGCGGCAAGACCGGCACCACCGACGACGCGGGCTATTGCTTTACGAGCGCCTACAACCGCGACGGCGACGAGATCTACACCGTTATTTTGAACTCCACCACCACCGATCAGCGCTTTACCGATACCGCCACCCTTGCCGACTGGTACTACGACCACAAGGCCACGGTCGCGATCGCCAACACGCAGGAAAAGACCGCCAACGGCAACCCGCTTATGGCACGCATTAGCCAGACAGATTGGACGGACAAGACGATCGACGCCACGCTCGCCGACCCCACGGCGCAAGCGACCGTGTTTTCCCTTGCCGGCGAGGTGACCGAAAAGGTTAGCTACGACGATCTTTCGGGCACAGTGCATGTGGGCGACAAGGTAGGCAGCGTTACGCTCAAGCAGAATGGCACCAAGATTGCCGTCGTGGATTTGGTTGCCGACGAGGAAGGCTCGGGGCCGAATCCCATTGAATGGCTGCTCGTGAAGCTCGATCGCTTGGGCCGCCGCATCGACAACCGCCCACTTGCGGCAGAGAGCGAGACCGTAGCCAAGGCTCCTGAGATGTAGAGCGCAAGAATAATCAGCCCACTGAAAGGAGGCGTCCGAAAGGATGCCTCTTTTTTTAAGGGTTCGAATCCCCAGCCTCCTTTCTCCACACAAAAAAGGGCCCCAAATGGGACCCTTCTTCAAATTCGTACTGGCGGAGAGCTGGGGATGTCCGGGCACGCTGCGCATGCCCTCCGGCTTCAAAGCCTGGCAGCTTTTCTCCCACGGGCTACAAACGCTTTCGCGTTTGCTTAACGCCCGTGCCCTCTCGGGTTCGAATCCCCAGCTAACGTGGTTCAACTAAAAAAGGGCCCCTTTCGGAACCCTTCTTTAAAGTCTTACTGGCGGAGAGCTGGGGATTCGAACCCCAGATGCCCTTTTGGGGCATACTCGCTTAGCAGGCGAGCACCTTCGGCCTCTCGGTCAGCTCTCCGTAACAGCCGTTCTATAGTAACCAAACAGCCAAGGATGGGCAAGGGGGAATTTTGGAGCGATTCCGATTTGCCAGTAGACGTCTCAGCCAATCATCTCAATTTGTAACAGTTACAGGCCGAATCTTCGTCCAGATGTTACAGATTTAGACAAACAGTCAGCGCCATCCGCAAATGTCTCAATCTGAAACACCTGCATGCCGTAATCCCCTCTAGATGTTACAGATTGAGACAAAGATGCGGGGGCAACCACAGCGGCGGCGTCGATGCCTCCAGTCTTTATTAGTCCGCTCGAATGGTCTCCAACAGATAATCGCGCATGTACGGAATTGCAAACGAAACACAGCCGTAGCCGGCAGGCTCAATCAGTCCCGTATCGATCAGACGTTTGCGATACGACCCGACTTTATTCGCCGGCAATCCCATCTTTTTGGCAATATCACCGTTCGTAATCTCGCCGCCTTCGCATTGCGCCATCGCCGCGAGATATTGAAACTGCCGCTCCGACACCCTGCGCAGCGCGGGGGCAATCACCATGGCATTGAAACTATCAAGAGCCGCCTGGACACCCTTGCGAGCCGCCTCTTCACTCACGCTCTCCGACCCGCTGCGCGCAGCAACCTGCCAAGCGTAATATCCGACCAACTGGACCATAAAGGGATAGCCTGCCGAAGCCTTTGTTAAAAGCTCAGCAACGCCTTCGTCGAGTTCCTTGCCCGCACGCCTCATCGTATCCTCAAACGATCCGCCGACTTCAAAATCTGAAAGCCGCGTGAGCTCGATATGCTTCGCCCTCTGAAGGAACGTCAACGTATCATCCACCACCACGCCATCCACCGAGGTTGGCAAACCAGCGAATGCAAAGGCGACATTCGCCCCTTGGCGAATCAAGAGCTGCATTTCATTACCCAGCTCGCGCATTTCCTCAGTTGAGGCGTCCTGAATCTCATCGAGTGTGATGAGCAAACCACCTCGCTTCGCGGCATCGTACATCGCCTCCCCCAGATGAGAGGCTGACTTCGACAGCTCTACGGAGCCAAGGCTGACTCCTAAAATCGATGGGGAAATCGACATTGATGCAAGACGAACATTTCGCTGCAGAGCCTCGAGAATTCTGTCGCAAAAACCGGCATTTGAGGCGACGTCGACAACCTCGAATCCTTTTTTGCGCGCAAGATCGCCCAATGCGTTGAGGAGCACCGTTTTACCCGTGCCTCGGACACCCGAGATGCGCATGAGTCGATCGGGGGCACCAGGGCCATTCTCAAGAGCTTCGGCAAAGTCATCCAAAACAGCGTCGCGTCCGATAAGCTCAGGTGGATTCATGCCCGCTGTTGGCTTAAAGGGATTAATAGCTTTTGACATTCGACCTCCTCTGCCAGTTTTAACAACTTTAACAAAGTTTAGCAACTTTAGCAGAGTTTAACAGTTTTAGCAGGCTCGGCGGCTTTATGCCTTACCGATTCTGTCGGGTCCTCCCGCCCGCACCGATACAAATAGCGCGGTGCGGCCCCTCTATACCGCCCCTACCCCAGTGAGCGGTTGAGGGAGCCGAGCTCGTCGTTGCCCATAGTGCGCCACATTTGGAAGATGCAACCGCGTGCCAGGAAAAAGAAGCCGTTGTCGACCAGTTGAACAGCGGCATCTGCCAGCTGATTCGTCACGGCGGACACTGGCGGCAGCTCGAGTCCAGCCTTGTGGATGGTCTCAACCGCTTCTTCGAACGTCGGAGGCTCGCTGACGCCCATCTCGTTCATAAGGCCCTGCATTTCTTCCAGCGCGCTGCTGCCCGATTCCTCACCGCGCGGCACCAGACGGTAACATGCCAGCGCCAGGTCGAGCTGATCGCAGTTCCAATAGGCAAACGCCAAGCGATAGAACAGATAGCCGATTGCAGAACGATCGCTGGCAATACGTAGGCCGTGGCGTGCCACCTCGATAATCTCGTCAAAGCGCTCCAGACGCGCAAGCACGTTGATGAGCGCAAAGTGCGATTGCATGGACGAGCGCGCCAGATCGTAAAGATGGCGCACCTCGGGCAGCGCTCGTTCAAAGTCCTCTTGCTCGGCGTAAAAGCTACAGATCTCGTGCTGGGCAAAGTACAGCGCATCGGGCGCACGGAGGATTCGCACAGAGCGATCTTCTTCCAACACCGGTAGCACCATGCGCACCAGTTGGTTGTCACAAAACTGCGTTTGAACCGGACCTGTCGCCAAAAGCTCGGCGACGGCGCACTTAGCCTCTAACTCCTCGACAAGACGGGAAAAGCCTTCAAAGGCACCTGTACGGTCGACTTTTGCCTGCTCGCGCAATTCAACAACACGGGCCACGTATGGGTCGTCGTCCTCTTCCATGACCTCCAACTCATCAGCCGTATCGGCAAGCAGCAGATCGCGCAGCGCCGGCGGCAGCGTGCGATGGTCATCACGCGGACGAGCATGAACCTCCGCAGGCTCAATCGTCTCCGGAGCGGTTGACTCATACGCCTCAAGCACACGCTTGCACGGCATATCGTCCATGTCCATGCTCTCAAGATCCTTGGCGACAGGCACGCAATCGGCCAGATAGGCCGCGCGCCCAAAGAAATACGTTGCGACAACGCGCTCGCCCTGCTCACTGTCGGTAGCAGCAATCTGCACATAGCAGCGCGTAATGCAGGTGCCCGCGGCAAAACACGCTGCCGCAAGCGTGAGTGCCACACGTGCATCGTGCTCTGCGGCCCAGATCGCGCGCGTGTCCTTGTCCAGCTCGCGCCAGGCGTCATCTTGAGCGTCGTATTCACGTTGCGGCATGGCATCAACGACAGACTGCCCAAACCGAACGAGCATAATCCCCTCGGCAACGTTTGCCCGATAGGTATAGTCGAGCCGCGTGGCCACGTTGAGCGCCTCAACGATTCGCGCAAAACGGGTGCGCACGTCCCACTCGCCGCCCGGCTGGCACGAAACCGTTCCCGGCTTGGCCCACGGGTTATCGCTCGAGGCCGTATCGAGCAGTCGGGGAACATCGTTGGTCGTCTTGGCGATATGCCACGCATCAAAGAGCGCGCAGCCCTCAAGGCTCGGCGAGGATGCCGCAGGGGCCAATCCAGCCCCGATGCGCTCAAGGATGCCGGAGAGGCGGTTGAGACGGCACTCGATGGCAAGCAGCATGTCAATCTCGTCCTGGTCCAGCAGGCTACGATCAAAATTGAGATAAAACAGCTTTGACCGGTCGATGCGCGCCAGGCTCATTTCGGACTTGGCGGCAATGGTGCGCAGACGGGGCAAGTCGACCTCGCTCATAAGGGCGGCGGCATAACGCTCAATGCCACTTGGATTATCTGTATGGTCAATGCGGTAGAGCAACGTTTCGATTGCATCGGGCAGCGGTGCCGTGTTAAAGCCCAAAAACACCTCGACCGGCTCGGGCAGCTTTACGAGCTTTATTTTGTCGACAACGTTTTGCATGTCCGCATCGAGACCGTCGACGCCCGCCGTGTTCGCAATAGCGCTTTCGGAGTTGGCAAATATCACGTAGCGCAGGAACATCGATGCCATGAACTCGCCGTAAGGAAGGGCGCGGATCGAATTCCATGTCTCGTGGTCGGACCGCTCGCGCATGGGGCCTTCGGGAGAACCGACAGTTTGCGCACATGCGTGCATTGCACCGTTGGCTTCCCTTACCATAATCTCACCAATACTGGAGTCCGACTCGTCAAGGACCAGTTCCATGTCGGGATCGTTGGGCAGCGGAGCCTCGCTGACGGGGCGGTCCACCTTGTACGCCTCACCCGAAACGCTTACGTAGCCCAAAAGCGACACATGACTTTTGCCAACGAACTCGACGACATAACAAGATTCATGCTGATCCTCGCCAAAGAGTTTCCAGACCACGCCATATGAGCGTCCCGCAGGCTGCTCGGGTATCGCCGGAAAGCGCTTCTTGGGATCGAGAAACCTGAGCTTGTATGTCGGACGCTCTGCCACGAAATATCACCCTGATCGGTCGTTGAGAGAAGGAGTGGTCGCGGATGGGCCGCGATACCTACTCGGAATCTTACACGAGTCGATAAGAAATCGTCCGCTTCACGCCCGCGCCTCGACCGAGGTTCGAATCCATGCAGCGGCGACATAAAAGAAAAGCCCCCGTTGCCGGAGGCTTCAAGTTCAATTGGTGCGGCGTATAGGATTCCGCGCATCCGCTGCGCGGATCCGCACCGGCTTCGCCCGCCTGCCGGCGTGCTCGCCCGCTCGCTAAAAACGCTCCGCGTTTTCTTGGCGCTCGCGCCTCGACCGAGGTTCGAATCCATGCAGTGCTTACGTAAAAGAAAAGCCCCCGTTGCCGGAGGCTTCAAGTTCAATTGGTGCGGCGTATAGGATTCGAACCTATGACGTTCTGATTCGTAGTCAGACCCTCTATCCAGCTGAGGTAACGCCGCGACTTGTCGATTATTATGCACATGGACTGAATAAAGGTCAAGCGTTTTTCAAAAAAAG
>DBFBGO010000002.1:0-109826 GCA_048201895.1 Collinsella sp. | reverse complement strand
GCCGCCCACCGGTCAGCGGCCAGAGCATGGGGGGCACGCCCGGTCCCGTTCCGAACCCGGAAGCTAAGCCCCATCGCGCCGAGAGTACTGCGGGGCCAGCCCGTGGGAGGCCAGGGCGCCGCTGACCGGTGGACGGCACCGTGCCGTACGCTTGAACTGAGAAGGGGGAGGCCTAGCGGCCTCCCCCTTTTTGCGTTGTATACACGTTGTACTTTGGGACCTAGCTCCCCCATATGTGCTCTTACTGTTTGGCTGTATTTTGAGTCCATCTAGTGTATTTGAGCGATAATTACTCGCATTGGCGTTAGGGAGGGCTTGATGTTTACCGTATTTGTCTTGGGCAATATTGCTTCGGGTAAGTCGACTGCCTGCCGCTATTTCAAATCTCGTGGCGCTATGCTAATCGATCTGGATGAGCTTGCAAAATCGCTGTATGTGCCGGGCTCTGATATCGTCAATGCACTCGCGGATGAATTCGGTTGGGACATTTTGGATGAGGATGGCGGCATTCGCCGCAGCATCCTCGCTTCTCGAGCTTTTGCTTCTCCTGATTCGGTCGCACGGCTCAACGGTATCGTGCATCCCGTTCTCATTGAACAGCTTTCGCTTTGGATTCTCGATCCGGTTTGTTGTACGGTTTCATCTTCCCGTTATCCCTTTGCGGTGGTCGAGGTTTCTGCTTCGACTGGTTTTGAGGATGCATTTGGCTTGGCTGATGAAATTCTGGTCATCAGCGCCCCTTTGTCAGTTCGTCGCGAGCGCGCTATTCAACGTGGCATGGAGCCATCTGATTTCGATGCCCGTTCTGCTTGTCAGCCCGATGAGTCTGCGCTGTGCAATCTCGCTACTACGGTGATTGATAATGCCTCAGGCGATAATTCGCTCTTTGAGCAGCTTGACTCATGGCTTGCGTGCCAGGGGTTTATAGACACTGCGGATAAGGAGGATGCCGATGCCTAAGACACGTTTCTTTGCGTGGTATCGCCTTATACCGCTGGCTGCCGTTTTTGCCTTCGGCCTTATCTCATTCGTTTACTCGTATGCTCCTGCCGCTTTCTTTAAGCCGCTGTATCCGATTGACTACGAGGCGTATGTAAAGCAATCCAGTATTTCACATAATCTGGATCCGTATCTGGTGTGCGCTGTCATTAAGTCTGAATCGAATTGGGATCCCGAGGCCGAGTCGAATCAGGGCGCTCAGGGATTGATGCAGCTGATGCCCGAGACTGCCCAGGATATGATCGCCAAGGGCCTTGTCGACGGTGGCGAGTATTCGGCCGACAACCTTAACGATCCGGCTACGAATATCGAGTTTGGCTGTGCGTATCTCTCGTATCTTCTAGCGTATTTTAACGGGTCGACTGACAGTGCCATTGCCGCCTATAACGCCGGCATGGGCAATGTCGACGGATGGGCGCAGCAGAGTACGTCGCTTCATAATGCAATCACCTTTCCCGAGACGCAGGCGTATCTGATTCGTGTCAATAATGCCTGGGTTCGCTACAAGACCCTCTATCCCGATCGGTTCGTATAGGACTATGCCTGCCGCCTGCGTATACTGCAGATATATGAGTTAGGAGTATCCATGGCGGAATTTGAAGTAGAACGCGTTGGTGGTGAACTTAAGCGCTTTGGCGTTGAAGGCTCTGACGTGCCGTTTAAGGTCGTGTCTCCCTATGAGCCTGCCGGTTCCCAGCCTAAGGCCATTGAGTCGCTTGTGCAGGGCGTGAGGGACGGAGACCGCTATCAGGTTTTGCTGGGCGTTACTGGTTCGGGCAAGACCTTCACGATGGCAAAGACTATTGAGGCCCTGGGAAAGCCGACGCTGGTCATGGCTCCGAATAAAACGCTCGCCGCTCAGCTTGCGAGCGAGCTCAAAGAGTTCTTTCCCAACAACGCTGTGGTCTACTTCGTCTCGTACTACGACTACTATCAGCCCGAGGCGTATGTGCCGCAAAGCGATACATATATCGAGAAAGACTCCTCGATTAACGAAGAGGTTGAGATGCTGCGACATCAGGCGACCGCATCGCTGCTCTCTCGACGCGATGTGATCGTTGTCGCATCGGTCTCGTGTATCTATGGCATTGGCTCTCCTGAGGACTATGCGGGTCTGGCTCCAAACGTCGACAAGAAGGTGCCGCTCGAGCGCGATGACTTTATCCATGCACTTATCGACATTCAATATGATCGCAATGACTATGACCTGGCACGCGGCACGTTCCGCGTGCGTGGCGATGTTGTCGACGTGTATCCGCCTTATGCCGAGCATCCGTTGCGGTTTGAGTTCTTTGGCGACGAGGTCGAGCTGATTGCCGAGATCGATGAGGTCACCGGTGAGATGCTTCGTGAGTACGAGGCCATCCCCGTATGGCCGGCATCGCACTACGTGACCGAGAAGCCGAAGGTCAAGGCGGCTCTGAAATCGATC
Organism: Collinsella sp.; assembly: GCA_048201895.1. GTDB lineage: Bacteria > Actinomycetota > Coriobacteriia > Coriobacteriales > Coriobacteriaceae > Collinsella. Next base: position 107,395 of record DBFBGO010000002.1, on the reverse strand, counting down.
AGCGAAGAGTGCGAGAAGCGCGTGGCGGAGCTCAAGGCGACCGACAAGTTGCTCGAGGCGCAGCGTCTGCAGCAGCGCACCGATTATGATCTTGAGATGCTCGAGACGATGGGCTTTTGCAACGGCATCGAGAACTACTCGCGTCATCTGGACGGTCGCAAGCCGGGTGAGCCGCCGTTTACCCTAATCGATTACTTTCCCAAGGATATGCTCTGCATCATCGATGAGAGTCATGTGACGGTGCCGCAGATTCGCGGCATGCACGAAGGTGACCGCTCGCGTAAGGTGACGCTGGTGGAACACGGTTTTCGCCTGCCCTCGGCGCTCGATAACCGCCCGCTTCGTTTCGATGAGTTTGAGGCAAGGATACCCCAGTTTATCTATGTTTCGGCCACGCCGGGCGATTACGAGCTGCGGGTTAGCCAGAACGACGTTGAGCAGATTATTCGTCCGACCGGTCTGCTCGATCCCAAGATCAATGTGCGTCCGGTTCGCGGTCAGATTGACGATCTTGAGGACGAGATTCGCGAGCGCGTTGCCCGCAAGGAGCGCGTGCTGGTGACCACGTTGACCAAGCGCATGGCCGAGGACCTGACCGACCATCTGCTTGATGCGGGCATTAAGGTCAATTACATGCATTCTGATACGGCGACAATGGACCGTGTCGAGATCCTGCGAACGCTGCGCGAGGGCAAGATCGATGTTCTCGTTGGCATCAACCTGCTTCGCGAGGGCTTGGATCTTCCCGAGGTCTCACTGGTGGCAATTCTCGATGCCGATAAGGAAGGCTTCTTGCGCAACCGCCGTTCGCTGATTCAGACGATTGGCCGCGCGGCCCGTAACGCCGATGGCGAAGTCATCATGTATGCGGACGTTGTGACCGATTCGATGAAAGAGGCCATCGAGGAGACGCAGCGCCGTCGCGAGATTCAGATGGCATATAACGAAGAGCATGGCATTGTGCCCAAGACGGTGCGCAAAGCCATCAACGACATCTCAAGTTTTATTGCCGAAGCCGAAAAAACTGTGGGTTCCAAGGGGCGCTCGAAGGGCGACTCTCTTGGCCATGGCGCATTCTATACGCCCGATGAGTCGGGCGAGGGCGGCGTGCCGGAAACGGTGGCACCCGAGCAGACACTTGCGGAGCAGTTGGAAGAACTGCCGCATGACGAGCTTGTGCGAATCGTCGAAACCATGGAAGAGGATATGCGCAACGCTTCTGCCGCCATGGACTTTGAGGAGGCGGCGCGCCTGCGCGATGCCGTCGTTCAGATTCGGGCGATGCTCGAGGGTGCGTCTGAGGACGAGACGATCGAGCGCTTACGTTCGCAGGCCCGCAAGGGTTCCACGTTCGCATCGGGCAGAAAACGCCAGGGTGCACGGTTTAAGAAATAGCGAACAGGCACCGAGTTCCCTGTGGAGCTCGGGGCCTGTGTCTTTTGCGTGCTGGAATTCGTGCGCTAGAGGTCTGCGATCAGGGCTTCGGCACAACGAATGCCGTCGGTGGCCGCGCTCATGATGCCGCCGGCATATCCAGCTCCCTCACCGCAAGGGTAGAGGCCCGGGGTCGACACGGCATGGCACGTTCGGTCTCGGGTGACAGTAACCGGTGAGCTCGAACGAGTCTCCACGCCGGTAAGAACGGCATCGGGGCGGTCGTAGCCTCGTAGCTTTTTTCCGAGTAGGGGAAGTCCCAGGCGGAGCGACTCGACGATATGCTGCGGCAGGGCTTCGTCAATTGCCGTCCAGGTCACACCGAGCGGATAGGTGGGCTTTACCTTTCCGGGCGCCTTGCTGGCGCGTCCTGCGAGGAAATCTCCGACGAGCTGTGCCGGTGCGTTCCAGTTGGAGCCGCCCAGGCGATAGGCGGCCGCCTCGCAGGCACGCTGGAGCTCGATGCCGGCGAGCGGGTCATCGTTGGGAAGGTCCTCAGGCGTGACGTTAACGAGCAGGGCGGCATTTGCGTTGCGTCCGTCGCGGGCATTGAGGCTAGCGCCGTTGACGCACAGGTGGCCCTGCTCGGAAGAGGCGGCGACAACCTGCCCGCCGGGGCACATGCAAAACGAGAACACGCTGCGGCCGTTGGGAAGATGGGCGACGAGCTTGTAGGGGGCTGCTCCGAGGGCAGGATGTCCCGCCAAGGCTCCATATTGGGCTCGGTCGATGTCGCGCTGCGGATGCTCGATGCGAACGCCCATGGCAAAGGTCTTTTGTGCGAGGGCCACGTTGTGGTCCTTAAGGAGCTCAAAAAAATCGCGAGCAGAATGCCCGCAGGCGAGGATGAGGTGCTTTGTCTCAATTGGCTCGTAAACGGCGTCTTGGGACGATTGGACATCGATACCGGTGATGGCGCCAGACGCGTCGATGCGAATGTCGACGAGCTTTGTTCGATAACGGACGACACCTCCGAGCTGCTCGATGCGCTGGGATATAGCGGTGACAACCGTGGGAAGGATGTCGGAGCCAATGTGCGGCTTGGCATCCCACAGAATATCGCGGGGCGCACCCGCCTCGACGAAGGTTTCGAGGATAAGGCGATGGGCGGGATTTTTGGTTCCCGTATTGAGCTTGCCGTCCGAGAAGGTCCCCGCGCCGCCCAGGCCAAACTGGATATTGCTCTCGGGGTCGAGGATGCGCTCCTTTAGAAAGAGGTCGATCGCATGCGAGCGGCGAAATGCCGGGTCGCCGCGCTCGATGAGCAAGGGCTTCAGACCCGCTTCGGCAAGGGTGAGTGCGGCGAAAAGGCCGGCGCATCCGGCACCGATGACGACGGGGCGCTCTTTGGGTGCGCCGGAAACGGGGAAGGGGAATGAAGGCTCATCGTCATCTATCGCGCGTACGTGCGAGCGGTCACGTTCGGAAACGCTGTCGACCGCCTCGCGCTCGAGGTGGGGACTGGTCAGCTCAACACGAAAGCTCAGGATAAAATGGACGTCTCGTTTTTTGCGAGCGTCGATTGACTTGCGGTGGAGCTCGATGGACTTGATCTCGGAGTCCTTGCAACGTAGGACGCGCTTGGCGACTCGCTTGCCAACAATGAGGCAGGCATTTTCATCGCCGGCTTCATCGAGCGACGCGTTGACTTGGGTGATTTCGATCATCGAGGTCTCCTTAGAGGCAAGAAAGAGGCCGTCCGGTATCCCAGACGGCCCGAATGCGTTTTTGATTATAGACTGCGCGGCTACAGGCTGCTTGCAGCGCGAATGCCCGAGAGCCATGCCCACGCAAGGTTAAAGCCTCCGCAATCGGCGTCGATGTCGAGCGCTTCGCCGCAGACGTAAAGCGGGGCGTCGACAACGCTGCGCGCGCGTAGACTGGGTGTTGAGATGCTCTCGACAGATATGCCACCACGCGTGACCTGCGCCGAGCGCTCCTCGGCGGTTCCTTCGACGAGCAACTTAAAGTGCTTGAGGATCGAGACCAGGTGGATGACATCGTTGGAGCCTGGATGGCACTGCTCGAACGCTGTGCAGACGACGCGGGAGAGTTGCGGGGCAAGCATACCGTCGAGCCAACGGGGATCGCGGGGCGAAAAGCCGCCGAGCAGCTCAACGCGCCGGTTAAGCATATCGAGCAACTCGTCTTTAGAGAGGTCGGGGAAAACGTCGAGCAGGATCGTATCGCCGCGCTGGATACGACGGGAGAGGTTGAAGACAGCGACGCCCGAGATACCGAAGGTTCGAAACAGGACTTCACCGTCTTCGTGCCAGAGCTCATTATGATTGCGGGCGAGCGTCAAGCGGGCGCGGACGCGCAGGCCATCCAATGTCTTGAGTGCCGCCCGATCGCCGACGATCGTTGCCGATACGGGGCAGAGGATGGGGCGCAGCGAAGTGAGGGGGAGGCGAAACGTATCGGCGATACCGGTGGGGTTGCCACCCGTGGCGATAATTACGGCATGTGCCTCCAGGGCCTCGTTCTTGCGAGGGACATCGGCGAGCGCTTTCCGAAGCGAGCGGAGCTCCGATTTTCGGTCGTCGTGCTTTTTTGCCTTGAGTGCCCGCGCTGGACGGTCTATTTGGAGTGCCCAGCCTTCGGAAGCTTTGTGTGCCGAGGCAACGTTGGCTCCGCAGATTAAGGTGATACCCAGGCGGTCGCAAACATTGAGAAGTGCGTCGCGCACCGATTCGGCGCGAAGGGAGCGCGGGTACAGCCGGCCTTCCTCGGAGGTTGTCATGATGCCCAGCGAGGAGAAGAAACCCATAAGCTCTTGTTCGGGTTGGGGGCCCATGACAGATTCGACGAATGCGGGGTGGTTATACCGCTGAGGATCAATCGATTCGTTGGAGAGGTTGCAGCGGCCGTTACCGGTCGCAAGGAGCTTAAGGCCGCAGGCGACATCGCGCTCAACGATGCAGACGCTTTTGCCAGCACGTGCGGCCGTAATGGCGGCGGCGAGGCCTGAAGCCCCGCCGCCGATTACCAGGACGTCATAGAAGGCGCTCGTGTTCACTTAGGCCTCGTCGGTCTCGTGCGGGGTAATAGCCTCGACGGCAGAGACTGCCTTGGGCAACATGCCATCGGGCAGCGCGGTCTCGACCTCGCCCTTATCGCAGGCCTCGGCGAGTGCCGGATTAATGGGAAGCGTGCCCAAGATGTCGAGGTTATAGCGCTCTGCGACCTCGGGGAGCTTGCTCTTGCCAAAGACCTCAATCTTCTTGCCGCAGTCGGGGCACTCAATATAGCTCATGTTCTCGACGATGCCCAGAATGGGGACGTTCATCTTCTCGGCCATGTTGACCGCCTTGGCGACGATCATCGAGACCAGATCCTGCGGGCTCGTGACGATGACGATGCCGTCGACGGGCAGCGACTGGAAGACGGTGAGTGCGACGTCGCCTGTTCCCGGAGGCATGTCGACCAGCAGGTAGTCGATGGGGCCCCACGAGGTCTCGCTCCAGAACTGCCTGATGGCGCCTGCGATGACCGGACCGCGCCAAAGGACGGGGTCGGTCTCGTTTTGGAGCAGCAGGTTGGAGCTCATGACCTTGACGCCGTGCTCGGAGATTTCAGGCAGCATGAGGTTGCCAAGGGCATGGACGTGGCGTCCGCTCATACCGAACATCTTGGGGATAGAGGGACCGGTGATGTCGGCATCGAGGACGCCGACCTTGTGGCCGTGACGGGCAAGCTCGGTGGCGATGGCACCGGTGACAAACGACTTGCCGACACCGCCCTTGCCGGAAAGCACGGCGATGACGCGTTTGACCTCGGACAGCGTATTCTCCTCAAATTGCGACGGCGACGTTTGTCCGCCGGCGGCCTGTGCGTGCTCGCAACCCATGTATGACTCCTTTGTATATGTTGGGGCCGGGGCCCCGTGATGTGACACGAGCGTCATTGTACCCTCGTTTGCGAGCGGGAGTCATTTACGATGCATTTGGGCCGAGCGTGCTTGCAATACGATGGGTCCAAGCGAATGGGCGGGCTTACTGAACTTTGCTGGCGAACTCGAGGTATTGCATGCGCTGCAGCTTGTCGATCGTCGAGGCGTATGGGCTGTCTTCAGATTCCAAGTCGTAGCGCAGCCCGTCGGCACCAAGGTAGCCGGCGACATTGATGGTGGGCACATCTGACCTTGTTGCAAGCAGAGCCTTTTGATAGTCGGTGAGCGGGGCGCCGATCTTATTAAGGGTAATGGCTGCAATCTCGTTTGCCCCGACGGTGTCGTAGACGTTGAGCTCGGTATTGCCGGCGATTTCATAGTTAGCCCAGACAAAATATGTCGACTGATAGATACGGAAAGCGTGGCTTGCCGTATCTTCCTGAGGGTACAGCTCGTCGTTGAGAGTCGTTGCGGCGCTCGGTTGATGGTCGCCAAAAAAGACAAGGACAACCGGTCTGCCGATATTGCGGAGCTCGTTGATAAAGTACTCGAGGTCCCGGTCGGATGCGTTGATGCAGGTAAGATAGGTGTTGAGCGCGCTATTGGCACCCTCGCTGGCTCCCTCGACCCAATAGTTTGTCAGCTCCTCGGCGGGAACGGTGCCATAGTCGTAGCCGCCGTGATTTTGCATCGTGACGTCAAAGATGAACTGCGGGGCTTCGTCGGTTCTAAGCAGGTCGAGTATCTTGTCGTAGGTGGCGTAGTCGCATACGCCGGCATGGTAACAGGGCGCACCTTCGAAATCGCCGATTGAAAGAAAGTCTTCAAAGCCCAGCTGCTGATAGATTTTATCTCGATGGTAGTTGACGGGGTTTTGCGGGTGCATAGCGGTAGCGGTATACCCAAGCTCTTTAAGGCCCTTTGCCAGGCTGTTGACGCCATTCATCTGATACAGCTGATAGGGGATCTTGCCTAATCCGACAAAGGCCGTTGTCGCTCCGGTCAAAAATTCGAATTCGGAGTTTGCCGTTCCGCCACCGGTGACCGAAGCGAGCATGGTGCCGCGAACAAGTGTGTCGGGAAGCGAGTTGTAGAATGCGGGGCCGGTGTACCCGGCCGCCTGGAGCTGCTCAAAGCACGAAAGGTCGCTAAAACTCTCGTTCATGACGGCAACAATCGTCGGCTTGATTTCATTGAACTGGGCAACGGCAGCCGCGCGCTGCTCGCTCGAGCCATACGTGCTGTCGTAGGCGGCGGCGAGCTCCTGCTCGATGCTCTGCGCCTCATCGGGCGTATAGTCTTCGGGCTTCTCAATGGGCAACTCGTTGACCATTTCGGTGAACGAAGTGATAAAACCCTGAGACGTATATGTGGTGATGGGCTGCCAACGGTCAAATCCAAAATTCAGCGCCCGCTCCAAGTCGATGCTGGAAAAGCCCGAGAGCCCCACAACGGTCACTAGCAGAAAAGCGCAGAGGTTAGCGGCGATTGCGGGGAAGATATGGGTGGGCGTACGGAGCTTTCTCGGTCGGATAAGCGAAAGAAGCCCCAGGGAAATCTCCAGCAGGGCGAGAGAGGTTACGATTCCGGCGGTAAAGGTAAACTCGTATCCCTCGCTCACTTCCATTGCGGTGCCAAGGGCCAAGATATCGCTTGGCAGGATGGCCTCGCCTTTAAACGTTATGACGAAGTGCTCGGCAATGCCAAGGATGCAACAGACGACGGGCACGAGGGCCATGACGCCTCCATGACGCTGTCCCAGCAAATAAAGGGAGAGCAGAACCGTCGCGAGCAGCCCGACGGAAAACCCGAATGAGTTGGCGGGAATGCGATAGAACGTTTCGTTGCAGGCAATTTCGAGTGAAACGAACGAGAGCGCTGAAACAGCGGCGATGACAAGGATGTCACGGCAAATACAGGCAACTGTTCCCGTCGCAAGATCGGTTTGGTCGATAAGTCCCGAAACCAAGGGCTCGACAAGAAGTATGACGGCGGCAGCACCGAGCGCCGAATAAGAAAGGACCCATAGGGAACTGTCCTCATTTACGAGCAATTGATTCGTAATCCATGCAGCTACCATGCCGAGCGGGATGAGGAGCGTCGCGCACCAAAAGACGCGGGCAATGGGCGGCTTTTCATTGCGTTTGATTGAAAAATACACGCGTACGACGGCGGCGGCTACGATAAGGACGGCGATGAATATGGGCAGATTGGCCATGTCACTCGAAGTGATTTCAAGGGGGATATCTTCGGTCATGGACGTTCCTCTGTTACAGCAAATTAAGTTCAGTATTAGATTACTGTAACCTTTCCACGGCATTTCGAGAAACAAAGCACCCGATACGCAAGGCTAAAGGTCTGCGAATCTTGTATTACGAACATCTGTGCGCGTCGAGTGCGCTAAACTCATCGGCAGTATGATTCGATGCAATAGGAGGCAAGGAGCTTCCATGTCTGATTCTTCTATCGTTATTCGCGGTGCTCGTGAGCACAACCTCCGTGATATCGATGTTTCCATTCCGCGTGACCAACTCGTGGTCATTACCGGTCTTTCTGGCTCGGGCAAGAGCTCGCTGGCATTTGACACTATCTATGCCGAGGGCCAGCGTCGATACGTCGAGAGCCTTTCGAGCTATGCGCGCCAGTTCTTGGGCCAGATGGACAAACCCGACTTGGATTCAATCGACGGCCTTTCGCCGGCGGTGTCGATCGACCAAAAGACGACGTCTAAAAACCCTCGCTCGACGGTTGGCACCGTAACCGAGATTTATGACTATCTGCGCCTGCTGTTCGCCCGTGTGGGCACCCCGCACTGTCCCGAATGCGGCCGCGTCATTGAGCGCCAGACGACCGACCAGGTTGCCGACAAGGTCTTGGCGGCGGGGGAGGGCCGCCGCGCGTTTGTGCTGGCGCCGGTGGTGCGCGGGCGAAAAGGCGAGTACACCAAACTGTTTGAGGATCTTCGCGCCGAGGGCTTTAGCCGCGTGCGTGTCGACGGTGAAGTGCGCTCGCTCGACGATCCGATCGATCTGGACAAGAAGTTCAAGCACGATATCGAGGTCGTGGTCGATCGCATCGTGATCCGTGAGAACTCTCTTGGCCGTATCGCCGAGTCTGTTGAGCAGGCGACCGCGCTGGCTCACGGCAATGTAAACGTGTACATGCTGCCCGATCGTGATGCTCCCGAGGGGACCGAGGGCGAGCTTCTGGAGTATTCGTTGGCCTTGGCGTGCCCGGAGCATGGACACTCCATTGACGATCTTCAGCCGCGTGATTTTTCGTTTAACGCTCCCTATGGCGCATGTCCTGAGTGCGACGGCCTGGGCTTTAAGAAAACCGTTGATGCCGAGGCGCTGATCGAGGACCCCTCGAAGTCCATTGCCGACGGAGTCTTTGGTAGCCTGTTTGGCAATTCGAACTACTATCCGCAGATTTTTGCTGCGGTCTGCAAACACTTTAAGGTGAGCGCCGATACGCCGTGGGAGGACTTGCCCCCTCGCGTGCGTCGTGCATTTTTGGATGGCCTGGGCGATACGAAGATCTCGGTCGATTACCAAAAGCTCGACGGACGTCGCAGCCAGTGGGATACCAAGTTTTCGGGCGTTCGCAACATCCTGTACGAACGCTATACCGAGACGACGAACGAGAACACCAAGGCGCGCCTGGAGAAGTACATTCGCGAGGAGCCGTGCTCGACCTGCCACGGCGCTCGTTTGCGCCCTGAGATGCTCGCCGTCACCGTGGGCGGCAAGTCCATTTACGAGGTTTGTTGCCTGTCGTGCCGTGAGTCGCTCGAGTTTTTTGAGGGCCTGGAACTCACCGAGCGCCAACAGTTTATCGGCGGCCGTATCGTCAAGGAAATCCTGGAGCGCTTGCGTTTTCTGGTCGATGTTGGACTCGACTATCTGACACTCGATCGTGCCTCGGCGACGCTTTCCGGTGGCGAGGCACAGCGTATTCGACTGGCAACGCAGATCGGCGCGGGTCTCATGGGCGTACTCTATATTCTGGACGAGCCCTCGATCGGTCTTCATCAGCGTGACAACGAGCGCCTGATTAAGACGCTCGAGCGCCTGCGCGATATCGGCAATACCGTTATCGTTGTCGAACACGACGAGGATACAATCCGTGCCGCCGACTACGTGATCGACATGGGGCCCGGAGCCGGCGTCAACGGCGGGCACGTAGTCGCGGCGGGAACGCCTGCCGATATCATGGCGTGTCCTGAGTCGATGACGGGCGCTTACCTGACCGGTAAACGAATGATTCGGGTGCCTGATGAACGGCGCAAGCCCGGTCGCGGCTGCCTTAAAATTACGGGCGCTCGAGCCAACAACCTCAAAAACGTTACCGCCAAGATCGAGTTTGGTACGCTTACGGTTGTTACCGGAGTGTCGGGATCGGGCAAGAGCTCCCTGGTTACCGACACCATTGCGCCCGCCCTTACGAATGTCATTCACCGTTCGACGCGCCCTGTGGGTCCGTATAAGAAAATCGAGGGCATCGAGTGTATCGATAAGGTTATCGATATCGACCAGTCGCCGATTGGCCGCACGCCGCGTTCCAACCCTGCTACCTATATCGGCCTGTGGGATGATCTTCGCGCGCTGTTTGCGAGTACGCCGGAGTCGAAGGCGCGCGGCTACTCGCCGGGTCGTTTCTCCTTTAATGTGAGTGGCGGGCGCTGTGAGGCGTGCAAGGGCGACGGACAGATCAAGATCGAGATGCACTTCCTTCCCGATATCTACGTTCCCTGCGAAGCCTGCGGCGGTAAACGCTACAACCGCGAGACACTCGAGGTCACCTACCGTGGCAAGACCATCTCGGACGTGCTCGACATGAGCGTCACCGAGGCGCTGGCCTTCTTTGGGAATATCCCGCAGATTAAGCGCAAGCTCCAGACGCTGTACGATGTAGGCTTAGGCTACGTGAGCCTGGGCCAGCCCGCCACGACGCTCTCGGGCGGCGAGGCGCAGCGTGTGAAGCTCGCCAAGGAGCTTCATCGACGCCAGACGGGCAAGACGTTCTATATTTTGGACGAACCGACGACCGGCCTTCATTTTGAGGACGTCCGCCAGCTGCTCGATGTGCTGCAGCGCTTGGTCGATGCGGGCAACACGGTGCTGGTGATTGAGCACAACCTTGATGTCATCAAGGTTGCCGACCGCCTGATCGATATGGGTCCCGAGGGCGGTAACGGCGGCGGAACCGTCGTGGTTTCGGGCACACCGGAGCAGGTTGCGGACTGTCCGCAGAGTTATACGGGCAAGTTTTTGGCGCCGTTGCTCAGGCGTGACCGGGAGCGTCAGGCTCAACTTGATGCTCAATAAATAGGCGATTCAGTTTATGGGCGCCATCGACTCCTTGTGATTCGATGGCGCTTGCTGTGCCGAAGTGACGTATGCAGTCGAATTGGACATATACTTAATCCTTGCGTCCGAATGCGAGGGAAAGGATATGTCATGGCAAAGGCTGTAAAGACGCCAAAAACCAATGCGATGCGCGAGCTGGAAAGCGCCGGCATTTCCTATGTTCTACATACGTACGAAGACGATGGTGATGAGTCGGTGGGCCTGGGGGTCGCGATTTCGGAGCAGCTTGGCGAGGAGCCCGGTCAAGGATTTAAGACTTTGGTCTGCGTGACGCCGTCCAACGACTATGTCGTGTGCTGCATCCCTGTTGCCGACGAGCTCGATCTAAAGTCCGCCGCGCGTGCCGCGGGGGAGAAGTCCTTGGCCATGATGCATGTGAAGGATTTGCTTGCGGCGACTGGCTACGTTCGCGGCGCCTGCAGCCCGGTCGGTATGAAAAAACGCTACCGGACGCTCATTGATGAGACATGCGTCCTTTGGGATACCATTTTTATTTCGGGAGGCAAGCGTGGTTATCAGCTCGAGCTTGCACCCGATGATTTAATTGCATTTTGCGGGGCGACGGTTGCCGCGATTACGAGAGAGGACTGAGCGATGCCGCAGGAAGAATTGAAGTGCGGAGCTCATTTTGCAAAAGAATCTGCGCCTCAGACGCCCTCATCCGAAGCTTCTTCGTCGCGAGATGACACTGACGACATGGGCTCGTCAGACTACTCCACGGTTGGTCGTTCCGCCGGGCTTATGACCATCCTGACCATCGTGTCTCGCGTTACCGGTTTTATCCGAACGTGGGCAATGGCGGCCGCTATTGGTATGTCGCTACTCTCTTCTTCCTATCAGGTCGCCAACAACCTGCCCAATATGCTCTACGAACTCGTGATGGGCGGCATGCTCGTGACGGCGTTTTTGCCCGTGTACATGGGCGTGAGGCGTGAGCAGGGTCGCGAGGCCTCGAACGAGTACGTGGGCAACCTGCTCGGCATTCTGCTTTTAGTGCTGGGTGGCATTTCGTTGCTGGGGACCGTGTTCGCCCCGGGCTTTATCTGGACGCAATCGTTCCTTTCGGGTGACGGCGGCAGCATGGATACCGCTGCGTTCATGTTCCGTTTCTTTGCCATCCAGATTCTGTTTTATGGTTTGGGCTCGGTGTTCTCGGGCGTTCTCAACGCACACCGCGACTACTTCTGGTCGACGTTTGCCCCGGTCCTCAACAATGTGATCGTCATTGCGAGCTTTATGGGTTTTGTGCCCGTGTCCGCACAGTTTGGCGAACGTGCCGGCATCATCTTGATTGCGGCCGGTACGACCCTCGGTGTCTTTGTTCAGATGGCATGTCAGATTCCCGCGCTTGGCAAGCACGGCGTGCATCCCCATATCCATATCGACTTTAAGGACCCCGCGCTGCGCCAGACGATTGCGCTCGGTATCCCGACGCTGCTCGCCACGGTGTGCATGTTTGTCTCGACTTCTATCACCAACGCTGCCGCGCTGGTGGTCCAGCCCGAGACTGGTCCTTCCGTCATCGCCTATGCGCGCCTGTGGTACACGCTGCCCTACGCGCTGATTGCCGCCTCGCTTTCGACGGCGCTCTATACCGAGCTCTCTCACGACGCACAGGAGAAGGATTACGACAGCGTTCGCACGGGCATTTCGCGTGGCGTCGCCCAGATGCTGTTCTTCCTGATTCCGTTCGCGCTGTACCTGATTGTCTTCGCGCGTCCGCTCAACATGATTTACTGTGCCGGCAAGTTTGATGAGTCCGGCGTGGCGCTGGTGTCCGAGTTCCTTGTCTACCTGGCGTTCTCGCTGCCGCTCTACGGCGTGGTCGTATTGATGCAGAAGAGCTTCTCTGCCTTGCTCGACATGAAGCCCTATAGCCGCTATTGCCTGTATTCCGCCATCGGCCAGGCCGGCTCGGTTCTGCTGTTTGGCGTTGTGCTGGGCTTCGGTATGCCGGCAATCGCGCTTTCGTATGTCGTCGACTACGTGATCTTGGTCGGATGTTCGCTATGGTGGCTGCGTCGTCGTCTGCGTGGCCTTCAGGTCAAATCTATCCTGCATGGCGGTTTCTTTGGCCTTTTGCTCGGTGGCCTGGGTGCTGCCGCAGGCGCCGGCGTCATGTGGGCGCTTGAGCACTTTGTCGGGGCACTTGGCGGCTCGATTCTGATTACTCTTGGCTACGTTTGCGTTGCCGGTGTCGTCTCGCTTGCTGTTACCTTTGGCCTTGCCGTCGTCCTTAAGATGCCCGAGGTCTCGGCGCTGCTTCGTCGCAAGTAGGTGCGTGTGGCCGGTCACGACAACATTCCAACACTCGCTGAGCAGGTTTCGCGCGTTCCCACGCAGCCCGGATGCTACCTTTGGAAGGATGCCAAGGGCGATGTCATCTACGTTGGCAAGGCGAAAAACCTGCGTTCCCGTATGCGCCAGTACGTGACGCTGCAGGATGAGCGCCAAAAGATCCCGCTGATGATGCAGCTGGTGGCGAGCTTTGACTATATCGTGGTGGAGACCGAGCACGAGGCGTTGGTGCTCGAGCGCAATTTGATTGGTCAATACCATCCGTACTTTAATGTCGACCTCAAGGATGACAAGAGCTACCCCTTTATCGCCATTACAAAGGGCGACCTGTATCCCGCTATCAAATACACGCGTGAGCGCCATAAGCCGGGAACGCGTTATTTTGGTCCCTATACTGACAGCCGCGCGGCGCGTGAGACCATTGACACGCTGCGCAAGGTGATCCCGATCTGCTCGGCTTCTTGTGCGGAGTGGCGTCGTTGTCGTCGTATCGTCGAGTCCCACAAGGGCGAGGAAGACATCGTCAATATGATTTGCGCGCAAAACGGGCGCCCCTGCTTTGACTACCATGTCGGGCGCGGCCCGGGTGCGTGTGTCGGCGCGATTTCTCCGGCAGACTATGCCAAGAACGTCAAGCGTGTCGAGCGCTTTTTGTCGGGCCATCGCAAGGATGTCGTCGACGAGCTGACTTCCGAGATGGCGGATGCCGCCGAGGCACTCGATTTTGAGCGCGCGGCACGCGTCAAGCGTCGTTTGGAGGTCATCAGGGGTCTGGACGACCGTCAGCAAGTCGTTTTTCCCTCCAGTGTCGATATCGATGTCATCGGTTTCTACCGCGAGGAGACCATCTCTGCCGCTTGCGTCTTTGTCGTGCGTGAGGGCCGAACAGTTCGCACCTGCGAGTTCATTCTCGACAAGGGTCTTGATGTTGACGAGGAAGAGCTCCAGTCGGGCTTTCTTAAGCGCTATTACGACGAGACGGCTGATATTCCAGCTGAGATAAACCTCTCTGTCGAGCTTGAGGATGCGGAGGCGCTGGGGGAGTGGCTTGCAGGCAAGCGCGAGCGTTCCTGCCATCTCCATAGGCCGCAGCGTGGCGAAAAGCACCGTTTGCTCGATATGGCATCCAAAAATGCGCGCCATGCCCTCATGCGCTACATGATGCGAACGGGGTACGCTGACGACCGCACCAATCAAGCGCTCCTGGAGCTCGAAAGCGCGCTGGCGCTGCCGGCGCCGCCGATGCGTATCGAGTGCTTCGATATCTCGACGCTGCACGGAACCTTTACCGTCGCCTCGATGGTGGTGTTTACCAACGGGCGCGCTGACAAGAGCCAGTACCGTCGTTTTAAAATTCAGGCCGAATTGGACGAGGCAAACGACTTCGTGTCGATGTCCGAGGTTTTGGGACGACGCTATGCTCCCGAGCGCATGACCGACGAGCGCTTTGGCTCACGCCCCGATTTGCTCGTTGTCGATGGCGGTAAGCCGCAGCTGACCGCTGCGATCAAGCAACTTGAGGCTCTTGGGCTCGATATACCAGTTTGTGGCTTGGCAAAGGCCGATGAGGAGGTTTTCGTGCCTTGGGACGAGACTCCCGTCGTGCTTCCGACCGGGTCCGCGTCGCTCTATCTAATTAAACAGGTGCGCGATGAATCGCACCGTTTTGCCATCACGTTCCATCGCGAATTGCGTGATAAAGCCATGACGGTTTCGGTACTCGATGACGTTCTAGGCGTGGGACCCACCAGAAAACGTGCCCTTATGCGCCATTTTGGCTCGATGAAGCGTTTGCGCGCGGCGAGCGAGCAAGAGATCGCGGAAGTTCGCGGCATACCCGCCGATGTTGCCAAGGCGGTCCACGAGGCGCTCGTTGCGTGGAATGCCGAGCGCGCCGAGGCGGCGGCTGGCCATTCCGATAGCTAAACGCGAGCCTAAACAACTGATATACATGATTGCGCGATTTTCAACCATTTATTTCGCCATGATTGCCTGCTGGTTTCGGGTTTTATTAACGCTAAAACGTTTGACTAGTCATGGTGAACAACCCTGCTATCCTGCGGGTTGACGAAGACTGATATCTCACCTCGCCGATACATACTGTCTGGCGAATCGTTTGTCAACGAATTCGGTGAACGGTAGTAAATACCGTTCAAGCGGATGTGTGTATCGGTCGCCGAGCGCGACACCTCAGTTGGGTTCGTCGGTAGGTAAGGTATATATCGTCCGCAAGTTGCGCGGGGGCAAGTCTAGGTGCTCCCGAGTAAGATTCTCTATTGATAGGAGAAGACATGGCCATCATCAACAAGGGTATGTCCAGGCGTTCGTTCCTCGGCCTCACCGGCAGCGTCGCTGCTGTCGCAGGGCTTGGTCTCACCGGCTGCGGTGGCAGCTCTAGCGAGGAGGGTTCCGCTTCCGGTTCCACCGATTCCGCTAACCGTGGCGGCGGGGTGATCACCGCTGGTTCCGCTTACGCTCCGTCCAGCTTCGATCCCGCCAGCACCGGCTCCGCTGTGGGCCTGGGTGCCAACTGGCACGTCGTCGAGGGCCTCTACGGCATCGATTACCACGACTACAGCACCTTCAACGAGCTCGCCACCGACGATCCCAAGTCTGTGGACGACACCACTTTCGAGGTCACCATCCGCAAGGGCGCCAAGTTCTCCGATGGCACCGAGGTCACCGCTGACGATGTCGTCGCCTCCTACACTGCTTGCGCCGCTTCCGCTACCTATGCTCCGTTCTTCCAGCCCTTCGAGTCCATCGAGGCCAAGGATGCCAGCACCGTGACGGTCAAGACCAAGGTCCCCAACTTCTCCCTGCTCAAGGATCGTCTGGCCATCGTTCGCGTTACCCCGGCCACCCAGGCCGAGGAGGATCGTGCCAAGCAGCCGATTGGCTCCGGCCCCTGGATGTACGACTCTATCTCCGATACCGAGATCACTTTGGTTCCCAACCCCGAGTACAACGGTGAGTATGCTGCAGAGGATAAGAAGATCCAGTACAGCATCCTGACCGACCCCACCGCTCGCGTTACCGCTCAGCAGGAGGGCTCCACGCTCGTTATGGAGCTCGTTACCGCTGACGCCGTCGACCAGCTCGAGAGCGCCGGCTGCAAGATCGATAACGTTCAGGGTTTCGGCACCCGCTTCATCATGTTCAACGTCGCCAAGGAGCCTTGGAACAACGTCAAGGTCCGTCAGGCTGTCATGTATGCGCTCGACACCGAGAAGATGGTCAGCAACACCTTCGCCGGCCTTGCCACCGCTGCCAGCTGCTACCTGCCCAAGAGCTTCACCAACTATCATGAGGCTTCCACGGTGTACAAGACCGACGCCAAGAAGGCTAAGAAGCTCATCGAGGAGTCTGGCATCACCCCGGGTGCCATCACCCTGCGCACCACCGATAACGAGCAGATTAAGGGCATGGCCGCCCAGGTCAAGAACGACCTCGACGCTCTCGGCTTCGATGTGACCATCCAGACCGATACCTCGCCGGCCACCTACGCTGCCATCGACGGCGGCGAGGCCTACGATATCCTCCTTGCCCCTGGCGATCCTTCCTGCTTCGGCGCCGACCCCGACCTGCTGCTCAACTGGTGGTACGGCGACAACGTCTGGATGCAGACCCGTTGCCCGTGGAAGGAGTCCGCTGAGTGGCAGAAGCTCCACGGTCTCATGGACGAGGCTCTTGCCGCCGAGGGCGACGAGCAGCAGAAGAAGTGGAACGAGTGCTTCGACATCATTGCCGACAACGCCGTTCTGTACCCTGTTGTCCACGTCAAGACCGTCTCCGCTTTCTGGGACGATCCGTCCACTGCGCCCAACGGCGAGGCCCTCGATGGCTTCAAGGGCATCGGCACGACGAGCATGTCCTTCAGGGGCGTTGCGACCGTCAAGGCGTAAGACTCGCTTGAGTCTGTATGCAGGATGTCGGTCGTTGGGACCGTATCCTCATAGTTGAAACAAAGACCCGGGCGGCAACGATGCCGCTCGGGTCTTGTAATGAGTATCCGTACTCATATACCAGTTGGTCCTACCGACAAAAGAAAGGGGAGAGAACGTGAACAACTTGCTACGTTTGATTGGAAGGCGTCTTGTGGCGCTGCCGATCATGGCATTGGGCGTCACCGTCCTGGTGTTCTTCCTTATGTCGTTCTCCAAGACCGACCCCGCCTACACGGCGTTGGGTGACGGTGCCTCGCCCGAGGCGGTTGCCGAGTACCATGAGAAGTATGGTCTGGACGACCCCTGGCCCGTGCGCTACGTGCGCTATATGGGCGATTTGATCCATGGCGACATGGGCACCTATGGTGCTGCTCGCAACTCCGTTGCCAAGCGCATCTCCACGGCCCTGCCCGTCACGATGCAGCTGACCTTCATCGGTCTTGCCATCGGTGCGGTCGTTTCGTTTTTGCTCGGCGTCATCGCGGCACTGTATCGCGACAAATGGCCGGACCAAGTGATCCGCGTCTTTTCCATCGCCGGCTTGGCAACCCCGTCGTTCTGGCTTGCCGTTCTGTTGATCCTGCTGTTCTCTTCCTACCTTAAGGTGCTCCCGGCATCGGGTGCTCTGCCTCACTTCACCACGAATCCGGTTGGCTATCTGGGACGTATGATCATGCCCGCCATCGCCTTGGCATTTCCGCTGACGGGCCAGATGACTCGTATCGTGCGTACCGCCATGGTTGAGGAGCTCGACAAGGATTATGTCCGTATGGCTCGCGGCGCCGGCGTTCCCGAGAAGGTCGTCGTCGGCATCAACGTTCTTCGCAATGCGCTGATCACCCCGGTCACCACCCTCGGTCTTAAGATCGGTTACCTCATGGGCGGCGCTGTCGTCATCGAGGTTATCTTCAACCTCCCCGGCATGGGCACCGCGATTCTGCAGGGCGTTCAGGGCAACGAGGCGAACCTGGTTCAGGGCGTCGTTATCGTCGTTGCTCTTGCCTTCATCATCATCAACATCGTGGTTGACATGCTCTACCTGCTCATCAACCCGCGCATCAGGACGGTGTAGATTATGGTAAAGATTCGAGAGAAGCAAACCGAGCAGCTCGAGAAGGCTGCCTCCAAGGGGCTCAAGCTCGGTGGCTGGAAGAAGATGACGCTGTCTTCTAAGATTGCCGCCGTCGTGCTGGTGCTGGTCGCCCTGACTGCGATCCTGGCGCCCCTTCTTGCCCCCTATAGCCCGGTCGAGATCTTTACGGCTCGCCAGGCTCCCGGCAACGGATTTATCTTCGGTACCGACGATAAGGGTCGCGACATTCTGTCGCGTATGCTCTACGGTGGTCGTTACTCGCTGATTATCGGCTTTGGCGCCACTGCCATGGCTCTGGTCTGCGGCTCAGTCGTGGGCGCCCTTGCAGCGGTTTCGCGCAAGGCCGTCTCCGAGACGATCATGCGTATCCTGGACATCATCATGTCCATCCCGGGCATCGCCCTCGCGGCCGTCTTCGTCTCCATCCTGGGCAACTCCGTGCCGTCGATCATCTTCGCCATCGGCTTTATGTACACTCCGCAGATTGCCCGTATCGTGCGCGCCAACATCGTGTCCGAGTACGGCGAGGACTATGTCCGCGCGGTCATCGTTTCCGGCGCCAAGGCTCCTTGGATTTTGATCAAGCATGTTCTGCGTAACTGCATCGCCCCGATCATGGTCTTCACCGTTACCCTGGTCGCCGACGCCATCATCTTCGAGGCCTCGCTGACCTTCATCGGCGCTGGTATCCAGGAGCCCACCGCTACCTGGGGCAACATCCTCGCCGACGCCCGCGGCGGCGTGCTCGCCGGCCGTTGGTGGCAGGCGCTGTTCCCGGGTCTGGCCATCATGATCACCTGCCTGGCGCTTAACATCCTCTCCGAGGGCATTACCGACGCCATGGCCGCTGCCCCCTCCGCCGCCCTGGATCCTACCGATTCCTCCAAGCGTCGCGAGGCCGACCTGCTGGTCTCCGACCCCGTTCGCGCCTACAAGGAGCAGGCCCAGTCCCTCTCCGCTCGCCTTGGCGCCCTGCGCGATGTCGAGCTCAAGCGTGACGATCGCCATGTGCCCGACGAGTCTGTTGAACCGATTCTCTCGGTCCGTGACTTCTGCATTCAGTTTGAGCATCACGGTGATATCAACGTCGTCGACCATGTCAACTTTGACGTCCGTCCTGGTCAGACCATGGGCCTGGTGGGCGAGTCCGGTTGCGGTAAGTCCATCACCACGCTGGCCATCATGGGGCTGACCGATGAGGACGAGCACCTTTCCGGCGAGGTCCTCTGGGAGGGCCGTGACCTGCTCAAGATGAGCAAGAAGGAGTGGTTCGGCCTGCGCGGTACCGATATCGCTATGGTCTATCAGGACGCCCTGTCCTCGCTCAACCCCTCCATGCTCATCTCTGCCCAGATGAAGCAGCTCACCAAGCGCGGTGGAACCCGCAGCGCCGAGGAGCTCCTGGAGCTCGTCGGCCTCGATCCCAAGCGCACGCTCGAGAGCTATCCGCACGAGCTTTCCGGCGGCCAGCGTCAGCGTGTCCTGATCGCTATGGCCCTTACCCGCGACCCCAAGCTGGTCATCTGCGACGAGCCCACGACCGCTCTGGACGTTACCGTCCAGAAGCAGGTCATCAAGCTGCTCAACGATCTTCAGGCCAAGCTCGGCTTTGCCATGATCTTCGTTTCGCACGACCTGGCGCTGGTCGCCGAGGTCGCCCACAACATCACGGTTATGTACGCTGGCCAGGTTATCGAGCAGGCACCCACCAAGGAGCTGCTCACCAACCCGATCCACGAGTACACCCGCGGTCTTCTGGGTTCCGTTCTGTCCATCGAGAGCGGTTCGGGCCGCCTGCACCAGGTGCCCGGCGCCGTTCCGAGTCCGCGCGATTTCCCCAAGGGCGATCGCTTCGCGCCCCGCTCGAGCCATCCGCGTATTGGCCTGGACACCCGTCCGGTCTTCAAGCGCGTGCCCGGCACCGAGCACTTCTATTCCGAGCTCCCCGACGAGGTGCTCAGGGCAAATGGTTTGACCCCTCACGCGGAGGTGATGTAGATGAGCGAGACCGCAGTCAACGGCGTCGAGCCGATCATCTTCCTTGATGACGTCCACGTCACCTTTAGGACCCGTACCGGTTCGATTCTGCACCCCAACCTGGTCCACGCCGTCCAGGGTGTAACGATTAAGCTCATGCCCGGCCAGACGATCGGCATCGTCGGCGAGTCCGGTTGCGGCAAGTCCACCACCGCCAACGTCATGTGCGGCCTGCAGGCCCCCACGAGCGGCAAGGTCTACTTTAAGGGCAAGGACGTTACCAAGCGTACCGCCGAGGACCGTCGTCACATGGGTCGCGTCATCTCGGTCGTGTTCCAAAACCCGGCCACGGCGCTCAACCCGCGCATGGTCGTTCGCGAGCAACTGCTCGATCCCATGCGCGTCCACAATCTGGGCACCGAGGCAGAGCAGGAGAAGCGCGTCAAGGAGCTCCTGGAGCTCACCGGTCTGCCCAGCTCTGCCGCCGAGGTTCTTCCCGGCCAGCTTTCGGGTGGTCAGCGCCAGCGCGTGGCGATTGCCCGTGCCCTGTCGCTGAACCCCGACGCCATCATCGCCGACGAGCCCACCTCGGCTCTGGACGTTTCGGTCCGCGCGCAGATCCTGAACCTGCTGACCGACCTTAAGAAGGAGCTCGGCCTGGCCATGGTGTTCATTAGCCATGACATCCAGACGGTCCGCTATATCTCTGACGACATCATCGTCATGAATGGCGGCAAGATCGTCGAGCAGGGCGAGGCCAAGCAGGTCTTCCAGCATCCCCAGGACCCCTACACCAAGATGCTGCTCGGCGCTGCGCCGTCGCTGCTGCATCCCAAGCTCGGCGAGTAGCCTCGCTTTCCCTCCCGTGCGCCCGGTTCCCTTGCCGGGCGCACCTCCGTTGCGATTTCGAAAGGTTGGGTTCACGAGCCATGCCAAGTGCTCAGGAGCTACAACATCAATTTGGTGAATATCGAGGCGCCATGCCTCGTCCATCAGATTTCGATCTCTTTTGGAAGGATCGCATGGCCGAGGCCGACGCCGTTGGGCTTGACTATGCGATCGAGACGGCATCGGTCACCGATGCCGTGACCTGCCAGCTTTTCGACCTCTGGTATACCGGCATGTGTGGCGCTCGCCTGCATGCCAAGTACCTTAAACCCGTCTCGGACGAGCCCGTGCCATTGGTGCTTCAGTTCCATGGGTATCCGGGTGCAAGCCGCAGCTGGTTTGAGCAGGCGTCGTTTGCGGGCATGGGCATGGCACTCATCGCCCTCGATTGCCCCGGCCAAGGAGGTCCCTCCGAGGACATTGGCGGATTTGAGGGCACAACGGTCGCGGGCCATATCGTCGCCGGTATCGACGGCGACCCGGCCAACCTCTACTATGTCCGCTTGCACCAAGATATTCGCATTCTGTGCCGTATTGTTCGCGAGCTCGAGGGCATCGATCTTT
The DNA here is from genome assembly GCA_048201895.1 of Collinsella sp. Taxonomy (GTDB): domain Bacteria; phylum Actinomycetota; class Coriobacteriia; order Coriobacteriales; family Coriobacteriaceae; genus Collinsella. The sequence goes on along the minus strand of DBFBGO010000002.1, from coordinate 85,930 downwards.
CCCGTGTGTTTGTGAACGGCGCGTCGCAGGGTGGCGGTTTGGGCATTGCGACCTGTGCGCTTAACAGCGAGCTTATCAATCGTGCCGCCATCCTCTATCCCTTCCTGTCGGATTTCCGCCTAGTCTGGGATTTGGATGCAGACGACATTGCCTACGAGGGCCTGCGCTATTGGTCTCGCTGGTTTGACGAGGACTCGACTCGTATTGACGAAGCCTATGCCAAGCTGGCGTACTTCGATTCCAAGAACTTTGCCCCTATGGTCAAATGCCCCGTGCTGTTTGGCACCGGCACAGCCGATATCGTCTGCCCGCCAGCGACGCAGTTTGCGGTCTATAACAACCTGACCTGCGAAAAGCGTCATGAGTTCTTTGAAGGCTTTGGCCACGAGGAGATTCAGGATTTTGACGATCTGATCATTCCGTTTTTCTGCAAGGGAGGGGAGGCTCATGTCTAAGTGCGAGAGCAATGTTGACGAGCTGATTGTCCCCGGGCTCGTGGGAATTCCTGGAACGGTTTCGTCAAGGCTCTCTGATTTCCGGGGTTGGCGCGGCGATGCTTCTGCGGATGTTTCCGAGTTAGAGACAGCCGCTTCGGACCTTGAGGTTTGCGGGCTGACCGTTACGGCGATTGATTTCGCCAATCCGTGCGCGCGCTACTCCGAGGTTTCCTTTGAGCTCGGCGGGTATGTCGTGCACGGCCGTTTGATTGAGCCCTCTGGTTGCGCCCGAAGATCCGAGCTTGTTCCGCTGTGCCTGATGTTCCATGACATCGACCGACCCGTGCGGGGATGGCATCACATGACGAGGTTTGCTGCCATGGGTTATGCCGTGCTTGCTCTGGACGATGAGACTATTGGATCTAGCGATCTGCAGCAGGGGATTACCTCGCCTGCTTTTGTCGAGCGCGTCCGTTGGGGTTGCGCGCTGGCGAAGGTGGCGCGCAATCTTGATGGCATGGACCCAGACCGCATCTTTGTATGGGGCGAGGGTCTTGGCGGCGGAGTCGCGCTGGCGGTTTCTGCTCTGGACGAGCGGGGTCTCGCCTGCACGGCGGTTGCCAATCCGCTTCCCGGCGGCCTCGAGGCGCTGTCGTCTCGGGTGCGCGGCTCGGTGCTCATGGGCACATCGCTCATGGATACCGTGAGCGATCCCAAGGATCAGTTTGCCGTATTCAACGGTCTTGAGTGTGACCGGAGGCATATCATCTATGCCAAATACGCTCACGAGCGCATCAATGCGTTCGAAAACGAAGTCGTCGACTTTTTTAACCAAACGTTCTACTCGTGTTCTTTGGCCTAGACGGCCTGGACACTGCCAACAAGAGTGGGCGGCATAGGGCTGCCCACCAGACAACTAAGGAGATTCTTGTGGCAACTCAGAAATTCACCGGCGTTATCCCTCCCGTCGTTGTTCCCGATACCGAAGACCACCAGCTCGATGTTGCCTCCTTTGAGCGCAGCATCAACCGCATGATCGATGCCGGCGTCGATGGCTTGTTCTTCCTGGGCTCCTCGGGCGAGGTCGTCTTCTCCACCGACGAGCGTCGCCGTCAGATCATCTCCGAGGCCGTCCGTATCGTCGACCACCGCGTTCCCGTTCTGGTCGGCATCATCGACACCGAGACCGAGCGCATGATCGAGCACGGTAAGGTCGCTCAGGAGCTGGGCGCCGATGCGCTTGTCGCCACCTGCCCGTTCTATGCCCTGCAGGGCATGACCGAGGTCGAGGAGCACTTCCGCATCCTGCACGAGGAGCTCGACCTGCCCATCTTTGCCTATGACATTCCCGTCTGCGTTCATACCAAGCTCCCTTGGAAGCTCCTTGCCAAGCTCGGCGCCGAGGGCGTTCTGGCCGGCGTCAAGGATTCCTCGGGTGATGACATCTCGTTCCGCTACCTCGTTCAGGAGAACGAGAAGAACGGCCATCCGATGAGCATCCTCACCGGTCACGAGGTTGTTGTCGACGGCGCCTACCTCGGTGGCGCCGACGGTTCCGTTCCGGGTCTCGCCAACGTTGAGCCCGAGGGCTACGTGCGTCAGTGGAAGGCCGCTCAGGCTGGTGACTGGGCTACCGTCAAGGCCGAGCAGGATCGCCTCAATGAGATTTCGCACATTTGGGATGTCACCTCGGGCGTCCAGGGCTATGCCGGTGGCGTCGGCGCCTTCAAGACCGCTATGAACCTCATGGGCATCTTCGACAGCCCGACCATGCCGCGCCCGGTGAAGGCCATGACCGGCGAGAACGTCGAGGCGATTAAGAAGGTCCTTCAGGACAACGGTCTCCTGTAAAGCTTTCCCGGGCACCCGACCTCGCCGTTCAACCGTGCGGCCATGACCTATTAGGTCAATGGCCGCACGGTTTCTCGGCGATCTCGGGCACCTGGAAAACCTTTACCGCGCTGTGACGGCTAGCCTGACGGCGCATTTCCTGTAGTTGTTTTTATCTCCTAAGGAGACGACATGGAGAACAAGTACATTTGCTCCGTTGATATCGGCGGCACCAAGATTGCGACCGCCATTATGGAGTACCCGGCTGACGGTAGCGTGCCTCATCCCGTTTTTGAGGCCGAGGTTCCCACCGAGGCCCAAGAGGGCGGCGAGGCCGTCTTCCAGCGTATCGAGGCGTCCATCAAGGCTGCTCTCGAGGCGAATCCCGATGTCGAGGTCCTTGGCGTCGGTATCGGTGCTGCCGGCGTCGTCGATCCCAAGACGGGCGCCATCGCGTATGCCAACGAGATCATGCCCGGCTGGTCCGGCGTCCAGTTGGGGCCGCGTCTGCGCGAGGACCTCGGTCTTCCCGTTGCCGTTGTAGGCGACGTGCAGGCTCATGCTCTGGGCGAGGCCCACTGGGGCGTCGGCAAGGGCAAGTTCTCCGTCTTGTGTCTTGGCATCGGTACGGGCATCGGCGGCGCATATGTCGAGAACGGCCGCGTGATGCAGGGCTTCCATGGCGCTGCCGGTCATATGGGCCACATCGAGTGCTCGGCTGCCGCCGGCATTCCCTGCGCCTGCGGGCGTTCCGGCCATCTGGAGTCGGTTGCTTCGGGCACTTCCATTGGTCGTATGTACGATGAGCGCTTTGGTCGCGTCGACCCCAGCCGTCCTTCGGTCGGTCGCGATGTGAACGACCTGTGCCGTGCGGGCGACGCAAAGGCGACCGAGGTCATCCATGACGCCGGCTTTGCGCTGGGTGCCAGCTTGGGCTCGCTCGCTAACATCCTGGACCCTGAGGTCATCGTGCTTTCGGGTGGCGTGATTCACCAAGGTCCCGATTGGCGTTCGCAGACGTGGAAGGATTCGGTGCACGAGGGCTATGCCAGCCAGGCGCTCGATCCGCTTCAGGACACGCCGATCCTCATCGGTTCTCTGGAGGGCGATGCTCCGCTCATCGGTGCCGCTGAGCATCTTCTTGCCTCGTTGAAGTAAACGTATCTTCTGTAGGAGCCTTCCGAGACAACACGCCTCGGGAGGCTGTTCTGAGAAAGGTTGCAGCCTTATGACCGTCGATCCTTTGATTCAATCCCTGAAGGGCAAGCTCGTCGTGAGCGTTCAGGCGTATATGGGCGAGCCGCTTCGTACGCCCGAGACCATGGCTCAAATGTCTCGTGCTTGCGAGCTCGGCGGCGCCGCCGCCATTCGCTGCCAGGGCCTTGCCGACATTGCCGCCATTAAGGGTCGCTGTGAGGTTCCTGTTATCGGCCTGTGGAAGGATGGACACGAGGGCGTTTACATCACGCCGACGCTGCGTCACGCTCGCGCCTGCGTTGCTGCGGGTGCCGATATCGTGGCGATCGACGCCACCGATCGTCCGCGTCCCGACGGCAAGTCGGTCGAGGATACCTTCCGCCCGCTGCACGAGGAGGGTGTGCTCCTGATGGCGGATTGTGCCACCATCGAGGACATTCGCCGTGCGGTTGATATGGGCTTCGACCTTGTATCTACCACGCTTTCTCACGGTGTCGCTGCCATCGACTGTACCATGGCCGATGGCCCCGATCTGCCGCTCCTGCGTCAGGCGACCGAGGAATTCCCCGGTCTTCCCATCATCTGCGAGGGCCGCGTGCACACGCCCGAGGAGGCTCGCGCCGCGATCGATGCTGGCGCCTGGGCCGTTGTCGTCGGCACCGCCATCACGCACCCCACGAGTATTACGAGTTGGTTCAAGGCTGCACTTGAGGCGTAAGACAGGCCTCGTATCCGCTCGGGGCGCTATACTCAATATAGGCAATTGACCGCGCGGGATCCGGGTTGCTAGGTCCCGCGCTTGTTCTCGGGAGGCAGCACATGCAAAAGGGAGATGCCATGGATGCGGCGGAGCGCTCGGAGCGCATCCCCGATATCGTCATCATCACCGGAATGTCCGGATCGGGCCGCACGCAGGCCATGCACGTGTTCGAGGACATGGGCTATTTTTGCATCGATAACCTGCCTCCACGTCTCATCGCCCAGCTTGCCGAGCTCGTCGGCATCAATACGGGCGTGGGCAGGCATCTCGCCGTCACCTGCGATTTGCGTAGCCAGGGACTGTTTGACGAGTTGCTCGATGCGGTCGCCGCGCTCGAAGAGCGCGAGATGAGCTGCGACATCGTGTTCCTGGAGGCTTCTGACGAGGTGCTGATTCGTCGCTACAGCGAAAATCGCCGCCGCCATCCCATTGCCAAGCCGGGGGAGACTACGGCTGATGCCATTCAGCGCGAGCGCCTTCAGCTTCAGGGCGTGCGCGACCGAGCCGATATGATTATCGACACGAGCCGTCTGCGCACCTCTGCGTTGCGCAACAAGCTACGTATGGCATTTTCCGAGCTGTCCGACCAGCAGCTCATGGACGTCCACGTGTTCTCGTTTGGCTTTAAGCACGGCATGCCCGTCGAGGCGGACATTATGATCGACGTCCGCTTCCTGCCTAATCCGTTCTACGATCCCGAGATGCGCACGATGACCGGTCTCGATAAAAAGGTCTCCGATTTTGTTCTGGACCATCCCAAGACTCAGGAGTTTTGGAAGGCTTGGACACAGCTGCTCGATACGGTGATGCCGGGCTATATCGCGGAGGGTAAGCCGCAGCTTTCTGTCGCCATCGGCTGCACGGGCGGCCAGCACCGCAGCGTTGCCATTGCCGAGGCCACGGCCCGTTACCTGGAAGGCGCTCAGTATCATGTGAGCATCTCCCACCGCGACCTGTCGCGCGCCAACACGAAGGCATAGGCCTGCATGTCGTTTACCGCTGAGGTGCGCGACGAGCTTGCGCGCTGCGAACCCGAATGTGAATACTGCGACTTGTCGACGCTTGCCGCCCTCACGCGCGTGAGCGGTACGCTCTCGCTTGCCGGCTCTGGGCGGTATCGTTTGACGGTTGCGACTGAGACGGGAGCCGTCGCGCGCACGATGATCACGCTGACGCATCGTATCCTTAAGCTCAAAACGGAGTTCACCGTCCGTAAATCTGTATTGCATAAGGTTCGAAACTACCTCATCACCTTGCCTGATCAGCCCGATTTGGATAAGGCTCTGGTGCTGCTGGGCATTCTCGACCGTAGGGGAGGGCTCGTCGCAGGTGTGCCGCGTCACATTGTCGCCCGTCCTTGCTGTAGACTTGCCTATATCCGCGGCGCGCTCATCGCGGGCGGCTTCGTGGCCGATCCACGCGGCGATTTTCATTTGGAGATCGCTGTGCAGGGCGAGCAATATGCCAAGGGGCTCTGCGATCTGTTGGAGCAGATTGGGGTCCATGCGCGTGTTAATGCACGGCGGGGGTCATATGCCGTGTACATTAAGAGCGCCGAGGAAATCGAGCATCTATTAAAGCTGATTGGTGCCAAGCGCAGCGTTGCCGAGATCGAGGAGGCGCGCGCGGTCAAGTTGGTTAAGAACGATGTGAACCGTCGCGTGAACGCCGAGCTCGCCAACCAGACCAGAAGCGCCGGTGCCGCCCAACATCAGCTTGCGTTGATCGATGAGCTCGAGCAGCGTGGCCTTCGCGATGCGCTTCCGGATGCCTTGGCGGTCTTTTGCGACCTGCGCGAGCGCTATCCCGATTTGTCGCTGCGTGATTTGGGCGAGATGGCTGACCCTCCCTTGTCGAAGTCAGCCCTCTACCATCGTGTTTTACGGCTTGAAAAGCTCATTGTAGCAAACAGGTAGTTTGAAGTATCGACTTATATACGGATTTAGCTGCTATTTTAGTCTTTAAAACGTTTTAACGTAAATTTGATTTTCAATTTCGAGCATTCTCGTGAAATTCAAGTCAAAAAAAAGGTATATTAGGCGAGTGGTTAGTTTGTGGGCCTCAACGGCGGGCGCTGTAGCTCGCGGGGGCCTTACGAAAGGAGACACAATGGCAGTAAAGGTTGCTATTAACGGCTTCGGTCGCATCGGTCGTCTGGCTTTCCGTCAGATGTTCGGTCATGAGGGCTCCGAGATCGTCGCTATCAACGACCTCACCTCTCCCGATATGCTCGCTTACCTGCTGAAGTACGACTCCACGCAGGGCAACTACGCTCGCGATCACGAGGTCGTTGCTGGCGAGGATTCCATCACCGTTGACGGCAAGGAGATCAAGATCTACAAGGAGGCCGACGCCAACAACCTGCCTTGGGGCGACCTCGACGTCGACGTCGTTCTCGAGTGCACCGGCTTCTACACCAGCAAGGCTAAGGCTCAGGCCCACATCAACGCTGGCGCCAAGAAGGTCGTCATCTCCGCTCCGGCCGGCAGTGATCTGCCCACCATCGTGTACAACGTCAACCATGAGACGCTGACCGCTGAGGACAACATCATCTCCGCTGCTTCCTGCACCACCAACTGCCTCGCCCCGATGGCCAAGGGCCTGAACGACTTCGCTCCCATCGTGTCCGGCATCATGACCACCATTCACGCCTGGACTGGCGACCAGATGCCGCTCGACGGCCCGCAGCGCAAGGGCAACAAGCGTCGTAGCCGCGCCTGCGCCGTCAACATCGTCCCCAACACCACCGGTGCTGCCAAGGCTATCGGCCTGGTTCTCCCCGAGCTCAACGGTAAGCTCATCGGTGCCGCTCAGCGTGTCCCGACGCCGACCGGCTCCATCACCAACCTCTACGCTGTCGTTGACAAGAAGGTCACCGTCGACGAGGTCAACGCTGCTATGAAGGCCTACGCTGCCACCATCTCCGAGACCTTCGGTTACAACGAGGACGACATCGTCTCCACCGACATCATCGGCGAGACCCACGGCTCCATCTTCGACGCCACTCAGACCATGTGCTCTGACCTCGGCAACGGCCAGACCCTCGTTCAGGTCACCTCTTGGTACGACAACGAGAACTCCTACACCTCTCAGATGGTCCGCACCATCAAGTACTTCGAGAAGTTCGTTGCTTAATTTAGCTTTTAGCGAATAGCTCGTTGAGCGTCTAAAGAAGGGCGCGGCCTTATAGGGCTTACACCCTAGGGTCGCGCCCTTTTTATAAGAAATCGTCTGCCGTAATGGGAGGCAGACACGTACGAAAGGTAGAAGCAAACATGGCCTTTACCAAGAAGACCGTCCGCGACATCGATGTCGACGGAAAGCGCGTTCTCGTCCGCGTTGACTTTAACGTGCCTATCAAGGATGGCGTCGTTGGCGACACCACCCGTATCAAGGCTGCCCTGCCCACCATCAACTACCTCGTTGAGCACAACGCTCGCGTCATCCTCATGAGCCACCTCGGCCGTCCCGAGGGCACCGGCTTCCAGCCCGAGCTGTCCCTCGAGCCCGTCGCTAAGAAGCTCGCTGAGCTCTCTGGTCTCGACGTTGCCTTTGTCGCCGACACCTACGGCGAGAAGGCTGCTGAGGCTGTCGCCGCCGTCGAGCCGGGTAAGGTCCTCGTTCTCGAGAACGTCCGTTTTGACAAGCGTGAGAAGAAGAACGATCCCGAGATCGCCAAGAAGCTCGCTTCCTATGGTGACGTTTTCGTTCTCGATGCCTTCGGCACCGCTCACCGCGCCCAGGGTTCCGTCGTGGGCCCCGCCGCTTACCTGCCTGCCGTCGCCGGCTTCTTGCTCGAGAAGGAGGTCGACACGCTGACCGGCATCTTCGCCGAGCCCGAGCGCCCCTTCGTCGCCATCGTCGGCGGTTCCAAGGTTTCCTCCAAGATCGGCGTTCTCGATCACCTCATCGACTCCGCTGACACCCTGATCATCGGTGGCGGCATGGCCTACACCTTCTTCCTGGCTCAGGGCCTGTCCGTCGGTCAGTCCCTCAAGGAAGAGGACTGGGTCGAGCGCGCCGGTGAGATGCTCAAGAAGGCCGAGGAGAAGGGCGTCAAGATCCTGCTCCCCATCGACAACCGCGTTGCCGATCACTTTGGCGAGGACGCTGTCCCCGAGGTTGTCGCTTCCGACGCTATCCCCGACGATCGTGAGGGTATGGACATCGGCCCCAAGACCGAGGAGCTTTACGCTGAGGCTGTCAAGGGCGCCAAGACCGTGTTCTGGAATGGGCCCATGGGCGTCTTCGAGTTCGACAACTTCGCTCACGGCACCCAGGCTATCGCCGAGGCTGTCGCCGAGGCCGACTGCACCTCGATCATTGGCGGCGGCGACTCCGTCGCAGCTGTCAACAAGTTCAACCTGGCCGACAAGATGAGCTGGATCTCCACCGGTGGTGGCGCTTCCATGGAGCTCGTCGAGGGTAAGGCCCTGCCCGGAGTGGAGGCGCTTCTCGATGCCTAATCGCACCCTTCTTATCGCTGGTAACTGGAAGATGAACAACGACGTCGCCGAGGCTGCCAAGCTCGCCGACGAGCTGGCCCAGGCTCTGCCCGAGGTTCCGGCTGGCGTCGAGGTGCTCGTCTGCCCTCCGACCATCGACATCACTACGGTCCATGACCGCATTCAGGCTGCCCCCATCGCCCTCGGTGCACAGAACGCGTACTGGGAGGCCAAGGGTGCCTTCACCGGTGAGTCCTCTTGCGACATGCTCAAGTCCGCTGGCTGCAGCTACTGCATCATCGGTCACTCCGAGCGTCGCGACTACTTCCACGAGACCGACGAGGACCAGAACAAGAAGGCCAAGGCTCTCGTTGCCGCCGGTCTTGTTCCCGTCTTCTGCTGCGGCGAGTCCCTTGAGGTCCGCGAGGCTGGCACCTATGTCGAGCACGTCGTGAACCAGGTCAAGGCTGGCCTTGCTGGCCTTGAGATCACCTGCCCCAAGCAGGTCGTCGTCGCCTACGAGCCCATCTGGGCCATCGGCACCGGCAAGACCGCTACCGCCGAGGACGCTCAGGAGGTCTGCGGCGCTATCCGTGAGACTCTCAAGGAGATGTTCGGCGAGGAGCTCGCCAACGGCATCCGCGTTCTCTACGGCGGTTCCGCCAAGCCCGGCAACATTGCCGAGCTCGTCGCCAAGCCCGACGTTGACGGCGCCCTCGTGGGTGGCGCTTCGCTCAAGGCTGCCGACTTCGCCTCTATGGTCGTCAAGGCAGGCGAGTAGGACATATGGCACAGCGTCATCTTCCTGCACTCCTGATCATCATGGATGGTTGCGGCCTTGCTCCGGCCGATGGCGAGAACGCCGTCGCCGCTGCCAAGACGCCCTTCCTTGATAGCCTGTACGAGAAGTATCCCCACACCACGCTTGGCGCTTCGGGCGAGGACGTGGGTCTTCCCGATGGCCAGATGGGTAACTCCGAGGTGGGTCACCTCAACATCGGTGCCGGACGCATCGTGTTCCAGGAGCTTTCGCGCATCAACAACGCCATCAAGGACGGCTCCATCGCCAAGAACGAGGTTTTTGTCAAGGCTATGGACGACGTCAAGGCTGACGGCAAGACCCTCCACCTCATGGGCCTTATGAGCCCTGGCGGTGTTCATTCTCATATGAACCACGTTGAGGCTCTGGTCAAGATGGCTGCCCAGCATGGCGTTAAGACCGTTCGTGTACACGCCTTTATGGACGGCCGCGACGTTGACCCGCAGTCCGGTGCCGGTTACATGAGTGAGTTCTGCGCCTTCCTGGCTAAGATCTCCGAGGAGACCGGTTGCGACGCACGCGTTGCCACCGTCTCGGGCCGTTATTGGGCCATGGACCGCGATAATCGTTGGGAGCGCATCCAGCGCGCCTACGACGTCATGGTCAACGCGTCCGATGCCGATACCGACCCCGTTGCCGGTATCAAGGCCTACTACGAGAAGGATCCGCGCGGCGACGAGTTCGTCGAGCCCTTCGCTGCCCACAACGAGGGCATCCACGAGGGCGACGCGGCCATCTTCTTCAACTTCCGTCCCGACCGCGCTCGTCAGATGACCCGCGTGTTCACGGACAAGGAGTTCGACGGCTTTGAGCGCGAGCAGATCAAGCTTTCTCACTTTGTGACGATGACCGAGTACGATCCGACGTTTGACGTCGAGGTCGCCTTCCCCAAGACGTTCCCCGAGAACGTCCTGGCCGACGTTATCGCCGCCAATGGCCTGAAGCAGCTGCACACCGCCGAGACCGAGAAGTACGCCCACGTGACGTTCTTCCTCAACGGCGGCATCGAGGAGCCCAAGGAGGGCGAGGAGCGCGTGCTCGTCGCTTCCCCCAAGGTCGCTACCTACGATCTGCAGCCCGAGATGAGCGCTCCCGAGGTGACCGAGAAGCTTGTCGCCGCCATCAACGAGGATCGCGCTGATTTCTACATCGTGAACTTCGCGAACTGCGACATGGTTGGTCACACCGGTGTCTTCGACGCCGCCGTTAAGGCCGTCGAGGCTGTTGACGATGCCCTGTCCAAGGTTGTCCCGGCGATTCTCGCCAAGGGCGGCTTTGCGCTGATTACCGCCGACCACGGCAACGCCGATCATATGTTTGACGTTGCTTCCGACGGTTCCAAGCATCCGTTTACGGCTCACACCACCAACCGCGTGCCGTTCATCATCGTTGATGAGAAGGCCAAGCTCACCGGTATCGAGGACGGCCGTCTTTCCGATATCGCTCCGACCATGCTCACCATGGCTGGTATTGAGCCTTCCGCCGAGATGACGGGTCGCGTGCTCGCCACCGAGGCCTAAGAGAAAACTCCAAGCGTTTTCTTGCAGGGGGTTGCCCATATTTGGGCAACCCCTTTTTGGTATTTCTGCCATTTCTACCCCGTCCCCGAGTGGCAGGTAGGGGAGAGCGGGGAATTGTGGTACAGTACTGGAGTTTGAATTGTTCTATTAAGGAGCTTATCTATGGGTCCGTTCCAGATTCTTCTGTTTGTCGTTTGGGCTGTTTCTGCCGTGGCGCTGACGATTCTCGTCCTGATGCATTCCGGTAAGGGTACCGGCGTTTCGGATATGATCGCTAGCTCGCTGTATAACTCCAGCTCTGCCACAGGCGTTATGGAGCAGAACCTCGACCGCCTGACCGTCATCATGGCTGTCATGTTTGCCGTGTGCGTCGTGCTGTGCATGTTCTTCTTCCCGCAGGGCATCGTGGGCTACTAATCACGAGCCGCATAAGTACTTGTAAAGGGTTCCGCAAGTGTGGGACCCTTTTTTGTTTACATATTCGTAACAGAGTCAAAAATATCACCACATACTGCGCCCAACTAAAGAAATTCTCGACCGTTAACCGGAATTAGCCCCAAATCGTGCATAAAATGCGCTACTGTATTGAAAAACGTTGGTCCGTTGTGCATAACCAGCCATAGCAGCGGGCGGCGTTTTGATGGTTCGGATCGGATTGTCTCGATATATGTCCGACTGAACATTTCTTTGTCCTATCTCATAAGGAGGATGGCATGGCTGATTCTATGTTCCACCAGCCCGTTATGGGTCGTCGCGCCTTTGTTGGCGGCACCCTCGCTGCGAGCTCCATGGCTTTTCTTGCCGCATGCGGCAAGAAGGGCGGCGACACTTCCGGTTCTGAGTCCGGTTCGACGCTGAACTTCTACATCAACAACCCGGTCTGCATCGACCCCTACAATGTCCAGGAGGACCAGGGCACTCAGGTCGAGTACCAGCTCTTTGACGCTCTGACCTCTTATGACGCCGAGAAGGGCGAGATTGTTCCGCTGGCTTGCGAGTCCTTCGAGGCCAACGACGACGCCACCGAGTTTACCTTCAAGATCAAGAAGGCCAAGTTCCACAACGGTGACGACGTTACCTCCAAGTCCTTCAAGCTCGGTTGGGAGCGTCTGGTCAACACCAAGTCGGCCATCGCTACCGAGTATGGCCCGTCCGAGGTCTCCTATCACCTTTCCATGGTCGAGGGCTATGACGATCTGCTTGCCGGTAACGCTACTGAGCTCAGCGGTGTTACCTGCCCCGACGATGAGACCCTCGTCGTCAAGCTGTCTTCCGCTTACGCCGACTTCCCCTTCGTCGCCTCTCACCCGGCTCTGGCCCCGGTTCCCGAGTGCGCCGAGTCCGATGCCAAGAGCTTCTATCTTGCACCGGTCGGTAACGGCCCGTTCATGATGGACGGCAAGTGGGAGGATGGTCAGGAGATCAACCTCAAGAAGTTCGACGATTACTATGGCGACAAGGCCAAGATCGATGGCATCCACTTCCAGGTCATCAAGGACATGGAGACCGCTTACAAGGAGTTCCAGGCCGGTAACCTCGATGTTTGCGACGTTCCCGTTGCTCAGATCGATGCCGCTAAGAAGGATCGCGGCGTGTCCAAGGACGGCTACACCATGGGCGACGGCGAGCGCATGCTGCTCGGCTCCGAGCCTTCTACCTACTACCTGACCTGCAACAACACGGCCGAGCCGTTCAACAACGCCGACCTGCGTAGGGGTATCTCCTTGGCCATCAACCGTGAGGCCATCTGCAAGACCATCTTCAAGGGTACCCGTACCCCCGCCGACGGCATTGTTCCTCCGGGCATCGATGGCTACAAGGAGGGCGCATGGGAGTTCTGCGCCTACGACGTCGACAAGGCTAACGAGTACCTCGACAAGGTTGCTCCCGCTGACGCCAACGGCGATCGTGGCATTAACGTGCAGCTGTCCTACAACCAGGACGGTGGCCACAAGGAGATCATGGAGTCCATCATCGGTGACCTTGCCAAGGTGGGCGTTAACGCTACTTCCGATACGCCCGAGTGGTCTGCCCTGCTCGAGCAGTATCAGAACTTCGACTATCAGTTCGGTCGTCTGGGCTGGATTGCCGACTACCCGATCATGGACAACTTCCTGTATCCGCTGTTCCACTCCGACTCCCTCGGTGGCGATAACCGTTCCGGTTACAACAATCCCGAGTTCGACGCCAAGGTCGACGAGGCTCGTACTATTGTTGACGACGACGAGCGCGTCGCTAAGATGCAGGAGGCCGACGCAATGGTCGCTGCCGACTGCCCGGTCATCCCGTTGATGTTCTACACGCACACCATCGTCGGCTCCGATCGCATCAAGCACCTCTATGTCGATCCGCAGAGGCATGCCGAGCTGGGTACCGCTGAGCTCGCCTAAGAGTTTGCGGCTTCCGTGAGGGTCAAGTATTTACGTAGACCTCATGGGAAACATACAGTTCTCCCTAACCTGGGGTAAACTGGCTGATGGTAATTTTGGGATGCCGGTCTGGCGATCGGCATCCCATTTAGGTTAATCCCTAGATAGGGGAGTGGTATGGGTAAGTACATCGTTAAACGTGTGCTTCAGTTCATCCCGGTATTTTTGGGCGTTACGCTGATTCTGTTCGCCCTCCAGAATATCGTGCCGGGAGATCCGATCAAGCTGATCGGTGGAGACAAGGCTCTGTCCCCCGAGGTGGAGCTTCAGCTTCGCGTCCGCTATCACCTGGTCCAGTCGGACGAGGACGGCAACGCGATCCTTGACGAGAACGGCGACCCCGTTCAAACGTCGCTCGTGGACCGTTACTTGTATTACATGAACGGCCTGCTTCATGGCGATCTGGGCAATTCGTATCAGCGCAAGCTGCCGGTTACGGAAATCTTTGCCCAGAAGTATCCGTATACGGTCAAACTTGCCGCGTGCGCCATCGTGCTCGAGGCAATCATGGGTATCGGTGCGGGTATCATTTCGGCGGTTAAGCGTTATTCCTTCTGGGATATTTTGGTAACGCTCACCACGTCGATTCTCGTTGCCGTCCCGGCTTTCTGGCTCGGTATGTTGCTGCAGCTGTTCTTTGGCGTCATTCTCAAGGACGCCACGGGCGGTGCATTCTCCATGCCGATTTCGGGTGCCGGCGGTTCCAGCTCTCAGTATCAGGATTGGATGCACTATGTGCTTCCAACCATTACGCTGGCTTCGGTTTCGACCGCTTATGCCGCCCGCATTATGCGCTCGCAGCTGCTTGACGTCATGAACCAGGATTACATCCGTACGGCAAAGGCCAAGGGTCTCTCCAATCGCGCGATTATCATCAAGCATGCGCTTAAGAATGCACTCATCCCCGTCGTTACCTATATTGGTGTCGACTTTGGCGGCATGCTTTCGGGTGCCATCCTGACCGAGACGGTCTTTAACTGGCCCGGTATCGGCCATGAGCTCTATCGCGCCATTAGCATGCGTGACTGGCCCATCGTTATGGGCGGCGTTACGCTCATCGTCGTCGTCGTCATGGTGATCAACCTGCTCGTCGACATTAGCTATGCATTCCTCGACCCGCGCATCCGCCTTGGCGGTCCGTCGGATAAGGCCTAAGGGAGGTACGTCTCATGCAGGAAACTGATTCTCAGTCTCAGGAGCAGGCTACCGCCACCAAGGCCGCATCTGCTCCCGCCAAGTCCCGCACGCTGTGGGGTGACGCTTTTAAGCGTCTTCGTAAGAACAAGCTCGCCGTTATCGGTGTCTGCTGGATCATCATCGTCGTTGTGGTTGCCCTGACCGCAGATCTGTGGGCTAAGCCATGGCTCGGTTCGCCGACGGCTTCCGACTCGACCACCATGGCCGAGACGTCGCTGCTGGCTCCGTGTGCCGAGCACCCGTTTGGTACCGACGCCCTTGGCCGCGACATTCTTGTCCGTGTTATCTACGGTGCACGCGTTTCGCTGTCCGTCGGCATTATGGCCACCGCGATCTCCACGGTGATCGGTCTGGTCATGGGTGCTCTGGCCGGTTTCTACGGCGGTATCTGGGATACGATCATCATGCGCTGCGCGGATATCTTCCTGGCATTCCCGTACGTGCTGTTCGTTGTCGCCATGATCGCCGTTATCGGCCGTGGTCTTCAGAACGTTTTTATCGCCATCGGTATTCTCGGCTGGCCTTCGATTGCGCGCGTCTTCCGATCCGCGATCTTGACGATCAAGGAAAACGACTATGTTGACGCTGCGCGCGCGATGGGTGCATCTGATGCTCGTATCGTCGTGCGTCACATCTTCCCGAATTCCGTCGCCTCCATCGTGGTCTACGCGACCATGAACATCGGTGGCGCCATTCTGACCGAGTCCGCTCTGTCCTTCCTCGGCATGGGCGTTATTCCGCCTACGCCTTCGTGGGGCTCCATGATTCAGGACGGTCAGCAGTATCTTCTGACTGCCCCCTGGATGATGATCATGCCCGGTCTGGCAATTCTCTCGACGGTGCTCGCCTTCACCCTGCTGGGTGACGGTCTGCGCGACGCCCTCGACGTCAAGATGAAGGACGCATAAGGATGAAGAAGAACAAGAACTATGTGGACCTGAAGGACCAGCCGGTTCCCGAGGGCCAGCATCTGCTCGAGGTCGATGACCTTAAGATGTATTTCCACACCGAGGATGGCGTTGTTCGCGCTGTCGACGGTGTCTCCTACACGCTCGATCGCGGCGAGACCCTGGGCGTCGTCGGCGAGTCCGGCTCCGGTAAGTCCGTGACCGCCATGACCATCATGGGCCTCATCTCGATGCCTCCGGGAAAGATCGAGGGCGGCGACGTTCGCTATCGCGGTCGTTCCATCCTCGAGATGACCGAGGAAGAGATGCAGCACATTCGCGGTAACGATATCGCGATGATTTTCCAGGATCCTATGACCTCCTTGAACCCGGTCTATAAGATCGGCAAGCAGGTGGGCGAGGGCCTTCGTCTGCACCGTGGTTACTCCAAACAGGAGGCGCTCAAGCGTGCCACCGAGCTTCTGGACCTCGTTGGTATTCCCGAGCCCGAGAAGCGCGTCAATGAGTATCCGCACCAGTTCTCGGGCGGTATGCGGCAGCGTGTCATGATTGCTATGGCTCTTGCCTGCGATCCCGATATCCTGATTGCCGACGAGCCCACGACGGCTCTGGACGTTACCATTCAGGCTCAGATTATCGAGCTCATGCAGGAGATGCAGGAGAAGAACGGCAACGCCATTATCATGATTACCCACGACCTGGGCGTCGTCGCCGATATGGCCGATAAGATCATGGTTATGTACGCCGGCCGTCCCGTCGAGTTTGGTACTGCTGAGGAAATCTTCTACGAGAGCCGTCACCCCTATACCTGGGGCCTGATTCGCTCCATCCCGGAGCAGGCTATCGATGAGAAGAAGCCGCTTACGCCGATTCACGGCAACCCGCCTTCACTCATGAACCTGCCCGAGGGTTGCGTGTTCTCGCCTCGTTGCCCCTATGCGACCGATAAGTGCCGCAAGCAGCGCCCCGAGCGTGTTGTCACCGAGTCTGGTCATTACTCTGCGTGCCACTACTCCGGTGACCCCGAGTTCCTCAAGAACGCTCCTGAGACGTCCCGTACGCGCAAGGATTCCAAGAAGGGAGGCGAGGCGTAATGGCAGATACCAACGAGCGTACTCCGTTGCTGAAGGTCGAGCACCTCTCTAAGGAGTTTCCCGCTGAGTCCGGCATGTTCGCCAAGCGCTTCTCCAAGCGTGTCGTCTCTGCTGTGAATGACATTTCGTTCGAGATTTATCCTGGGGAGACCTTTGGCCTGGTCGGCGAGTCTGGTTGCGGTAAGTCCACCACGGGCCGCACCATCATGCGCCTGACCAAGCCGACCGCCGGTAAGGTGTTCTTCCAGGGTAAAGATGTTGCCGAGATGAGCAAGCATGAGATCAAGGACATGCGTCGCGAGATGCAGTTTATCTTCCAGGATCCTTATGCTTCGCTGAATCCCCGCATGACCATCGGCGAGATCGTCTCCGAGCCCATGACCATTCACGGCGTGGGCACCAAGGAGGAGCGCATTGAGCGTGTCCGCGAGCTTCTCGACGTTGTCGGACTGAACCCCGAGCACATCAACCGCTATCCTCATGAGTTCTCCGGCGGTCAGCGTCAGCGTGTTGGCATTGCCCGCGCGTTTGCGCTGAAGCCCAAGCTGATTATCTGCGACGAGCCGGTTTCCGCTCTGGATGTGTCCATTCAGGCCCAGGTTCTGAATCTGCTCAAGGAACTGCAGGACAAGTTCGGTACCGCGTATCTGTTTATCGCTCACGACCTGTCCGTCGTGCAGCACATTTCCGATCGCGTTGCCGTTATGTATCTGGGTAAGATGGTTGAGGTTTCGGACTGGAAGACGCTCTATAGCGAGCCTCACCATCCGTACACGCAGTCGCTGCTGTCTGCCGTGCCGGTTCCCGATCCTGATATCCAGAAGACCCGTAAGCGCATCATCCTCGCCGGCGATCCGCCGTCACCGCTGGATCCGCCGACCGGCTGCCGTTTCCACACTCGCTGCCCGATCGCGCAGGGCATCTGCTCTGAGAAGCTTCCCGAGTTTAAGGAAGTCGCACCGGGTCACTGCTGCGCGTGCCACTTCGCGGAGCCGTTCCCGATCAAGGAATCGCACATCGACCTGTAGTCGGTTGTTATTGTCCGGGCCCGTGCTTGACTTAGTTTTCAGAACGTCCTCGACCATGGAAACCCCCTTATCCTGCTCCTTCGGAGCTGCGGATAAGGGGGTTTCCTGGTCTGCGGAATGTTCTGAAAACTAAGTCCAGCACGGGCCCTGTGTTACCACCGCAGGGGGGTGCGATTCCTAAATCGCTCACTTTATCTAATAAGATATTTAGCTCCGGCCTCTCCATATAAGGGCTCGGCAAAGCCGAGCCACTAAATTTGAATCAGCCCCAGAACATGTTTGAGAACGGCGCATGGAGTACGTGGACGCAGGCCCCGAATCGGTGTTGCCTCCCGGCGCATTCCGCAGGGGGAGCGATATTTTGTAGCACGAAGTGCGCGGCAAAATATCGCTCATGCCCGAGGACGCGCCGGGAGGCAACACCGATTCGGGGCCGGACACACGGATTTACCTGCGCATTTACAAATTCGTAAACTTTTTTGAAAAAAGTGCTTGCACAGTTCTCGAATCATAGGTTATTATCTTCCTCGTTGAACGCGCGGGTCCAACAAAACGAACCGTGAATCAACAACATAGCATGTCGGAGTGGCGGAATTGGCAGACGCGCTAGCTTGAGGTGCTAGTGACCGCTTTTTGGTCATGCGGGTTCAAGTCCCGCCTCCGACACCATCGCATTTGATAAGCCTCTTCGGAGGCTTTTTTGTTACCGATAGACGGTGGGGTCCACGATGGAAACGCTTGAACGCAACGAGTGGGCAGACGTTGCCCAACTAGTCGAGATCACGAGCGATGCTGTCATCATCTGCGAGCTCGACGGAACCATTCTGCATGTGAATAATCGCTTACTTGGTTTGATGTGCGAGGAACGCGCCGACGTCATCGGTGGAGATGTTAAAGACGTCCTGTACTCATCCGCTTTTGAACGTGCGACGGAACATCGTCTGCCATTTGAAACTGATGGCTCCGAGATCGAATTGATGCTCAAGCTGAGTGACGGCTCCTTTATCCCCGTCTTGGTTCGTGCGGGCTCCGTAACGCCTCCACGCATCTTTGGGCGCCGCGCGCCACGTGTCCTGGTGGCGCTCCATAGCATCGAAGAACAGTATTCGCACGACCGTCAGCTCAAGCGTGCGCTTTCGGAGCTTAGAGTGGCGAACAAGCGCCTCTCTGGCACGCTCTCGGTCATTATGAGTACCGTGGGATCCGATGAGCTGCCCAGCCTACTTGATACCGTTTTGAACCAGCTTGTAGGAACGCTCGATGCTTCGGGTGCCGCTATCTATTTTTCTGAGAGCGGCGGTTTTAAGCTACGCGGTGTTTCCAAGGAGCTGTACGACAGCTACCTGCCCGAGTTTTTGCCGTATGGCGCTGGCATTCCGACGTATGTTCTTCGTGAGTCGCGTGCCTGTCGCTTGTCGATTCAACAGGACCTTGAGGGTGATAGGGCCGCCTCCGGTATGTTCATGGACTTGGACAATCGTTCTAAGCACCTGTTGCGCGTGCAGGATATGCCTCCGTACCGCAGCGAGATCTGTCTTCCCGTTTTTTACGGTACGCAGATCCTTGGCGTGTTGGAAGTTGGTTGGAAACGCCCCCAGGCACCGCTCGCCTATGACGTTAATGTACTCGAGGTCATTTGCGATTACCTGTCTATCCAGCTGGTCGGCATGGCATCGAGCCTTCGCTCCCGTCGCACGGCCGAGCTTGGCCGCTCGCTCAATGTCTTGCGTGATGAGTTGTTTGCCTTTCTAGACGATTCCGCCGCGGCTACCCAGGCGGTATCGTCCGAGATCTGCAATATGCTTAACTGCCATTTTTGCCCTGTTGAGTATGACGCGAGTCTGGATTCCTTCGTCATAGATTTTGAAGGCGGCAGTCGCGTTGCATTGCCGGACGATCCCGAGAAGCTTTTCTTTTCCACGACGGCGCCAGCGGCACGTCTGGGGGCTGGCCCTGATGGCTTTAAGGCATCTGTTTTGGGAGGTACGAGTGCCGAGGACCTTAAACACGTCCGTATAACTCGCGTTGACGAATCGATGCCTATGGGAGGCTGGCTTAGGGCGCATGGTCTGCCTTGTCAAGGTCTCTACGTCGACTCCGGCATCGAGGCGGGGCGCCCGCGCTCTGAGGGTGATGGCAAGCACAGTAACGACGCGATTGTTCCTGCTTCTGTTGCGAAGAGCCCGACGACGCGCGCGCTGCTGCTTCGTGATGGTAGCCAAGAGCCGATTGATGATCTTGAATATGACTACTTGGTGCACTTGGCGCATGACTTTGAACTAATCTACGAAGGCGAATCTCAAAAGCGCGAGGAGCGCCATATCGCTCAGACCCTTCAGATCGGCATGAGAAATTCCCTGGGGGATGTTCCGGGTATCGCAACCGATTCGGTGTACCTGTCGGCCACGAACTCGGCGCTGGTCGGCGGCGATTTCTATACGCTCATCCGTCTTCCCGACGACTGCGCCGTCATGATTTTGGGCGATGTGTCTGGCAAAGGCATTGAGGCTGCATCGATGTCCGCGCTCGTCAAGACGGCCCTGACGGCATATGCCTGGGAGGGCGCTGGACCGGCCCGCATGGCACGCTCCCTTAACAGCATGCTCATGGGCTTTTCGAGGGTCGAGACGTTCGTGACGGCCTTTATCGCCAAGATTGACCTTAAAGCCGGACGCGCAACGTATTGTTCGGCGGGCCATCCTCCGACCATGGTCATCAGGCCAGAGTCGATGCCGCTGGGTGGCGGCGAGGCCCGTGGGGGAGAGGTCGAGCTGCTTGGATGCCAATCGGGCGTAATCGGTGCCTTTGAGAGCATGGTGTACGAGACGGGCGTGTTTACGTTCGCCCCCGGTGACATGCTCTTCATGTATACGGATGGAACGATTGAGGCCCGCGACCGCACCGGAGCGTTCTTTGGCGAGCAGCGCCTTCGTGACCTTCTGCTCTCTGTCTCGGGTGAGGGCGTATCGGGAATCTGCGGCAAGGTCTTGGGCGAGCTTGACCGATTTACCGAATCGGCGCTGGACGATGACATTGCATTGGTGTCCCTTGAGTTTTTACGGGGTCGTTCATAGACGACGCTGGGCGGGCTGAATCCGTACGGTTGGGGAAACGAATGCATTGAGTGGGCTTTTTTGGGGAACCATGGTCGTATGAATGAGTGGAATGACATAGCGGTTTTGACGCCACCAGGCGATATCGACATCGCCACGGTGCCTGCGCTGCGTCGGCGGTTGGATGCTTTGATTGGCCGCGGCGTGCGTCGTGTCGTCATCAACTGTCAGACTGTTAGCTATATCGATTCGACGGGCTTGGCATTCCTGCTTACGCGCGCTCGTGAGCTCATGAGGCGAGAAGGCCTGCTTTCGCTCGTCAATGCATCAGGTGAAGTTGTTCGCTTTTTGGAGATTGCTCGTCTTGTCGATATCCTTCATGTCGCGGGGCCGGCACGGGAGTCTATTCCCGCTATTCCGGTGGGGGAGCTGCCTTGCTGGAGTAAGAGCGTCGAGGTCCGTCAGGGTATCGAGAATCTTCCATACTACCGACATCGCATCGCCGAACTCCTTGAATCGCTTCCGTTGCGCCGTGACGAGCGCTACGATGTCGCATTGGCGTCGGGGGAGGCGCTGGGTAATGCCTATGACCATGCGGGCGGTATCGGGTGCGTCCTGACGGTTCAGGCCTATGGCGATCGCGTTGTGGTTGAGGTGCTTGATCGAGGTGCCGGCTATACTATCGATGAAACGAGCGAGCCGGTTGCATCTGAGGAACGCGGCCGTGGTATCAAGCTTATGCGTATGCTCGTCGATAACGTGGAGGTTGCTCGTCGTACGGACGGCGCCGGCACGCGCGTGCAGATGGTGAAGCTGTTTAGCGGAGCGCTGGAATCGTGTGCCTAGCCAATCGCTTTAGCGCGTTTGGCTATTAAGAACATGCGGCAGACAAGTTTTTTGAAAAAAGTACTTGCGTCTTTTGGACAACTCGCGTAAATTAATAACCCGCAAGCGGACATGGCTCAGTTGGTAGAGCACAACCTTGCCAAGGTTGGGGTCGCGGGTTCGAGTCCCGTTGTCCGCTCCATTGCATTTCCGGACCGTTTAGGCGGTCCTTTTTCGGCGAAGTGGCCAAGTGGTAAGGCAGAGGCCTGCAAAGCCTTTACCCCCGGTTCGAATCCGGGCTTCGCCTCCAGGCAACATCCGGGCGCTCCGGCGCCCGTTTTGTTTTACATATGCGGACATGGCTCAGTTGGTAGAGCACAACCTTGCCAAGGTTGGGGTCGCGGGTTCGAGCCCCGTTGTCCGCTCCAAACGCAACAGCCCGGCTACCACGGTAGCCGGGCTTTTTTGTATCCATCGCATGGGCTCGAACCCGAGAGGGAGCGAGCGTTAAGCAAACGCGGAGCGTTTGTAGCGAGCTGGCGAGGACGCCGGCAGGCGGCCGAAGCCGGTGCGGATCCGCGAAGCGGATACGCGGACGCCCCGTTGTCCGCTCCAACTATCTTACGCGGTTCTAACGAACCGCGTTTTTTGTTGACGCTGCGCGAGCCCCGGGCACCCCATCTTGCCCCTCAGCTTCACGGGCGCGGCTATCCAGCCTGCGCCCGCTTGCTTCGGGTCGATCCGGGACACTGGGGCGTCGCTCGCTGTCGATGCCCTTCCTCTTCATTTTTTTTGTTCTCCTAACGTGGCGAAGGGTAAGGTGGGGGAGGTCATGTTCGGGAACTATTTTCAAATTATTCGAAAATAGTTCTTGCATTCGGATGGATCATCCCGTATATTAAATCCTCGCAGGCGGACATGGCTCAGTTGGTAGAGCACAACCTTGCCAAGGTTGGGGTCGCGGGTTCGAGCCCCGTTGTCCGCTCCATTTGGGCGTTTAGCTCAGGGGGAGAGCGCTTCCCTGACACGGAAGAGGTCAGAAGTTCAAATCTTCTAACGCCCACCAAATGTTCGCAGCTCAGAGGCTATGTCTTTGGGCTGTTTTGCTTTATATCGCCAAGTACCCCGCCAAATAACCACCAAATACTGATCCAAGGTCTGTATGCGATGGCCTTCGCATCCCGTAGGGGTGCCGGCGGATTGCGCACGTCCTGGCCGATCGTGACCGCAACATGTTGGTCAAGCATAATCTTTTGGATTCTTTTGGCGTGAGCGGTTTGGTTTTGGTAGGATTTGTCAGCGGCTTGACTAAGGGGGTTTTATAACTGCCATGCAGGTAGCCGTGTTGGTAACGTTTTACCGACTTGCCAAGAACCCCTCATTTTTAATGCGTCTGCAAAATGACTAATTGCTTTGACCTGCTGAAACACTATATGTTGTGTTTGACCTAAAAAAAGAATACAGGATATAGATGCGTCTTTGTCGTATGATAGATGGCGGACAGAGAACGAAGACCTTAACTGCCTCTTTTGAACGTGTCCTTGAGCCGCTTGATCGGCTCCAGGGAATGTCCGCATGGAGGCTTATGGTTTATCGAGAACACAGATTGCGCGACGGCGCCGCAAGACAGGGGCAAGCCCTGCCGGGTATCGTTTGGCTCTGAAGCGCGATGAGGCTACGATGCGAAAGAGGCAAGAGGATGAAGATCATCAAGCGCAGCGGCACCGAGGTTGTCTTTGACATCGATAAGATCGTCAATGCCATCCGCGCCGCAAACTTGGAGGTCGAGGAGAGCTCTCGTCTTACCGACCGCCAGGTGGTTTACGCGGCACAAAACGTCGCCGAGGCATGCGAGAACGCGGGTCACACCGTGTCGGTCGAGGAGATTCAGGATCTGGTCGAGGACGAGATCATGCGTCTCGACTGCTACGAGGTCGCTCGCCATTACATCATCTATCGCTATGTTCAGAGCCTGAAGCGCCAGAAGAACACGACCGACGACAAGATCCTGTCGCTGATTGAGTGCAACAACGAAGAGGTCAAGCAGGAGAACTCCAACAAGAACCCGACCGTCAATTCCGTTCAGCGTGACTACATGGCCGGCGAGATCTCCAAGGACCTGACCCAGCGTGTGCTGCTGCCCCAGGAGATTGTGGATGCTCACAATGAGGGTTTGATTCACTTCCATGATTCGGACTACTTTGCCCAGCACATGCATAACTGCGACCTGGTGAACCTGGAGGATATGCTCCAGAACGGTACTGTTATCTCGGGTACGCTGATTGAGAAGCCGCACAGCTTCTCGACCGCCTGCAACATCGCGACGCAGATTATCGCCCAGGTTGCTTCCTCCCAGTACGGTGGCCAGTCGATTTCGCTGACCCATCTTGCCCCGTTCGTCGAGGTGAGCCGTCAAAAGATTCGTGGCGAGGTCGCCCGCGAGCTCGAGGAGCTCGGCGTTTCCGCATCTCCCGAAAAGGTCCGCGAGGTTGTTGAGGATCGCCTGCGTGACGAAATCCGTCGCGGCGTTCAGACGATTCAGTATCAGGTCGTGACCCTTATGACCACCAACGGCCAGGCGCCGTTCGTGACGGTCTTCATGTATCTCAACGAGGCTCGCTCGGCGCAGGAGAAGCACGACCTTGCCATGATCGTGGAGGAGACGCTCCGTCAGCGCTATGAGGGCGTTAAGAACGAGGCCGGCGTGTGGATCACCCCGGCGTTCCCCAAGCTTATCTATGTGCTCGAGGACGATAACGTTTACGAGGACTCCCCGTACTTCTACCTGACTCAGCTGGCTGCGAAGTGCACCGCCAAGCGCATGGTGCCCGACTACATCTCTGAGAAGAAGATGCGCGAGCTCAAGCTGTCGAAGGGCGAGACCGCGGGCAACGGCGACTGCTATACCTGCATGGGTTGCCGCAGCTTCCTGACGCCCGACCGCTCCGGCAACGGATTTAACAACGTGGCCAACGCGCTGAACTATGACCCGAACAAGCCCAAGTACTACGGTCGCTTTAACCAGGGCGTTGTGACCATCAATCTGCCTGATGTCGCGCTGAGTTCACATCAGGATATGGACAAGTTCTGGAAGATCTTCGACGAGCGCCTTGAGCTGTGCCACCGCGCCCTGCTGTGCCGTCACGAGCGTCTGATGGGTACGCTTTCGGATGCCGCACCGATTCTTTGGCAGTACGGTGCTCTCGCCCGTCTGAAGAAGGGCGAGACGATCGACAAGCTGCTCGTGGGCGGTTACTCCACCATTAGTCTGGGTTATGCCGGCCTGTACGAGTGCGTCAAGTACATGACGGGCCACAGCCACACCGAGAAGGAGGGCACGCCCTTTGCCATGGCCGTCATGCAGCGCATGAACGACAAGTGCGCCGAGTGGAAGGCTGCGAGCGACATCGATTTCTCGCTGTACGGCACGCCGTTGGAGTCGACGACCTACAAGTTCGCCAAGTGCTTGCAGCGTCGTTTTGGCATTATTCCGGGCGTGACGGATAAGGGCTACATCACCAACAGCTACCACGTCCACGTGTCCGAGGAGATCGACGCATTCGACAAGCTCAAGTTCGAGGGTATGTTCCAGCAGCTTTCGCCGGGCGGTGCCATCTCCTACGTCGAGGTTCCCAACATGCAGGACAACCTCAAGGCTGTCATTCGCGTGATGCAGTACATCTACGACAACATCATGTACGCCGAGCTCAACACCAAGAGCGACTACTGCCAGGTGTGCGGCTACGACGGTGAGATCAAGATTGTCGAGGATGACGGCAAGCTGGTGTGGGAGTGCCCCAACTGCGGCAACCGCGATCAGGAGAAGATGAACGTCGCTCGTCGTACGTGCGGCTACATCGGTACCCAATTCTGGAACCAGGGCCGAACCGAGGAGATCCGCGACCGCGTGCTGCATCTCTAATACCGCTCCCGGCTCAGCCAAGTTGACGTAGCTGAGATACGGCATGCGGTCTGCTCACTCCTCGAAGTTCTAAGCGGAAATGAGTTGACTTGCAACAACGCTTTGCTTGCGATGGCGGTTGAGTTGCAACAAGGTTTTTATTGGATCTCGAACCCTATGCTCGATGTTCGCTTCGTTCATTGAGTTACCCTTTGCATGAGGCCGGGACATATCGTCCCGCCCGCAGTTTCGCAGGCCGAAGGCCGAGAATGTTTGAGGACGGGATGATATGTCCCGGCCTCCCGGGAGAGTTACCTATGAACTACGCGAACATTAAGTATTTCGACATTGCTGATGGGGAAGGCGTTCGTACTTCTCTGTTTGTGAGCGGGTGCCGTCGTGGGTGCAAGAACTGCTTTAACTCTGTCGCGTGGGACTTTGCTGCGGGCGAGCCGTTCGACCGTGCCGTCGAGGACAAGATTATCGAGAGTCTCGATCATCCCTTTATTGATGGCCTGACGATTCTGGGCGGGGAGCCTATGGAGCCCGAGAATCAGGCGGGTCTCGTTGACTTTATCGAACGCGTGCGTGTGGCCTATCCTGCGGGGTCGGGCAAGACCATTTGGTGCTTTACCGGTGACGTGCTCGAGGAGCTTATGCCGGGCGGTCGTCACCATACCGAGGTGACGGACCGTATCCTTGCCTGCCTCGACATGTTGGTGGACGGCCCGTTCGTTCAGGATCTGTGCGATATCTCGTTGCGCTTTAGGGGCTCGAGCAATCAGCGCGTGATTGATATGAACGCCACGCGCGCCCGTGCTGTGCGCGAGGGCGTTGCGCTTTGCGACGCTGTGGAGCTTTGGCGGGACGATCCGGTCTATTCGACCCATACTATGTAGCTTGTGGCCGATGCCAAAGGGCGTGGTATAATAGCGCGAACGCAAAATCGGAAAAGTGAGGCCCAGATGGTCGATCAGGAAAAAGTCGAGGCCGCCATTAAGCTGTTGCTTGAGGGCATAGGCGAGGACCCAACTCGTGAGGGCCTGCTGGAGACCCCGGCGCGCGTTGCCCGTATGTATGGTGAGATCGCCGGCGGTATGGACCAGAGTGCCGAGGAGCACCTGTCCAAAACCTTTGCCGTCGCTTCGAACGATTTGGTTATCGAGCGCGACATCACGTTCTACTCGCTGTGCGAGCACCATCTGCTGCCGTTTTATGGCAAGGCCGCCATTGGCTATATCCCTAACGGTCGGGTGGCTGGGCTTTCCAAACTCGCCCGCACGGTTGAGGTTTATGCCCGCCGTCTGCAGCTGCAGGAGCAGCTGTGTGCGCAGGTTGCCGACGCTCTCATGGATTATCTCGCTCCCCAGGGAGCGATTGTGCTCATGGAAGCCGAGCATATGTGCATGACCATGCGCGGCGTGCAAAAGCCTGGCACCAAGACCGTGACGCTCGCTCGCCGCGGCGTCTTTGAGACCGATCCCGCGCTCGAGGAGCGTTTCTTTAGGATGCTGGGCCGCTAACATGAGGGTCGTCAACGACTTTGCATCGAGGACCGATGAGGGGACGTCGCGTCGCGGCTTTATGGCTTCGGGCTTGGCTCCCTTTGGTGCCATGCCTCGCATTGATTACATTTGTGCCAACGGGCTGTTCCGGCGGCATCTGGGCAACATTGCGCAGTTGGAATCGGGGCGCATCTTCTGCCGCCACGGTATTGACCACCTGCTGGATGTCGCTCGCATTATGTGGATCAAGAATCTCGAGGAGCAGCTCGAATTTGACCGCGAGGTCATCTACGCCACGGCATTTCTTCACGATATCGGCAAAGATGAACAGTATGAATCGGGTATATCCCATGATGTTGCAAGCGAACGTGTCGCTGATGCGATTCTTGGCGGCATGCCCGATGATGTGGCGTTTGAGCCGGCCGATGCCGCAGCCATTAAGACGGCCATTCTGGGCCATCGAAAGCTGCGCGTGAACAGCCAACCGCTTGAGCGTCTGCTCTATGCAGCCGACAAAGCGTCGCGCGCCTGCTTTGCATGCCCCGCGCGCAATGCTTGCAACTGGAGCGATGATAAAAAGAACCTGTCGATTCGCGTGTAGTTAGTTTGCGCGGTCGGGGTTCTAAACGAAGGAGACGATCGCCATGAGCAACAAGAAACTGCCCGAGAATGCAACCAAGACTGAAGGCGCCGAGCTCGCCCGCCGTGGAAGGGGCGAAATATCCACCGCAACGGCGGTACCCCACGTGAGCTATGACGATCTGCGCCATGCCGACCGCATCACCGTTGAAGGTCTTGAGGTTTTTGCTAACCACGGCGTGTATCCTGAAGAGAACGCGCTGGGCCAGAAGTTCATCGTGTCCTTGGTGCTCTATGCCGACCTGCGTGCAGCGGGGGAGCACGATAACCTGGACGCCTCGATTGACTACGGCTCGGTGTGCCACGATGTCGATGGCTATCTGCGCGAGCATACGTTTAAGCTCATCGAGGCTGCAGCCGAGGGTGTGGCCTCGATGCTGCTACGTCGTTACCCCCTGCTGCTTGGCGTGCACGTTAAGCTCGATAAGCCTTGGGCGCCCGTCGGTCTTCCCCTGGCAAGCTGCGGTGTCGAGATCGAGCGCGTGCGCTAACCGACTCTAGAGCTCGTTGGCGGGCGGTTTTTTGAGCCGCTGCGACAGAGCCCTGTTGTTGGGGCAGTACGTGTCGAGCAGCGCGTGAAATCGATGATTGTGGCTCGGCTCGAGCAGGTGGACGAGCTCGTGGGCGACAACCATGTCAAGGCACTCGACGGGGTAGGCGGCAAGTTCTCGTGCGATGCGAATGGCGCCGGTTTTGGGCGTGCACGAGCCCCAGCGCGTTTTCATGCTGCGCACGGAAACGCGGGAAACGGCGACACCCATTGCGATTTCGTATGCGTGCACCATATCACGCAGCGTCGATGTGACTTCGGACGTATAGAGCTGGTCGATGCGGGTCTGGAGTTCTTTGGGCGTTAGACCGTCGAGGGCTGTGCGCTGCTTTGCCTGCGTGCACCCACTTGGCTCGTCGGTACCCATAAAGCTTGCGAACGTGGCCTGCTTGGGCCGCGGTGCGGGTGATGCAAAGTTGCGATCGAGCACATCTTGTACCGTGATGGGCTTACCCCAAAGTGCAATGATGGACGAGGGGCTGAGCGGCTCTCGTGCCGTCGCCTGACGTTGCTCGCGCTGGGCAAGTCGACTGATAATCCAGGCGCTGTTGCGCTTCACAAACGCTTCGATACGCTCGCGGCTGGCACCGAGCGGTGCACTGGCGTGGACCTCACCGCTCGATGTGACGCGTAGGTTGAAGTTCTTGACGCGCTTTTTGGTAACGACGACGGGGATGGATGTGCCATCCGGTCGGGATACGGTAATCGTAAATTGCTGCGTCAAAAGCGGTCCTTCAGATTGGGGACGGGCCGGCATGTCGACCGTTCGGCATGCCGGCCCGCTCAAGGGATGTGAAATTAATAACGCTCAAAGAAGGCAAGCGCGTTGTCGCTGCAGAGCTTCTGCATCACGGTCTTGCCAAAATGCTTGGAAAGCATGTTCTGGAACTCGGGCATCTTGCTGGCATCGGAGAGGAAAGCGGGCACCGCGGCTCCGTCCCAGTCGCCGCCGAGCGCGATGACGTCCTCGCCGCCCAGGTCGAGCCAGTGCTCGATATGTGCCGCCAGCTGGTCGAAGGTGACGTCTGCGGCGGTCTTGTCGGTTGCGTCGTTGGAAAGGAACTCGCTGCAGTAGTTGAGGCCGACGATGCCACCTGTGTCGCGAATGGTGCGGAACTGGTCGTCGGTGAGGTTGCGCTCGACGCCGCAGACGGTGCGGGAGTTGGAGTGGCTGGCGACGAAGGGGCGCGTGGCGTGGGCGACGACCTCGTCAAAGCACTCATCGTTGAGGTGGGAGACGTCGAGTACCATGCCGGCGTGCTCCATCTGCGTAAGCGCCTCGATGCCGGCGGCGGTGAGGCCGGCGTGGGTATCGTGTCCGCTAGCGAGCGGTCCCTGCGCGTTCCAGCTGAGTGATGACATGAGTACGCCCAAGCTCTTGAGCACCTCGATCAGCGCGGGGTCCTCGGCAAAGAATGTGGCGTTTTCGATGGTGTGGATGCAAACGACCTTGCCGTCTTTGAGCGCAGGGCGAATGTCAGCGGTGCTGCGTACGTTGACCATGCGGTCGTGGTTGAGCATGGCCTGGCCGCTCATGTGCGCCATGATTTGCGCCTGGAAGCGCGCGGCGTGGGCGGTGGGAATCTCGTCGGGGACAAACGTAGCGAAGCACTGTGCCCACGGCGTGTTGCCGATCTTTGCGAGCGAGATGGCGCAGGCGTTGCCCTCGATGAGGTCGAAATCTTGCGGATGCGTTTCGTCGCCGGGGAAATAACCGTCGGTGCCGGCGGTAAAGCGCAGGTCGAGATCGAGCGTGGCCCAGCCGATGCGGTCGGCGGTGTCGCAGTGTAGGTCAAATACGGGATATGCCATGGTTCCTCCGGTTGCAGCGTTTCTTTGCAAACTGTCTTTGAATTGTATGACTAGGGTATAGTTAGCGCCATATGTTCATGGCGGCCTACGTTGTGCGCCGCCCTTATCACGGAGGTTTCCATGTCCAACCAGGGCAAGAAGGTCAAGACTCATTATCGCGGTACGCTCGACGACGGCACGCAGTTCGATAGCTCCTACGATCGCGGCGAGCCGCTGGAGTTCACCTGTGGCGCCGGCCAGATGATCAAGGGCTTTGACGCCGCCGTGGTCGATATGCAGGTGGGCGAGAAGAAGACCGTGCACATTCCTGCTGCCGATGCCTACGGCGAGCACAATCCCGAGATGGTTCTGACCTTCCCGGCCGAGCAGGTTCCCAACATCGAGCAGATCGAGAAGGGTATGAAGCTCTTCCTGTCCACGCCGAGCGGTATGCCCGTCCCCGCCGTGGTCATCGATGTAACGCCCGAGGCCGTGACGCTCGACGCCAACCATGAGCTGGCCGGTAAGGACCTCAACTTTGATATCGAGCTCGTCGAGGTCGAGGGTTAGAGTATGCCTGAACGCTTGGTTTCGACGACATGCTTGGGAAATCTCAACGATCCGTCCTATGAACTCCTGCTTCGCCGGAAGTTGGGCGGCGTCTTTGAAGTTGACGAGCTACTGCTCGATTGGGACCAGGCTGATGTATGTGCGTTTGTGGGCGTGACGGAGCTGGGGCGCACGGTCGATGTTCGGCTGGATACTGCCGACGGCGGTCGTCTTGCCGACGGCGACGTGCTCGCCATTGACCGTTCGGGCATGGTGCCCGTGGCGGTTGTCGTGCGCTTGCGCAGCGCCGAGGTTTATTTGGTCGAAGTTGACCGCATGGACCCGATTGCGCTCGCGCATTCGTGCTGGGAGATCGGCAACATGCATGCGCCGCTCTTCCGGGGCGACTCGGACGAGCATACTGTGCGCATGTATACGCCGGTGCAGCCTGTTTTGGGCCGCATGCTCCGGGGTGTCGAGGGTGTTCGGCTCTCGCTGGTTACCCGTGAACTCGATGCGGACCGGCGCTTTGCGTCGAGTGCGGCGGAGGTCGTCGTGAGCATGGCTCCCGACTTTACCATCGTAAAAAAGGCGCGCGGCTAAGCGCGCGTATGCGCAAGACGGGCTTTGAGGGGCGACCGATCAAGGTCCGTCTTGCTGTTGATATGAGGCTTTGGGGGAAGCATATGGGTCTTGAGGGAATCAAACTGATTGCATGCGATTTGGACGGCACGTTGCTGCATCCGGGGGAGCGCGAGCTGCGTTCCGAGGCCTTTGAGCTTATCGATGAGCTGCATCGTCGTGGTATCGTGTTTATGCCGGCGAGTGGCCGTCAATATGCGAGTTTGCGCTACCTGTTTGCCCCGGTGGCCGATGAGCTCGCCTATGTATGCGAAAACGGAACCCTGGTGATGAGCGAGGGGCGTGCCGTCGTCAAGCGTTCCATGGAGCGTAGCCTTGCTATGGTTATTGCGAATACCGTGGTTGCGTATCCCCATACCGACATGACCCTTTCGTGTGAGGGGCACATCTACACCATGAGCGGCAACGATGCGTTCGTCGACCATTTGCGTTATGTGGTCCACTGCGATGTGGCGGTGGTCGACCGTCCCGAGGACATCGACGAGGATGTCATTAAGATTGGCTTCCAGACGCCCGAGGTGGATTATCCGGCGGCCCGGGAGTATTTCGAGCGCCTCTTTGGCGACCGTGTCGATGTGATGACGTCAGGAACCGCATGGACGGACCTTATCGGTTTCGGTTCGGGCAAGGGCTCCGCGCTTGCCGATTACGGTCGTGTCCTGGGGATTTCGCCCGATGAGATGATGGCATTTGGCGACAATGAGAACGATCGCGACATGCTCAACGTCGTGGGCCATCCCTATCTGATGGAGAGCTGCAACCCCACCATGCGCGGTATCAACGATCGCGTCCGTTACGTGCACACGGTCGAAGAAGAACTGCGCCGCCTGCTCGCCGAGTAGGTTTTCGGGACATGCCTAGAAATGTACTGTTTGCTGTAACGGATGGGAAAGTAGATTTGCAGGCATGCCCCAAAGGCTACCGGCAGTCGGGGCAGAGTCCCTCAAAGATGGTGTAGTGCGAGCTGACGCTCCATCCGATTTGTTCGGATGCCCTGGCGTCGAGCTGGGCATCGAAGGGGAGCGGCACGTCGATGACGCGGCTGCACGAGGTGCAGATGATATGTGCGTGCGGCTCGATGGTGCGATCGAAGCGGCTGCCGCCCGGCGTCTTAATAGAGAGAATCTCGCCGACGTCGGCCAAGAGATTGAGGTTGCGGTAGACCGTGCCGCGGCTGATCTTGTCATCCTGTTCGCGTACGACATTGTAGATTTCGTCGGCGGTGGGATGGTTATAGCTTTGGCGCACAGCGTCAAGAACCAGCTTTCGCTGCCTGGTATTCCTTCTTTGCACCGCCATGCGCCTCGCCTCTTTTCTGTAAACGGCATGAAGCAAATGATACCTTATTTAGAACACAATACTAATAGCGAGGGCTAAAACCATCCTCGTTGGCAAGCGGGGTGCGAGCTTGAGCGTCTACAAGGCGAAAACGTGCCCCCATGCGCTCATAGGAGGCATGAAGCGCCTCGAGCAGAGACACGATGTTTGCCGGCGTGCCCTGTAGCTCCATCTCAACCGAGCCGTCTTCCATATTGCGCACCCAGCCGGTGAGGGAGCGCGCCTGTGCGAGGTTGGTGTTGGTGAAGCGGAAACCGACGCCCTGGACTTGCCCCTCCCACCGCAGGAAATAGCGCTGCGGGGCGTCTTGAGTGGCCTCGACGCTTGCGAGCACGGTGAGCCTGCGGCGCAGCTCGAGCTCGACGCCAGAGAGCTTTTGGGGTTCGCGGCTGCTGCCGGTGACGCTGGAGAAGAACGTATCGAAGAGGCCCATCGCTATGCCTGCTTGCCTGCGTCGGCCGGGAAGGTAATGCCGGCCTGCTGGCGCACGGCATCCATGATGCGCAGTGAGACGAGCGTGACATCGCGGTAGTGGCCGAGCTCGTGGCGTCCCGCCGGGGTCTCCCAAATCTCTTCCTTAACGTTATCGATGCCGCCGATGGCGGTGATAAAGTCTGTGAGTTCGTATTCCATAGTGTTGCTCGATTTGGGTAGGTCGAGCACGCGGCCGTTGTCGCCCTGTTCGCGCGGTGCCTCAGTCGCCGAGCCGCGTACGACATCGCCGCGATAGTCGATGCGGACGTTGCGGGGCGTGGACAGATGGTCGATCTGGATAGTGCCACGCTCGCCTTCGATCTGCGAGGGCAGCAGGTCATTCGTAATTTTGGAGTGCGCGAGCTCGACGGAGATGCGGCCTCCGCCGTAGCTGGCGAGGATGGAACCGCAGCCGTCGATGGGGCCGTGCGTGAGCTGTCGCGTGGTGGGGTCGAGCAGAGTAGTCATGCTCGTAAGGCCGGAGGGCATGCCGAAAATCTCGACCATGGGCTCGACGGTGTAGACGCCAATATCCATGAGGGAACCCGATGCCATATTGCAGTCGAAGATATTGGTGGCGCGTCCCGCGAGAATCTCGTTGTAGCGCGAGGAATATTTGCCAAAGCGCAATGAGGCGCGACGGATGGGGGCGATCTCACCCAGGGCGTCCTCGATGGCGTGGAAGGCGGGATCGTGGAGGGGACGCATGGCCTCGAGGGCCACGACACCTGCTGCCTCGGCAGCGCGGAAGACTTCCAGCGCCTGCGCTTCGGTGGCGCAGAAGGGCTTTTCGACGATAACGTGCTTGCCACCGGCGATGCAGGCAAGGGCCTGCTCGTAGTGAAGCGCGTTAGGGCTGCCGATGTAGACGGCGTCGACGTCGTCGGCGGACGCAAGCTCGTCAAGTGCGGTGAAGTTACGCTCGCCACCGTGCTCAGCGGTGAAGGCGGCGCCGCGATCTGCATCACGCGAGAGCGTGCCCACGAACGCGGCTTGGTCGTTGGCGTTGACGACCTGGATAAAGTCGTCGGTGATCATGGATGTGCCGATGGTTGCGATACGCAGCATGTGTCCCCCTTGCGTTGTTTGGCCTACAGGATGAGTGTAGCGCGTGGGGATATAAAGCTGCGCGAAAACGCTATTACAGGTCGCTCTCGTTAAAGCCGGTGTCGATATCGAGGTTACTGCCGTCGGCCGCCGTGGTGGCGAGTTCATCGCAGCGCTCGTTGAGCTCGTGACCGGCGTGACCCTTAACCCAGATGAACTCAACCTTGTGCTTGCTTTTGACGGTGAGTAGGCGCTCCCACAGGTCGCGGTTCTTGACGGGCTGCTTGTTGGCGGTTTTCCATCCGCGCTTTTTCCAGCCGTCGATCCAGTGCTTGTTAAAGGCGTTGACGACGTACTGCGAATCGGAATGGACCTCGACCTCGCAGGGGCGGTTGAGCGCCTCGAGCGCCACGATAACGGCCATGAGTTCCATGCGGTTGTTGGTGGTCTTGGCGTAGCCGCGTGAAAGCTCGGAGGTGAAGGTCTTGCCGGCGGGGTTGGTGTATTTGAGTACGGCGCCGTAGCCGCCGCGTCCCGGATTTGATCGGGCCGAGCCGTCGGTATAGATGATGACCTTCACGGGCTTCCTTTCGTTGGGTACGTTTCATGTGAGTGACCATTGTAGCGCCATGCCCGCCGGGGGCTAGCAATCTACGATTTCTACCCCGTCTTCCGACAGTTGGTTGGCATGGATGATGCGGTTGAGTTCGTCGAGGTATTGCTGCAAGAGGGGAGAGGGCTTGCGCTCGTCGTGCATGATATAGCCTACGTGCATCGTTGGGGCGTCTGCTAACGGGATCGATGCCATGCCCCACTGCATTTCGCTGGAGAGGACGCCGGTCGACAGGGTGTAACCGTTCGACGTGATAAGTAAGTTAGTAAGTGTACCGCGGTCCGAGATTCGTATGTTGCGGTCGCAAGGGATATAGCTAAAAGGTTCCTCGGCGTAATAGAAGGAGTTTGAGGTTCCCTGCTCAAAGCTATAACGCGTATAGGGTGTGAGGTCGGCAAGGGACAGCTGAGGGCGGCGTGCGAGCGGGTGGCGCTCGCTAACGAAGACGTGGACCGTCGCGTCGAAGAGGGGATGGAAGCTTGCGCGGGCATCGGCGAAGGCCTTCTGCAGAACGCGGGCGTTAAAGTCATCCAGATACAGAATGCCGATATCGCTGCGAAATGCGCGGACGTCATCGATGATCTGCGACGTGGTGGTCTCGCGCATGATGAACTCGAGCTTGCTGTCGCGGCAGCGCTCGACCACGTTGACAAAGGCCTCGACCGGAAAGGCATAGTGCTGGGCGGAAATGGCGAGGCGGGCTTGCGGGGTGCCGCCGTCCTCGTAGCGCGCCTCGAGCATATCGGCCTGCTCTACGACCTGGCGCGCATAGCCCAAAAGCTCGGTGCCGTCGTTGGTGAGCGTGACGCCGCGGCTGGAGCGCGTGAAGATCTCCAGGTGGAGTTCCTGCTCCAGGCTTTTGACGGCGTTTGAGATGTTGGACTGAGCGGTATAGAGGCGCTGAGCTGCGGCGTTGATTGAGCCGGACTCTGCCACGGCGATCAGAAAACGAAGCTGCTGGAGGGTCATCGGCGCCGTCCTTTCGAGCGTTATCTATATAACCGATAACAGGTTAGCGCTTTTAAGTGATTGACCGAGGGAAACAATGCTCGTACTATTCAAAACACACAAAGGCGGTAGGTAATTAAACCGACCACGGAACCGGGATGCGAAAGGAGGCCCGCATATGAATTGCTTACCAAGACGAATGCCGGGCTCCTGTTTGCGCCCGTCGGCGTGATCAGGAGACAGCGACTTACTTCTCTCTAATTTATTAACTTTTGTTCGATCAAGGAGATCATCATGAGCCAGTTCATCAACAACCCCGAGCACACCTTTGGTTTCGATACCCTGCAGCTTCACGTTGGCCAGGAGAGCGCCGATCCCGCATCCGACTCCCGCGCCGTGCCTATCTACCAGACCACGAGCTATGTGTTCCGCAACTCCCAGCACGCCGCCGATCGCTTTGGTCTTGCCGACGCCGGTAACATCTACGGCCGTCTGACCAACTCCACCCAGGGCGTCTTCGAGGACCGTATCGCCGCACTCGAGGGTGGTGTGGCAGGTCTTGCCGTCGCCTCCGGTGCTGCTGCCATCACCTATACCCTGCAGGCTCTTGCCCAGGCCGGTGACCACGTGGTGGCTCAGAAGACCATCTACGGTGGCTCCTACAACCTGCTGGAGCATACGCTCTCCCAGTTTGGCGTCGAGACCACCTTCGTCGATGCCCACAACCTGGACGAGGTCGAGGGCGCCATCAAGGACAACACCACGGTCATCTACCTCGAGACGCTCGGCAACCCCAACTCCGACATCCCCAACATCGACGCCATCTCCGAGATCGCCAAGAAGCACGGTTTACCGGTTGTCGTCGACAACACCTTCGGCACCCCGTATCTGTTCCGTCCGCTGGAGCATGGTGCCAACATCGTCGTCCACTCCGCAACCAAGTTTATCGGCGGCCACGGCACCTCGCTGGGCGGTGTGATCGTCGACGGCGGTAACTTCGATTGGAAGGCGAGCGGCAAGTATGAGCAGATTGCCGAGCCCAACCCCTCCTACCATGGCGTCTCGTTTGCCGAGGCTGCCGGTCCCGCCGCCTTCGCAACCTATGTCCGCGCCATCCTGCTGCGTGACGAGGGCGCCTGCATCAGCCCGTTCAACGCTTGGATCCTGCTCCAGGGCACCGAGACTCTGTCGCTGCGCGTTGACCGTCATGTCGAGAACACCAAGAAGGTCGTTGAGTTCCTGGCTGGTGATAGCCATGTCGCCAAGGTGAACCACCCGAGCCTGTCTGAGCACCCCGATCACGAGCTCTATCAGAAGTACTTCCCCAACGGCGGTGCCTCGATCTTTACCTTTGAGATTAAGGGTGGCCAGGAGGCAGCTTGGAAGTTCATCGATCATCTGCAGGTCTTCTCGCTGCTCGCCAACGTGGCCGACGTCAAGTCGCTCGTCGTGCACCCGGCTACCACCACGCACTCCCAGCTCTCTGCCGAGGAGCTCGCCGAGCAGAACATCACGCCCTCCACGATCCGTCTTTCCATCGGTACCGAGAACGCCGAGGATATCATTTGGGATCTGAAGCAGGCCTTCGCCGCGCTGGACGAGTAAGGCGACTTGTGCAAGGACCCCTTGCGACTCGATAGGTATAACTGCATAAAATGCCCGCTCAAGGCGCCTGTGCGAACAATGGTTGCACAGGCGCCTTTTTTGCATAGAGCGGGTGCAAAAACAGGGTTTTTGGCATGCTTTATGCAATCGAGATGTGGAAAACTCCTGTTAAGAGGATGTGAGTTTTACGCAATTGACGTGCGCCTTTTGAGTAAAACCGCAGGTCGCGATTTGCTCGGGGTACTATGCAGCGCGATCGAATTACACGCAGCTCAAACGCAGCAAAAACGCACTACGGAGGTTTCTAGCTACATGAGGATCGATTCACGAAAACCGAAAGCCGCCGCCCTTTCCGCCGCTCTGACCGTGGCACTTTTGGCGGGCGCCGGTGCAACCGATGCCCACGCGGCAACACTATCCGATACGGTTGGACCTACGCCGTCCGAGGCGACGCTGGTGCAGCCCGTTGACTATCGCGGCGATGGTTATGGTTCCATGCAGGAGTGGAACGCCTCGATGGAGGCCAAGCGCGATTCCCTTGAGATGCGCGCTCAGATCATTATGAATATGTATAGCGACTATGCTACCGATGACGAGCGTGCTGTGCTGCAGGGTTGCATCGACGGTGCGGGTAGCCTGTTGACGATGGGGGAGGTCGACGCCAAGTCGACCGAGCTCGATGAGCTGCGCGCTGCGCTTGAGGATGCCAAGTGCGAAGCGCTCGAGGCTGCCGCCGAGGCGGAGGCTGCCGAGGCCGCCCAGGCTTCGTACTACAACGCCGGTTACACTCCGTCTTACGCGTCTGCCGCGTCCTACGCGAACGGATCGGGCCTGACGCGCTCTGCGGGTGTCAATAACTACAACGGGCGCCGCGAGACCTATTACAGCAGCAATGTGCTTTATCACTATCGCACGGGCGAATGGACTCAGGATTCTGAGGGCTTCTGGCGCGATTCCGACGGCTATTACGTTGTTGCCGCGGGCGATATGGCCCAGGGCTCGACCTTTACGGGCTCCAAGGGTGATTGCAAGGTCTATGACTCCGGCTGCGCTGCCGGAACCACCGACTACTACACCGGTTGGTAATTTTTCTGCATCACGGATATTTGGCGGACGGGCGTCTTTACCGAGCTTTAGGGCAACGTAAAGCCGCCCGTTCTATGTATGCGTTTGAGTTAACAGAGCCCTTACCGTGGCGGTACGCTGGGCGTATGGATGCGGGGCACACTGGTTCTTGAGAAATAAGGTCTTTCTCTTGGAGGAAGTGGTCTTGTGAATGCTCGAGATATTGCCGTTGCCGCCGTCGCGTTGATGCTTGGCTGCCTTGGCCCCACGGCCGCGCTCGTCGCGGGCATGCTGGGGACATGCGGGGCTGCTCCTATCGTGGCCGGCGCGCTGATCGCGGCCACGCTGCTGGGAAGCGCCGGTGTTGTCCTTTGTCGCGACGATGAGGATGAGGTTCCGGAGTCGCAACGCTAGCTGTTGTGAGATTGACCGCCGGTCATAGACGAAGATGAAAGCCGCCGTAAGGGGAGTGCTCCTTGCGGCGGCTTTGCTGTTAAGGCTGTTGAATGCGGCGCGTTGGCGCTACCAGCTTTTCTCGATATCGCGGATGCGCCGATAGAGCCACTCGTTTTGCGGTGCCTGGATATCGTGTTTGGCTGCGAGGCGGCAGATGGTGCCCGCGAACTCATCAACCTCGGTTTTGCGCCTTGCGATGCGGTCTTGAGCCATCGAGGGCATACCGGCGGGGTCGATTCCCTCGATGAGGTGCACCATTTGCGTCAGGTCTGCCTCGGTCAGTTCAACGCCCTCGGCGTTGGCGACCGCAAGCGTTTCGCGCATGGCGGAAACAAAGCAGCGACGCTGCTCGGAGCCCGGCTCCGTGGCGCTTCCGTAGGTCCCGCCGTAGACCATGCAGGTCTGGTTGATGCCGTCGTTGAGCATGAGTTTGGCCCACATGCGGTGCGCAATGTCGCGCTCGACGGTATGGGCGATGCCGCAGCGCGTGTAGAGCTCGTCGATAGCGGCGACGGTCGCGGGGTCGGTGCCGGCGGCTGCGCCAAAGCGGATTTCGCCCGCATTGGTAAAGGTGAGCGCGCCGTTGAGGAACACGGCGTCCATGCCCTGGCAGATACCAAGAACGGTATGCTCCCAGCCAAAGCGTTCGGCAATCTTTTGCTCGCTCGTAATGCCGTTGCACAGCGAGGCGATGAGCGTGTTGGGTCCCACGACACGCTCCATAGTCTTGAGTGCTTGGTCGAGACCGGTGGTCTTGACTGTCAGGATGACCAGATCGGCGGGCGTCGCCTCGCTGGCACGGACGGACGTGAGATCGCAAGGCTTTCCGTTGACGGTGAGCGCATCGCCCGCGTGACGCTCAAAACGGGCGTCATCCATAACGTATTCGACGGTGTCATTGCCGAGGGCCTTGGCAATCATGCTGCCGTAGAGCAGGCCGACGCCGCCCTTGCCGATAAAGGCGACCTTGTTGATCTGCATGTGAATCATCTCCCCATATAAAAGGCGCCCGCGTAAGGGGCGCCTGATGGATTGTATGCTGCCAGGGTGATTAGTGGGTGCGCGGGGCGGCTGTTATGAAAAAGAAACTATTGCGCTGTGCGCTTATGCCGCGGGGCAGACCGCAAAGACGCGGGCGGGGTATCCGACGCCATCGCGGACCTTGGGGAAGGTGCAGAAGATGACGGCACCCGTGGCGGGAAGCTCGTCCAGATGGTCCATGACTTCGATCTGATAGCGGTCGACCGAGAGGATGTATTGCTCGCCGGGGTAGGGGTAGGCGTCCTCGCGCGTGGTGATGGTCGCCGGATCGGTATCTGCGGGCTCGTGGCCGATGGCGCCGATATTGCGTTCCTCTACAAGCCACTTGATAGCATCGAGGTCCCAGCCGGGGTAGTGGGGCTGGCCATCCTCGTCCTTGTTTTCCAGATCGGCGAGCTTGGACCAGCCGGAGCGGAAGGCGACAAAGGCGTCCTTGGGAATGCGACCGTGCTCGTCCTCCCAGGCTTTGAGGTCCTCGACGGTCAGGATAAAGTCGGGGTTTGCGGCGCATTCCTCGTGCTTGTCGATCACGCAGAGCGGATGTATAAACTCGATGGGCTCGATCTCGCCAAGGGAGCGGCCGTCGACATGGAAGTGGCGCGGTGCATCGACATGCGTGCCGTACTGCGAAGCGACCGAATACTGGAAGCAGCGCATGGGCGCGAGCATGTCCTCGGGCGTGTTTGGCAGATAGTCGAAG
Organism: Collinsella sp.; assembly: GCA_048201895.1. GTDB lineage: Bacteria > Actinomycetota > Coriobacteriia > Coriobacteriales > Coriobacteriaceae > Collinsella. Next base: position 45,523 of record DBFBGO010000002.1, on the reverse strand, counting down.
AGCTTGGTGGACTCAAACGGCTTAAAGCCAAACCAGTGCGGGGTGTCGCACGAGAGCGTATGGGTGAGGTCGACCCAGCGATAATCGGTGCTTTTGAGCTGGGAAGCAAGGTTCCAAAGGTCGAGCGCGGGCATGGGCGACTCCTTTCATCGGGCTTTTTGCTGATGTTAAAGCGGTGCCGTGACAGCTCGATTTCTGCTGCGTTACGATACGTTCTCGATTGCGATTCCACGATGTTTCGGCTGCGTGACCATTGTGTTTCGCCTTGTCGGGGCGCTGATGGCGAAGGGAGGGGCCGTGCAATACCGCGTTGACCCCAAAAGTGGTAACCGAATATCCGCTCTGGGTCTGGGCTGCATGAGGTTTCCCGGTGCGCCGGGACGTCCGGATGCGAAGACAGCCGATGCCATCATTTCCCGTGCGGTGGAGCAGGGGATTAATTATCTGGACACCGCGTATCTCTATCCCGGTAACGAGGCGTGCGTGGGCGCCTCGCTTGAGCGCTTGGGGCTGCGTGACCGGGTGTTGCTGGCGACCAAGTTGCCGCATGCTTCGTGCAAGTGCGCGGAGGATTTCGACCGGTTCTTCGATGAGCAACTGCGGCGCCTGCGGACCGACCATATCGACTATTACCTCATGCATAACATTACCTCGCCCGCCCAGTGGGAACGTGTGGTGGCGTTGGGCATTGAGGACTGGATCGCTCGTCAAAAGGCGGTTGGGCGCATTCGCCAGATCGGTTTTTCGTACCACGGCAGCGCGGCGGACTTCCTCACGATGCTCGATGCGTATGAGTGGGACTTTTGCCAGATCCAGTACAATTACGCTGGAGAGCGATATCAGGCGGGAACAGCGGGGCTCATGGCCGCCGCCGAGCGAGGCCTTGCGGTGTTTGTGATGGAGCCGCTTTTGGGCGGACGCTTGGCAGGCAAATTGCCTCCGCGGGCGCGCGCTGTTCTCGATGGTGCATGCGATCGGCATTTGCATACGCCTGCCGCTTGGGGGCTCTCGTGGGTGTGGAATCATCCCCAGGTGACCATGTTGCTTTCTGGTATGACCGATACCGCGCAGGTGGACGAGAATTCGTCACTGGCAGACCTCGCGTTGCCGAATTCGATGACGGCCAACCAGCTCGACACGATTGCGCGCGTGTTGATGGAGTTTGAGAAATCGAACCGTGTGCCCTGCACGGGATGCGGCTACTGCATGCCATGTCCCAAGGGTATTAACATTCCCGGCTGCTTTGCCGCTTACAACGCGAGCTACGCGCACAGCTGGTTTACGGGTCTATCGCAGTACTTTACGGCGAGCGCGGTGCGCACAAGCGAGGCCAAGCTGGTGAGCAATTGCGTCAAGTGCGGCAAATGCGCGCGCCACTGCCCACAGCATATCGATATCCCCGAGCGTCTCGATGACGTGCGCCGACGTTTCCAGCCTGGCCCCGTAACGGTCATGCTTAAAGTCTTCAGCAAAACTCACTCCTCATGACCCTTTTATATCTTGTGATGGAATAGTCCCTGTTTGCGGCAGAATAGGGCGATAGCAGGAACTTTTTTGCCGCAACTGATGGGAGGCTATCGTGGGTGACCGAGGTTTACGTAATGATTCGCGTGAGGTTCGTTGGGGCATTTTGGGTGCCGGACACATTTCTCATCGATTTGCATCGTCACTCAAGAAGGTCGACGGGGCACGGCTGGTGGCTGCGGCCGGCCGCACTCCTGCACATGTCGAGGAATTTTCCCGAGCGTTTTCGATCGATGCTGCGCATGGCCATGCCTCGGTCGACGACAACGGCAATGCGGCTTATGACGCGCTGATTGCCGACCCCGATGTCGACGCAATCTACTTGGCTCTTCCGCATGGCATGCATACGCGTTGGGCCTGTCGCGCGCTGCGCGCCGGAAAGGCCGTGCTGTGCGAAAAGCCGGCCGTTTTGAGTGAGGAAGAGGCTCTCTCGATTGCTTCCACCTCTCGCGAGCGCGGCGTGCTGTTTATGGAGGCGATGAAGAATCGGTTTTGCCCGATGCGCACTCGCGTGAAGGACTTGCTTGCGTCGGGTGAGCTTGGCCGTATTGTCTCGATTGAAAGCGTACAAAAGCTCGATTACGGCGAGTCTCCTTCGGGCTATCTGCTTGATCCGTTGCAGGGCGGCTGTCTATATGACATGGGCTGCTATGCAGTCGGTTGGTTTGAGGATTTGCTCGCGGGCACTTGCGAGGTTTCGTCCCGTGAAGTTCGCTGGCGTGACGTATCGGGCGGTCGCGTCGATTGGGCCGACGAGATCCATATGAGCGTCGGCGGTATGCCCATTCATATGGTGTGCGACGGCAAAGCAACATATGAAAGCCGCTTAACGATTGCCTGCGAGCGGGGCTCGTTGGAAATCGAGCGGCTCCATCGTCCCGAGCTCGCTCATGTGAAGTATTCCGACGGTCGAACGCTCGAAATAAATGCCCCGTTTGAGATCGATGATTTCTACGGCGAAATCCAGCATGCGACCCAGCTCATCCGGGCGGGGAAACTCGAGAGTCCCGTCATGCCCCTTGCCGCCACTCAGCGCTGTGCGCACATCATCGATGCAATCCGTCTAGCCCTCTAGGACTTGGCGCTGACGCGTAGGGGATCATGACGCCGGCGCCCGTGGTGCCTGGCGGCCCACATCTCTGATGCCCCTTTTATAACTTGCGGTGGAATACGGTCTGTTTGCGCCAAAATAAGGCACCAATAGACCGTATTTCACCGCAACTGATGAGGGGGAGTTGGAGATGCTGACGATCGGGTGTCATCTTTCGACGACGAAGGGCTATCGGGCGATGGGGGAGACGGCGCTGTCCATTGGTGCCAATACCTTTGCGTTCTTTACGCGCAACCCGCGCGGTGGCAAGGCAAAAGATCTTGACATGGATGACGTGGCGGCTCTGCGCGAGCTTATGGCGCAAAACGACTTTGGACCGCTGGTGGCGCATGCCCCGTATACCTATAACCCCTGCTCCGCTAAGGAGCGAGCGCGCGAGTTTGCCCTGGAGGCCATGGCCGAGGATCTGCAGCGCATGGAAGCACTGCCCGGCAACTACTACAATTTTCATCCCGGTGCGCATGTGGGACAGGGGGCAGACGTCGGCATTCAGATGATTGTCGACACGCTGTGCCAGGTGATGTTTGAGGGACAGCAGACGACGGTATTGCTTGAGACCATGGCAGGCAAGGGCACCGAGGTGGGCCGTAGCTTTGAAGAACTGGCGTGCATTATCGAGGGCGTTGCCGCCAAGTGCCCAGAGCTGTCCGATAAGCTGGGCGTTTGTTTGGACACCTGCCATGCGAGCGATGCCGGCTACGACATCATCCATGATCTGGACGGCGTACTCGACGAGTTCGACCGCGTGGTGGGTATCGATCGCTTGCATGCCGTACACATCAACGATTCGAAGAACCCTTGTGGCGCCCATAAAGATCGTCACGAGTGCATCGGCAAGGGATACCTTGGCAGCGAGGAATTTGGTGGCGGTATGCAGGTTATGCAGAATATTGTATCGAATGGCCGTTTGTGTTCGCTGCCGTTTATTTTGGAGACTCCGAACGAACTTGCAGGTTATGCAGCTGAAATTAGATTATTAAGGTCATTGCAGCAGTAATGACTGTCACAAAGTAGAGTATTCCATTCACGTTATGGGTTTGTTTCAATCAGTTTTCTCATTACAGATTCGTAATTCCAGGTGCATAATAGCCAACAGTTTTTGCAGGCCTCTGAATCAAACGAGGTCACCGGAAGGAGACTGATTATGAAGCTCAAGAAGCTTGGCGCATTTGCCGCCACGGGTGCCATGGCGCTCGCCCTCGCACTGACGGGCTGCGGCTCGTCCAACGCCACCTCTGGTTCTGATGCCGGTTCCAGCAGCTCTGACGACGCTAAGGCCGAGAAGGTCGACGGCTCCAAGGAGTACGCGCTCGTCAAGGACGGTACGCTGACCGTCGGCACCTCTGCCGAGTACGCTCCGTTTGAGTACAAGGATGACAACGGCGATTATCAGGGCTTTGACCTTGAGCTCATCAAGGCTATCGGCGACAAGCTGGGCCTGGATGTCGAGTATGTCAACAATGACTTTGACACGCTGGTTCCGGGCGTCGCTTCGGGCGCCAAATATGACGTTTCCATCGCGGCTATCACCGACACGCCCGAGCGTGAGAAGGAAGTCACTTTCTCCGATTCCTACTACATGGACGATCAGGCTATCGTGACCAAGGTCGATAACACCGACATCACGGCCGACAACTACAGCGAGAAGCTCAACAACGCCGATGCTACCATCATCGTCCAGTCTGGCTCGACCGCCGAGTCCTTTGCCCAGGAGAACTTCCCCAAGGCCAAGATTGTCCCCTACAAGGACGCCACCGAGTGCTTCAGCGCCCTGCAGTCCGATAAGGGCGACGCCGTAGTCACCAACCGCTCCGTTGCCAGCCAGCTGACCGCCGAGCAGTTCAACACCTGCCAGACTATTAAGCAGATCAGTACCGGCGAGGAGTACGCCATCGCCATCAACCAGGGCAACACCAAGCTCAAGGACGACATCAACCAGGCCATCAAGGACCTGACCGATGACGGTACCGTTGACGCCCTCATGGCTAAGTACAACATCAAGTAAAATAGCTACTTGATTGCTCGCGGGCCCTTTCCGCTTTGGCGGAGAGGGCCTTTGCGCTTCTCTTGACGGAGAGCATTTCCGTCTCGTTTTGCCGACAACTTCTACGATAGGAGCCACCTTGTCTCGACTGAACAAAGGGGCTGCGGAGCAGCGTTTTCCATTGCCCACCTTGCTCCAAAAGCTAGTCTGCGTCATGGCCGTGGCGCTCGCGCTGGTGTGTGTGGGGACATATGCGCCCACGACCGCCCAGGCGCTTGAGACCGCAAAGATTACCGCTCGACCCAACACCGGTTCGGGCAGCGCTGTGGTCGGCGGTACCGAGACGCGCATTACCTGGGAGGTCCAAGCCGATGCCGATGAGGAGCTGAGCGGTCTTTCTTTGACGTTTGTCGACGGCACGACGTTTGGTACCGATGACACGCGATTGACGATGCTCTCGGGCGAGGACCTCATGGATCGTACGCCCATGAAACCCACGTGCAAGGCTGATGGCCAGACGCTCAAGATTGACTTTGGCGAGACGGCGCCTGCCGGCGGCTTTTTCCGTGTCGAGGTTTACGGCGTGACCTTCCCCGTCGAGGGCGGCGATGAGGCCTTTAGCGGCACCTACACTTTGGCCGATGGCTCGACCAAGAAGATCTCCAAGATTCCGTCGGTGGAGATCAAGGGCGTGACGGCCTTCGATAACTTCCTGGCCGATCTTAAGGAACAGCCGTGGGTCGAGGCCTGGAACTCCAATATGTTCCTGCGCCTGTTCTTGAACCCGGTCATTTTGGTCCAGAGCCTGCCGATCGTCTTCAAGGGCTTCCTCATGTCGCTCTCGATCGTGCTTGTGGCGTTTCCGCTGGCAATTCCTTTTGGCTTTGCCCTGTCACTCATGCGTATATCCAAGTCACGCATCCTGCGCTGCCTTGCCGGCATCTATGTGAATATCATTCGCGGTACGCCGGCGTTCCTGCAGATCTATATCGCGTTCTTCGGTCTGCCGTTGGCCGGCGTCAAGGTTGATGACTACGTGCTCGGCGTCATCGTCATGGCCATGAATTCGTCTGCCTATCTGTGCGAGATCTTCCGCGCCGGTATTCAATCAATCCCCAAGGGCCAAAACGAGGCTGCTCGCTCTCTGGGCATGAATGCCTTCCAGACGCTGCTCTACGTTATGATTCCGCAGACGTTCCGCAATGTTTTGCCTACGCTGACCAGCGAGTTTATCTTGCTTTACAAGGATACGTCACTGCTTGCCGCCGTGGGTGTGGTCGAGATCGTCATGAACGCCCGTACCATCGTGGCCACGACGGGCTCCATTACACCGTACGTGGTTGCCGCCCTGTTCTATCTGGTCATCACCCTGCCGCTCGCTCGCTTGGTGAGCGGTCTTGAGGCGAGGCTTTTGGGCACGACCGAGACCAAGAAGAAGCGTCCCGCCAAGAGCGCCGGACAGGTTGTCGCGACGCCTGCCGATCACATCGCCGGTCTGTAAGGAGGTCCTATCATGAGCGAAACCAATAACTCGAACGAGGTCGTCGTCAGTATCAAGAACCTCCAGAAGGCCTTTGGCGACAACGTGGTCCTGCGCGATATCGATCTGGATGTGCACAAGGGTGAGGTCGTTGTGGTCTTGGGCCCCTCGGGCTCGGGCAAGTCGACAATGCTTCGCTGCATCAATCGTCTGGAGCATCCCACGAGCGGCTCGATTATCGTTGAGGGTGTGGATGTGTGCGCCAAGGGTGTCGACCTTAACAAGGTGCGCACGCATCTGGGTATGGTGTTCCAGCAGTTCAATTTGTTCCCGCACCTCTCAGTCAAAAAGAACGTCATGCTCGCGCAGCAGAAGGTGCTCAAGCGCAGCAAGGAAGAGGCCGAGAAGATCGCCGTCGAGGAACTCACCAAGGTCGGTCTGGCCGAGCGCATCGATTTTATGCCGAGTCAGCTTTCGGGCGGCCAGCAGCAGCGCGTTGCCATCGCCCGCGCCCTGTCGATGAACCCGCACGTCATGCTCTTTGACGAGGCCACCTCGGCGCTCGACCCTGAGCTCGTGCGCGACGTCTTGGGCGTCATGCGCGACCTGGCACACGACGGTATGACCATGATCGTCGTGACGCACGAGATGGGCTTTGCCCGCGATGTCGCCGACCGCGTCGTCTTTATGGACGGTGGCGTCATTGTGGAAGAGGGTACGCCGAGCGAGGTCTTCGACCATCCTAAGAGCGAGCGCACCAAGGCGTTCTTGGGCAATATCTCGTAGCCGGTTGATGTAACTGCCGTTACAAAAGAGCGGGGGCTGGACTTGAATCCAGCCCCCGCTCTTTTGTAGGGATGGGGATGCGCTTTGATGCAGGCTCTCTTGGAGGCCCTGGGTTTGTTACGCGAGCTCGGCTCCGAGGGCCTTGCAAGCGGTCTCGCCCTCGTCGTCGGGCGCGTCGTAGCAGATGGTGGAGTCCACGACGTTGACGCCGGCCTCGTCGGCGTCGGCCTTCCAGTTGTCCATCCACTCGCCCTCGGCCCACGAATAGGAGCCAAAGAGGACGACCTTCTTGTCGCCGAGAGACTCCTTGACCTCGTCCCACATCGGCTGGAACTCATCGTACTCGAGTTCCTCGGAGCCCATGGCTGGGCAGCCGAAGGCGAAGGCATCATATTCGGTGGCCTTGTCGGCAGAGAAGTCGGCGCAGGAGATGACCTCTGCCTCGGCACCCGCGGACGTGGCGCCTTCGGCGACGAGATTTGCCATGGCCTCGGTATTGCCCGTGCCGCTCCAATAGACGACGGCGATCTTGCTCATGTTGAGTCCTTTCAGTTGTGCGGCAGGTTGCCGCGGCTTCTATGTTCTATCGGGTTGCCTGGGCAAGTTGCGCCAAGCTGCAGCCCTGCTGATAGACAAAGGTGAGGTATTGAGTGCAAGCGCGGTAGGCGTCAAACATCGCAAGCGCTTGCTCGACATTCGTGTAGACCTTCCAAGCTCCAAAGACCTTGTAGTTCTCGCCGCGCTGGACGATAAACTCGCGCACATCGTCGTAGGGATATCCGAGGAAGTAGCCTATTTCGTGCGGAAACTCGCAGGTGCAGTCGTTGCTGCAGCTAGCTTGCTGGGGTAGTGCGCATCGAGTCTGGCTACAGGCGCATTCCGCGACGTTATTGCTCGCGAGCGTGATGCGTGATGCCAAATGCACAAGGCATGTCGAAAGGTCTCTCGTGTCGTAGCCTTCCGAGGCGAGCGCCGTTTGGGCGCGAGGGTCTGCGAAATAGGTGGTGAGGCTTTTGGCTCGGTACATATACACGAGCGCTCCGCAGGGTCGCCAGACCAAAACACTCAGGTGGATACCGAACGGGTCAAGCTCGCGATTGCACTGGGCGATAACGTTGAGCAGGCGTGCTCGGCGCTCTGCGATGGTTTCGGTTGCGACCGAGCCGTCCCCGTGGGCGTAGGTGCCTGGATAGGTAAAGAGCGATGCCGGCTTGATGCCCGCGAGCGTGGGAGAGCAGTTGCGCACGACTGCCGCCTGAAACGTTGGGATGTCTATGGTTCGAGTCACGGCGCTCCTTACGGATCTAAACTGTTAGCCTAGGAAAACTTATACACGAAAGTAAGCCATGGTCAACAAAAAAGTTTGAAGAGGGAAACTAATTGACCGAACGGACATGAATTTGGGTTAAGATGGGGACACCCCATGGGGGTATCTAGATAGTGCTACTTGAAAGGGGGACGCATGAGTGACTTGCTCAACCCTGCGAATCTCATCGTGCTGGCCGTCATTGCCGTCGGCATGTTTTTTGGACTGCGTCGCATTGCCGCTTCGACACACGGGAAGAGTTGCTGCAGCGATGGTGCGAGCGGCAAGAAGGCCAAAAAGGTTGTTGTGGTGGATACCGATGCATCGCACTATCCCTATAGCGATGAGCTGCTCATCGGCGGCATGAGCTGTGACGGCTGCGCTCAGAACGTGGCCAATGCCCTCAATGCGCTGGACGGCGTGTGGGCAACGGTGACGTATGCGGATCACACGGCACGTGTGCGCTCTAAACAGCCGGTTGATCGTGGTGTTCTCGAGACGGCCGTGAAAGACGCGGGCTACTACGTCATGACGCTGTAAGCGCCGCCCTGGATGCGCTTCCTTGGCTAGGCTCGTCCGCGCAGTTCGATGTCTTGGATGTCGTCGAAGTCGATGGCGATGTCTTTGAGCTTGAGGAGCTTGAAGGCGGGGAGCGCCTCGTCGAGGATGCCGGTGCGGGAGCGATAGCCGTACGTATCGTAATAGGTGACACGAACCAAGTCGCCACGTTTGAGACCCTCGAGCTTTTTAGAAAGTACGAGGGCTTTTTCTTCCGTGAGCTCACGTTTTGGCTCGACGGTGATTTCCTGCTTGCGCACGAGTTCGTAGTATCCCGTGAGGGCGGCAAAGGGCATAAACTGTGCGGCGCGGTTGGCGCGCACGGCACCGTTGGCGGTGAGGTTAGGGTCGGCGACGCGGCGTCTGCCCTCGGGGTCCGCCAGGCGCTCGAAGGTGGTCGGCGGGCGCACGGGCTGTTGTTTGGGCTTAGGCACGGTGTCCTCCAACTTGTTCGTTGCGTTCGCGCGCGGTGGCGCCGGCGGTAAAGCTTAATCCCTTGACGAGCGCGTTCTTGCCGTACTTGCCTTTCACGGCCAGGACGGCGCGCGCCAGGTCGCGCTCGCGCTCATCGGCCTCGATATCGCTGAACAGATCGATGGTGGCAAATTCCTCGGGCACAAGATTGCTAAAGCCCAGGTTGATGCGCTTGACCGGTCGTTTGGGATCGACAGTCTGCGCCCAGAGCTCATCGAAATAGCCCATGATCTTCTTGAACGAATTGGTACGCTCGGGCAGCTTTCGCGAGGCGTTGGAGTGCGCAAAGAGTGCGGCATAGCCACCGCGCGGTTTGCCGCCATGCTCTCCCACAAAGATGCCATCGATTGCCTGCGCTTCGCGCACCAGGCGGCGCCGTTCGTCATCACGCTGGACGGGCTTGGGAGCACGGGGCGCGAGCTCGGGGCCGGCGGTTGCGGTAGGTTCGATACTCGATGTGCTCGAGCGCAGGTGCCCGCATCCGTCCACATATTGCGCTGTACCGCTGGCGTCGAGGCGGCGTATGTCGGCTCGCTCGCTCGCGTAGCCCACAAAGAGCGAGATGCTGTCGCAGACCACGTGTTTATCGACCAAGTCCAACACGGCGTTGTCGACCATCTCGCGCAAGACGGTGTAGGCTTGCTCGTAGGCATAACCCTTCGAGAGCACCTGTCCTGTGGTGGTCGAAGTTGCTTGTGGGCGATAGGCTTGGATATCGGCGATGGTTGTCGGCTCGCGCCCAAAGGCGTGGTCGATGAGATATTCGGCATTGACGCCGAGCTCGTCGTAGAGCAGGTTCTCGTCGAGTGCGGCGACACCCATCAGGTCGTAGACGCCATACTTTTCGAGTCGTGCTGCCACGCCGGGGCCGATGCCCCAGATATCGGTGATGGGACGATGGGGCCAGATCTCTTTGCGAAAGGTCTCGTCGTCGAGTATGCCGATGCGGCTGGGTACGTGCTTGGCGGTGATATCGAGCGCTACCTTGGCCTGGAATAGGTTGGGGCCGATGCCGGCCGTCGCCGTGATGCCGGTGCGCGCGAGGACCTCATCGCGCAACATGCAGGCAAAGCCTTTGGCATTGGTATGGTAGAGGTCTAGATAGGGCGTCACGTCGATAAAGCATTCGTCGATTGAATAGACGTGAATGTCTTGCGGGCTCACGTATTCCAGATAGATGCCGTAGATTTGCGCCGACACTTCCATGTAGTGCTGCATGCGCGGTACGGCTTTGATGTAGTCGATGCCGTCGGGAATCTCAAACAGACGGCAGCGATTGTGAATCCCTAAGTCCTTCATGGCCTGTGTGATGGCGAGGCAGATGGTCGTGCGCCCGCGCGATTCGTCGGCAACGACCAGGTTGGTGGTGAGCGGGTTGAGTCCGCGGTCGACGCACTCGACGCTAGCGTAAAACGTCTTGAGGTCGATGCAGATATAGGTGTGACGCTCGTGCCCCACGCGTCCTCCCATCAAACACATGTTCTTATCGAATATCTGTTCGATAATACCCGCTCGTCCAGACATCGTCAAAACCTGTAAAAAAGGACTGGTTTGTTTTGGTAGGTATGGTCGTGCGGTTGGATTGGGTTTTAACGCAGCTCTAAAGAGTGCGAAACAGCTCGGAAAAGCTCGCTTCGTAGCATGAGCCTAACGATTGATACCGCCTATGTGCACGGAAGGGTTGTGGGAAAGATGGTCAATTACGGGTTTGGTATGCCGACGCGCCTTGTTGTGAATGGAGACGTGGCTCGCTGGTGCGGACGATTGGTCGCTCACTACGGTGGCACTAAGGCGCTGGTCGTGTTGGGCGGTGACAAGCATACACGCGATGAGCTTGTCTCGGCGGCACTTGGCTCGCTTGATCGAGCCCTACTCGAGCGCGTACTTTTCCGCTGCGGCTCGGTTGGGGGCGACGGGGGAGACGAACTGATCGACGAAGCCGTGGCCCTAGCGACCGACGAAGGCGTGGACTTTGTCCTGGCGATTGGCGATGCCGATACTGCTGGCTTTGCGCGCGAGCTCGCGCGTCGCATGGCGGCGCTCGATGCCGGCGAAGACGGTTTGTCCCTTATGGATGCATTCTCTCGGAGGGCAAGGCGCCTGCTGTCGTGGGCACCGGTGAGGTTCCCGTTTTTGCCATTATCGCGCCCGAATTGCTGGAGGGCATCGGGTCTCCTCTGCGTGAGTTGCTCGGTAGCATCTGCGCCGCGGCCTAATATTTGCCATAAAAGGACGGGTTATTTTTGGTTGGTAAAGCGTTTGACCTGCCAAAATAAGCCTGTCCCTTTTTAATCGGTTGCCGTTTGGGGGCCGATTGGCAACGCTCGCTGATTGTAGTCTTGACCTGCGCTAGAATAGTGGCATCTGAATGTCCGGGCGCATGGAGGCGTGCGCCCGTATGCTGAGGAGGACTCTATGGCAACTGTTGCCGCACCTATCGATGCTACGTCGACTGCCGCTTGGAAGGCGCTCGAGGCTCATCAGGAGAAGCTCGAGGCCGAAGGTATCGACCTCAAGGCCTGGTTCGCTGCTGACGCCGACCGCGTGAACAAGCTGAGCTTTGACGCCGGTGACCTGCACTTCGATCTGTCGAAGAACCTGGTGACCGATGAGACCGTCAAGCTGCTGTGCGATCTTGCCCGCGAGGTGAAGCTCGAGGAGCGCCGCGACGCCATGTTCTCTGGCGAGCACATCAACACTACCGAGGACCGCGCTGTCCTGCACACCGCGCTGCGCCGCCCGGCAAGCGAGAAGGGCCAGCTCATCGTCGACGGCCAGGACGTCGTCGCCGACGTGCACGAGGTCCTCGACCGCATGTATGCCTTCGCCGAGCGCGTGCGCTCCGGTGAGTGGAAGGGCGTTACCGGCAAGAAGATCGAGCATCTGGTGTCCATCGGCATCGGCGGCTCCGACCTGGGCCCGGTCATGGCCTACGAGGCTCTGCGTCCCTATGCCGACGCCGGTATCGACTGCCGCTACATCTCCAACATCGACCCCAACGACCAGGCCGAGAAGCTCAAGGGCCTGGATCCCGAGACCACGCTCGTAATCATCGTCTCCAAGACCTTCACCACGCTCGAGACCCTCACCAACGCTCGCGAGGTCAAGACCTGGATGCTCGAGCAGCTCAAGGCTCAGGGCGCCATCGACGGCTCCGATGAGCAGAACGCCGAGGCCGTGGCAAAGCACTTCGTCGCCGTTTCCACCGCACTTGAGAAAGTTGAGGCCTTCGGTATCGACCCCGCCAACGCCTTCGGTTTCTGGAACTGGGTTGGCGGCCGCTATTCCGTTGACTCCGCCGTGGGCCTGTCGCTGATCGTCGTGCTCGGCCCCGAGCGCTTCCAGCAGTTCCTCGAGGGCTTCCACGCCATCGACGAGTACTTCTGCAACACCCCGCTCGAGAACAACGCCGTCGCGCTGATGGGCCTGCTCAACGTCTGGTACGTCAACTTCTTCGGTTCCAAGAGCCACGCCGTACTGCCGTACTGCCAGTACCTGCACCATTTCCCGGCCTACCTGCAGCAGCTCACCATGGAGTCCAACGGCAAGCACGTCCGCTGGGACGGCAGCGCTGTGACCTCCGATACCGGCGAGATCTTCTGGGGCGAGCCCGGCACCAACGGTCAGCATGCCTTCTACCAGCTGCTGCACCAGGGCACTGTGGTGGTTCCGGCCGATTTCATCGCCTTTGCCAATACCGCCAACCCTGCGACCGATAGCGGTCAGGACGTGCATGAGCTGTTCCTGGGCAACTTCCTGGCCCAGACCAAGGCGCTCGCCTTTGGTAAGACGGCCGACGAGGTTCGTGCCGAGGGCACGCCCGAGCAGATCGTCCCGGCCCGCTGCTTTGAGGGCAACCGCCCGACGACCTCGATCTTCGGCGACACGCTGACCCCGTTCGCACTCGGCGAGCTCATCGCCCTGTACGAGCACATCACGTTTGTCGAGGGCACGGTCTGGGGCATCGACTCCTACGACCAGTGGGGCGTCGAGCTGGGCAAGCAGCTTGCCAAGCAGATTACCCCGGCCTTCCACGATGACGCCGCCAAGGCCGAGCAGGACGCTTCGACCCAGGCGCTCATCGAGTTCTATCGCGCGCATCGCAAGTAGTCGCTGCTGTTAACGCATCGCGCCTTATAGTCAGGGGCCCGTATCCTATCGGATGCGGGCCCCTTTGCTTTGCCGTAGTCCCGGGGCGCACGGCCTTTGTGGAACATCGCTGGGGCGCCGCGCGCCGCGAGAACCCTGCGCCTAGATCTCGGCCTCCGCATGGTCTCGCTGCGCCTCGGGCAGCTCCCCGTAGAGCGGATGGTCTTCGAGCCTAAAGCGCTCGACCTGTTCGGGAGTGCGACCGCGCACAAAGAGCCACGAGCGATCGATCGGCGTCGCCATGAGCGTGCTGGGCAGCGCGTCGGCGCGGTCGGAAAACACCCGGGCACTCTCGGGATCCTGGAACGCCAGCACCAGATGCGTGTCGCAGTTGCCCATGATGGAGCGTGCGCGTGCCTCGCCATAGAGCGCATCGAGCTGGTTGGTCGACTGCAGCAGCAGCGTTGCCCAGATGTTGCGGCTTCGGATAATCGAGAGCACGTTGTCGATCTGGGGGATCTGCAGATTTGCGAAGTCATCGAGCATAAAGCGCACGGGCACGGGCAGGCTGCCGTCGGGCTGCCTATCGGCCTCACGAATGAGGCCCATAAACGCCTGCGAAATAAAGAGGCCGGTCAGCGGATCGAGATTGCGGTCAATATCGCTCACGGTTACAAACAGGACGCAGGGGGTGTGTCCCATGGAAGCGAAGTTCACCTGATGGCACTCACGATAGAGCTGTGCCGCACCGTCGAATCCCAGACACATGACCTTTTCGGCAAGGATGCCGACGATGCTCGCGTGCATGCGCTCGGCATTTTGCGTAATGGCGTAGCGCCGCCATAGCGAGAGGGCATAGCTTTGGGGGTCGGTCGTGATCAGGTCGTCAAACAATCGACCCGTGGCACCGTCCTGCAGGTGCTCGATCAGCTTGATGACCGAGCTGATCGTCTGCTCGTCGGCGGGTAGCTGTTCGGTGACGTAGGCGATAAGACACGACAGCAGGTTTGCCGCCGCATGATCCCAAAAAGGCTGGTTGTTGTCCTCGATGGGGCAGATGGCCTTTGCCACCGAGAGGATGTCCTGCTGGTTGGGCCTGCCGTCCGCCTTGCGGCGAATGTGCCTCAGGGGGTTGTAGCCGCAGCGCTCGATGCCGGGCGCAAGGGCCGGGACGGTGTTGAGGTCGGCGAAGTTGAGGCATTGCACGCGGTAACCGTGGGCTGCCAGCACGGGTCCCACTTCGCGACAGAGCGTGCCTTTGGTGTCGAGCACGATGTAGCTTGCGTTCATTTGCAGCAGGTTGGGCTTGAGGACGTTTCGGGTCTTGCCGGCTCCCGAGGGGCCGATCACAAGTGCGTTGTTGTTGAGTCCCGTTTGGCGGGTGTCGCAGGAGAGCGTTCGATCCTTGGCGAGGATGGTGGACGATGCGGACTCAGATGCGGCGAGGCGGCTGGCGAGGTTAGACATGGGCGACCTCCTTGGTGGTCGAGAGAATTTCGTGGGCAAAGCCGAGCTCGACGGCGCGCTCGACCGAAAGGTAGGTGTCTTTTGCAGTGAGGGACTGGATGCGCTTGGGCGTGAGGCCGCTGCGGTCCGAGAGGATTTGCGTGAGGGTCTTGCGGGTCTGCATGAGACGCCGGCTGGTTTCCTGCAACGCAAGTGCCGAGCCGCCTGCCCCCTGGGGGATCAGCGGGTCATGAATCATGAGCTCTGCATGGGGCGCCATACGGCGATCGTCGCCGCCCATAAAGATCACGGCGCCCATGGACGCGGCGAATTCCAGACAGACGGTGCGGATGGGGCACGATGCGAGGCGCATGGCGTCATAGATCGCAAGACCCGATCGCACGCTTCCGCCGGCGCTGGCGACAAATATGGTGATGGGGCGGCTGGGGTCGGTGGCATCGAGCAGACGAATCTGCTGGCATAGGTCGTGGGCCATCGGGGTTTCGATGTTTCCCATGACGGAGAGCTCGCGACGGGCGAGCATCTCATCGTAAATGCTGGTGAGCGTGATACCTCGGGCGGATTCACGCATGGTGAGGGGGCTGATGATGGGGGAATGATTGGTGTCCATGAGGACTCCTTTCTGTTGGTGGTGTTGTGGAATAGAGTCGCTGCCCGCGGAGGGGCTGGCGGGCTACAGGGTTCGTCCGAGCCTGAGATCGAGCTCGGTTGTGGGGCAGGCTGCCTGTCCGTGCGGCTCGCAAGCGCCAAGGGCTCCAAAGCGATGGAGCGTTGCGACGGGCGTGGTGTAGGCGAGCCGCAGCTGATGCTCGATAGGGGCACATCCGTCATTTTTGTAATGAGCCGCGTAGTACTGCGCGATGCTGGCGTTCATCTCGCTGCCATTGCGATGGCGCTCAAACTGGTGTCTGCAGGTCTCGATGATCTTTGCTACCGACTTGGGTGCCGTCGCGGGAACAAGGGCGAGATAGCCCTCAAATAGCTCGTTGATGTTCAGGAGGCACAGCAGGTCGATCAGCGTCCTTATGGCTGCTCCCTCGGCAGAAAAGTGCGCGGTCATGCGGTTATATCGGTTGCGGTCGACGATGGCCGCATGGGGTCTTGGAGTTTTCTGCCCCGTGGTCCCGGGCTTTTGCCGCGCCTGTGTATTGAGCTCGACGTTGCAGCGCTTGAGGCCGTCCAACGGAAGGAACAGTGCGGTGCGCAGGGTGTTCCGCTTGCTTTCGAGTTCATGACGCTCGTCGGGTTCCCATTCGAGCTTGAGTTTCGTGTCGAGCGCCGTAAGCATATGGGCTAGGCAGCCTACGGTAAGAACGTACGAATCGTTGTCGCGTTTTGGGGCATAGGGGTCTGTCAGCTTGCGAATGTCGGGGTCGCCCATGATCTTTGTGCAGCGCTTCAGCAGTTGAGGGTGGTCGGCCAAGATCGTCGCGAGCGGTAGCGACGCGTAGTTCTTGATGGTCGCGGCGGCAAAGGCGGCGTCATATTCGTTTGCATATGCTCGCTCAATGCGGGCATCCAGAATGCTTTTCTTATCGCCGTCTTCTGCGTGGTGGTTTGTCATAGCTTCTCCAATCGGTTGATGTTCGTGCTGTTTGTTGATGTGCTGGTTGTCGTGAGTGATGCGCTTGCCGTGGGTGATGTGCTGACGTTGGGGTGCTATGCGGTTTTCAATGAGCCCGTGAGGCAGTTGCTGCAGGGACGGGATGGAACGGCCCATGCAAGGCGGAAGGCATCGTGCTCAAAATCGAGACAGCAATGCCCTGGGTGCCTCACATGTGGCAGTTACCTCATTAAGTTGTCATTGCGTTTGGGGTTGTACTTTGCCGATCTTCCTTCTCTTACACGCTAAAACTCAAACTTCATATGCTCGATCTACTTAAAACCGCAACGGCGGTCTTTTATCAACTTATATGTCGGAACGCGTCTTTGCAAGTACTTTTTTGTCTTTGTTTCAAATGGGGTGGTTTTGCAACCGTCATACGCGCGCTGTGCGAACGTGCCCCGGCTCGGATAAGATAGTGCGCGATAAAAACGATGCAAGGAGGCACATATGGCAATCAAGGCCATCGCGATGGATATCGACGGTACGCTCACCAACGACCAGAAAGTGATTAGCCCGCGTACGCGCGAGAAGCTGCTCGCGGCGCAGGAGTCGGGCATTAAGCTCATCTTGGCTTCGGGTCGTCCCGCATGGGGGCTGCACGCCTTGGCGCAGGAGCTCGACCTTCAAAACCATGATGGTCTGCTAGTCGCTTTCAATGGCGCGCATGTGGTCGACGCTCAGGCCGATGAGGTTCTTTTTGACCAGGCCATGCCGGCTGACGAGCTGCACCGTCTGATTGATCATCTGCAAAACTATGATGTGATCCCCATGATCTCGCTCGGTCGCGACTTGCATGTCGAGGACTCGTACCACTGCATGATTACGCTGCCGGATGGCTCGCAGAAAAACATTGTCAAATACGAGCGCGATGCCTGCGACCTTAAGATCCGCGAGGTCGAGAGCTTGCATGAGGTCGTGGACACTTATCCCGTGGACAAGCTGCTGACGGCGGGCGATCCGGCCTACCTGCAGGCGCATTACGAGGAGATGTATGCGCCCTTTAAGCAGACGCTTTCGGGCATGTTTACGGCCGACTGGTACTTTGAGTACACGGCGCCCGGTATTGACAAGGCCCGCGCGCTCGAGGGTGCCCTGCCCAAGCTCGGCATCGATGCCAGCGAGGTCGTATCGTTTGGCGACGGCCAGAACGACAAGTCCATGATCGAGTGGGCTGGTACCGGTGTTGCCATGGGAAACGCCGTCGATGAGGTTAAGGCTGTGGCCCAGATGGTGACCGCCAATAACAACGAAGACGGTATTGCGGTGGCGCTGGATAAGCTGCTGGGTTAGAATCGCCGATAATGCATGGTTCGGGCGTCCGCTTGCGGGCGCCCTTTTGTTAGGGAGGGTGCCGTGTCCGCATTTCCGTTCGACGCCGTTATCTTTGACATGGACGGCGTGATTGTCGATACCGAGTATTACTACCTGGGCGAGACCGCCGCGTTTGCCAAGGAGCTTGGGCTTAATCTGACTCAAGAGGAGTTAAATGGGCAGGTCGGTACTTCGCATCAGTTCTTCCTGCGTATGCTGGTCGATTGGTTTGAGCGCGCCGGTAAGGGGCATTTAACTGGCGAGGAAGCGTTGACCCGTTGGGACGAGTGGGCTCATAAGCGTCCGCGCGACTATCAGGCTTTGATTAACCCAGGCGCCGTGGATACGATTCGAGAGCTGCCGCGCCGCGGCGTTCGCGTGGCGCTTGCCAGCTCGTCTCCCATGGATAGCATCGAGGAAGTGCTCGATGCGTGCGGGCTGTCGGATGCCTTTGAGTATGTAGTGAGCGGCGAGCAGTTTAAGGAGAGCAAGCCCGAGCCCGACATCTACCTGCATGCGCTGGACCTGCTGGGGCTGCCCGCGAATCGCTGCTGCTGCGTCGAGGATTCGGTGCCTGGCATCACTGCCGGCAAGCGAGCCGGCCTGACAGTTATTGCCAAGCGCGAGGAGCGCTTTGGCTTTAGCCAGGATGCCGCGGACAAGATTATCGACCAGCTGCCGGAGCTGCTCACGCTTTCTTAGGAGCGCGGTAGTTGCGCGTTTTTCGGGTCAGATGAGTAAATACCCGACATTTTGGTGCGGCAGCAAGCATACTTTATGCTAATGCGGGCTTAAGGGCTTGTTGAATGCCCTTAAGCCCGCTTTAGACTTAATCGTGCTTGGAGAGGGTATATGCCACCGACTGAAGGGCTAACTGACGGTAAAGCAGCGATACCGCTGTACCAACAGGTTATCGATATCATTAAAAACGAAATCAACTCCGGCGCCTACAAGGCAGGCGCGCGGATACCCAACGAATTCGAATTGGCTGAGAGCTATAAAGTTGGCCGCGTTACCGTGCGACGTGCTATTGAGGAGCTCGTCCAGCAGGGCTATCTAACGAAGCGACAGGGGAAAGGCACGTTCGTCAATGCCCCCAAGCTCAAGCGCAAGATTCGCCAGAAGGATGACGTCCAGAGTTTTTCGGACGCATGCCGCGTTAACGGAATGGAACCGGGGGCGTGCGTCATTTCGAGAAAGATACTGCCAGCAGATTCTACCGAAGCGCAGTTCTTTGGTGTTCCCGTTGGAACTGATTTGATTTGCGTTGAGCGTGTACGTACTGCCGATGGAGTCCCCGTCATGCTCGAGAACAACATATACGTTTACGAGGACAACGCCTATCTATCAACGGCACCTCTATCTAACCAATCCATTTTTGAGTTCGTGCGCAACCGAACGGGCCGCACGCCCGCGTTTACCGACCCGTGCACGCTCGAGATCGCGTGCGCGTCGCCCGAGGTCGCTCGGCTGTTGGCAGTTCCCGTTGGCGAACCCTTGTTTTATATGGAAGCCTTCTTTTTCGATGAGCAACGGCGGCCGTTTATCATCGGTCGTCAGCGGATCGTTGGGTCTCGCTACGTTTTTGACATCTAGGACATTGCGAATGGAAGCGCCCGGTGGATCATCTCACCGGGCGTTTCCATACCGTTCACGGCGCGAACACAACCGTTCAACCGCGTTGCGGCAATCAGTTTGAAATTATCTTGATGAAGGAAAAAGCTGCTGGTAATCTATGGGACGTCATAGAACGTTTGCATTGTGCAAACGTTGAAGCAAGATGCGATGCAGTCTCGAGTTCTTTGGAGGTATCTATGTCAGATACGAAGGCGAAGAAGACAAACAGACGTTTTAAGTTCAAATTACCGCATGTCTATACGATCATGTTCTTGCTGATCGTTGTCTTTGCGGTCCTGACTTGGATCGTTCCCTCTGGTCAGTATCAGCGCAAGACGATTTCGACAGCGGCGGGCGAGCGTGAAGTCGCCGTTGCTGGAACCTATGAACAGGTCGATAAAAACTACACCGATTCCGAGACCGGCGAGACCATCAATCTGGGCCAGGATATCTTCGCGGTCCTGCAAGCGCCCACCAAGGGCATCCAGGAGGCTGCCGACGTCGTTGCGTTCGTCTTATTGATTGGCGGATCGTTCGCGATCATCACCAAGACCAACGCTTTGAATGCCGGCATGAGCCGTGTGATTAAAAAGCTCAAGAACAAGGACATCCTCATCATCCCCATCACGATGACATTGCTGTCCATTTGCGGCACTACGTTTGGTATGTCTGAGGAAGCCCTGCCGTTCTATGCCATCTTCATTCCCATCATGATGGGTATCGGTTATGACTCGATGACGGCATTCATCATCTGCTTCCTTGGTCCTAACCTGGGATATTGTGCTTCGACCATCGACCCGTTTAATGTTTTGATCGCCCAAGGCATCATTGGCATCGAGGGTAATCCGCAACTGTGGCTGCGCGCCGTTTCTTGGGTCATCTTCACTGCCGTCGGTATCGCATGGGCCATGCGCTACGCCATGCGCGTCAAGAAAAACCCCGAGTCGTCCATTGTGTACGAGGACGATAAGCTCAAGCGTATTGAATTTTCCGTGACCGATGCCTCCATCGAGGAAGAGTTCACTATCCGTCAGAAGCTCGTGCTTATCGATTTTGCTTGCGGTATGGGCATTATCGTCTGGGGTCTTGTTACCCAGGGCTGGTACATGAATCAGATTTCCGCCGTGTTCCTTGGCATGGGCTTGCTTGCCGGTATCCTGGGCGGCCTTGACCAGCAGACGATCGCAGAGGAGTTCGTTAAGGGTCTCGCCGACTTTGCGTACGCTGCCGTCGTTATCGGTATCGCTCGCGGTATTCTGGTCATCGCCGAGGGCGGCATGATCATCGACACCATCCTCCAGGCGCTCGCTACCGCGCTCGCCGGTGCACCCGCCGCCGTCTACACCACGTTTATGTATGTCGTCCTTGGTCTGCTCTCTTTGCTGGTTCCCTCGAGTTCTGGCCTGGCGGCGCTCACCATGCCCGTTATGGGCCCCCTGACCGAGCTCATGGGCCTCAATCCCGAGGCGGCCGTCACCGCGCTCCAGTTTGCCAACCAGACCATCAACACCATCAGCCCCGTGGCGGGCATGACGGTCGCCGGCCTTGCCGTGGCTAAGATTTCGTTTGGCCAATGGTGGAAGACCATTTGGAAGTTCTTCATTTTCATGGTCGTGTTTGGCTTGGTCATTACTGCCATTTCCGGCATGCTTCCGGCGTAGGTGGTTGTGATGTCCGATCGTTTGACGGTTCTGACGTCAAAGAGCGTCTTTACCGGTACGGGGGACCTGCCGTTTGAAGGTTTCGTAGCGGTCCGTGGCAATCGAATTGAGGCTGTTGGCACCAAGTGTGAGGTAGCTTCGTATTTGGCCCAGGCGGACGAGGTAGTTGACCTGGGCGACCGCACCGTCATGCCTGGCCTGATCGATGTGCATACCTTCTATACAGGTTGGGCGCTGCGGACGTTGGGGTCTGATCTGTCCGGCATCGCTGATGCCAAAGAGGCCGTGTCGCTCTTGCGTGCATGGAAAGAAGGTCATCCGGATTGCGCGGCGGCTTTTGGCCACAACCTACCCGAAACGTTGGCATCGGATGCCGAGAACGCAAATACAGCAGCTGTGTTTGACGAGTGTTTTGGCGATATCCCTGTCGTCTGCTTTACGCCGGGCGCGGAGACCTGCGTTCTCAATGCTGCCGCCAGTGCGCGATATGGCTTTACACCCCAGGCGTGCTATGCCGAGAAGATCTGGCGCATGATGAGCGATTTCCTCGCGCTGCCCGAGGTGCGTGCCGGGTATTCGGACTACATGAGCATGCTTAACGAGCGCGGCGTTACCGCCATCAAGGAAATGGCGTTTGATGACTACTACGGCTTTGCCGACGAAATGGCTCGCCGTGAGGAATCTGGTGAGCTGACGGTTCGCGTCTCTATGATGTCGCAGCCGGTGGGCGCCGGTGCAAATCTGGCATATGCCCGCGAGGCGCGAGAGCGCTTCCGGGGACCGTTCGTTCGTTTTTCTGGCTTCAACCGTATGACCGATCGCGGCGTATGGGTGGGGCTTGCCGAGATGATAGACCCCTATGAGGACACGGCCGCTGCGGGCGCTGCCGGCAAGACGGTCGTCGAGGAGCCAGAGTGGGATCTGATTGAGAACGAGCTGCGTGCAATTGATGCTGACGGCTTCCGATATTCCTTGCATTGCCAGGGCGATGGTGCCGTTCGTCGCACCGTGGCACTCTATGCCTCGCTGCCTCGAGACGAGCATGGACGGATGCTTCGCCGCCATGCGATTACCGATCTCGAGAACTCTGACCCGACCGATCTTGTCGAGTTTGGCAAGTTAGGTGGAATTTGCGAGGTCTATCCGCAGATTCTGACGCTGGACCGGCGCGAGGATTGCCTGTCGATGATGCGTCGACAAATTGGCGAGACGCGACTTTTGCACAGCTGGAATCGCCGCGGCATGGAAGATTCCGGATGCACAGTGTGCTGCGGCACGGATCTGCCGCTGCTGATTCCGAGCCTGGGCGAGTCAATCTACAGCGCGTGCGGCGGATTCTTCGCCGACGGACTGCCCGTGAATGAGGTCAACACGCTGACGCTTGTCGAGCTCTTGCGCGCTTGGACTGCCGGGGGCGCGTACGATCTGATGCGCGAAGACGAGCTGGGTACGCTTGAGGTTGGCAAGCTTGCCGATATCTGCGTGCTCGATCGGGATGTGTTCGACCTCGATTATCGCGACGCACGCGATCTTGCGGTTGATATGACGATGTCGGACGGACAAATCGTGTTCGATCGAAATAAGGAGGCATAAGATGTCTGAATCCAAACCGACGCTGCACCGCGAACAGATTGCGGGCATGAATATCCACTACATCATGTGGTCGTTCGATTACTTCCTTGATGTGCAGCAGCGCTTGGGCTTTGAGTCCATTGAGCTGTGGTGTGCAGAGCCGCATGTGACGCTCGACCATACGGGCTACTTTGAGGCTGAGGTCTTGGCGAAAAAGGCTGCAGACCGTGGGCTTAGGTATCGTACTCTGTGCCCCGAGAATGTTGTCTATCCTTGGCAGTATTGCGCACGCAAACCGCTGCATGAACAGCGCAGCCTGGCGTACTTTAAGCACGGCATTGAGCTTGCCGAGGTACTTGGGTGCGACCGTATGTCCATCAACTCGGGCTGGGGCGACTGGGACGAGGACCGCGAGGAAGCCTGGAAGCGCAGCCGCGAGCACTTGTCCATTCTGGCGGAGTATGCCGGCGAGCACGGTCTGGTGCTTACGATGGAAAGCCTGCGTCCCGAGGAGAGCAACCTTGTGACGACGGTTTCCGATGCGAAGCGCATGATTGACGAGGTCGCGAGCCCGTACTTACAGCCCATGGTTGATACAACCGCGATGGGCGTTGCAGGCGAGACGCTCGAGGACTGGTTTGCCGCCTTTGGTGATGGGGCAATTCACGAGATGCACTTTATCGACGGCGACCCGTATGGCCATCTGGTGTGGGGCGATGGCAAGCACGATATGGACGCCTTCGTCGCCACACTCAACGCCCATGGTTTCGACGGCATGCTGGGCCAGGAAATCACGGATGGTCGTTACTACGATGACCCGGCAGCGGCAGATGCCAAGAACATGGCCGCATTCGAGAAATATCTGATTGACTAAAACAACCATCGGCCACGCAACCAACGTCATTGATTGCGGGCCAAACAAGAAAGGAACTGGATATGAACGCACACGATCTGATTAAAGAGGCAATTGCCGAGAAGGGCAAGTTCGACAGCGTCTACTGGATTGCTTGCGGTGGCTCCATGATCGATTTGATCCCGGCTCATGAGCTTCTGCAGCGCGAGGCAACCACCTTCACTTCGTATATCTATACCGCGCGTGAATTTGACATTATGCGTCCGCGTCGTCTGGGCGAGAAGTCTCTGGTCATCGCTTGTAGCCACAGTGGCAACACCCCGGAGGTCGTCGAGGGCTGCGAGATTGCCCTTGCCGCCGGCGCTACGGTGATCGCCCAGACCGACAACGCTGGATCCAAGATCGACTCCGGCAAGTGGACCACGTGGGTCTACCCGTGGGGCGAGGGTGTGCCGCAGGCCGAGGTCCCCGCCGGCATTTCGCTGTCGCTTGCGGCAGAGCTGCTCGATCAGCAGGAGGGCTACGCCGATCTCGCCGATATGTATGCCGGTATCGCCGAGATGGATAAGATTCTTCCCCCGGCACGCGAGAAGGTAAATGCCGAGCTGGGCGATCGCTTTGCCAAGCTTTGCCAGGAGCACGAGTTCTTCTATATTCTGGGCAGCGGTCCCAACTTTAGCCAGACCTACGGTTTCGCTATCTGCTCTCTTATGGAGATGCAGTGGCAGCACTGCAGCTACATCCACTCTGCCGAGTACTTCCATGGCCCCTTCGAGGCTACTCAGGATGGCGTTTTTTACTTCCTGCAGATGGGCTCCAGCGAGTGCCGTGCTATGGACGAGCGCGCCCTGGCGTTCCTTAAGACGCATACCGATACGCTGATGGTGCTCGATGCCAAGGAGTACGGTATGGAGGCCGTGCCGGCGAGCGTCCGTGCTTATCTGGACCCGGTGCTGTTCTACGCCATGAACTGCGAGCTGCGTGCCGCACGCGGCAAGGTGTTTGATCACGATCCCGATTTCCGTCGCTACATGGGCGTTGTCGAGTACTAGAAGGGTAAATACCATGGCATTTAACGTTAACGCGCTCGGATTTGGCGACAACGTCGTCGATCGCTATGAGCATATCCACACCATGTATCCTGGCGGCAACGCGGTGAACTTCGCCGTTTATGCCAAGAAATGCGGTGCCGCACGCTCCGCATACATGGGCATTTTTGGCAATGACGCCGCTGCCGAGCATGTCATTGCAAGCCTCGAGGATGAGGGTATCGAGCTTGACAAGTGCGAGCAGATGATTGGCGAGAACGGAGCGGCTCGCGTGACCGTCGTTGACGGTGACCGTGTCTTCCTCGGCTCCAACGAGGGCGGTATCCGTGGCGATGCGCGCTATGTCCTCGATCGCTTTGACCTTTCGTACATGAAGCAGTTCGATGTGGTTCATTCGGGCAACTATTGCTTTACCGAGCGCGAGCTACCCAAGCTGAAGGCTGCGGGCGTCACGGTCTCTTTTGACTTTTCGGACGACTCCACCGACGAGTACTACGAGCAGATTGCGCCCTACGTCGATTTCGCATTCTTTAGTGCGGCGGATGCTGCGAGTGAGGACGAGATTCGCGAGCGTCTGGCATGGGTGAAGGGCCTGGGTCCGCGTTTTGTGTCGGCTACGGCGGGTGCCGAGGGCTGCATTGCTTACGACGGCGAGCGTTATTACCGCCAACTGGCTAAACCGGTAACGGACATGAAGGACACCATGGGGGCGGGCGACTCGTTCCTCACCTCGTTTTTGATGTGCTATCTCGATTCCGCCAAGCGCGGTGAGGATGGCGCCGAGGCCATCGAGCGCGCGCTCGACTTTGCTGCCGGGTTTGCCTCGACCGTGTGCGGTATGGAAGGTTCTTGGGGCCACGGAGCGCCGATTTCCGAATAGGTGAGCAGCGCCGGGGAGTTGAATTGTCGACTCCCCGGGACCTCGTGTGCAAAAACGCCAAATATGAGTACTGTATCCATTCCGGTAACAGTACTCATATTTGGCGTTTTTTTGCACACCGAGCTTAGCGAAGGCTAAAAACAGAGCGTGCATTTGCTAAAACTGCCGACTCGATGCGCTTTGCGTCGCGGTTTTTGAGCGTGGCGATGCGCATCGAGGTCCTTGTGAGCGATCTGATGAGCGACTGTGCGCTTGTTTCCGTGTTTGGTTCGGCTAGTGAATCGGTCTCGAGCAGTAAACGATCGAGTGGAATCTGTCGTGCGTATTCGCGTCCTCGTTTAGATGCGAGCATGCGTTCGTTGACGGAAAAATAACAGCCCGCATTACGCGCGCGGACGAGTTCGTCCGAAGTGCCGCTAAACCAGTGGAAGATGATAACGGGGGAGTCGGAGTTTGGGATGAGTAGTCCATGCGATTCGAGGACGTCCAGTACGGCTCCTGCTGAACGAACGGCGTGAATTGATATTACGCGCCCGGTAAGAGGATGCCGCACGAGCGCATCGCAGAGCCGGTCAAGTGCCTGTATTTGTAGCGGCTCACTTCCAGCAAAGCGCGCGGAAAAGTCGAGTCCGACTTCGCCGATGTAGCGCTCTTGGGCAGCAACTTCGCAAAGCAGATTGACTTCGGCAGGACCGCAGCGGCCGTCGGCGAGCCACCAGGGGTGGAGCCCAACGCCGGCGATAATGTTTGGGTAGCGGCTGGCCCGCTTTTTTGCTGCCGTGAAGTCGCGTGGGTCGACCCCGCAATCAAAGACCCCCAGCCCTTTAGCTGCAGTTTCGTCGGCAACAGCATTCGGGTAAGTCATAAAATCAAGATGGCAGTGTGCATCAAATAACCGGGGCTCCATCTCGGCGCGCTCCGCTAGTCCAGGCGCTGGCCATCGGCGCGCACGCGCTCGGTGCCGCGGCCACTGATCTGACGGATAACCTCGCCGGCGATCATCTGGCCCATGATGGGCGGCATAAAGCTGGCGGTTCCCAGCTCGGTGCGCTCGTGGATGTTGGAAGGGTCGCGGGGCTGTGTCTTAACCGATTCCTCGCAGCTAAACAGTACGTGCAGGCTCTTGATGCCGCGCTTCTTGCATTCTTTGCGCATGATGCGGCTCATGGGGTCACGTACCGTATCGAAGATGTCGGCAAAGCGGAGGCACTCGGGATGGAGCTTGTTGGCCCCGCCCATGGAACTAACCAAACGAATGTCGTGGTCCTGAGCATATTTGGCAATGGTGAGCTTGGCCGAGATGGTGTCGATGGCGTCGATGACGTAGTCGAGCTTGCCGTCCGTCTGCTCCAAAACGCTCGCGAAGAAATCATCGATGTTGTCGCTCAGCAGGTATTCGGTACGTTTGATGACGGTGGCGGCAGGATTGATATCGTGGATCATGGCTTCCATCACGTCAACCTTGCGCTTGCCGATGGTGCTGTGAAAGGCGATGGCCTGGCGATTGATATTGCTGGGCGCGACGATGTCCTTGTCCAGAATGACGAAATGACCAATGCCGCCGCGGGCGAGTGCCTCGCAGCAGTTGGAGCCCACGCCTCCGCAGCCGAGCACCAGCACCGTAGCATCGGCGAGCTTATCGAGTGCCTTGCGGCCCATGATGATCTCGAGCTTGGTGTCGCGTGTCTCGTTGGGAGTTGCGGTTGTGGTTTCAGTCATAGACATCCTCCGATGGGGAAGTGAATCGTGTTCTAGCTATCGCCATTATAGGTAATCGCCCATAGGCTGCGATGGCGTTTGCTTTGATGTGGTTTGAAGCATTGCGGTTAGATAGTTAGACAAACATCTAAATATCGAGTATAGTGTGCACGTCATGAGAGATGATGAGAGGAGGTCTTATGCCGGGAGAGGGTTTTAAGGCGCTTGCCGATCCAACGCGACGGCGCATTTTGGAGTTGCTGCGCGAGGACAATTGCACGGCGGGGGAGCTTGCCGAGCATTTCGATATCAGTAAGCCGTCGCTGAGCCATCACTTGGCGACGCTCAAAAACGCCGGGTTGGTGACCGACGAACGTCATGGCCAAAACATCGTTTACAGCTTAAACACCACCGTCATGCAGGACTTGATCGGTTGGTTTATGGGCTTTACAAACACGGAAGGTGATAAGGATGAATAACGAAAACAAGGGCATTCACCCCACGGGGGTATCGTCGCGCGTGTGGATTGCGCTGGTTGTTCTGTGCGTCGCCAATGTCGTAGTGCACCTCATGGTGATGCCGAGCTTGCCTGCACGGATTCCCACGCACTGGGGCGCGAACGGCGCTGTCGACGGTTGGGGTCCTAGCTGGATGGCATCGGCGCTCGGCGCGTTGCCGCTGGCGCTTCTCGCAATGTTCCGCGCGGTGCCGCGCATCGATCCCAAAGGTGAGGCATATCGAACCTCGGGCAAGTTCTATCAGGGCTTCGTAATCGCCTTTACCTTGTTCATGTGTGCCGTAAGCTGGCTGGGAGAACTTACGGTCTGGGGCGTGGTGCCGGCGGTCGGTTCGGTCAACGTGCTGATTTCCGGTGTTGTCGGTTTGCTGTTCATCGGCGTAGGCAACTACTTGCCACGTGTGAAGCAGAACTATACGCTCGGCATCAAGACACCTTGGGCGCTTGCCGATCCCGAGAACTGGCGCCGTACGCAGCGTTTTGGTGGCGCCTGCTTTATGGTGCTGGGTGTTGGTTTGATTGCGATGGGCGTGGCGGGTAGCGTGCTTTCGAGTGAAGTCGTCGCCGCGGTGATTGCGGTGCTGGCGTTTGGTTCGGTCGGAGCCGTCTACGTCTACTCGTATCTGCTGTGGCGCAAATCGCAGCGAGTCGTTCGCTAGGGTTGCGGAAAACTAGCGTACGCAGTTCATAGTGTGTTAAGGGGGACTTTTCCTAGGTAGTATTAGGGGGTGTGGGCAACCATG
This sequence comes from Collinsella sp., assembly GCA_048201895.1. GTDB lineage: Bacteria > Actinomycetota > Coriobacteriia > Coriobacteriales > Coriobacteriaceae > Collinsella. Next base: position 17,237 of record DBFBGO010000002.1, on the reverse strand, counting down.
CCCCTTTTTCGTTACGTTTCAGAGCTGATTTTCTCATTTCGTTTCCACTAAAGCGAAACAAGAATAGGGAAGCAGCAGGTAGAAAGGATAGAACAGGCAAATGGCGGAGTTTATCTACCAGATGTATCAGGCTCGCAAGGCCCATGGCGACAAGGTAATCCTTGACGACGTGACCCTGAGCTTCTACCCCGGTGCCAAGATCGGCGTCGTGGGCCCCAACGGTATGGGCAAGTCGACCCTGCTCAAGATCATGGCCGGCATCGAGGAAGTCTCCAACGGCGATGCCAGGCTCACCCCCGGCTACACCGTGGGCATCCTGCAGCAGGAGCCGCCGCTCGACGACAACAAGACCGTCATCGAGAACGTGCGCATGGCGTTTGGCGACATGATCGCCAAGGTCGATCGCTTCAACAAGATCGGCGAGGAGATGTGCGATCCGGACTGCGACATGGACGCCCTCATGGCCGAGATGGGAAAGCTCCAGGACGAGATTGACGCCGCCGACGGCTGGGATATCGATTCCAAGCTCGGCCAGGCCATGGACGCCCTGCAGCTGCCCGATTCCGACATGCCGGTCAACGTGCTCTCTGGCGGCGAGCGCCGTCGCGTGGCTCTGTGCAAGCTGCTGCTCGAGGCTCCCGACCTGCTGCTGCTCGACGAGCCCACGAACCACCTGGACGCCGAGTCGATCCTGTGGCTCGAGCACTTCCTGCACAACTACCAGGGCGCGGTGCTTGCCGTCACACACGATCGCTACTTCCTGGATAACGTTGCCGAGTGGATCTGCGAGGTCGATCGCGGTCACCTTTATCCCTACAAGGGCAACTACTCCACGTATCTGGAGACCAAGGCCGCCCGTATCGAGGCACAGGGCAACCGCGACGCCAAGCTCGCCAAGCGCATGGAGGCCGAGCTCGAGTGGGTACGCAGCTCGCCCAAGGCCCGTCAGGCCAAGAACAAGGCCCGTCTGGCTCGCTATGAGGAGATGGAGGCCGAGGCCCGCGCAAGCCAGAAGCTCGACTGGACCGACATCCGCATTCCCGTTGGACCGCGTCTGGGCAACAAGGTGCTCGAGGCCCATCACCTGCACAAGGAGTTCGACGGTCGCGTGCTCATCGATGACCTTTCGTTCACCCTGCCGCGTAACGGCATCGTGGGCGTCATCGGTCCCAACGGTGTGGGTAAGACTACGCTCTTCAAGGCCATCGTGGGTTTGGAGCCGCTGACTTCGGGCGAGCTCGAGGTGGGCGAGACCGTCAAGATTTCTTACGTCGACCAGAACCGTTCCGGCATCGACCCCGATAAGAACCTATGGGAGGTCGTCTCGGACGGCCTAGACCACATGATGGTCGGCGAGACCGAGGTTCCGAGCCGCGCGTACGTGGCGAGCTTTGGCTTTAAGGGCCAGGACCAACAGAAGCGCGCTGGCGTACTCTCCGGTGGCGAGCGCAACCGTCTGAACTTGGCGCTTACGCTCAAGCAGGGCGGCAACTTGCTGCTCCTCGACGAGCCCACGAACGACCTCGACGTCGAGACGCTGTCCTCGCTCGAAGCGGCGCTGCTCGAGTTCCCGGGCTGCTCGGTGGTCATTAGCCACGATCGTATGTTCCTGGACCGCGTTGCCACGCACATTCTGGCGTGGGAGGGTACCGACGAGAATCCGGGCAACTGGTATTGGTTCGAGGGCAATTTCGAGGCCTATCAGGCCAACCGCATCGAGCGCCTGGGCGAGGACGCAGCCCAGCCGCATCGTATTCACCGTAAGCTGACGCGCGACTAGATCGTTACGCGGTTTTCCAAACCGCGTAACTGCTCGACGCGGCGCGGGTCGCAAGCACCCCATCTTGCCGTTCAAGCCGTCGCTCGCGTACCGAAGTACGCGTCGCTCCTCTTTTACGGCAACCTGGGGCACTTGCGGCCCGCTCGCTGTTGGTTACGCAACATCAACAAATAAAAACGGCTCAAATCCTGATTTGGATTTGAGCCGTTTGTCGTTACTGCTCGGGTTCTTCGACTTTATCGATGGCCCAGGTGGCTCCGAGACCGCCGGTGGTGTTGCGGCGGATGCGCACGGTGACTTCGTGGCGCTCGCCGGCCTGCGTGTAGCGCAGGGGGAAGCTTGCGCGGTTTCGCGCGGCCTCGATGGTACCGCGCTCGCGGGCGATCCAGTAGTACTCGCCGACAATGCCGAGCGTGTCGGCGCCGTAGGGGAGATAGGTCGACAGCTGGTGCAGAAGCGGGCCGGGGCAGAAGACCTCGGTTGCGAAATCGACGGGGAAGTCCTTGGGGATGGTGGGTGCTGCAGGTGCGGGGGTTGGGGCCGCTGCGGGTGCCGAAGCCGGTGCAGGTGCGGGAATTTGGTCGCAAGCAGAGGTGGGCACGGACTCGATGACGGATGCGGGCTCCGGCGTCGCTTCCGGCTCGATCGTGGAATCCGCGGGCTCCACGGTGACGGGCGCGTCTGCAGCTGCAGTCTCAACCTCAACCTGCGTTGCGTTCTCGTTCTCGACGCTCGACTTTGCCTCGATGGGCGTGGATGCCATGGTGGTGATGCCGGCGTTTGCGTTCTCGGGGTCATAGACGACCGTAAGCGAGATGGCAGGCCGCGGCGTCTCGGGCTCCGGCGTCGACTCAGTAGCGTCTTGATCGTCGGGCTCGTCGGGCTGTTCGTCCTCGGCCTCGTCGCCAAAGATATCGCTGTTTTGGAACGCAGACGTCTCGGGTTGGTTAGCGGCTTCTTCGGTTGTCGACTTGGGAGCCTCGTTGAGCCCCGCAGTGGCTTCCTGCTCTGACATAACTTCGGGATCGGTCGTGGCGGCGATTTCGGTTCTGGCTTCTGCCGTCACCTCGATAGCGACTTCGATCTCTGTCTCGGGCTCGGGCTCCGGCACAGCTTCAGCCACGGGTTCGGGCTCAGGACGTTTAACGTGCTTGGGGCGCACGGCCTTGAGGTCCTTCTCACCGCGCTTTTTCTTTTTGTAGGACTGCTTGGCGCCCTTGGCGGTCTTGGGCTTGTCCTCGCCCTTGGCAAGCGCAGCATCCCAGGCCTCGTTGGCGATGACGGTGGCATACAGGCGGCCGCCTTTAAAGACGGTCAGCTTAATGCAGTCGTTAAGTTCCTCGAGCAGCTCGCGCGTGGACTCAAAGCCCAGGTCATAAGCAGTCATGTCGCCTGCGGCGAGCGCCTCCTCGACCTGCGTCATAAACGTTTGCTTGCCGCATCCAATCGCATCGCGTAGCAGGCGATACAGATAGATGTGGTTGCCCAGCGAAAGCGTGGGCCTAACTATTGTCTTGCTCATGGCAAATCTCCTCTTTACACATGTAAAGCATCTTACCATCGCATAGCGTTCGCCATGGCGGCGCCCAAGGCAAACGGGCGCGAACCGCTTTCGATTCGCGCCCGTTGTACAGGTCGGTTATCTATGAGAGGCAAACGTGCTTAGTTGCCCGATGCCGTGCCTTGGCTCGAGTTGTCAGATGCCGTGCCGGACGCAGTTTCGCTTGAGCTGTTCGAGCCGTTGCTGTTGCTGCTGTTTGCTGTGCCCGTGCTCGATGCATTGCCGCTCGTCTGGTCGCTCGTGCTTGCCTGCGAGCTGTCAGTCGTTTGGCTTGAGTCGGTCGTGTCGGACGGCGTGCCACTGTTGGCCGTAGAGGAATCGGTGCCCTGCGATTGGTTTTGGGTGTTCGAGGACGAATTGGCAGAGGTAGGACTGTCTTGCGTGCCGTCCGCCTGTGCCTGCTGATCTTGCGACTGGGTGTTGCCATTTGCATCGCTCTCGATCGTGCGCGACGAAAGGATTGACTCGGGACGCTCGCCCAGACCCTCACCGGCAGTGGTGATAAGGATGGCGCCAGCGCAGGCGATGACTGCGATGATGGCGATGGCGATCGAGAAGACGATGACCTTCTTTTGCGTCTGGCTGCGCTCTGCCGCCGCCTTGGCGCGTAGGCTGTTAGGGGCGACGCGCGCCGTGGTCGCGCGTCCCGCAACCTGGCGCATTTCCTGCGTGGTCGCGGCGCCACCTAGGTGCTCCTCGACATCGGGCTCAACGGGCTCGTAGGCGCCGGCAGGGTAGTCGACAGCGGCATGCGTGCCCTTGATTGCTTCGGCGCTGGCAGAGATAAAGTGGCGGTAGACCTGCGAGGACACAACGGTGATGACCGAGCTCACGGCGGCGCCAATTACTGAACCAGCGATACCAATCTTGGAGGCAAGCGCGACGCTCGTGGCAGCAGCTGCGGCGCCGGCGATGATCTGGGGAATGGAAATGTCATCGAACAGGCCCTTTTTGGGCGCGATGGCCATGGTCTGTCCGATGGAATGGTTCTCGTGCACGCCGTTGTTGAGCGATGCCGGCGTCATGACGCGCGTGCGCGGCGCGTCGGTGTACTTGGTTGTCATACGGGGTCCTCCCGGTGTAAATCTGCTTCGTTTCGTGTAGCCATCAGGGTACCCACCAGATGTGAATCGTACGTGACATTTAACAGATACCATCAACTCATCAATTGCTCACCAAGTTGGTGGGATGCGGTTACACCCGGCGGTTGAACTACAATAGGGCTTGCTAATTGTTGTGAATGGCGTCTACGCACGGGAGCATTCTTATGAATCTTCACCTTTCTCAGTCTGATGGCTTTTTGCGTGTGGCGGCGGCCTCGCCGCGGATTCGCGTGGCCGATGTCGAGGGCAATGCCGAGGTTGCGCTGGCGGCTGTTCGCGAGGCTACCGAGCGCGGCGTTCGCGCGCTGGTGCTGCCCGAGCTTAACCTGACCGGCTATACCGCGGCCGACCTGTTCCATAACCGCACGCTGCTGCATGCCTGCGAGGCTGCTCTGGTGCATATCCTCGACGAGACTCGTGAGTTGCCGATTGTCTTTACCATTGGTCTTCCCGTTGCAGTTGCCGAGAATATCTACAACTGCGCCGCCGTGTGCTGCGCGGGCGAGCTTTTGGGCCTCACGGCCAAGAAGTATCTGCCCAACTATGGCGAGTTCTATGAGCGTCGCTGGTTTGCTCCGGCGCCTGCGGATCTCGTGTGGGTTGAATTTGCCGGTCAGGGTCCGGTTCCGCTGGGCTCGGGGCTTATCTACCGTTGCTGTGATGAGGGTGCCGAGGATATGGTGCTGGGCGTTGAGGTCTGTGAGGACCTGTGGGTGCCGGCGCCGCCTTCGACCGAGATGGCGCTTGCCGGTGCGACGGTGATTCTCAACCCGTCGGCTTCGGACGAAATCATCGGTAAGGCAGACTATCGCCGCAACCTCATCTCTAACCAGAGCGCACGCCTGTACTGCGCCTATGCTTACGCGGACGCGAGCGAGGGCGAGTCCACGACCGACATGGTCTTTGCGGGCGAGAACCTTATCTACGAAAATGGCTCCAAGCTTGCCGCCACCAAACTGCTTACCTTCGATATGGCCATCGCCGACGTTGACCTTGACCGCCTGGTTGCCGAGCGCCGTCGCTCGACGACGTGGGCGCGCACCGACGATGCGCCGGAGGCCACGACCGTCGAGTTCTCGTTTGAGGGCTCGCTCGCCGAAGAGCCTGTCCTGCGCGATGCGCTCGACATCGACCGTGTCTTCCCCCGCGCGCCCTTCGTGCCTGCCGACCATGGTGACCTGGCTGAGCGCTGCGAGACCATCCTCGACCTGCAGACCGCGGGCCTCAAGACCCGCCTTGCCCATACGGGCACCAAGGCGGCCGTCATCGGCCTTTCGGGCGGCCTCGATTCCACGCTGGCGCTCCTCGTGACCGTGCGTGCGTTCGACGCCTTGGGCCTGCCGCGCACCGGTATCACGGCCGTGTCCATGCCCGGCTTTGGCACGACGCGCCGCACCAAGTCCAATGCCGAGTCGCTCGCTCGCGACCTAGGCGTGAGCTTTCGCGAAGTCTCGATCCATGCAGCCGTGGAGCAGCATTTTAAGGACATCGAGCACGACCCGACCGTCCAGGACGTGACCTACGAGAACAGCCAGGCGCGCGAGCGCACGCAGATTCTCATGGATTTGGCCAACCAAGCCGGCGGTTTTGTCATTGGCACGGGCGACCTGTCGGAGCTGGCGCTCGGCTGGGCTACCTATAACGGCGACCACATGAGCATGTACGCCGTCAACGCGAGCGTGCCCAAGACGCTTGTGCGCCATCTGGTGCGCTATGCCGCCGATGTCTTTGGCGGGCGCATTGCCGAGGTCTTGCTCGATATCCTCGATACGCCGGTGTCCCCCGAGCTTCTGCCGCCCACGGGCGACGGCGAGATTGCGCAGAAGACCGAGGATTTGGTGGGCCCGTACGAGCTGCACGACTACTTCCTCTACTACCTGCTGCGTTTTGGCTTTGAGCCGGGCAAGATCTACCGCATGGCGCTCAAGAGCTTCGAGGGCGTCTACGACGCCAAGACCGTCCGCACATGGCTACGTACGTTCTACCGTCGCTTCTTTGCCCAGCAGTTTAAGCGCAGCTGCCTGCCCGATGGTCCCAAGGTGGGCTCGGTGACGCTCAGCCCGCGCGGCGATTGGCGTATGCCGAGTGACGCTAGCTCGCGTCTGTGGCTTGCGCAGATCGACGCGCTCAATCCAGTTGACTAAGGTTGGCTAAATTGAACCAATACGGGGGTTGCAAGCGTTACACTTTTGCAATCTGATGGCCCGTATCGCGCGGCGCTCTTGTCGGAGCGCCGCGTTTTTCATATCGAAAGGTGGCACCATGCAGGCATCGCAGCGTCTCGACCGCTTTGGCGCGGAGGTCTTCGCCTCGCTCAACAACAAGCTTCTCGCGCTGAAGGCTCAGGGCAAGACCATTTACAACATGAGCGTGGGCACGCCCGACTTTAAGCCGTACGACCACGTGGTCGAGGCGCTCACGCAGGCAGCCCAAGATCCCGAGATGTGGAAGTATGCCCTGCGCGACCTGCCCGAACTCAAGCAAGCCGTGTGCGATTACTATGAGCGTCGCTTTGGCGTTTCGGGCATTACGCCGTCCATGGTGCAGTCGTGCAACGGCACGCAGGAGGGCGTGGGCCATTTGGGCCTGGCCCTGCTCGATCCGGGTGACACCATTCTGGTTCCCGATCCGTGCTACCCGGTCTTTGAGGCGGGTGCCAGGATCGCCGATGCCAAGCTCGAGTACTATCCGCTGGTTGCCGAGCACAATTACCTGCCCTATGTGGCGGGCATCGATCCCGAGGTGGCCGATCGTGCCAAGTGCATGATCGTGTCGCTGCCCGCCAACCCGGTCGGCTCGGTGGGCACGCCCGAGGTCTACGAGGAGATTATCGCTTTCGCCCGCGAGCACGACCTGCTCATCGTCCATGACAACGCGTACTCCGACATCGTGTTCGACGGCGAGCCGGGCGGAAGTTTTTTGCAGTACCCTGGCGCGCTCGAGGTGGGCGTGGAGTTCTTCTCGCTCTCTAAGTCGTTTAACGTCACCGGTGCGCGTATCGGCTTTTTGGTCGGTCGCGAGGATGTGGTCTCGGCCTTTGCCAAGCTGCGCGGCCAGATCGACTTTGGTATGTTCTTCCCGATTCAGAAGGCCGCCATCGCGTGCCTTAATGGCCCGCGCGATGAGGTCGAGGCGCAGCGTCTGAAGTACCAGGAGCGCCGCGATGCCCTGTGCGATGGTCTTGAGGGCCTGGGCTGGGAGCGTCCCAACGCGCATGGCTCTATGTTTGTGTGGGCCAAGCTTCCCGGTGGTCGCACCGATTCCATGGCGTTTTGCGAGGAGCTTATGGAGAAGGCCGGCGTTGTGGTGACGCCGGGCGCGAGCTTTGGCCCTTCGGGCGAGGGACACGTGCGTATGGCACTGGTCCTGCCGCCCGATCAGATCGCTTTGGCTGTCGAGGCCATTCGCGAGGCGGGCCTGTATTAGAAATCTATTTCGACTCGTCAATAGCTCGAAATCGATTTCGTACAGTTATTTTACGAATACTGCAAACAATTTCGGTAAACGGTCGATTTTTGGCTGCGAATAGGAGCATAATCAAAGTCCCGATTGGATGTATTGGGATTACGACAAGCCGCTCGGGTCGTTCCCGGGCGGCTTGTTTGTGGAGAGAGATGGGAGTTTCTAATGGTTAACGAGAAGAAGGTCGCTATTGTCGGCTGCGGTTTCGTCGGTTCGTCTTCGGCGTTCGCACTGATGCAGAGTGGTCTGTTCTCCGAGATGGTCCTCATCGACGTGGACAAGAACCGTGCCGAGGGTGAGGCCCTGGATATCGCGCACGGTATGACGTTTGCCGAGCCGATGAAGATCTACGCCGGCGATTATTCCGATGTCGCCGACGCCGCCATGATCGTCGTCACTGCTGGCGCTGCCCAGAAGCCCGGTGAGACCCGCCTGGACCTGGTCAACAAGAACGTCAACATCTTTAAGTCCATTATCCCCGAGATTAAGAAGTCCGGCTTCGACGGCATTTTGCTCATCGTGTCCAACCCGGTCGACGTTCTGACCTACGCCGCCATCAAGATGTCCGGCCTTCCCGAGGGCCATGTCATCGGCTCCGGCACCGTGCTCGACACCGGCCGTCTGCAGCAGATGCTCGGCGCTCACGTCGAGGTTGACCCGCGCGATGTCCAGGCCTATGTCATGGGTGAGCACGGCGACTCCGAGTTTGTCGCTTGGTCCAGCGCTCAGGTTGCTGGCGTTCCGCTGAACACCTTCTGCGAGCTTCACGGCCACCTGGAGCATGAGACCGCCGAGAAGCGCATCGCCGAGGACGTCAAGAACTCCGCCTACACCATCATCGAGAAGAAGCACGCTACCTACTATGGCGTCGCCATGGCCGTCAAGCGCATCTGCACCGCCGTCATGCGCGACGAGCAGACCGTTCTGCCTGTCTCCTCGCTTATGGTGGGTGAGTACGGCCTGTCCGATTTGGCCATCTCCATGCCGACCGTCGTTGGCCGCGACGGCGTTGTCTGCCGCGTCCCCGTGCCGCTGAACGATGACGAGCGGCATGAGCTCACCGTCTCCGCCAAGGCCCTCAAGGACATCATCGACAGCGTCGATTTCTCCTGCTAAATCAAGCTCGCTAGAGCGAAAAGCTACAATGAAGGCGTCCGGGCCCACACGGTCCGGGCGCCTTTTTGGTGCAAAGTAACCTGACCCCAATGCACCATCCCAATGCACCATAGTTGATGGGAGGGCCATGTCGGATTCGCCTAATTTTTTGACCTATGCCCAGACGGCGTTTGATCCGTTTGAGGAGCGGCCGTTCTGCGCGGTGGATAGCCTCGTCTTTGCGTGGTTGTCCTATTTGCGTTTGCCGGGTGATATGGCGGAGCTGACGAACTGGCAGGGCCTAGACGTACGCGAGCTGCTGCGCGCCGAGTGCTACCGGGACATGATTGACGACTTGTGGGACCCGGAGGGGAGCAGGGCCTTGTTGGAGGCCGTGGCAGCAAGTCCTCGCTACCGTGGCGTGCACGTTTGCAGCTATCGTGCTGTGAGCGATATGGTGGCGACGGAGCAGTTTGCAGCCATGACGTTTCGGTTTCCGGCGGGGTTTAGCTATCTTGCCTTCCGGGGGACTGACAGCACGATTGTGGGTTGGAAAGAGGATTTTAACATGGCGTTCCGGTGTCCTGTGCCGGCCCAGGAATCCGCGGCGCGTTATGTGGACGAGGCGGCGGATGCGATTGACGGGCCGCTTTTGTGCGGAGGTCATTCCAAGGGCGGAAACCTTGCGGTGTACGGTGCGGCGATGTGCTCCGATGTCGCCCGTGAGCGAATCGAACGGGCGTATTCCCATGATGGTCCGGGCTTCGTCGAGGAGTTTCTGAACGGCAACGCCTTTGCCGATCTTTCCGGTCGAATCGACAAGACGCTACCTCGGTCGTCGATCTTTGGCATGATGTTCGAGACACAGGAGGACTATGCCATCGTTGAGAGCACCGAGTTCAGCCTGCTGCAGCACAATCCCTTTAGCTGGGTGGTTGATGGTTGCGACTTCGTGTACTGTGAGCGCCTGTCTGCCGGTGCTCGATACGTTGATGGTTCCATTCGCGAGATGCTGCTTGCAGTGTCGCCTAGCGAGCGCGAGCGTTTTGTAGATGCGTTGTTCTCCGTGCTTGAGGCTACGGGTGCTGAGCGGTTTGCGGATATCGCTGGGAATCTGCGCGAGAGCCTGCCCGTGATGCTCCAGGCTGCGCAAGGCTTTGACAAGGATACGCGACGCTTTGTCTCGCAGACTATCGTTGCGATTCTTAAGTGTGCGCTTCTGCCCAAACGTCCCCAGATCGACATGCCCGCTGCCGGCAAGAGCTTGGCAGAACAGCTCGAGGCTTGGCAGTCCGAGCTCCTGCGCTAACCATTGGTGCAGAGCAACCTGTCCCCGATGCACCAATCTTCGATGCGCCTGGGGCGGGCTCGACCGCTATACTGGTTCGTGCTCAATTCGATCTAGAACGGAATGCCGTATATGAAAATCAATCACGCGATTCTGCATATCCTGGACTTTGACTCTGCCGTCAACGTCATGAGCCAGCGAGAGCTCGATATCGAGAGCCGTGCCGTGCGCAACTTCGTGACCACGCATCTGCGCCGCGCACGCACCTCGGCCGACAATAAACGCGCCACGTTTGCCGAGAACTCCGCATTCGGCGGCGAGCTCAAGGGCTATTTCTTTGGTGAGCGTGAGTTCGTGGACCTGTCTCAGCAGATTGCGGAGTTCATCTCTTCCGAACTTACCAAGGCCGAGAAAGCCGAGTCCACTGACGTGCTTGTGGCGGACTTTGATGACGATGAGGATGCCCGCTGGTTTGCCGTGATGCTGCTGGGCTCCAAGCAGGCTTTTATGCACGAGGTAGGTCGCGAAGAGGGCGAGGTGCGCAACGACATTGCGCGCCACTACGCCATTCTGCCGAATCCCTCGCAAAAGGTGCCGAGCTATGCAATCGTGCGCGCAAGCACCATGGAGATCGGCTATGTGGATAAGAAGCGCAAGATTGCCGGCGAGGATCGCATGCTCATTCCCGATGGCCTGCTGCAGTGCGACACGGGGGTATCGGGCAAGGAGGTTATCGACACCGTGACGCGTGTGGTCGAGGAAGTCGCCGAGGAGCACGGTGCCAACACGGCTGTAGCACTCGCCAAGGTTAAGGCTGCTGTTGCCGAGAAAGTTGAGGATGACGAGGAACTGCCCCCTTGGGATATCGTCGATGAGGTCTTTGAGGACGAGCCGGTTATCAAGGAGAGCGTGCGCGCGGCGCTGACCGAGGAGAAGGTGCCTGAGCGTGTGCCCGTGGAGCGCAAGCAGGTCGAACGCGCGGCGGTGCGCAATCACAAGATTCGTACCGATACGGGCATCGAGATCAGCTTCCCGGCAGAGATGGGTTCGAATTCCGAGTACATTGAGTTCGTCAATGAGCCCAACGGCCTCATTTCCATCGAGCTCAAAAATATCGGTAGCATCGAGAATCGATAAGTTGCGTTGCGCCTACAGCGAGAAAGCAAAGGCCGAAGCTCCTTGGGGCTTCGGCCATTTTGTTTAGGGATGAATTATCCCGCAGGTTGAGCATACGTCAGCGAAAACGCGGTTTGTCAAAACCGCGTAACTATTAAAGTTGACGTAAGCCCTCTTCCAGTCCGGTCTTGCTGTTGGTCTTCTCGTCGCGCATCTTGATGACGCGGGCAGGGACACCGGCCACGACGGCGCCGGCGGGGACATCCTCGACGCACACGGCGCCGGCGGCAACGACAGCGCCCTTGCCTACGTGCACGCCCTCCAGGACCACGGCGTTGGCGCCGATCATGACATCGTCCTCGATGATGACGGGCGTGGCGCTGGCGGGCTCCACAACGCCTGCCAGCACGGTGCCGGCGCCGATGTGGCAGTTCTTGCCCACGGTGGCGCGGCCGCCCAGCACGGCGCCCATATCAATCATGGAGCCTTCGCCAATGACGGAGCCGATGTTGATGATGGCGCCCATCATGATGACGGCGCGATCGCCGATCTCGACGCGGTCACGGATGATCGCGCCCGGCTCGATGCGGGCGTTGATGCCCTTAAGGTCGAGCATGGGCACGGCAGAGTTGCGGCAGTCATTCTCGACATCGTAGTAGTCGATGGAGTCGGCATTGGCATCGAGGATGGCCTTGAGCTCATCCCAGTCGCCAAAGACGGTCTTGCCGCGACGGCCGCCGTAGACATGTGCGTCGCCCCAGGCAACCTTCATGCCGGGCTTCTCGCGCACGTACAGCTTGACAGGTGTCTTTTTGGGCGCGGTGGCGATGTAGTTGATAATCTCCTGGGCATCCATCTCGGCTGCGTTGCTCATTTGCTATCTCTCCTTTGGGTGGATTCGGTTGATACCTGGTTAGGCAAACATGACCTGGTCGAACGTATAGAAGCCGGGTTCGCGGGTGACGAGCTTCTGGGCGGCGGCCAGGGCGCCGTTGACGAAGATCTGACGGCTCGTGGCGCGGTGGGTGAGCGTGACCTCCTCGTCCTGGCCAAAGAAACTCACTTCGTGGACGCCGGCGACAGTGCCACCGCGCAGTGAGTGCATGCCGATCTCCTTGGGATCGCGCGCGCCGCACATGCCCTCGCGTCCGTAGACGGGGTGGTAGCCTGTCTCGGGCTCGGCCTCGACTACGGCGTCGAGCAGCAGCTTGGCGGTACCGCTGGGGGCGTCGACCTTTTGGTTATGGTGCGTCTCGACGATTTCGCAGTTAAAGCCGGGCAACTCGCGCGTGGCCTGGGCCACTAGATGACGCAGGGCTGCGATGCCGATGGAGTAATTGCCCGAGTGCATAACGCGGGTGTTCTGGCCCAGCTCACGCAGACGGTCCATCTGCTCGGGGGTGTAGCCTGTGGTGCCCGAGACCAACGCCGCGCCCGTGCGCTCGACATAGGCGACGACGGCATCGAAGGTCACGACGTTCGAGAAGTCGATAATCACATCGGCAGCCGGTGCGTTCTCGAGCTTGCTCAAATCGAAGCCAATCTGGGCCACGATATCAAAAACGGGTTGACCGGCGGCGTCGACAACGCCCTCGGCGGTGGTGCGGATGAGCGAGCCCATGCGGCCCGTTCCCATAATGACGGTCTTAATCAAGCAGACCAGCCCCCTTCAGAGCATCGGTAAGTGCAGAGCGCGTGTCGTCTGCCATGGGGCACAGCGGCATGCGGTAGTTTGCCTCGATCATACCCATCTGGGCGAGCGCCTCTTTGACGGGGATGGGGTTGACCTCACTAAAGAGGGCATTGATGAGCGGCTGGCCGGCAATTTGGATATCGCGGGCACGCGCCACGTCACCGTCCAAATAGGCGCGGCACATGTCATGCACGAGCTGCGGCTGCACGTCTGCCCACACGCTGATGGTGCCCGAGGCGCCCAGGCTCATGAGCGGCACGGTAAGCGCGTCCTCGCCCGAGTACATGCGGAAGTCGTCTGACAGCAGGTGGGCGATCTTGGCCGCGTTGGCGACGTTGCCCGAGGCCTCCTTAATACCCATGATGTTGGGGTGCGCGGCCAGGCGCTCTACGTTGCGCTCGCTGATACCGCAGCCGCAGCGGCCGGGGATGTTGTACAGGATGCAGGGGATGTCCACGGCATCGGCGACGGTCTTAAAGTGCTGATAGATACCCTCTTCGTTGGACTTGTTGTAGTAGGGGGTAATGAGCAGCAGGCCGTCGGCTCCCAAGCCCTGGTAAGTAAGCGACTTGGTGAGCATGGTCTGCGTGGAGTTGGAGCCCGAGCCGGCAATGACGGGGACGCGTCCTGCAACATGCTTGACCACGGCGGCGACGACGGAGTTGTCCTCGTCGTCGGTCATCGTGGCGCTCTCGCCGGTGGTGCCCAGGGTGAGGATGGCGTCGGTGCCGTTTTGCAGGTGGAAATCGATAAGGCGCTCGAGTGCGTCAAAGTCGACACTGCCATCCTTTTTAAACGGCGTGACGAGGGCGACGATTGAGCCCTCGAGATTGCGGATGTCCATGTTCTTCTCCTTCGCGTCTGCGACCTGGATGCGTTTGTTCCATTGGGCGGCGACTGCCGGGCGCTCGTCTTGGGCGCGACGGCGGGCACTTTCGGCGCGCGACTTGGCCAGCAGCTCTCGGCCGCTCGGCAGCACGTCGAGCGTGGCAAAGTAATCGCCCGGGCGCTCGGCGCGGCGGATGAGGTCGGCCGAGCCATCGGGGCGCAACAGGACCTCAGCGGAGCGCAGGCGTCCATTGTAGTTGTAGCCCATGGAGTAGCCATGCGCGCCGGTATCGTGGATCACAAGCAGGTCGCCCATGTCGATATGCGGCAGCTCGCGATCGATGGCGAACTTGTCGTTGTTCTCGCACAGATTGCCCGTGATGTCATAGGTGTCCGTGACGGGCGCTGTGGTCTTGTCGTCGCCACCCGGCTGGCCCATCACCGTAATGTGGTGGTAAGCGCCATACATGGCAGGACGAATCAGATCGACGGCGCTTGCGTCCACGCCGATATAGTCCTTGTGGATCTGCTTCTCGTGGATGGCCTTGGTGACCAGGCAGCCGTAGGGCCCCATCATAAAGCGGCCCATCTCGGTGCAAATGGCCACATCGCCCATGCCGGCAGGAACCAGGATCTCGTCGTGGGCCGCGTGCACCCCCTCGCCGATGGCGTGGATGTCGTTGGCCTGCTGCTCGGGCAGGTAGGGGATGCCGACGCCGCCGGACAGGTTGATGAAGGCGACGTGTGCGCCGGTCTCGCGCTCCAGGCGCACGGCAAGCTCAAAGAGGATGCGCGCGAGCTTGGGGTAGTAGTCGTTGGTGACGGTGTTGCTGGCAAGGAATGCGTGGATGCCAAAGTCCTCGGCGCCCTTGGCCTTGAGCATGCGGAACGCCTCGAAGAGCTGCTCGGTGGTCATGCCGTACTTGGAGTCGCCGGGGTTATCCATGATGCCGTTGGAGAGTTGGAACAGGCCGCCTGGATTAAAGCGGCAGCTGACCGTTTTGGGGATGGGCCCCGCAACACGCTCAAAGAACTCGATGTGGCTGATGTCGTCAAAGTTGACGATGGCACCCAGCTTGTTGGCGAGCTCAAAGTCGGCAGCCGGCGTGTCGTTGGACGAGAACATGATGTCGTGTCCCGTGATACCCAGCGAGCGAGCAATCATGAGCTCGGTATAGCTCGAGCAATCGCAGCCGCAGCCGTATTCGTTGAGAATGGAGATGAGCGCCGGGTTGGGATTGGCCTTGACGGCAAAGTATTCCTTAAAGCCCGGGTTCCATGCAAAGGCGTCGCGCACTTCTTGCATGTTGCGGCGGATGCCCGCCTCGTCGTATAGATGAAACGGCGTGGGGAACTGCTCGACGATATGCTCGAGCGTCTCCTTGTCCACAAACGGCTGCTTGGCCGCATACGCTTCGTTGGGGGTCAATGCCATGTCCCGTAAACCTCGCTATCCAGACGGCGCCATCTGCGCATCGAATCCGCATAGCGTGGACCCAATGTCCGGATAGCGCTCCCGCATTGCTGCAGACAGTCCTGCGGGTGTTTCCCGCAGGCCCACCAGGTTGTTCGTGCCCGAAAAACCCAGTTCGGCGGGTTTTGCCTCCCCGCAGGGTCAAAGTCTGCCGACTCGCCCGCGGCTCTTCGTGCCCGCGCCTCTATCAAGTGGTAACGACCCTACCACGTTGCACTTTACCAAACAAGAGTATTCGTATATAACGTTTAAAAAATGCAGGGATATGCTGGAAATAAGGGTGTGGCAATCTTGCGGCACAATAAGATGGCAACTGGCGCGCACCTATGAAAGGAACCTTTATGACCGAGCTCCAAGAACTCCGTCGCTATCGGCGCGATCTCCATCGCATTCCGGAGCTCGACTTCGATCTTCCGCAGACTATCGCCTATATCGAGGGCGTGTTGGCGCCGCTCGCTTGCGAGGTGACCCATCCGTGTCCCAGCTGCGTTTGTGCCTTCTTCGATGCCGGTGTGGGCGCTACGCATGCCACGGCGATTCGCGCCGACATGGACGCCCTGCCCATCGCGGAGGCGACGGGAGCTGATTTTGCCTCGACGCATCCCGGTAAGATGCATGCGTGCGGTCACGACGGTCACATGGCCATGGCGCTCGCGGCGGCGACTTTTGTCGACCGCACGATTCGTGAGCAGCCGGGTGCCATCAAGCGCAACGCGCTCTTCGTGTTCCAGCCTGCCGAGGAAACGACCGGTGGCGCCAAGACGGTGTGCGAGAGCGGCGTGTTCGAGCGCTATGGGGTTGACCGCATCTTTGGCTTCCATGTGTGGCCCGATCTTCCTGCCGGTACGCTGGCGAGTTGTTCCGGTCCGCTGCTGGCGCGTTCGAGCGAGACACATGTCCACATTTATGGGACGAGCATCCATATCGCCAAGACCTACGGCGTTCCCGTTGGCGAATCGCACGATGCGGCATTGGCGGCTGCCAAGTTCTTGGTTTCCGAGCGCGAGCTCATGGACGAGTTGGGTGCCGACGAGCCTTGCATTGGTAAGTTTGGCCTGCTGCAGGTCGGCACCGTCTGCAATGCGGTGGCGGGGGAGGCCCATGTTGCCGGCAGTCTGCGTGTGTTTACAGACGACATGTTCGACCGTGCGCGTGAGGGCGTGCGCCGCGTGCTTGATGAGGCATGCGCTGCAACGGGCTGCACGTACGATCTCGACTTTGCCGAGGGCTATCCGCCGGTTGACAACGACCCCGAGTTGTTCACTCGCATTGCACCGGCTTTGCCCGAACTACAGCGCGTAGATGAGCCTTTGCTGATTGCCGAGGACTTCGCCTTCTATCAGCGCCATCTGCCGGGCGTGTTCTTCTTGCTGGGCACGGGCGTGCCGGAGGGACAAGAAAACCCGATTGACGCTGATGGCTGCCCGGCTTATGCGATGAGTGCCCTTCACACTGACACCATGCTCTTTGACGAGGAAAACCTGCTCAAAGGCCTCGATGTCTACAAACGATTGCTTTTGCTTGGTTAGTCGACGCGGGTGCATGTTCTCGAAAATACGAACAAATGTACGCTATAATAGAGATGTAAGTCTATAGAAACGTTTGACGTTATTAACGTAAGGCGATACTATGATTGCATCGTACAAAGATGAGGATACCGAACGTTTTGCGATGGGTGTGCGGATTAGGAAGTTCATTCCTTTTAATATGAGCAGGACATTGTCAAGAGGCAAAATCGGGCCTGGCCCCAACGATATGGGGTCAGGCCCTCTCCCTATATCAACCCGTCCGCGGCGACCTCGGCGTGTCTTACCGACGCTCGTCTTTGCAGTTTAAT
>DBFBGO010000001.1:0-30769 GCA_048201895.1 Collinsella sp. | reverse complement strand
GGCTTTCCGGCGTTGTAGAGGTCGACTATCTGCCTCTTGAACTCGTCGGTGAAATGCCTCGGGTGCCTGGGGTCCCTCATATACGGCCCTCCCGTCTCTCGCGCCCCTCCCGGAACTGTCCACATCAGTGTAGCCAATCCACCTTGGCCTGTCCCGCGCCCGTGACTCCTGCCCCGGCGGCCTGTTGCTTGATTGTGTTTGTTCCTGCCATTAGGCTCCCTTCCGTCTGCTGTCTTGCAGATGCACGTCTCGTGCGTCTGTTCCCTGCAGTCGGAAGGTGGGCTCGTGCGGTCTTCTGGCGGTGCATGTGGTACCTGCTGCCAAGACGAAAAAAGCCACGCAACCGACTGCTCGGTTGCGTGGCAAAAAGGTGGCTAGCGCCCAGAAAAGTCCACGCGTTTTTAGACGGAGACAAGGTACTACAACAGAAGAGATGCCGTCAAGAAAAGCTGAGGAAAAAAGTAAGTCTCTGCCCGCCGCCCCTGTGGCGGTCGTTTCCCGAACGGGGCGGTGCTGTTGGGGACTGTCTCGATCTGTAATAGTTGGGGGTCAAAGGGGGCTAGATGTTACAGATTGAGATTTTCGGCGAGCCGGGCTCCGTTTGTCTAAATCTGTAACACGAGGGACGGATTTTGCCGAGTTGTTGTTATAGATTGAGATTTTCTAGCAGGCGGGTTTGGTTTGTCTCGATCTGTAACAGTAAGACCCGGTTTTGCCGAGCAACTGTTACAGATTGAGATAAACCGACAGGCCGCCCCGCCCGTCCCCATCCACCTGCCGGCACCTGATATTCGCCGATTTCCGTTGTGCCGCTGTGCCTCCATGCCATATCCTCTAGACAACTACGCGGCATCATCGCCGCCGCGCCTATAAGAGAGGAATGTTCATGGCCGCACCTGCATCCAAGCTGCTCCAGCCCATTACGGTTGGCCCCCTTGAGCTCAAGAACCGCATTATGTTCCCGCCGTTGACCACCGGCTACGAGGAGCGCGACGGTTCCATTGGCGAGCGCAGCCTGGCTTTTTACGAGCGCCTGGCCCGTGGCGGCGTGAGCTACATCGTCATCGGTGACGTTGCTCCCGTCATGACCGCGAGCCCCACGCCCAAGCTGGCGACCGACGCTCAGATCCCCACGTTTAAGGCGCTGGCCGATGCCGTCCACAAGCACGGCGCCAAGGTCGCGCTGCAGCTGTTCCACCCCGAGTACGACGTGCCCGGTGTCGGCCGCATGGTCATGGGCTCCATGGCCGCTGCCAAGGCCGCGCAGGAGGCCAAGGCCGCCGGCGACGAGGAGACCTTTGCCGCCAAGATGGCCGAGTCCAACGAGATTCGCAACCAGGCCTACGCCAAGCTGCATCACGACATGCAGCACTTTGTGAACGAGGCGAGCGTAGAGCAGCTCACCCAGATCAAGGAGGCCATTGCTGCCTCGGCCGCTCGCGCGCAGCAGGCCGGCATCGACGCCATCGAGGTCCACGGCGACCGCTTGGTGGGTTCGCTGTGCTCGGCTATCCTCAACAAGCGCACCGACGAGTATGGTGGCTCGTTCGAGAACCGCGTCCGTTATGCGCTGGAGGTCGTCGCCGCCATTAAGGAGGCTGCGCCGCAGCTGATGGTGGAGTACAAGCTCCCCGTGATCATGGAGAACCCCGACGGCACGCCGCGCGGCAAGGGCGGCCTGCAGCCCGACGAGGCCTGCGAGTTTGCCAAGCTGCTCGAGGGCGCGGGCATCGATATGATCCAGGTTGCACAGGCCAACCACACCGGCAACATGGGCGACACCATTCCACCCATGGGTGCCATGCCCTACAACTGGACGCTGCCGGTGGCCGAGCGCGTCAAGGCCCTGGTTTCCGTGCCGGTGGCAACCGTGGGCCGTGTTGTCTCGGTCGAGGCCGGCGAGAAGATCCTGGAGGATGGCTCGGCTGACATCATCGCCTATGGCCGCTCGCTCATGTGCGACCCCGACATTGCGCTGAAGGCCGCCACGGGTGAGCCCATCCGCGAGTGCCTCAACTGCAACAGGGGCTGCGTCGACGCGATTCAAAATCGCAAGTACATCTCGTGCGTGCTCAATGCCGAGAACGGCGACGAGGCGACCATAGCCATCAGGCCGGGCGAGGGCGACAAGAAGATTGCCGTGGTGGGAGGCGGCATCGCCGGCCTGGAGGCCGCGCGCGTGGCGGCCAAGCGCGGCTACGACGTGACCATCTACGAGGCGAGCGATCATCTGGGCGGCCAGATTGTGCCGGCGGCTGCGCCTCCGCGCAAGGACGAGATCATGCGCTCGGTCGAGTACTACGAGAAGATTCTGCCCGGCCTGGGTGTGAAGGTTGAGCTCAGCCATGCCGCTACGGCAGAGGACCTCAACGCCGCCGACGCCGCGATTGTGGCCGTGGGCGCTCACGACGTGGTCATCCCCGTTTCGGGTGCCGACTCGGAGAAGGTCGTCTCGAGCTGGGACGTGCTGGCCGGCAAGGTGGAGCTCAGCGGCCGCGTCGCTGTCATTGGCGGTGGCCTGGTGGGCACCGAGACTGCCGAGTATCTGCTGCAGCACGGCTGCGAGGTGGCGATTGTCGAGATGCTCGACAAGATTGCCGCGGGCGAGTCCGAGACCATTCTGCCGCTGATTATGAGCGACTTTGCCGTGCACAACGTAGAGCAGCATGTTAAGACCCGCCTGACCGCCATTACCGACGAGGGCGTGGAGGCTGTTCGCACCACCGAGGACGGCGCCGAGGAGTCGGTGAAGATCGCCTGCGATTACGTGGTGATGGCCGTGGGCTCCAAGGCCAACGCGTTTGACCTGGATGGCGCGACGGTGCCCGTGACCTGCGTGGGCGACTGCTCGGGCGAGCGCACCGCCGACATTGCGAGCGCCATTCGCACGGCATATCACGCGGCCAACGAGCTGTAGTTGAACATCGCGGCCAGGCGGGGCGGTAGCACGGATCCGTCTCGCCCGGCTGTGTCCCGTCGGGTGTCAACCGGTGCGGGGCCTGCAAGCGCAGCAGGTCCCGCCCTTTTTGTTTCGCTCCGGTGGATGGCAATGCGCGGTAATCATGAGGAGCGAGGACGTCTACTGCCTTGCAGATCACTCAAAAATATTGGGGGAGGGGTTAATAACTATATCCTCTATACCAAAGGACATAAAGAGATGCCAATTTTGTTGACAAGCGAATGACGATTAGCTGCGAGTCAGCTACCAGCGTAAATAATCGATAAAGAAATGTCGTAATTTGGTGCCAAATGCCCAGATAACGCCGCGTCTATTTTAATTAACTGCTTTGAGCAAACAGCAGAATGCTACTATCTAACTTGCACGTAAGAAAGCAGATTAACGGCTAAGGCTAAGAAGTGACAGGTATGTCGGAGGCAACTAGGACTCGCACGCATGCGCCCGAGGTTAGGCAGCGCGCCGTCGAGATCCTCCAAGAGGGGGTCGGTCATCGCGCTCTCGCCGCGGAGCTTGGCATTCCCCAGGCCACGGCTCGTCAGTGGGCCCGCGCGTATGCCGTGGACGGTGCCGACGCCGTTCTCAATGCCGGTTCGCATCATCACACCTATTCGTACGACGTGAAGCTCGCTGTGGTTAAGGACCGTCTGGAAAACGGCTTGACGGTTCGCGAGGCCATGATCAAGCACAAGATTCCCAGCGAGTCTTCGGTCAAGGCTTGGTGCCGTCAGTACCGCGAGAGCGGTGAGTCCGCGCTGGTCGATAAGCCGCGCGGTCGCAAGCCGCGCGTTAAAAAGGCGGAATAGCGAACGGGATGGTGCGCCCACAGGGGCGCATTTTTCTTGCCGCCCCTCTACTCCAATGCGGACAGGCTCCTTGCCCCGTACGCCTAAAACTCCCCAGTTGACCGAAAACCTGCCACCGCAACCCCGTAATTGAGCTATAACGTTAAACAATTGCAGCGTTTTTGCATGGGGGAGTGATGGTATGACGCTACTGTATTTCCTTACCCTGTTTCCGTTGGTACCGGCGCTGGGCATGCTGCTCGCGCGCGGTGGCCGCGCCCGCGATGCGGTGGGGCTTGTAGGCTCCGGCATTATTATGGCGGTGACAGTTGTAGTCGCCGTCATGTTTTTTGGCACGGGTCCGCAGAGCTTTGAGGTTGCCCCCGGCACCTCGCATGTACTCTCGATCATCAGCTCCGTCATCGACGTCATCCTGTGCGCCGTCATCCTGTACAACGCGTACAAATATAGGAACGCGCTCACCACGGTGCTCGGCATAGTCCAGCTGGTGGGTTCGCTCGCCTTTGCGGCCATGACGTTGCCCGCGGCCGAGGCCGTCACGGCGACACCGCTTTACCTGGACTACATGAGCGTGATCATGGTCCTCGCCGTCGGCATCGTCGGCAGCCTTATCTGCGTGTATGCCTTGGGCTACATGAAGGACTTCCAGGCCCACGACGAGCACGAGGCCGCACTGCGCGGGCAGACCGCACCCGACCGTCGCCCGCAGTTCCTGGCGCTCATGTTCCTGTTCCTCTCGGCCATGTTCGTCATCGTGACGAGCGACAACCTTGAGTGGCTGTTCTGTGGCTGGGAAATCACCACCGTGTGCTCGTTCCTCATGATTGGCTACACGCGCACGCCCGAGGCCATCAAGAATGCCTTTACCCAGATCATCCTTAACATGCTGGGCGGCATCGCGTTTTTGGCGGGCCTTATGTTTCTGCACGTTAACGGCATGCCGCTGACCATCTCGGGCATGATCGAGCTTTCCGGCGCCGGAACCGCACAATCCGCGCTGCTGGTGATGCCGGTCGTCCTGCTGTCGCTCGCCGCGCTCACCAAGGCCGCACAGATGCCGTTCCACACTTGGCTGCTCGGTGCTATGGTTGCCCCCACGCCCACGAGCGCCCTGCTGCACTCGTCAACCATGGTCAAAGCCGGCGTGTTCCTGATGGTCAAGCTGAGCCCACTCTATGCCATCTACCCCGTGACCGGCTTTATGGTCACAAGTGTGGGTGCCATCACGTTTTTGCTCACTGCCCTCATGGCCATCTCGCAGAGCAACGCCAAGCGCGTGCTCGCATACTCTACCATCTCCAACCTGGGCCTCATCAGTGCCTGCTTGGGTGTCGGCGCGCCCGAGGCCGTATGGGCGGCCATCTTCCTAATCCTGTTCCACACGGTGGCCAAGTCGCTGCTGTTCCTGTGCGTGGGCACGGCCGAGCATCATATCGGCAGCCGCAATATCGAGGACATGGACGGCATGTTCAGCCGCATGCCGCACCTGACGCGCCTGATGATGCTGGGCATCATGGGCATGTTTGTGGCGCCGTTTGGCATGCTCGTGTCCAAGTGGGGCGCCCTGGTGGCGTTCGCGCAGACCGGCAACGTGCTCATGATCATGGTGCTTGCCTTTGGCTCGGCCGCGACGTTCTTCTTCTGGGGTAAGTGGCTTGCCAAACTTTCGGGCGTCGACCCCACGGCTCAAAACGTTGAGGTCAATGTCCATAAGACCGAATGGATGGCGCTCAACACCATCGCCGCGCTGCTGATTCTGTGCTGCGTGGCGTTCCCGGTTATCTCGAGCGGTCTGGTGTCGCCCTACCTCGCCATGGTGTTTGGCCGCGTGCCGTACGTTATTGGCAAGGACGCCATGTATCTGATGGTGGTTATCGTGGCGTTTATCGCCGTGGTGCTGCTGACGTCGTTCCGCGTGAGCAATAAGCCGCACGTCAACGTGTACCTTTCGGGTGTGGGAACCGACAAATATCGCCATTTCCGCGGCTCGATGGGACACGAGGTGAAGGCCGAAAAGCGCAATTGGTACTCGGAGGACGCCCTTGGCGAGAAGCGTATTGGCCCCGTGGGTAGCGTCGTGTGCTGCAGTATTATCTTGTTTGCGCTGCTGTGTTGCGCGTGGATTGGGCCCGAGAGACTTGCCATGAGCGCGCCCTCGGTGTTGCGCGGCAAGTATTTTGAAGGTTCGGGCGTCGTGGGCATCTTTATTGGTACCGTGGCGTTTGCCTTGCTGGCGCCGCTTGTGGGTGGCCTGATCGACGGCGTTGACCGCAAACTTTCGGCCCGTATGCAGGGCCGCGTGGGCCCGCGCCTGCTCCAGCCTTTCTACGACATTGCCAAGCTGCTGCGCAAAGCCCCTGCCAGCGTAAACACCATGGACGATACCTATATGGCGTGCGCGCTCATCTTTACCGTGGTGGGCGGTGGCATCTTTGTGTCGGGCTCCAACACGCTGCTGTGCGCTTTTATGGTGACGCTCGCCGCGATCTTTGTGGTGCTGGCGTCCGCCTCGACGCAAAGCCCGTTTGCCCAAGTTGGCGCCGATCGTGAGTTGCTGCAGGTTATGAGCTACGAGCCCGCCGTTCTGCTGATGAGCGTGGGCCTGTACCTTGCCACCGACAGCTTCGATTCCATCGCCGTGACGGGGCAGTCGGCCCCCATCATCGTGTACAGCGCACCCATTTTTCTCGCACTGCTCGCGGTGCTTACCATCAAGCTGCGCAAGTCGCCGTTCGATCTTTCGTACTCGCATCACGCGCATCAGGAGATTGTCCAGGGCGTCGCCACCGAGATGAGCGGCGGCACGCTGGCCAAGATGACCCTTATGCACTGGTGTGAGACCGTGCTGTTTTTGATGTGGGTGGGCATGTTCTTTGTCTGGGACAACCCGGTGAGCTGGGTGGTCGCCCTGGCCGTGATGGCTGTGACGTATTTTGTCGAGGTGCTGATCGATAACACCTTCGCCCGTAGCACCTGGCGCAGCTGCTTTAAGCTCGGCTGGGGTGTGGCGCTGGTGTTTGGCCTGCTCAACCTTATGCCCATCCTCGTCGACGTGTTTATTTAGGAGGTGGCATCCATGGATCATAAAATGTCGCGCTCGCCGTGGGTTATTCATTACGACGGCTCGAGCTGCAACGGATGCGATATCGAGGTGCTGGCCTCACTTACCCCGCTGTTCGATGCGGAGCGGTTTGGCGTGGTCAACACCGGCAACCCCAAGCATGCGGATATCTTTTTGTTGACGGGGTCGGTCAATGCCCAGAACCTGCCCGTCGTGCGCCAGATCTACAACCAGATGCTCGAGCCCAAGTGCGTGGTGGCCTGCGGTATCTGCGCGTGTTCGGGCGGCGTGTTCCGCGATGCCTATAACGTGATCGGCGGCGTGGACCGCGCGATTCCCGTGGATGTGTACGCGCCCGGGTGCGCCATTCGCCCCGAGACCGTGATCGATGCCATCGTGGAGGCGTGCGGCATCCTGGACCAGAAGGAGGCCGTGATGCGCGCCGGCGGCGATCCGCTTACCGTGGGCGGTGCCGCTACTTGGGACGGTGGCGTTGAGTTGGGCGAGGACGGGTTTGTGGCTGCGGGGGCCGGGGCTGATGGTGCCGGTGACGGTGTCGAGGCCAACGTGTCCACCAGGTCCGCCGCGCCCGCCGCTGCAAAGGAGGCCGAGTAATGCAAAAGGCTATCTATACCACCGTCGGGATTGACGAGCTCCTGTCGCATGTCCAGGCGCTCAAGGGCGCCGGCGCGCGCTTTGTGCAAATGCACGCCGAGCGCAACGTCGACGACGGCACGTATCGACTGGTCTATACGTTTATCAACGTTCGTGCTGCTCAGGAGCAGATTGCGCAGGACGGCAGCTATGCGATCGAGAACCTGGTGGTTGAGGGAATTAATCAGTACCAGGAGATTCCGTCCATCAGCTCGTACTATCCGGCAGTATTCCCGTTTGAAAACGAAGCGCACGACCTGTTTGGTCTTGCCATCACCGATATGCAGATTGACTTTAAGGGCTTTTTCTACCAGGTCTCGACTGCCGAGCCCATGAGCGTTATCACGCCCGAGGTGAAGGCCGCGCGCGAGAAAGCCATGAAGGTCCGTGCCGCTGCCGAGGCCAAGGCGCGCAAGGCCGCGGCCGAGAAGGCTGCTGCTGCCACGGCCGCTGCGGGGGAGGGCACTGCGGGCGCTGGCGATGCTGCGGGCGCTGCCGTCGCTCAGCCCGCTGCGGCTGCTGGCTCCGATGCTCAGCACGATGAAACTGCTGCGAAGGCCGCGCTCAAGGCTGCCGAGATGGAGGCAAAGCTCGCCGCCATGGATCCCGAGAAAGCGGCCAAGGTCCGCGCGGCGCTTGCCGCCAAGGCCGCCCGCGACAAGCAGAAAAAGGAGGCGTAAGGTCCATGGCACATCGCTCCGTTATTCCGTTTGGCCCGCAGCATCCGGTGCTGCCCGAGCCGCTTCATCTGGACCTGGTAATCGAGGACGACCGCGTCATCGAGGCAATTCCGCAGATCGGCTTTGTGCACCGCGGACTCGAGAAGCTCACCGAAAAGCGCGACATGCATCAGTTTGGCTACATCGCCGAGCGCATCTGCGGCATCTGCGCCGTGGGCCATAGCTATGGCTATGCCTGCGCCTGCGAGCGCATGCTCGACATCGAGGTGCCCGACCGCGTGCAGTATATCCGCACCATTTTGCACGAGCTTTCGCGTATTCATTCGCACCTGTTGTGGCTGGGTCTGCTCGCCGACGCCTTTGGCTTCGAGGCACTGTTCTATCGTTCGTGGACCCTGCGCGAGCAAATTCTCAAAATCTTCGAGAGCACGTGCGGTGGCCGCGTGATTCTGTCGATTAACGAGATCGGCGGCCTTAAGCACGATATCGAGGACTCCGAGCTGGCCGGAATTGTCCAGACGCTCGATGCCATGCGTCCCGACTACGAGGCCCTGGTGCATACGTTTTTGGACGATGACAGCTGCGGCGAGCGCCTGCATGGCGTGGGCGTGATCAGCAAGAAAGATGCGCTGGAGCTTTCGATGGTCGGTCCGTTCGGGCGCGCCTCGGGCGTGGATTACGACGTGCGCATGTTTGGCGACGGCGCCTATGCGGACCTGGCCGCGTTTGAGCCTATCGTTGCTAGCGATGGCGACTGCTATGCCCGCTGCCGGGTGCGTTGCGCCGAGGTCACGCAGGCCATGGACATCATCAAGGAGCTTGTCGGCAAGATTCCGCACGACGGCATCGGCGGGCGTACCAAGCTCACGCCGGCCGACGGCGCGCGCGGCGAGGTTGTGATTGAGCAGCCGCGCGGCGAGGCGTATTACTATGTGCGCGGCAGCGGCACCAAGAATCTGGACCGTTTCCGCGTGCGCACGCCAACGTCGCAAAACCTGGCGGGTCTGACGCATGCGCTGCAGGGCGTGCTCCTTGCCAACGTGCCCATGATTATCCTGACCATCGACCCCTGCATTAGCTGCACGGAAAGGTAGGCGCGGCATGAGTTTACTAACATTTGCCAAGACGGCCTTGGGCTCTATGGTCAAGCAGCCGGTAACGGTGTGCTATCCGCAGGAGAAGCTCGCGGTACCCGAGCGCTTGCGCGGACATATCGTTAACGACATGGACGTGTGCATTTGCTGCGGCATGTGCGCGCGTCGCTGCCCGGCGGGCGCGCTCGCGGTCGATCGCAAGGGTGGAACGTGGTCGATCGACCCGTATGCCTGCGTGGTGTGCGGCGAGTGCATCGAAAGCTGTCCCAAGAACTGCCTGACTATGGACACCGCCCGCACCCCAGTTGCAGCGGACAAGACTCCCACGGTAGAAACCAAACCGGAGTAACGCTGGGATAGAACTGGAATAGGGGCCGGTGGGGCAATTTTGCCCCACCGGCCCCGCGCTTAAACGCGCGGTTGTGCCGTCGCGAACAAAACTATGCCGGATTACTACGATAAATCGCCCACCTCCAACCACACCGCATTTGACAAAATCAAAACCGCAGGTAGACGGCTTGTAGTTTTGCGAAAAAATCACGCGTGGTCGGGAATCTCGTTTTTATCGTAGTAAACCGGCATAGTTTTGAAATGGCATTAAATAGATAACAGATATTTTGCTCTGTCGGAGCGGTTGGCCGTTGGGTAATTACCCTCGCAGGTAGGCGATGGCGATCTGTGTGCGGTTGCGTAGGCCCATTTTGGCAAGGATCGAGCTGATGTGGTTGCGTACGGTGCCTTCGCCCATATAGGCGGTGGCGGCAATCTCCTTGTTATCGAGGCCGCGGGCGATGAGCTCGGCGACTTCGAATTCGCGGTCGGTCAGGCCGGCAAAGGCCGCGGGCCGGCGGAGCGTGCCCGACTCGACGCCCGTTCCGTCAAAATCGATGTCCTCGATTGCCTTGCCCTCGAGTACGCGCTTACCGTCCATAACCTGTGCCAACGCCGGTGGAATGGCGGCGACATCAGTCTTGATCAGGTAGCCGCGGGCGCCCAGCTTGAGCGCCGACACAATGTACTCGTCATCCGAGAATGTTGTCAGAAATACCACGCGTGCCGCAGGATCGCGCTCAAGGATCTCGCGTGCCGCCGAAAGTCCGTCGCGCCCCGGCATCTGGATGTCGAGCAGCGCGATATCGGGTGCGTACTCGGCGTAGAGCGCCACCGCATCGTTGCCGTTGGCACCGGTGCCCACCACTTCGATCTGCGGCTGGGCGCCCAAGATAATCTTGAGCGAATCGACCACCAAGCGGTCGTCGTCGACAACGATGAGCCTCATCGGCCCTCATCTCCTTGCTGTTTGGGAACGGTGGCAAACACGCGCCAGCCGCCGGCGCTGGCACGCGGGCCGGCGGTGAAGGCGCCGCCAAGCGCCTCGATGCGCTCGCGCATGGAGGCGAGCCCCATGCCCTCCGCAGCGCCGCGGCCGCTTGCTTGGACCCCGCCCGCGCCATCGTCGGTAACGACAAGCTGGTAAAACGACGGATGCTCCATGCACCGCACGGTAATGGTTTTGGCATGGGCGTGGCGCATGGCGTTGGAAAGCGCCTCGCGCAGCACCGCCGCAAAGCAGTTGGCGACGTTGGCGGGTGCATGCTCGGCCAAAACTTCAAGCTCAATCTGCGGGCTGCTGTCCGAGCGCGCGCCTTCAACAATGCGTTCGAGCTGCACGGAAAGGTCGACGGCGTTGTCGTTGAGCGCGTGGACGCTGGTGCGCACAAGCTGGAGCGCCTCGTCAACCGTGCGTTTGACGTCGGCGAAATCGGCGGCGACGCCGGGCTCGTCGGCGTGGACCACGCGCAAGGCTTCGGCCTGCAGTGAGGCACGCGTGAGCTGGTGCCCGACGTTATCGTGGATCTCGCGCGCGATGCGGGCGCGTTCGGCGAGCGTCGCGAGCTCGACTTCGTAGTCCTGGCGATCGGCAAGATCACGGTTGCGCGCCTCGAGCGCGAGGGCTCGTTCCTGCAGTTCGTCGCGGGTACGGCGCATGCGCTGCTGCTCGCGCTCCAGCTGGGCGGTACGTAGCGATAGCAAGGTGGCGGCAACCGAAAGGATGGCGGTCAGCAGAAGCGTTCGGGCGGTGAGCGCGTCGGTGCGAAGGTCCACGACGAGCGCAAAGGCAAAGACGGAGCCAATGCCCAGCGCGACCCAGGCGTGCTCACGGCGCACGCGCCGCGCGATGTCATAGAGAGCGAGAGGCGCAAACGGCACAAACGGCGGTATGAAGACGGCCGCGATGATGTAGACGTAGCTCGCGGCCTCGCTTGCGCGGCGCGCGTGTTCCTCCTGTGCGACCTCGGCCAGCGAGGTGGCAATAACGCCAAGGCAAAACGCCGCGACCATGCGGGCATCCACAGCAAGACCCATGGCGGCCGCAATACAGCACGCCAGCACGATCGATTTGTCGAAAAGCCTGTTCATACGGGTATTGTACGCGAAGCCGCGCATGGTGGAGGGGCCGCCTGCGCAACCGTGACATTCCTCCCGCGCAGCAAAGCGGGGGCGTCGGCAGGCCGCACGACAAAGACCCCGCACTCGTGACAAAGCTCACTGGTGCGCGCCGGCGGCTCCTGCGATGATGCAATCGTACCGGGCCGCAATCAACGGAAGGGCCGCCTCATGACAGACATCGTTCACGTCGAAAACCTCGTCAAGCGCTATGACGACCTTATTGCGCTCGACCACTTTAACCTGAGCATCGCCCCCGGCGAGATCTTTGGCCTGCTGGGCCCCAACGGCTCGGGCAAGACCACGTCCATCAACTGCATTTTGCAGCTGCTTGCCTACGACAAAGGCACCATTGAGCTGTTCGGCGAGCCCATGGCGCCCGCCCGCTACGACCTCAAGCGCCGCATCGGCGTGGTGCCGCAGCAGGTGGCGGTGTTTGACGAGCTCACGGTGCGCGAGAACATCGACTATTTCTGCAGCCTCTACGTCAACGACCGCAAGCACCGCCGCGCGCTGGTGAACGAGGCGATCGACTTTGTCGGGCTGGGCGACTTTGCCAAGTTCCGCCCCGGCAAGCTCTCGGGCGGCCTGGCGCGTCGCCTCAACATCGCCTGCGGCATCGCGCACAAGCCCGAGCTCATCTTCTTTGACGAGCCCACGGTGGCGGTCGACCCACAGAGCCGCAACGCCATCCTGGAGGGCATCTGCCGCTTGCGCGACGAGGGCGCCACAGTGGTGTATACCAGCCATTACATGGAGGAAGTCGAGCAAATCTGCAGCCGCATCATGATCATGGACGGCGGGCGCGTGCTGGCGCAGGGCACCAACGACGAGCTCAAGCGCATGATTCAGATGGGCGAGCGCGTGACTGTCGAGGTTGGCGCCGTAGAGACCGCCACGGTCGAGCGGCTGCGCGCCCTCGAGCACGTGCTTTCGGTTGAGCTGTCCGGCGGCGAGATCGTCTGCACCTGCGAAGCGAGCCCGCACAATTTGGTCGACATCCTCGACACGCTGCGCGCCGCCGATGTGGCGCTCGGCCGCGTGTGGAGCGAGCCACCGACCCTCAACGACGTGTTCCTCGAGATCACCGGCCGCGAGCTGCGCGACTAGGGGGCAGTCATGTTCAACACCATCATCACTACGGTCAAGACGCTGCTGCGCCGGCCGAGCACGTGGGTCTGGGGCGCTCTCTTTCCCATCGTACTTTCCACGATGTTCATGTTTATGTTTGCGAACCTCAGCTCCGATGGCACGGTCGACCCGGTGCCGGTGGCCGTCGTGGCGGACGAGGCTTGGGACGCTTCGACCTTTAAGGGCGTGGCGACGTCGCTTGCCAAGGAAGGCGGCGATCAGCTGCTCGAGATCCACGAGCTCGACGACGCAGCCGATGCGAACCGTGCGCCTAAGGCCGGCGAGGTCGCGGGCATCTATGCGGTCGACGATGCGGGCACGCCCAAACTCACGTTGCTTTCGAGCTATGGCAGCTCGCGTGCGACGTCGGTGCTCACCGACCGCAGTATTCTGGAGACGGTGGCAAGCTCGTATACACAAAATGCCGAGCTCATGTCCCAGATTGCCCAGGACAACCCGGCGGCGCTCGCCGACCCGGAGGCGGTTGCGCGCGCTCTATCGCTCGAGGGCGGTACCCGCCGCGTAAGCCTGACACGCACCACGCCCGATGGCACGGTCGTCTACTATTACGCGCTTTTTGGCCTGGTCGCGATGATGTCTGCGGAGTTTGCCGCCTTGAGCGTCGTCGACCTGCAGCCCAATCTGTCGGGCCTTGGCGCACGTCGCTGTGTGGGCGGTCTTTCCAAGACGGCATCGCTGACCGGCATCTTTGTCGGCTCGTGGCTGGTCTCCTTTGCCTCGATGACGATCGCGATCGGCTACGTGCGCCTGGTCGTGGGCGTCGACTTTGGCGGGCGCGAGGGGCTGTGTCTGGTGGGTGGCGCCGCTTCCGCGCTTGCCGCCACGGGCTTGGGCCTTTTTGTGGGCACGCTTCCCGTTAAGGGCGGCAAGGCGTCCAAGTCCGGCATCCTCACGGGCTTTGCTACCACGTGCGCCCTGTTCGCCGGCCTCTACGGCGAGCCGGCGATGGCGCTTGCCGACGACGTCGCCCGCGCCTGCCCGGCCGAGTGCTGGCTCAACCCCGTCAAGCTCATCTGCGTCATGTTCAACCGCCTGTATTTCTTTGAGAACCTGGGCCCCTTTGTCGTTCGCGCCGGCGCGCTGGTCCTTATGGCGCTGCTGTTCGTTGCCGCCGCCACGCTGACCTTTGGAAGGAGCCGCTATGAGCACCTTTAAGACTGCGCTTCGCATGGCGCTGGCGCACCCGTTCTACCTGCTCATCTATACGGTGTTCATCTCGCTCATGGGCGTATTCATCGCGGCATCGGTGAGCTGGAACTCGTCGCAGCTCACCGAGTACGAGCCCTACGATGCCAACGTGATCGTGGTCGACCGCGACGACAGCGACCTTTCGCATGCGCTCACCAAGCACCTGGGGTCGCGCTTTGAGTTGGTCACGGGCGTCGGCGACGATACCTACGATCTTGCGGACGCGCTCTCCAAGAGCAACAGCGCCAAGGGTAGCGCCGACTGCGTGTTCTTTATCCCGGAGGGGTTTGAGAACGACCTGGTCGCGGCCGCCCGCGCGGGGGAGGCCCTGCCCAAGCTCGATGTGACCTACGGTGCCGGCACCATGGCGGCGGCGCTTTCGTCTGCTGAGGCCTCGCGCTGGATTTCGCTCGCGGGCGCTGCAGCGGCCCTAGAGCCCGCCGCCTCTAATGGTAGCGTCGCCAAGGCCGCCGAGCATGCCGCCGCCAAGCGCGCCGAGGTCCAGATTGAGCAGGTCAAGGCTGGTTCGACTGCCGCCGCCATGCTCAAGTCGTATTTCAACTTTGGCGCGTACGCGATTATCTCGTCGGTCATCGTATCGGTGGGGCTGGTGTTCTCGGGCATGAACGAGCCCGAGCGCGTGCGTCGTATGGATGCCGGCCCAATCTCCGAGCGCCGGCGTTCGCTCGCCGTGTTTGCGGCCGCCACTGTGATCACCGTCTGCATCTGGTTTGTGTCGAGTATGATGGGCGTCGTGGGCTTTGCCGGCGCGGTTGCCGAGGTCGGCGTGGGTCGTGTGTGCCTGGCGCTGGCGGCGACGTTTGCCCTGGTGTGCACGCCTCTGGCCGTTGGCTTTGCCCTTTCGAGCCTGGGTGCGCGTGAGGAGCTGCTCAACGGTGTGGGCAACCTGCTCGGCATGCTCATGACGTTTTTGGGCGGCGCCTGGATGCCGCTGTCGCTGATGGGCCCAGCCGTGCAGACCGCGGCGCATTTTGTGCCGACGTATTGGGTGAACGACGCGATTGGCAAGGCGCTCGCCGCGGACCTGACGTCCACCGTGCTGGGCGACATCGCTTGCGATCTGGGCGTCACAGTGCTCTTTGCCGCGGCCATCGCCGCCGTAGGCCTAGCCCTCGCCCACAACAAATCCCACGCCTAGACACCTACTCATTGGGGACAGACTTAAACGACCAAAAGTATTCATTGGGGACAGACTTAAATGACTAGCCATCGGGGACAGATAAGGAGCGTCCCCAACTACCGGGTGGCGAAAGAGTGTCCCCAACAGCTAGTCATTTAAGAACGTTCCCAATGACTAGTCTGAAATAAAATCCAGGCCTCGCCCAAAAATAGTTCGCCAAGGTTTACTATTATGTTCATAAAGTAGTACAAGGCTAACAATGGGGGATACCGTGGCAACGCGGGAGGCCTACGTCCAGGTTAAGGATCTCAAAAAGCACTACGGCGATGGAGATGCACGCCTGACGGTGCTCGACGGCATCGACACGTCCATCAACCGCGGAGAGATCTGCGTCATGCCGGGGCCTTCGGGTTCGGGCAAGTCGACGTTTCTTAACCTGATCGGCGGCCTGGAGGATGCCGACGGCGGCTCCATCATGGTGGACGGCTGCGACCTCACGGTGCTCAAGCCTACCGACCTGGGCGAGTATCGCCGCCGTGAGCTGGGTTTTGTCTTCCAGTTCTACAACCTGGTGCCCGATCTCACCATCAAGGAGAACATCGAGGTCACGGCGCACCTGTCCAAAAACCCGCTCAATGTCGACGACCTGCTGCGTTCGCTGGGCCTCTACGAGCACCGCAACAAGTTCCCGCGCCAGGTCTCGGGCGGCCAGCAGCAGCGCTGTGCCATCGGCCGTGCGCTCGTCAAAAACCCGGGCCTGCTGCTGTGCGACGAGCCCACCGGCGCGCTTGACTACAAGACGTCCAAGGAAATCCTGCAGCTCATGGAGGATGTCAACCGCACCTACGGCTGCACCATCATCATTGTCACCCACAATGCCGCCATCGCGCACATGGCCAATCGCGTGCTGCGCCTGCGCGACGGGCACATCGTCGAGGATGAGCTCAACGAGTCGCCCGTTACGGCCGCCGAGCTCGATTGGTAGGCGGCGCCATGACACCTCTCGCAAAACGTCTCCCGCGCGAGCTGCGCCGCAATATCGGCAAGTGCCTGGGCATCTTTTTGCTTATGTGCGGAAGCATCGCTCTCACCTCGGGATTTTTGCTCGCAGCGCATTCCATCGGCTGCCTTATCGACGACATGCGCGATGCGTACACGATTGAGGACGGCCGCGTGACCACCTCCTTCGAGGCTACCGACGATCAACTCAAGGCCGCCGAGGATGCAGCCGGCGACGATGGCGCCAAGCGCACGCTGCGCACCTATGCACACCGTGCTAAGGTGGACATTGCGTCCTACTGTGAGGGCAAGGAACCCAAGGCGGACGACGAGGTGGCCATCGACCGTGTCTTTGCCACCAATAACAACCTGTCCGTGGGCGATA
Source organism: Collinsella sp. (assembly GCA_048201895.1). Lineage (GTDB taxonomy): Bacteria > Actinomycetota > Coriobacteriia > Coriobacteriales > Coriobacteriaceae > Collinsella. The sequence goes on along the minus strand of DBFBGO010000001.1, from coordinate 14,205 downwards.
AAGTCGAGCTTGAGGGTCGCACCTACACCATCTGCGGCATCATAACCCAGCCCGATAGCCAGGCGCTGTTCCTCAACAATTCGGACTTTACGGCGAACACCATCACCTATGGCGTGGCCGAGGTCACCGACGCCGGCTTTGCCGCGCTCGAGGATGCCGGCGGCGCGCCTGCCTACACGTACTCCTTTACCTTTACCGATCGCGACCTCCCCACCGCGGATCGCATCGATGCGGAGCAGGATATGGTCGAGGCGCTGACCGATGCCGATGCGCGCGTGGATGACCTCATCGACGCCGATTCCAACCAGGGCAGTGGCTACGCGCGCGACGACGTAGACGGCGACTCCATGATGTGGACGACGTTGCTCGACATCATCATCGTGATCATGGCGTTTGTCTTTGTGGTCCTTACCGACGCTACCATCGAGGAGGAGAGCGCCATCATCGGCACGCTGCTCGCCAGCGGCTATCGTCGACGCGAGATCGTGCTGCACTACCTTGCGCTTCCCGCTACCGTGGGCGTGATCGCGGCGCTTTTGGGCACCGCGCTCGGCGTTGTGTTCTTTACCGAGCCCATGCGCAGCCTCTATTACGGTTCGTACAGCCTGCCTCCCTTCCAGGTGTACTGGAGCTGGGGGATCTTTGTGAAGTGCGCCGTGGTTCCCGCCGCTGCGCTCATTCTCATCACGCTGGCGGGTCTGCTTCGCAAGATGGGCAAGACGCCGTTGCAGTTTCTTCGCCACGAGGCGAACGGCAAGTCTGGCACCAAGCGCGGCCTGCAGCTGCCGGAGCGCATGGGTTTTGTCTCGCGCTTCCGCCTGCGCATCTTCCTGCGCAACTTGGGCAACTTCGCCACGCTCTTCGCAGGTATTGCGTTTGCGTCGCTGCTGCTGCTCTTTGGCCTGGCGATTCTGCCCACGATGACGCACTACGCGGACAACCTCGAGACGAGCCTGGTCGCCGAGCACCAGTACACGCTCAAGGCTCCGCTGGAGCTCGAGGGCACCGCCGAGGTGCGCGAGCAGTGGTTGGCACTCGAGCGCTTGCAGTCGGTTGGCGGCGCGTTGCTTTCCGCTGCTCAGGATGTCGATGACGAGCTTGACGACGCGGCCGATGCGGCGCAGACGGCAGCCGATACTGCGGCGAGTGCTCCGCCTGCCGAGAGCCTGGCCGCAGCGCAGGATGCGCTTGCCAAGGTCCAGGACAAGAAGGATGCGCTCTACGCGCGCCTTGACGATCTTGCTGATGCCCTCGGCTGCGACCGCGATGAGGCCATCGGCCTGATCGACAAGGCCTCTAAGATCGACGCTGACAACGACGATATCCACCCGGTCAATACGACCGACAACGGTGCGGGTGCAATCGCACAGGCCGAGAAATACGCCGTTTACCGGCTGCAATACGACCGCGGCGATGGAAATGGCGAGGAGACGATTTCCGTCTACGGCATTTCATCCGATTCGCGCTACTGGAAAGATCTCAACGTCGGCGACGGACGCGTCGTCTTTGGCAGTGGCTTGCTCGACAAGTTTGGCTGGAGCGAGGGTCAGAAGGCTAAGCTTCGCGACAAGTACGAGGGCGAGCATTATTCCTTTGAGTACGCGGGCAAGGACTGTGCCTGGGGCTCCAAGTCGGACATGAATATCTATATGAGTGTCGACGACTTTAACGAGCTGTTCGACAACGACGCCGCCTACTTTAACGGCTATGTGAGCGACGAGAAGCTTGACCTCGATGCTCGTTACTTTGCCGGCGACACCACGCCCGACGACATGTGCGCCGTGGGCGACCAGTTCATCGGCATGATGAGCAAAATGATCGGCATGATGGTTGGGCTTGCGGTGTTCATCTTCTTGCTGTTTATGTACCTGCTGACCAAGGCTGTGATCGACCACAGCGCCCGTTCGATCAGCTACATGAAAGTCTTTGGCTATCGCGATAGCGAGATTTCGCATCTGTACATCCGCTCGATCACGTTGTGCGTGGCAGCGTCACTCGTGCTGAGCCTGCCGGTCATTATTGGCTCGCTAACGGCCATCTTCCGCTCGATGCTGCTCGCCTATAACGGCAATATCGAGATCTACGTGCCCGCTTGGTCCATGGCGGCGTGCGCAGGAATCGGCTTTGCGACCTACCTGGTCGTGGCGCTGCTGCACATGCGTTCCATCAAACGTGTGGGTCTGGCCGAGGCACTCAAAGTCCAAGAGTAGTCGTTTAAGAACGTCCCCAATGACTAGGTCCCGTACTTGACTTTAACTCTGCTTTAACTGGTACCATCCTCTATGTCTGTAACGCCATATAGACCGAGGGGATATGTCTATGACCACAACTGCACCCGCAGCACCCGCTAAGGTGTACTTCACCAATCTGCGCACGCATGCTCGCGAGAGCCAGCTCGACAAACTCAAGCGCCTCATCCGTCATGCCGGTATTGAGCAGATCGACTTTGAGAACAAGTTCGTCGCCATCAAGATTCACTTTGGCGAGCTGGGCAACCTGAGCTTTCTGCGCCCCAACTACGCCCGCGCCGTCGCGGATGTCGTGAAGGAGCTGGGTGGCAAGCCCTTCCTCACCGACTGCAACACGCTCTACGTCGGTAGCCGCAAAAACGCGCTCGAGCACATCGATACCGCCTACCAGAACGGCTTTACCCCGTATGCCACGGGCTGCCAGATCATCATCGCCGACGGCCTCAAGGGCACCGATGAGGCACTCGTCCCGGTCGAGGACGGCGAGTACGTACACGAGGCCAAGATCGGTCAGGCGCTCATGGACGCCGATATCGTGATCAGCCTCACCCACTTTAAGGGCCATGAGCAGGCCGGTTTTGGCGGCGCCATGAAGAACCTGGGCATGGGGGGCGGCAGCCGTGCCGGCAAGATGGAGCAGCATGCCGCCGGCAAGCCGAACGTCGCGGCCGAGCACTGCATTGGCTGCCGTGCCTGCGAAAAGATTTGCGCGCACAACGCCATTTCGTTTGACGATACCCGCGAACGCGAGCTTGCCAACGGCAACACCCGCACGGTTCACGTGGCTGCCATCGACCACGATCGCTGTGTGGGCTGCGGCCGCTGCATTGCGGCATGCAACCAGGACTGCATCAAGCCCGGCTATGAGGCCGCGGCCGACGTGCTCAACTGCAAGATCGCCGAGTACACCAAGGCCGTTGTCGACGGCCGCCCGAGCTTCCATATCTCGCTCGCCATGGATATCAGCCCCAACTGCGATTGCCATCCCGAAAACGACACGCCTATCGTTAACGATATCGGCATGTTCGCGAGCTTCGACCCGGTCGCCATCGACCAGGCCTGCGCCGATGCCGTCATGGCATCCGAGCCGCTGCCCAACACCGAGCTCACCGATAGCGCGGCCAAGATGGAGCATAACCACGAGCACCTGGAGGGCGAGCAGGCGCGTGACCCCTTCTGCATCACGCATCCCGACACCGACTGGCGCGTGTGCATCGCGCACGCCGAAAAGATCGGCCTGGGCACGAGCGAGTACGAGCTCATCGAGGTCAAGTAGCGTCGTCCTATTGGACAAACCAAGCGCCTTTGTGGCGTTAGTTGAGTAAAAGCCGCCCACGAGCACAACGCTCGCGGGCGGCTTTTCAGAAGTGCGGTGAAAAATCGAATACCGCCGACCACAAACCGATTTTTGGCAACAAAACCCCAGACGTTGCTTTTTGCCTAATAATTCTTGTCGAGGAAGTCGTCGACCGTATTCCAGTAGAGCTCGGGGTCAACTTGCGCGCTCTTGGCGTGGGTGGCGCCGTGGATAGTGAGCTTCTGTTTAACCTTGCTGGCGCACGCGTCGTAGTTTTGGTCGAGCATGTCGTACGGCACAAAGGTGTCCTGGTCGCCGTGGATAAACAGCATGGGAACCGTCGCGTGTTTGAGTTGCTCCACACTGCTCGCCTTATGAAAGTCGTAGCCCGCGCGCACGTTGCACACCAAGTTTGCTACATCGAGCAAGGGAAAGCTGGGCAGGCTGAACACGTCCTTGAGCTGCAGGGAAAACTCGTCCCAAACACTCGTATAACCGCAGTCCTCGATAATGCATTTCACGTTTGCGGGCAGAGATTCCCCCGCGACGTTCATGGCGGTTGCCGCACCCATCGACTCGCCAAAGACCAGGATGCGCGCCTCGGGGTCAGCCTGAACGATTCGCTCGATCCATGCGACGATGTCGAGGCGCTCGGGCCAGCCCATGCCGATATAGTCGCCGCCGGAGCGCTCGTGGGCGCGGGCGGCGGGTGCGAGTACGTTCATGCCGCGGTCGTGGAATCGCTTGACGTATCGGGCCATACCGATAGGCTCGTTGGTATATCCATGCAGGCAGACGGCGTAGTCGTGTGTGCTCTCCGACGCAGCAAAATACCAGGCGGCGAGCTCAGTCCCGTCGTCCGCGGTGAGGCTGCTGCTCTCGCGGTTCTCTTTAAACCACGCCCGTGCCTCGCCCTCCTCGGCATCCATCTGCTCGCCCTTTTCGGCGTCCTTGCCGTCCTGCATCATCTTCATGGTGTATGGCGCGCGGGGATTCAGCGCGAAGTCAAACAGAAAGTTGCCGGCAAACCCCAGCAGCGCGACAACGAGCACCAGCGCAATGACGCCGGCTATCTTGAGCTTTCGATGGGAACGTGCGTTTTGAAACATAAGAAGCTTTCCTATAAGATGTTAATACATCAACATTTAATGCAAGCGCATTATGGACGTTCGCCGTTGATGCGTCAACAAGCAAAGAATGGGTAAACAAGGGGTCACGTATGGTGCAAATTTCGCACGTACCCAGACGCTTTGATATAGTGTTGAGAACTATTTACTTGGAGGATGTAACCGGCATGTCCGATTCGAGCGACAGTTCCAAGCCGCGACCCAAGGCCGCGGCCGTTTCGCACTACACGGTGGGCGAGGAGATCATGAACTCCGTCACCCATGGTGTCGGTTGCCTGCTGGGCATCGCGGGCCTGGTGCTCCTGATCGTATTTGCCGCTCTTCGCGGCGGAGGCCCGGCTCACATGGCCGCGGCGATTGTCTATGGCGTCAGTATTATCCTCGAATACCTAGCCTCTACGCTCTACCACGCGATTCAGCCCGCACGCGCCAAGCGCGTGTTTCGCATCATCGACCACAGCTGCATCTACCTGCTCATAGCTGGCAGCTATACGCCGTTTTGCCTCATCACGCTCGCAAACGATGGCGGCCCTATGCTGTTCTTTGCCGTATGGGCCATCGCTATTATCGGCATCGCCCTCGAGTGCTTTATGCGCGAGCGTCAACCGCACTGGGTAAGCGGCCTGGTCTACCTGCTGATGGGCTGGCTCGTCGTCTTTAAGCTGCCCGAGCTCGTGTCGCTGCTCAACCCCGTGGCACTTGCCCTGCTCGCTGTCGGCGGCGTGTGCTACACCGTGGGCGTGCCGTTCTACATCGCTAAAAACGTGCGCTACCTGCACAGTGTGTTTCACTTGTGGGTGCTCGCCGGCAGTATCTTCCAGTTCATGGCGGTGATCCTCTTCGTAATCTAGCGATCACGTCTGTGCCTGCGGACCCATCCAAGCGGCCGCCGGACGCAACTGCCCTATCCGTTATCTACGCTTACTACCTAACGTCCCGAATCTTGGAGGTTCGAGAAACTCCCGATGGACATAACCATCTCCCTTATCACCACCCTCGTTTTGACCCTCATCAACGGCTACTTCTCTATGTCCGAGATGGCGCTCACCACGGCAAAGCGCGCCGTGCTGGAGCACGAGGCCGAGGAAGGCGACAAACGCGCCGAGCGCGCCGTTAAGCTGGCCGCCGACTCCGACCAGCTGCTCGCCACCATCCAGGTCGCCATCACGCTCGTGGGCTTTGCCTCGTCCGCCGTCGCCTCGACGAGCTTGTCCGACCCGCTCGCCACGTGGCTTATGAGCTTTGGTGTCGCGCCGCTCTCTGCCATCGCGCGCGGCCTGGCGCCGGTCATCATCACCGTTGCGGTCGCCTTCGTGTCCATCGTGATTGGCGAGCTTGTGCCCAAGCGCATTGGTCTGGCCAATGCCGAAGGCGTGTCCAAGCAGGTCGTGGGGCCGCTGTCGTTTTTCCAAAAGATCGCCCGTCCGCTCGTGTGGCTGACTGGCGCTTGCTCCGATGGTCTGGCCCGCATCCTGCGCATCAAGAGCGCCGACGATCGCCAAAACGTCTCGGAGGAAGAGATTAAGTACATGGTCTCGGAGCAGGACGACCTGCTCGACGAGGAAAAGCGTATGATCCACGAGATCTTCGACCTGGGCGATACCGTTGCCCGCGAGGTCATGGTGCCGCGCGTGGACACCACCATGTGCGAGGACGACGAGACGGTCGCCGACGTGCTGTCCACTATGCGCGAGACCGGCTTTAGCCGCATCCCCGTCTATCACGAAGATCCCGACAACGTGGCGGGCATCGCGCACATCAAGGACCTGATTCAGCCCTCGCTCGACGGCGAGGGCGACCAGCCCATCGCCGGTTATTTGCGCGACGCCACCTTTGTGCCCGACACCAAGGATATCCTGCCGCTGCTGTCCGAGATGCAGACTTCGCACGACCAGATCGTGGTGGTCGTGGACGAGTACGGCGGCACGGCTGGCATCATTACCATCGAGGACATCGTCGAGGAGATCGTGGGCGAGATCGAGGATGAGTTCGACCCCGACAACAAGTACCTCACGCGTCTTTCGCGCCGTGAGTGGCTCGTCGATGGGCGTTTTTCGTGCGATGATGCGATTGAGCTTGGTTGGCCGCTCGAGGAAAGCGATGATTATGAGACCATCGCCGGCTGGATTTTGGAACTTTGCGACTCGGTGCCCGACATCGGAGAGGTGTTTGAGGTTGCAGGGTACAAGTTCAAGGTGCAGTCGATGCGTGGCCAGCGCATCTCGCTTATTCGCGTGATCGCTCCGGCCGAAACCGATAAGAAGGATTCCGAGTCCTCGGCAGATAAGCCGGCGACGCCGGGCGCGGGCTCTGCGGACCCGCACGACGGCGACGAGTAGGGCGAGGAAGAGTAGGGGAGAGTTATGGCAGGCCTGTTCAACATCCTTAAGGTCACCGTCAGCGAGGACAAGATCTGCGCGCATGTGCTGGTGAACCCCGGCATGCCGCTCATGACCTCGGAGGACATCGAGGCCACGGCGCGCGTGTACTACCTGGTGCCCGCGATTGCCAAGCACCTGTGCCTAGGCGATTCCGGTCGTGAATTCCAGGACTGCATGGGCCAGACCGAGCTTTGCCATCTGCTTGAGCACGTGACAGTGGAGCTCATGAACGAGACCGGTCTCGCCGGCAGCATTTCGTGCGGCCGTACCCGCGTAAGCGAGCACGATGAGCGTGTCTTTGAGGTTGAGCTTTCATGCCCCGATGACGCGCTGGCCATCGGCGCGCTGTCTTCGGCGACCTTTATGATGGACTGGGCCTATCTGCACGCCGACCAGCCTGCCCCTGACGTGGAGGGCACGGTCGCGGGCCTGCGCAACCTGGTGCTGGGTATGCGCGCCGAGGCCGAGGGCAAGGATCCGCACGAGGCCATCGCCGCCGCAAACGCCGAGGACGGGGCCGAAGGCGAGGCTCCTGCCGATTCCGAACCCGGCGTCGAGGCAGCTGCTGAGGAAGCTGTCGAGTCCGAGCCCGCGGAGCCCCAGAGTGTCCCGAGCTTTGACGATGAGCTGCAGGAGGCAATCGATACCGAGGGCGCGACCGCCGAGAGCCACGAGGCCCCCGCTGCCGTCTACGGTGGCGCGGCGACGGTTCCGGCGGGTCCCGCACAGGAAGGTGCGCTTCCGCTCGTTGATGGCGCCGGCGAGGACCCGGCGGCCACGGTGGCCATGCCTGCCATGCCGCAGGAGTAGGCTCACTCGCTTATCACTATCATGTACCTGCGCTTTTACCGTACGCAGATGTGCGCGACGGCAAGTGTTGCGCTGCGGGTATAATGGACAGCATTCAAACGGTGGGCATCGAGGTGCCCGCAGGAGAGGAATGATCATGGGAAAGACTTTCAGCTTTGTCTCCGGTGCGCTCTTTGGCGCTGCCGCCGGCGCTATCATCGGCGTTGCTCTGGCCCCGCGCTCGGGTGCCGAGACCCGTGCCATGGCCGCCGATATCGCCAACGATGCCTGGGACAACATGCGCGACACCTACGAGCACGGTGCCGAGGAGGCTCGTGCCGCGGTCAGCGACTTTGGTCCGATGGTCGACGCCAAGACCGATGACCTGCGCGCCAAGGTCGACCTGGCCCGCGAGCGCATGGACCAGCTTCGCGAGCAGCTCAACGACGCCATCTCGGGCGGCAACGTGACGCCCGCTGCCGACGTCGTGGTCGAGAACGTCACTGAGGCCGACACCGAGGCCACGGAGCCCTCGACCGAGGCATAATGCGCGCAGGGGATTTTGTCGGCGTCAAGGTTTATCGTAAGCCTGCCGAAGACAAGCGCACCAAAAAGGACGGCACGCCGCGCAGCCCCAAAAAGCTCGGCAAGATTCACTTTCCGGTCTTTACCCCGGGCGGTACGCGCGTGGTGGGCTTTATGGTTCGCCAGTCCGATATCGCGGGCATGATCGAGCGCCCCGATCGATTTTTGGCGCTCGATGCCATCGGCGTCTATGAGGGTGCTGTCGCGGTCGACGACGTCAAGGGCACCTACGATGCCGCCGCGGCCAAGCGCCTCGATATCAACCTGGACGATTGCATCATCTGGGTTGGCATGGACGTGCGCACGGAATCGGGCGACGTCGTGGGCTACTGCTCGGACGTTGAGTTCAAGCCGCGTTCGGGCATCGTGCAGGCATTCTATGTGACCGCCGGTGCTGCTTCGAGTGTTTTGGTTGGTGACACGCAGGTGCCGCCGACGATGCTGCGCGGCTATGAGAACGGCGCGATGGTCGTCTCGGACGAGGTCAAGTCGCTCGGGTATTCGGGCGGTGCGGCTGCCAAGGCCGCCGAGGCCAGCGTCGTGGTGGGCGACAAGGTCAAAAAGGGCGCCAAGGTGCTCGACGACAAGGGATCGGTTGCCGTGGACAAGGGCAGTCGCGCGCTGGGCAAGCAGCTCGGCAAGACGCGCGGCATGTTCAAGGCCTTTAAGGACGAATACCAAAAGGCGAGCGGAGGCTCGTCAAAAGCTACAAAATAGCGACGTACCAAATGATGGGAGGCAAGCCGGAGACCTGTTGCTCCGGCTTGCTGTGTTTATGGGGGAGGGCACATGCGCCAAAACGGATCCAACTTAAACGGGCGTTCGGGTGCGCGTCCGACGGCGCGCCGCGATCTGGGGCAGCTGCCCAGCGGTCAGCGCAAGCGTCACCGTAAGCCCGGCGCGATGTACCTCAACCATAGCCGTGGGTTTAGCGATCGCAGTGCGCGCATCGGCAACAGCCGTACGCCCCGTCGTTCGTCTCGCCTGCCCTACGCGCTCATCGCCGTGGGTTGCGCGCTCGTGCTGTTTATCGCTGCCGTCGTGGGCTACGTCAACCGCAGTGTGGACGTGGAGCTCAACGGCCAGAAGACCGCGGTGCGCGTGGGCTCTACGCTGCAGAATCTCATTGACGACCAGGAGTTGACTGACACCTACGACGCAGGCGACCTGCTGGCCGTCGATGACAGCGTGCTCAAGCGCCATGGAGGCGAAAAGCTGTCGGTGAAGGTCGACGGCAAGCGCGTGAAGCAGGGCAAATGGGATAGCCGCGAACTTGAGGGCGGCGAGAAGGTGACGGTCAAGGATGGCCGTAACACTTACGAGAAGCACGAGATTCAGGCTACGGTTATCGAGCCCAAGCTCAAGGTCGAAGGCACGGGCGCTATCGAGTATGTGCAGACGTGGGGTGTCCAGGGCCGCTCCGAGGTGTGGGTTGGTGAGCAGTCGGGCAAGACGCAAGACCGCGGCGAGGTTGTGCCCGCCACCGATTGCGTTGTTGCGTGCGCCAGCGTGGCGCCCAAGGGCAACAAAAAGTACGTGGCGCTGACGTTTGACGAGGGTCCGAGCGGCGCCACCAAACAGATCTTGCAGGTGCTCAAGGAAAAGGGCGTCACCGCGACGTTCTTCCTTTCGGGCGATGCGGCCGAGGCCTCGCCTGCCACGGCCAAGGCGATTGTCGATGCCGGGTGCGAGATCGGATCCAACAGCTACAGCGACGATTCGCTCAAGGGCCAAGACCGTGAGGCGGTACGCGAACAGATCACGAAAGGCACCGATGCGATTAAGTCGGCGACCGGCGTGAAGACGATGCTGCTGCGTGCTCCCTACGCTGCCTTTGACGAGCAAAACTGGATTGATGCGATGGACCTGGTCTCCGCCGTGGTCTCGTGGAATATTGACTCGGGCGACTGGCTGCTCAACGGTGCCGACGAGCAAGTCTCGACGGTGCTCGATTCGGTGACGCCGGGCAATATCGTGCTGCTCACCGATAGAGACGAATGCGCTGAGCAGACACTCGAGGCGCTGCCGCAGATTATCGACGGCCTCATTGCCGACGGCTACAAGATCGTGACGCTCAGCGACCTGGTCAAGACGGACACGTCGCTGAGCAAAAAGCTCACCTCGCTGACGAAGGCCACCATGCCCAAGGACGCCGTGTTCCCCCAGCTTGCCGAGGACGACGACACCACAGAGTAGTCATTGGGTAGTCGTTTAAGAACGTCCCCAACAGCTATGTCACGGATGCGTCAGCGTTTGGTATGCCTGCAATGTGCAGCGCATAAATTCGATGCCGCAGGGCGATGCTGATGCTATAGTTACTGCGGTTAATGAGGGTCAAGAGAAAGGTTACAGGTGAAATCCAAACCTCGACCATACAGTCGATGACCCCATGCAGGTGCTTTTTGCGCATGCACGGGGTGTAAGCGTCGAGCGGCGTGCCGCCCGCGCATGCGTATACATATCCAGAAGCCCCCGGACGCCGCACGCGCGGTCGCGTCCGGAGGAATAATGATGGGGAGCACCATTGAATTATCTGAGTGAGATGCTCAAATTGCCGGTCTATGACGTCGACGGCGAAAAGCTCGGCGTGGTCAACGATTTTGGTATTGCTACCGGCGAAGTTTTTCCGCACGTGACGTCGCTCGCGTTCCGCGGACCCGGCAAGACGCCGTTTATGATTAGCTGGCGCAAATGGGTCGACCGTATCGACGAGACGGGTGTACACCTTAAGACGTCGGCCACCGAAATCCGTTTTTCGTACCTGCAGCCGACCGAACTCCTGCTCGCCCGCGACGTGCTCAACAAGCAGATCGTCGACACGCAGGGCATGAAGGTCGTGCGCGTAAACGACATCAAGTTTTCCATGTCGGGCGAAAACCAGCTGCGCCTGCTGGGCGCCGAGGTCGGTGCCCGCGGTCTGCTACGCGCCATCAGCCCCGCGCTCGAGCATATCGTCGAAGGCTTTATGAAGCACCTGGGCAAGCCGCTCAGTGAGGACATCATCGCTTGGTCCTACATGGACCTGCTCGACCGCTCGACCAAGAACATTCAACTCTCGGTGTCGCACAAGACGCTCGGCGAGCTGCACCCTGCCGACATCGCCGACATTATCGAGCAGCTCGACCCGCGCCTACGCGCGCAGGTGTTTGCGCAGCTCGATACTGCCCAGGCCGCCGAGGCCATCTCGGAGTTCGATGACGACGAACTTATGACCGAGATGCTCGAGGGCCTGTCCGACACGGACGCATCGTCGATGCTGGCCATGATGGACCCGGACGATGCAGCTGACCTGATCGACGAGCTCGATTACGAGAAGGCCGAGAAGCTCCTGCGCCTGATGGGCGTCAAGGAGGAGAAGGCGATTCGTAACCTGCTGGGGTATGAGGACAACACCGCCGGCCGCATCATGACCTCGGAGTTTGTTTCCCTGCCCGCCACGGCAACGGTCGGTGACGCCATCGAGGCGATTCGCGAGCTCGACGAGGACTTCGAGAGCGTCTACTACGTCTATACCGAGGATCCGAGCGGTATGCTGACCGGCGTGCTTTCGCTGCGCACGCTGATCGTAGCCGACCGCGACGCCACGCTGGGTCAGCTGGCCTATCGCGACCTGGTCTATGTGTCGCCCGACGAGGACCAGGAAGACGTGACGGACGAGATGACCAAGTACGACCTGGTTGCCATCCCTGTCTGCGACGAGAACCGTCATATCCTGGGTATCGTAACCTTCGACGACGCCATGGACGTTATCGCCGAGGAGCACCAGGAGGACCTGCAGATCGCCGGTGTCGGCTCGGGCGATAGCGCGTCGGACGACTCGACGAACGTGCTCAGCTGGTTCGTGCATCGCCAGTACTGGGTTGTTGTATGGGGCATCGCGTCGTGCATCATGGCGACCGTGCTGGGGACGGCGCTCGGCTCCGCACATCTGGTGGTGTTCCCCATGTGCGCCATGCCGCTCGTGCTGCTTGCTGCCTCGCGCATGGTGTCGTTCGTCAAGAACTACTTCCTCGAGTACGACGGCCACGACGACGAGCCCAAGCCGTATCTGGGATTCTTCTTCCAGAGCACGGGTATGGGCCTGATTCTGTCACTCGTGACCTACCTGTGCGCCCAGCTGGTGCGCACCGCTGCGTTCCCCGATGCGCCCATGTTTGAGGAGCAACTCTTTACGGGGTGCTTTAATATCGCTGCCATCATTTGCCTGGTTGGTAACATGAGCGCCGTGATTTACCTGATGGTGCTGTTCTGGCGTGACGAGCATGACCTCAACACGTCGGGCACCGCCATGAACGTTATTGCCGTCATGATCTCGTGCGTAGCGTACTGCGCCGCTGCGGTGCTGCTCACCATGTCGGTCATGGGTTAGGTGGTCGCGTGCAAAATACCAAGCAAAAGTCGGGCACCAAGCAAAAGTTGACCATCGCGGCCATCTTTGGCGCTATGGGTCCCGGTCTGCTGGCGGCGCTTTCGGGCAATGACGCCGGCGGCATTGCAACGTATTCCAGCGCGGGTGCCAGCTATGGCTACAAGATGCTCTGGATGCTTCCCGTCATGACTGTGCTGCTCATCGTGACGCAGGAGACCGCGGCACGCTGCGGCTGCGTCACGGGCAAGGGCCTGGCATCGCTCATTCGCGAGCGCTTTGGCGTGCGCAAGAGTGTACTTGCTATGGCGGCGCTGTTGATCGCCAACACGGCTGTTACCATTTCGGAGTTTGCGGGCATCGCCAGCGGCCTTGCTCTCTTTGGCGTGCCGGCGAGCATTTCGGTGCCGTTGGTGGCGCTGCTGGTGTGGATGCTTACCATGTCGGGTAGTTTCCAGCGCATCGAGAAGATTTTGCTGCTGGTGAGCTGCGTATTCGTGACTTATATTGTCGCCGCGTTTATGGCTGGCCCCAACTGGGGTGAGGTCGCGGTCGACCTGGTCGTGCCTAACATTCAAAATGACCCCAGCTACGTGTCGCTCGTGGTCGCGACGATCGGTACCACCATCGCGCCGTGGATGATTTTCTTGGCGCAGAACAACGTGGTCGATAAGAACGCGGGCGAGGACGATATCGTGCTGCAGCGCATCGATACCGTGAGCGGCTCGCTTGCCGCCGATGTCATTGCCGGCTTTATTATCATCACGACCGGTACGGTGTTGTTCCCGGCGGGTATTCAGATTAGCGATGCTGCCGATGCTGCCCGCGCGCTGGAGCCTATTGCGGGTCAGTGGTCCACGGTGCTGTTTGCCTCGGGCCTGGTCGCGGCGAGCTTCTTGGCTGCCTGCGTGCTGCCGGGCGTTACGTCGAGCGCTATCTGCGAGGCATTTGGCTGGGAGCGCGGTGCCGACCGCAGCTGGGACGAGGCCCCGGTCTATCGCGGCATCATTACGGCCATCATCGGTATCTCTGCCGTGCTGGTGCTTATGCCCGGCGTCGATCTGTTCCAGATTATGATGACCTCGCAGGTCATCAATGGCGTGCTACTGCCCGTGGTTCTGGTGTTCCAGGTGGTTATCGCCGCCGACCGTCACATTATGGGCGCCAACCGCAACGGCCGCGTGTGGAACGTGCTCACTTGGGCGACTATCGGCGTGATTACGGTGCTCACAGTTGTCATGTTTGTCCTGCAGGCGATGGGCTACAGCGCTTAGCGCCTTTTTTGCTTCCGAACAGGCCGCAGCGATGGGCTGCGGCCTGTTTTTGTCTGCTATAGGGTGTCAGCTATATGGCAGTGGGCAAAAAATGCCAAATATGAGTACTGTTGCTAAGTGAATAGCATTTACATCCA